>JACTMO010000075.1 GCA_014584605.1 Bacteroidota bacterium | reverse complement strand
AACCCGCTGCCCGTAGTGAACCTCGGCCCCGACCTGAGCCTTTGTGCGGGTGACCAAGCCACGCTCGATGCCACCACGCCCGGCGCCACCTACCTCTGGGACGACGGCAGTACCGGCGCCACGCGGACCATCAGCGCAGCGGGCACCTACAGCGTGGACGTCACCGTGAACGGCTGCACCGGAACCGATGCCGTTAACGTGCTGGTGAACCCGGCACCTGTGGTGGACCTCGGTCCGGACCTGAGCATCTGCACGGGCGACCAATGGACCCTGGACGCCAGTTGTACCGGATGCAGCTACCTCTGGGACGACGGCAGCACCGGCGCCACCCGCACGGTGGGCACGGCCGGCCTGTACAGCGTCACCGTCACAGCCAACGGATGCAGCGCTTCGGACAGCTTTGTGCTCACGGTGGCTCTTGCACCGGTGGTGGACCTGGGGCCCGACCTCGGACTGTGCCCCGGAGCCTCCCAGCTGCTCGATGCCACGGTGGCCGGTGCCACCTACCTCTGGCAGGACGGCAGCACGGCGGCCACCTTCAACGCAACGATCCCCGGCAACTATGCGGTGACCGTCAGCCTGGGCAGTTGTTCCGCTTCCGATGCCGTGGTGCTCACGGCCATGCCCGCCCCCGTGCTGGAGTTGGGCAACGACACCACGTTGTGCCCGGGTGAGGCGCTGCAGTTCGACCTCACCGGCGCCGGTGCCGGCGTGCTGTGGCAGGACGGCTCGACGGCCTGGACCTACACCGTGACCGGTGCGGGCACCTATGCGGCCACGGTGACCGGTGCGAACGGCTGTACGGCACAGGATGCGATCACCGTGCTGGTGGCCACGCCATCGGCCGTGAACCTCGGACCTGACGCGGTGCTGTGCGCAGGGAGCACCCTGGTCCTCGATGCCACCCTGCCCGGTGCCAGTTATCTCTGGAGCGACGGGAGCAACGGCCCCACCCTGCCGGCCACCACCGGCGGCACCTACTGGGTGCAGGTGACCCAAGGCGCCTGTGCGGTCGGCGACAGCATCACGCTCACCTTCCTGCCCGTTCCGGTGGTCGACCTCGGCGCTGACCTCACCGTGTGCGATGGCACGGCTGCGGTCTTCGACGTCTCCAACCCGGGTGCCTCCTACCTGTGGCACGACGGTTCCTCCGGGCCCTCCTTCAGCACCACCACCGCGACCACGGTGTCCGTGACCGTGAGCCTGGGACCTTGCTCGGCCAGCGATTCGGCCCTGGTGTCCGTGGTTCCGCTTCCCGTGGTGGACCTGGGACCGGACGTGAGCCTCTGCGAGTTCGAGGTGCTCACCCTGAACGTCTTCCAGCCCGGCGCCACCTACCTGTGGCAGGACGGCAGCACCTCCGCCTTCTTCAGCTCAAGCAGCCCAGGCACCTTAAGCGTGGTGGTGGACCTGAACGGCTGCACCGCCACCGATTCCATGAACCTCGCGGTGTACCCCTACCCGGACGTGTACCTGGGTCCGGACACCACGCTTTGCGCCGGTGCGACCCTGGCGCTGGCCCCTGCCGTGGGCAACGCCTCGGTGCTGTGGAGCACGGGGAGCACGCAGCCTTCGCTCACCATCAGCACTTCGGGCACCTACTGGATCGACGCGACCAGCAACGGATGCATGGCCACGGACAGCATCACGGCCACCTTCATCGACCTGGGCACCGTGGACCTGGGGCCGGACGTGACGCTCTGCCCGGGCAGCACCCACACCTTCACCCTCACTGTGCCCGGCGCGTCCATCCTCTGGCCCGACGGCAGTGGGTCGGCCTCCTGGACCACGAGCACGGCGGGGCCCGTGACGGTGAGCGTGAGCCTGGCCGGTTGCACGCTTCAGGACTCGGCATCGGTGAGCGTGGTGCCCGTTCCGCTGAACGCCTTGGGAGACGATGCCGTGCTGTGCGCGGACGACACGTTGGTCCTGGTCGCACCCACGGGGCTCGCCGACCCCAGCTGGTCCACCTTCGAAAGCGGGGACACCCTGCTGGTAAGCCAGCCGGGGACCATCACCCTCAACGGCACCTACCAGGGCTGTCCGTACGCCGAGAGCATCGTCCTGAGCACCGTGCCCGACCCCGTGCTTGAGCTGGGCAGGGACGTGGAGGTCTGCGAGGGCGAGCAGGTGGTGCTGGAGGCCCTGGCCTCGGGAGCCGTGCAGTGGAGCACGGGGGATGCGGGAAGTACGCTGGTGGTCAACCTGCCCGGTCTGTACTGGGCCACCGTGACGGGTGCTTGCGCTGCGGTCACCGACAGCGTATGGGTGGTGGCCGCCGATTGCGGCCCGTACATCCATGTGCCCAACGCCTTCACCCCGGACGGGGACGGTCTGAACGACGTGTTCGCGCCGAGCGTGGTCGGCCATATCCTGGGCGCAACGCTGGAGGTCTTCGACCGCTGGGGTGAACGCATCGCGGTGCGCGAGCTCCCCGACCTCACCTGGGACGGCCATGTGGATGGTGCGCCAGCGCCGGACGGGGTGTATCCCTGGGTGCTGCGTTACAAGGCCCTGAACCGGGACGGGGTGCGGCAGGAGCGCCTCGTCGGGCACGTGACGCTATTGCGCTGAGCGCGTCACGTCGAAGCCTTCCTCCTTCCAGATCATGTGCCCGGTCGAGGGCCTGAAGTAGGCCAGTCGGTCCGCACGCTCCACCCGGACCAGGTCCTGGCCCATCGGCACCACCTTGTCGAACGCTGCGGGCACGCGCATCCGGCCCTGGGCGTCCACGGCCCCGGCGCGGCCGTCCTGCTGCAGCACCAACAGGCCGTAGGCCGCGTCGGCCATGGCCTCGTAGCGGGGCGGCACCACCTCCCGGCCGGTGCTGTCGATCGCACCCCAGCGGCCATCGACCACCACACGACCAAGCCCTTCCACCAAGGGCCAGGCCTGGTCGTACCGGGCCTCGGTCACCGGTCGGTCCATGCGGTCCACGTACGCCCACTTCGTCTTCTTGCGCACGGGGATGAGGCCGTGGGCATAGCCACCCACGTCGGCGTACTGCGCCGGGATGATGAAGCGGCCCGTGCTGTCGATGGCCCCGCGACGTCCCTTGACCTGCACTTCGGCCACGCCGTTGCGGAAGTCGCCCCAGGTGATGACGCCCTCGGCGACTTCCAGCTCCTGCGGCACCACCCACCGGCCGGACCTGTCCACGTAGCCGCAGCGGTCGCCGTCCACCACCAGGGCGGGGCCACCGGTGAAGCTGCCCACGTGGTCGTGCACGGGAGCGAGCACCGTGTCGCCGAAGGGTCCCAGCAGGCCCATGCGCCCGTCGCGCCGCACCCGCGAGACGCCGCGGTCGAAGCCCTCGATCCAGTCGTGCACGAAGGGGACCACCACGTTGCCGCGGGTATCGATCACCCCGCTGCGTCCTTCGCGTTCCACCACCGCCAGCCCGCCGTGGAAGGTGCCGGTGCGGTCGAAGGTGAACGGGATGGCCGTATGGCCCCGTGCATCGATGTAGCCGTATCGCCCTCCGAGGGCGGCATAGGCCAGGCCCTCCCGCTGCTCGCCGACATCCTCGTAGCGCATGGGCACCACCAGTTCACCGTTGCGGTCCATGACCCCCACACGACCGGCACGCTCCACCACCGCCACGCCCTCGCTGAGGTCGGACACCTCGTCGTATTCCACGGGGATGATCTCCCGGCCGCTCTTGTTCACCGTTCCCGTGCGTCCGTCACGGCCCACGAGCGCCAGTCCGTTATGGAACGGCTCCACCCATTCGAAGCCGGCCTTGATGCGCTCCACGCCCTGATCGTCGATGTAGCCCCAGGCCCCGTCCTGGCGGAAAGGCAGCAGCACCAGGCTGGCCACGCGATAGTCCTCGCTCAGTTCCTGGATGAACGGATAGTCCGGGTTCTCCTGCAGGAAGCGGGTGATGGCCGCCGGGTCCAGCTCGCGGACATAGGTGGCGTACAGTTCGCGCCAGGCCTCGGGCACGTTGTGGTTGCGGGGGTGCGCCGCGATGAAGGCGCGCAGCTCCTCGCGTCCGCGCCGTGGTGTGCTCAGCCTGTAGATGGCATCCTCGGCCTGCTTGACGTACGGGCTTTCGCCATGGGTGGCGATGAAGCGTTCGTAGGAGGCGATGCTGCTGTCCGCCGTGCTCTCGCGGAACACCGCCTCCTCCAGGCGACCGCGGGCCTCGTACACCTGTCGTGCACCGGGGTAGGCGGCCAGGAAGGCAGCGTAGGCCGCGGCCGTGTTGTTTTCGCGGGCCTGCTGGAAGGCCAGGTGGTCGCGCACCGCTCGTGCGTCCGCGGCCTGTTCGGCCATCGGATAACGCTGCACGAACCGGTCGTACCCTTCCAGCGTGTTGGCCGTCCGCGCCAGGTCCCAGGCCAGCCCGTGCAGGTACTTCCGCTGTGCGGCCAGGGCCTCGGTGTCCACCCCCAGGGGTCGAATGCGCTCGCGGGTACGCGCGTCGCTCTGCGCGTAGGCCGCTTCGGCGCGCAGCAGATAGGTATAGGCCGAATCGGGCTGGTGGAAGGGGTTGTCCGCCCGCCCGGTGATGATGCTCAACCCGTACCAGGCCGCTGCGGGCTGCCGCGCCACCTGCCCCTGGAAGAGCTTTCGCGCCAGGAAATAGTCGTGCACGCGGAGGGCCTCGAACGCCTTCTCCAACCTACCCGCCATGGCGCCCAGGGCCGTCCCCAGAGCGAACGCCAGTGCAAGGGCCCGCGCGCACCTGCTGTCCATCGGCGCCCAAAGTTAGCCGTGCCGCAAGCGGACAGCCCCCACCTTTGCCGCTCGGCATCCCCATCCCCCTGTTCATGGACCGGCCGCGGACCCAGCGCATCGAGCGGTTGCTCACCCCTCGCAACGCCCGCCTGGTGTTGCTGCTGCTGGCACTGCTCACCGTGCCGGCGCTGTTCACCCTGCCCCATGTGCGCACGGACCATGACTTCGAGAAGTTCTTTCCGGAGGACGACCCCGAGCTGGCGCGCTACCTGGACTTCCGCGCCCGCTTCGGCCACGACAACGAGTACGTGCTGCTGGGCATCGGCCACCAGCCCTCGGTGTTCAACATCGACCTGCTGCGCCGGGTGGACAGCCTGACGGCGAAGCTGGCCGCGCTGCCCGATGTACGGCGCGTAGTGTCGCCCACACGGCTGCGCCTGCCGCGATGGACGGCCGCCGGGATGTTCGAGGTGCCGGTGCTGCGGCTGGACCACGACAGCACCCTGGCCGCGGACAGCCTGCGCCTGCGGATGGACCCCGTGGCCTCCCCCCTGGTGAACCAGCGCGGCGATGCCCTGCTGCTGGTGATGCACACCGCACAAGGCCTCAGCAAGGCCCGCAGCGACAGCCTGCTGCACCGCATCGAGGTCGCGGTCTCCGCGAGCGGCCTGGACACGGTGCATCGCGCGGGTCGGATCCACGGCCAGCACCACATCCTGCGGCTGATGTCCCGCGAACTGTGGACCTTCCTGCTGGCCTCGGCCCTGCTGGTCACCCTCTTCCTCGCCCTCGCCTTCCGCACCGTCTGGGGCGTGCTCGTCCCGCTGGGCGTGGTGACCCTCACCGCGCTGTGGCAGGTGGCGTTGATGACCGCCTTCGGGAAACCGCTCAGCATCCTCACCATGCTGCTGCCGTCCATCCTCTTCGTGGTCGGCATGAGCGATGCGGTCCACCTCATCGAACGCTATATCGAGGCCTTGCGCGAAGGGCGACCGCGGACACAGGCCCTGGCGATCACGCTGCACGAGGTGGGCCTGAGCACCTTCATCACCATGCTCACCACGGCCATCGGCTACGCCACCCTGGTCACCAGCGGCATCAAGCCCATGAGCGAGTTCGGTCTCTTCACGGCGATGGGGGTCTTCCTGGCCTATGCCCTGGCCTTCGTCATGCTGCCCGCCGTGCTGGTGCTGGTGCCCACCCCCGTGCCGCCCCAACGCGCGGTGCGCGCATCGGTGTGGGACCGCGCCGTGCACGCCCTGCTGCGCACCGTGCTGCGCCGCCGACGCACGGTGCTGCTCGCCGCTGCGGCGGTGACCATGGCCTGCGCGATGCTCATCCCCCGCATCAAGGTGGACAACCAGCTGCTGGAGGACCTGCCCGACAGCGACCCCGGCAAGCAGAGCTTCCTGTGGTTCGAGCAGCAGTTCGGCGGTGTGCGTCCCTTCGACCTGGAGATCGTGGTACGCGACAGCACGCTGAGCGTGTGGGACCACGAGGTGCTGCGGCGCACGGCCCTGGTCCAGGACCACCTGGAGCGGAGCTACGGCGTACACCACATCACCAGCCCGGTGACCGTGGTGCGCGCGGCCAACATGGCCTTTCATGGCGGGGACCCCTCCCATTATCGGCTGCCCGACGACCGGGCCGATACCGACCGCCTCACCCGCCTCGCCCGCAGCATGGCCGGCCGGCGCGGACTGGCCAGCATCGCCGCACCCGACGGACGCCGTGCGCGCCTCAGCGGGCGAACGGTGGATGCGGGCGGTGCGGTGCACCGGATGAAGAACGCCGCCCTTCAAGACCTGATCGATGGTCTGGGCCCGACCCCGGCCGTGGACTTCCATCAGACCGGCATGGCCTTTCTGATCGACCGGAACAACGAGCGCCTGAGCGAACAGATGCTCGTGAGCCTGGGGCTCAGCTTCCTGCTCATCGCCGCGCTGATGGCCCTGCTGTTCCGCGAACCCCGCATGGTGCTGGTGGCCCTGCTGCCCAACGTGCTGCCCCTGGTGGTCGTCGCAGGGTTCATGGGCCTGGCGGGCATCGACCTGAAGGTGAGCACGGCCATCATCTTCAGCAACGCGTTCGGCATCGCCGTGGACGACACCGTCCACCTGCTGGGGAAACTGCGGATCGAACTGGCCCGGGGCCGCACCCTGGCCTACGCCATGAAACGCACCTACCTCAGCGGAGGCAAGGCGGTGATCGTGATGAGCCTGATGCTGTGCGCGGGCTTCATCACCCTCACGGCTTCGGAGCTCGCCAGCGTCCACTACATGGGCCTGCTGATCAGCATCACCCTGGCGGTGGCCCTGCTGAGCGAGCTGCTGTTGCTGCCGCTGCTGTTGATGTACGTCCTGCGCCGCCGCCCCGTGCCCCTGGCCGCCTGAACCGTTGCCTACCTTGGCACGGCATCCCGGCCGCCATGCGCCTCCTCTGGCCCCTGTTCACCCTCCTCGCCCTGGTGCTGCTCGGCGTGTTCCTGCAACGCCGGTTCGGCCGTAAAAAGCACAAGCGGCGGCGGTACCGTTGACGTTAGGATGCACGCGGACCACGCCACCCGACGCCGACGCGCGTTCGCCGAGTTCCTGCACCACCAGAGCACCGGAGGGATCCTGCTCTTCGCTGCGGCCGTGTGCGGCATGGCCTGGGCGAACAGCCCCTGGCGGGAGAGCTACCACCACCTGTGGGCGCATCCCGTGACCCTCACGATGGGCGGGCTGTCGCTGAGCGGTACGCTGCACCATTGGATCAACGACGGTCTCATGGCGCTCTTCTTCTTCGTGGTGGGCCTGGAACTGAAACGCGAGGTGGTGGGCGGTGAACTGAGCCGGCCGCGCGACGCCATCCTTCCCGTGGCCGCCGGACTGGGCGGCATGCTGTTCCCCGCCGCGTTGTATCTGCTCTTCAACGCGGGTGGTGAGGCCGAGGCCGGCTGGGGCATCCCCATGGCCACCGACATCGCCTTCGCCGTGGGCGTGATGAGCCTGTTGGGCGACCGCGTGCCCCCCGCCCTGAAGGTCTTCCTCACCACCCTGGCCATCGCCGACGACCTCGGTGCCGTGCTCGTCATCGCCTTCTTCTACACCAGCGCGCTGAGCCTGGACAACCTGCTGCTCGGCATCGCCTTCCTGGCGGTGCTGTGGGGCGGCAACCGGCTTGGTGTGCGCAACCCATGGTTCTATGCGCTGTTCGGCATTGCCGGTATGTGGACCGCCTTCCTGCTCAGCGGCATCCACGCCACCATCGCGGGTGTGCTGGCCGCCTTCACCATCCCTGCGGTGACCCGCATGGACGAGCCGGCCTTCGTGGCCCGCATCAAGCGGCACATCGCGGCCTTCGCCGAGCTGGAGCCCAACGGCAAACCGACCCTCAGCGAGGACCAGTTGATGGTGATCCAGCGCATCGAAGCCGACTGCGAACGCGCCGCCACCCCGCTGCAACGGCTGGAAAAGGGACTGCATCCGCTGGTGGTCTTCGGCGTGCTGCCCCTGTTCGCCCTGGCCAACGCCGGTGTGGAACTGCCCGATGACCCGCTGGGAGCCCTGACCTCGCCGGTGGCCTTGGGCGTGGGCCTTGGGCTGGCCCTGGGCAAGCCGCTGGGCATCGGCCTCACGGTGCTGCTGCTGATGGGCCTGGGGGTGGGCCGCCCAGGCACGGGCATCACCCGCGGCCATCTCACCGGCATGGGCTTCCTGGCCGGCATCGGCTTCACCATGTCGTTGTTCGTGAATGAGCTCGCCTTCCCGGACCCCGCCCTGCGCGAACAGGCCAAGCTGGGCATCCTGCTGGCCTCGCTGCTGGCCGGCACCGTAGGCTTTCTGCTCCTGCGCCGGTTGCCGCGCTCCACTTGATCCGACAGGGTTCCCTGTCAAGTTGCACGGCAGCAAGCGCACCGGGTGGCCGGGAGGTCCCGGTCAACGTGGTTCGGCACGGCCCCTGACCCTGGGACCGCTGCGGTCACGGCAGCTGCTGCACCCGCGTGGCCGTGGGCACCTGACCCGGAAGCGCCAGCAACAATCGGTCACGGTCGTTCATGGTCCCGGCGTACTTCACCACCCCGTCCATGTTCACATCCTCGAGGTGATAGCCCGTGATGGTGTTGGTGGGCGTATTGCCCCCGACGGCCTGTAGGATCCGGTCCCGGTCGTTGTTCCCGCCCGCATATTTCACCACCCCGTCAGGCAACGCATTGCCCGGCCATAGCAAGGCCTTGGCCCCGACCACCTGCCTGGCGTTGGTCCCGTAGGTGCCCCAATTGGGGAGGTCGAAAGGATAGGACCAGGTGCCTCCGCCCGGGAAGGTGACCGTATAGGACCCGTTCGTCATCGCACCGAGATGGTTGCGGTGGCGCACCACAACGTAGTAGCTCCCGGGTGCGATGTCGAAGAGCACCAACGCCCCCCCGTCGGCACGGATCAACGTTCCGTTCTGCAGGAGCAGGGCGTGCCGGGTGGCCATCAGCACCGTGGGGTCGTTGTGCTTCCGCAGTTCCAGACGCACCCAATCCACCACGTACCCACCCGGATGGAGCGTATTGAGCACGGTGGGCGTGGTCGTTTCGCCCGTCCCCCCGCTGGCCGAGGGCCATCCCAGCGCGGTATAGGGTTCGGTGAGCGGGATCAGCCCCTGCTGCCGGAGCGCATCGCTCATGGTCTGCGTGAGGGGATCGTACGGCCCGGCAAGCATCATGGACCCGGTGAAGAGCGCTTTCCACGGCTTCTTCCTCACGACCACGTTGTCGATCGCCATCTGGGTGTTGCTCCAGGTGAAGGCGTAGAACAACACGCCGAACCGCGCATTGGGCAGGCCGGCCGGAGGACCGGACGCCACGTAGTAGCCCGGGCTTCCGTGATCGCACGAATAGACGTGCGTGAACACGGCGCCACCGCCGAGGGACGGGTTCCCCAGCAGCGTGTCCCACCAGATCGTCAACGCGTACACGCTGACCGAATCGCCCGAAGGACCCACCAGCTCCGCGTCGTACTCCACGTCGTACATCGCCAGCGGGTCGTATGGCAAAGGGTGGAACATCCACTTGGCGCCGAAGCCGCCCCAGAACGTGTCGTTCGGACCGTGCACTTCCTTCTGTGCGGACCAGCCCCCACCGCTGCAGGAAGGGTGTGCCGCCGGAGGTATGCCATCCCACGACCAATCCGGGGACAGGCTGAACTGCCCGTTGGCCTCGAAGTCCTCGGTGAACACCGTGACGGTCTGGGCCGGACAGGCAGCCGTGCCGAAGAACGTGACGAGGGCGACCAGCGCTTGGATGACCTTCATGGGCCCGAGACGACGGACAAGGCTATGGGTTGCCCGCCCGATCCCCCGGCCGTTGAAAAATCAGGTCGCGCCCCCCTTGGCCGCCCGGGGGCTTTTGATAGGTTTGCACGGTCCGGAGAGCCCTCCGGCACAGTGACCTATCGCCCCAACCTTTCGCCCCATGGCTCAGCGTTACCCCTTGTTCCGCACCCTGCTCCTCGCCATCTCGCCCGCCCTGTTCGCAGCCCCCTTGGGCGCACAGGTGTTGGTGGACGACTTCAACCGCGCCAACAACAACACCGTGGGCGGTGGATGGACCGAGACCGAATCCGCCGCGCCGACCGGGTGCCGGGTCAACACCAACCAACTGGTGACCGGGAGCACCACAAGCGGGCGTGACTTCGTGGCCCAGGCCACGCCGGGCACCTACAACACGACGCTGACCGCGAACACGTGCGTCCTGACCTGGGCGTTCAACATGCGGCAGACCCGGCCGAACCCCTCGGGCTTCAACAACGGACAATTCGGAATGGCCGTGGTACTGGCCGCCACCAACACGGACCTGACGCAGGGCGACGGTTACGCGGTGGTGCTTGGCAATGGCGGCCCGACGGACCCGCTGCGGCTGGTGCGCTACACCGGTGGTCTGGACGCGAACGCCAACATCACCACCATCATCACCAACGCCACGGACTTCGGGAACAACTACCTGGATGTGCGGGTGACCTACAACCCGACCACGGACGGCTGGGCCCTGTTCTACACCGACAACGGGGGTGCGGGTCCCTTTGGCGACCCCTTGCTGGCGAGCACCGCCGGAGGGTCCACCTTCGATGCGACATACACCGGCGTGAGCACACCGGCCATCGGCTGCCTCTGGAACCACAATACGACCGCTGGGGCCAATGCCAGCTTCGACAACTTCCATGTGCCCAGCACCTGCAACACCACGGTCCAGTTCACGGGCACCACGGCCACGGTGAGCGAGACGGGCGTGAGCACGACGCTCACGGTGAGCATCACCAACCCCGACCCCATCAACGCCACCACGGCGGACGTGGTGCTGACCGGCGGCACGGCCTCGCGCATCGGCAACTACACCACACAAACGGTGACCTTCCCGGCGGGCAGCAGCGCCAACCAGACCGTGACGGTGACGCTCACCGACAACGGGGCCTGCGATGGGGATGAGAACTTCAGCTTCGACCTGCAGAACGTGGCCGGAGGCACCAGCGCCACCGCCGGCAGCCCCTCGACCTTCACGCTGACGGTCACGGACAACGAGCTCTCCCTGGAGCAGGTGATCTCCCGGCAGGCGTTCGACGGGCTGGGATCGGACACTTGGGCGATCACCGCCGGTGCCGGGAACATCAGTGCCGCTGCCGGTGGCGGGGACTCCCCTGCGAACCAGCGCATCCTGAGCGGCACCCAGAGCTGGCAGGTGAACAACGGGAACGCGACGCTCGACCTGGGCACCGTGGATGTGAGCGGATACGACAACGTGCTGGTGCGGCTGCGGCTCTCCAGCGTTTCGACCACCGGTGGCAATGGCGCGGACGTGGCCGATGACGTGGCCGTGTACGTGGACCTGGACGGTGGCGGCTGGCCGGGCACGGCGGACGTGACGGTGGGCGGCAACAACAACGCCCGCTGGGGATACAGCACCGGGCTGGGCGTGGCCAGCGCCACGGCGGGCACGCCCCAGACCTATGCACCGGCCGGTGGCGGCAACCGCACCACCGACGGCTACACCTACCTCGAAGTGGAAGTGCCCCCCGGCACCAACACCGTGGCGCTGCGCGTGGTGGCGCAGAACAACGCCGCTGCCGAGGTGTGGTGCGTCGATGATGTGGAAGTGGTGGGCGACCTTTGCCGGCCCATCTACTACACCCGCGCCAACGGCGACCAGACCACCGCCACCTGGAGCACCACCCGCACCGGGCCCGCCGCGGCTGTGACCTTCGACAAGAACGCCACCGCCGTGGTCCAGATCGGCCACACCGTCACCGCCACCGGCGCCACCTGGACCGTGTACGACCTGACGGTGGAGGCGGGCGGCAGCGTGGCCATGGGGACCACCAACCTGGAGCACTACGGTACGGTGCTCACCAACAACAACAGCTTCACCATCGGTACGGGCGCGGTGACCTTCCGCAACCCCGGTGCGGTGACCCTGGGCGGCAGCGGCACCTACGACCTGTACGACGTGACGGCGAACAACGCGGATGTGACCCTCGCCAGCAGCCTGCTGCGCATCCGCCGCACGCTGGACATGACCAACGGCGGCACCTTCAACGCCAACAACAGCGGCAACCCCGCGCGCGTGTTGGAGCTGCACAGCGATGCCAACGGCACCGGCCGCATCGGTCCCATGGGGGCGGGCCCCAGCTTCACCGGGCAGGTGGACGTGGAACGGTACGTACCGGGCGGCGTCACCAACTGGCGCCTCATCAGCGCGCCCACCAACAACAACCAGCTCAGCAGCCTGGAGGACGACTTCATCACGGCCGGTTATCCGGGCAGCCACTTCCCGCTGTTCGACGATCCTCCCGGCAGCAACAACCTGTGGCCCAGCATCCGCACCTACGATGAGACCAATGCCGGTGCGGCGCTCACCGACGGCCTGACCGGTGCCACCGGCGACAACATGGTGATGGCCATGGGCCAGGGCTTCGCAGCCTGGAGCGGCACCGGCCTGGTGACCACCAGCCCCTTCACCATCGACCTGCGCAGCGGTGTGCGCAACGCCGTGACCCCGCTGAACCTGCCCGTGACCTACACCAACACGGGCAATGCCACGACCGACGGGTGGAACCTGGTGGGCAACCCGCTGCCCAGCCCGATCGACTTCAGCCTGCTGAGCCTCACCAACGTCGACAACTATTACTATGTGTTCGACCCCGTGAGCGGCAACAACGCCACCTGGGACGAGGGTCTCGGCCTGAGCATCCCGGGTGGTTCCCTCAACGGCAACATTCAGAGCTTCCAAGGGTTCTGGGTGAAGGCCAACGCCGCCGGCCCTGGGGTGACCGTGGAAGAGACCGACAAGGTCCTCGACCTGAACGGCGGTGGTCTCTTCGGTGGCGATCAGCAAGGCCCGCAGCCGATGTTCCGCCTGGAGCTCACCAACGCACAGAACGCCTTCTTCGACGAGGCGGTGGTGCATTTCGGTACCGGCACCCCCACCGTCGGCGACGCGCACGACCTGGTGAAGTTCACCTTCAGCCACCCCGAGGCCCCGCAGGTGATGACGCGCACCAGCGACGGGCAGGACCTCACCCTGAACGCCTGGGGACCGCTGGGCACGGGGGCCAGCATCGAGGTGCCCGTGGATGTGGCCGTCACCGGCAGCTACACCCTGCGCGTGTACGATGCCGAGGGCATCATGGGCCAGACCTGCCTGATGCTGGAGGACCTGCAGGCCGGGCAGAGCATCGCACTTGCCGAAGGAGCCACCTACACCTTCACCGCCGATGCCAGCGACCCGGTGCTGCCGGCCCGCTTCGTGATCCACGCCAGCGCACCGGCGCAATACAGCACCGCGGACGCCACCTGCCAGGGCGAAGCCAACGGCAGTGCCACCGCCCTGGGTGCCGGACCCGGTCCCTGGGATTACACCTGGGCCACCGACGGCGGTACGGTGCTGCTGAGCCAGACCCAGGTGAACGGCCAGGGCCAGATCGGCCAACTGCCCGCCGGGGACTACCTGGTGACCGTGAGCAGCCAGGCCGGCTGCGGAAGCCTCACACAAGCCTTCCACATCGATGAGCCGGCCCTGCTGGACGGCAGCGTGACGGCGACGGCCACCGCCTGTGCGGCCACCGCCGACGGCAGCGTGGACCTCACCGTGATGGGCGGCACCGCCCCCTACCTCTTCGCCTGGAACCATGGAGCCACCACCGAGGACCTCTCAGGAGTGCCCGCAGGTACGTACACGGTGGTGGTGACCGACGCCAACGGCTGCACCTCCGCCCCGCTCCAGGCCACGGTGGCCGACGGTGCCGGACCGAGCTCCGCCTTCCTGCCCAGCGTGACCAGCACCTTCACCGGTGAGCCCGTGGAGTTCTTCAACCTGAGCACCTGGGGCGCGCAGGTGAGCTGGGACTTCGGCGACGGCAACAGCAGCACCGACACCGAGCCTGTGCATACCTACACCCTGCCCGGCATTTTCACCGTGACCCTGACCGTGACCGTGGACGGCTGCACCGCCGTAAGCAGCCAGCAGGTGACCGTGGACGTGAGCACCGGCATCGCCCCCGCAACGGACGAACTGGCCCGTGTGTGGCTTG
Source organism: Bacteroidota bacterium (assembly GCA_014584605.1). GTDB lineage: Bacteria > Bacteroidota > Bacteroidia > Flavobacteriales_F > PHOS-HE28 > PHOS-HE28. Next base: position 100,562 of record JACTMO010000075.1, on the reverse strand, counting down.
ACGGTCAGCATGTGGTGGTGGATCTCCAACAGCAGCGTGCCGATGAGGTCGTGATCACGGTGCTGGATGCCGCCGGACGCGTGGTGGCCGAACGCCGCACGGGCATGGGCACCACCCGCGAGCGCATCGCGGTGGACCACGTGGCCCAGGGCGTCATCTTCGTGCGTCTGCGCACCGACGACCAAGGCCGCACCTATAAGCTGCCGCTCACACGTTGAGCCTTCCGGACCGATCGCGCGAAGCCTCCCCCGGGAGGCTTCGTCGCTTCGGGGAGATCGTGACACCCGGTTCGGCGCAGCATGACCGTGGAAGTAAGGGGCCGCTTCGCCCGGCCGTTCGTACGACCAGCCCGCGCACGACCGGCCTGCGATGCGCCCGACCGGTGATTCCGTCGGCTCTACGCGGTCCGACGCCCAAGGCGGATCACATCGCCAACCCGGCCGCCCCTCCACCGCCCCTGCGCTGCGCCCCGGATCCGGTGCCGCTCCTGCCGGAGCGGTCTCCTCCCTCCTCGAACGAAGGGGGGCGTATCCTTTGTCCAGCAAGCCTTTCAGGTTCGGCTATTCGCGTGGTTAGTGTGGTGGCCCCTAAGTTGGTTAACTGAAGATCTGCCCCTAATTCGTCTTCAGGTAAGGCGGAACATGCGCGGCGTAGCGGGCGCTACGGCGAAGTGTTCCAACGCGGCAGGAAGGCGAAAGAGGGGCGGAGATGGTTCATGAACTTGGGGGCCACCACACCAGGCTCGGACAGGTTCCTGAGGAAAAGCGAAGGGGCCGCCTCTTTTGAGACAGCCCCTCATTGCCCAGGTGGGACCCCGGCTCAGTTCAGCTCATCGTACTGGAGCTTGAAGTCAGGATCCTCCATGAAATGCTCCTTGCCCAGGTTGATGGTGCTGCGGGCACTGTCGCGCATGCCTTTCGTGTTCAGGAACTCCGAGTAGCGGATCAGCGCGTTCTTGAGCAGTTTCTTCTGGTCCTCGGGGAGTGATCCGGTATCGGCATTGAGCGCCGCCTTGGCGTACTGCTTCATGCTCAGGTCGCCCTCCTTCACCAGGTTGCTCTTGTACTGGCTGAGGGCGAGCATGATCCAGGCACCGGGGTTCTCCGGGTAGTAGCCCACCATGCCGTCGAAGAGGCTCTTGGCCTTGCTAAAGCTGCCTTCCTCGTAGAAGTTCTCGCCCTGCTCCATGCTCATCTTGTTGAGCTCGGCCCAGTAGTCCTCATAGTTGCCGAAGAACTCCTTGTTCTTGTCCTTCTTGCGGTACTTCTCGGCCCATTTCACCGCATCGCGAGCGGCCTTCGGATAATCGGCCTGGTACTTCTCGATCTTGCTCATCTCGTACAGGCACATGCTCATGTACAGATAAGGCAGGGGGTCCTTCTTGGTGTTGTCGTTCAGCGTGTAGCCTTCGGCCTTGCCGAGGCATTTCTCATAGTTCTCGTCCACGTACAGCACGAGCAGGTCCTCGTACACGTGCTTCTGGGCGCTGGCGCCGATGGGGCCGACGGCGAGAAGGGCGGCTGCGAACAGGTGCTTCATGGGTGCGGGAATGGCAAGATCGATGCCGAAGATAGAGGGTTCTGCCCGGTGCGCCCCAAGGGGTGCGTCCGCCTTCAGGACAGGCCACGCGCGGTGCGGACCCGTTCCCAGGCGTCCTGCACCTTCTTGAAACGCTCGGCTGCGGCCCGCTGGACCTCCTCACCCATGCTCCCCACCCTGTCGGGGTGGTGTTTCATGGCCATGCGGCGGTAGGCCTTCTTCACCTCGTCGTCGCTGGCCGCGGGATCCACCTCCAGGATGCGGTAGGCCTGGTCCATGTCGTTGCGGCCGAACATGGCGCTGAGGCTGCCCAGGTCCTTGTCGCTCACGTTGAGCATGCCGGCGATGCGGCGCACCAGGTCCACCTCGGCGCGGCTCACGGAGCCGTCCGCATGCGCCAGGCCGATCAGGTAGTGCAGCAGTTGCAGGCGTGCGGCGTGGGGCATGTGCCTGCGCACCTGGTCGCACACCCCGTGCAGGTCGATCTCCTGTTTGAGCACCTCGCGGAGCACGAGCAGCAGCTGGTGTGCCTGGGGCTCGCCGAAGTGCTTGCGGAAGAAGGCCCGGGCCAGGTCGAGCTCGGCACGGCTGGCCCGGCCGTCCACCTTCATCAGCGAGGCCGTGAGCACCACCAGGCTCAGGGCCAGGTCGCCTTGCGTGGTGGAGCCGGTGCGGGCCTGGTGCGGGCCCGTGCGAGGGCGCTGCTGCGCGGTACCGGTGCCGCGCTCTTCGCGTTCGCCGCGCATGCCGTCCATCAGGGCGCCGAGGGCGAAGCCCACCAGGCCGCCGATCGGGCCTCCGAAGGCCCAACCCAGGCCGCCACCGATCCACTTCGAGTAGCTCATGGTTCACCAGCTGCCACCGGCACCGCCACCGCCGAAGCTCCCTCCGCCGAAGCCGCCGAAACCACCGCCGCCTCCGCGCCATCCGCCCCCACCGGTGAAGCCGCCCCAGCGGCCGCTGTGGCTCCGGCCCGCCTGGTTCATGAGCCAGAGCGCGGTCCAGAGGTCCACGTCGTTGGTGCGGGCATAGCGCCTGGCCCCTCTGCGTAGGTTCAGCAGCACCACCAGCACCAGCAGCCCGAGCACCACGAACACCGGCCAGGGCACCTTGTGCTTGTCGTAGCTCTCGTGGTCGAACTCGCCCCTGGCCAGACCCATGAGCACGTCCGTCGCCTTGTCGAGCCCGGCGTAGTACGCCCCCTCCTTGAAGCGCGGAATGATCTCCCCGTCCACGATGCGCTTGCAGGTAAGGTCGGGGATGGCGCCTTCCAGGCCGTAACCGGTGGCGATGAACACCTTGCGCTGGCCGGGCGGGCCGGTGGGCTTCACCAGCAGCACCACCCCGTTGTCGAAGCCCTTCTGGCCGATGCCCCAGGTCTCGCCGATGGCGAAGGCGAAGTCGCTCGGCGGATGGCCGCAGAGCGTGTCCACCACGAGCACCAGGATGCGGTTGCCCGTCTCCTGGGCGAAGCGGGTGAGCTTGCGGTCCAGCCTTTCCTCCTCGGTGGCGTTGAGCAAGGGGGTCCGCTGGAACACCAGCCGGGCCTGTTCGGAGCGAGGTGGCGCCTTGGGCATGCACGCATCCTCCACGCCGAGCCCCGGGAGGCTCGCCGCCAGGACGGAGATGAGGAGCAACGCGCGAAGCCTCATCCGATGCTGATGTCGTCCGGCAGCTCGTTGCGGTCCGCGCTGCCGCGGGGGAAATGGGCGCGCAGTTTCGCCCCCACCATGCGCACGGCCTCGCACAATCCGTCCGCGTTGCGACCTGCGGCGAAATGCAGGCGGAGCACGCCGAGCACATCGTTCCAGAAACCGGGCGGCACCACCGCGTGGATGCCGGCGTCACCGATCACCGCCATGCGGTGGTCGCCCACGCTGATGTAGATGAGCACCCCGTTGCGCGCGGCCGTGCGGTGCATGCCCAGCTCGTCGAAGATGTAGGCGGCGTGGTCCAGCACCTCCTCCAGGCACAGGTCCTCCAGGTGGACGCGCAGCTCGCCGCTGGTGCTCCTTTCCGCCTCGGCGATGGCGCCCCTCACCCGGGCGAGCTCCTCGGTCGTGAGGAAGTTCTCGGCCAGCTGTTCGGGATCGGCGACCGGTGCGGTACGGCTCACTTGAAGGAGATGTCGGGCGCATTCTCGGTGCCGGCCTGGGCCTCGAAGTAACCCTTCTCGGTGAACCCGAAGGTCCCCGCCAGCAGGTTGCCCGGGAAGCGCTTGATGCGCACATTGAAGGCCCTGGCCGCATCGTTGTACTTGCGGCGCTCCACCCCGATGCGGTTCTCCATGCCCTCATACTGCGCCTGGAAGTCGCGGAAGGCGGCCGTGGTCTGCAGGTTCGGGTATTGCTCGATGGTGGCCATCAGCCTCGAGAGCGCGCCGGTGAACTGGCCCTGGGCCTGCTCGAAGGCCTTGATCTTCTCGGGCGTGAGGTCATCGCCGCTGAGGGTGATGGACGTGGCCTTGGCCCGGGCCTCCACCACTTCGCGGAGCGTCTTGTTCTCGAACTCGGCCGAGCCCTTGATGATCTCCACGATGTTCTTCGTCTTGTCGGCCCGCAGCTGGTAGGCGTTCTCCACGTTGCTCCACTGCTTGGTGACATCCTCGTCGAGGCCCACCGTGCCGTTGTAAAAGCGCACGGCCCACAGGGCGATGAGCAGGACGGCGCCAAGGCCGATGAAGAGGGGAAGGCGTTTCATGTTGGGATATGGATGTGGGGCAAAGATGGCAAGCTGTGCGGCACCGGCCCGTTCCGCGAGGGTGACCGGTCCAGCAGGCGGATGAGCGGACCCGGGAACGCCCTGAGCACGACCCCGGCCGCCGTCGCGGAGGTCCGGCAGGCCCTACGGCCCCTATTCCTTGAAGATGGCCGTCACCGGCGTACCGTCCGGAGCGAGGTGGCCGCGGTACATGCCGGAGCAGTTGAAGTCGAGCACCACCTGGCCTTGGCGGTCCACCGCGATGATGCCGCCGTCGCCGTCCAGGGGGGGCAGACGGTCGTGCACCACCGTGCGCACGGCCTCGGCCAGGGACAGCCCCTTGTAGGCCATCAGGGCGTGCACATCGAAGGCGGCGACGGCACGGATGAAGCTCTCGCCGTGGCCGGTGCAGCTCACCGCGCAGGTGGTGTCGTTGGCGTAGGTGCCCGCTCCGATCAAGGGGCTGTCGCCGATGCGCATCCACCGCTTGTTGGTCATGCCGCCGGTGCTGGTGGCCGCAGCCAGGTGCCCGTGCAGGTCGAGGGCCACGGCGCCCACGGTGCCGTAGCGGTGCTCGCCGTCGCTGTGGTCCAGCTGGTAGGCATCGGTGCCCTTGGTGCGCTGCCACTGCTCGTAACGGAAACGGTCGAAGAAGTACTGATCGTCCTCCAGCAGGATGCCTTCGCGATGCGCGAACTCGAAGGCGCCCGGTCCGCTGATGAGGACGTGGGGGCTCTTCTCCATCACGCGTCGGGCCAGGACGACCGGGTTGCGCACGTTCTGCACGCAGGCCACGGCGCCCGCCTGCAGGGTGTCGCCCCGCATCACCGAGGCGTCCATCTCGTGCTGGCCGTCCGCGTTGAACACCGCACCCCGCCCTGCATTGAAATGCGGGCAGTCCTCCAGGCTGCGCACGGCGGCCTCCACGGCATCCAGGGCGCTGCCGCCCTCCAGCAGCACCGCCCTGCCCTGGCGCAGCGCATCCTCCAGCCCGCTGCGGTAGGCCTTCTCGCGGGCGTTATCCATCTCGGAACGGGCGATCGTGCCCGCCCCACCATGGATGGCGAGTGCGATGCGGGGAGCGGCGGTCATGGGTCAGGGCAGGTTTTCGGGGCGGTGAAAGTAGGGGACGGCCCAGCCCACCAGCGCGCCGATGGCGCAACCTGCCAACACGTCGGTGGGGAAATGCCTTCCGGCCCGCACCCGCAGCCATCCCATCAGCACGGGCACGGCCACGGCACCGGCCCAGGTGGCGGTGCGCACGGCGGTTCCCACAGGGGCCCGGTCCACCAGCATGGCCGCGCTCACCGTCAGGGCTGCGGTATTGGCGGCATGGCCGCTCCAGAAGGACCGGAAGGCATCGCGTTCACGCCTCTCGCGCATCGGCGCATCGGGGTTGAAGACCAGGGGCCGGGGGCGCGCCGCGATGGCCTTCATCACCCCGGTGAGCCCGGCCGTGAGCAGGAAGCTTTCCCCGACGATGGCGAGGGATGGGCCCGCACCGTCGTCCGCACTGGCCAGCGCGGGTCCCACCGCGCTCGCCACCAGGGCCGACGCGAACAGGATGTTGCTCGCCCGGTGGGCGGGCGGCGACCATTGGAAGGCCGCCACCCGGTCGAACGCCGGCAGCGTACTTCGGTCGCGAACGCTGTGGCGCGCCCAGGCCCCGGCGGTGTCCACGGGCAGCAGCAGGGCGGTGCCGTTCAGCAAGAGGCCCGCACCGGCGAGGGCCGCCTCGCGCCCGGCCCCGAGCACGTGCCCGCCCTGGGCGGGGGACGCCTGCGGGGCCATGAGCGGCAGGGCCGTCAAGAGCACGGCCCGGAGCGTCGCCCCGGGCCGCCTCAACAGGTCCATGCTCGGTTCAGTCACCGATGAGCACACCGTCCGCCAGGAAGGTGTATGCGATCTTGGGCTCGGTGATCTTCTCGATCTCCTCCTTGCTCTTGCCCGCGTCCTCGGCATAGTGGCGCTGGGTGGCCACATCGATCACCTCCTGGCTGGCCACGCCTTCCATGATGGCGCGCTTGCCGGTGAGGCCCTCGGTGGGCACGAAGAAGGCGTAGTCCGTGAAGCGCACCTTCATCACTTCGCCGTTGGGCAGGGACACGTCCATCCAGCAGCCCTTCCGGGCACAGCTGGCCAGCACTTCCACGGCCACCTTGGCCTTGAGGCTCTCCTGGCCCTTCATGCGGTTCAGGAGCTCGACGGCGCTGATGGCCCCATCGGGGGTGATGGCCTTGCCATAGCTGACCATGGGCACCGGAGCACCGGAGGCGTTGCGGGCAGGGGTCTGGGCGTGGGCGGTGGCCGTGCCCAGCAGCAGGGCGGCGGCAAGGCTCAGGGTGTGCAGGTTCTTCATGGTGTGGCGCCACGGGCCGGGCGCAGGCTTTGTGTTCGTTGTGGATCGCAAAGTTGGTTCACTTTCGGTTGCGGCGTACTGCTCCCGGTCAGGAACAGGACGCACGGCCCGGGACCGGCGGCGCCCGTCGCAAGCGCCGTGCCATACCCATCAACAGCGGCGCATGGGAAGATCGACGGGCAGGCCCCCTTCCCCGGCCGGCTCCCCGCCCCACCTTCGCACCATGGCCCGGCGTGCACTGCTGACCATCGGACGGCTGGAGCACATCGCCCTGCCCGGCCTGGGCATCGCCCGTGTGCAGGCCAAGATCGACACCGGCGCCTACCGCAGCGCCCTGCACTATCAGCGCGTGCGCAAACGGGTGATCGATGGGGTGCCGGTGCTGGCGGTGACCTTCCAGATGGGCGGGCGGCGGCGCACCAAGCTGTTCAAACGCTTCCAGCGGGTAACGGTGAAGAGCAGCACCGGCCAGACCACGCGCCGCTACCTGATCAGCACACGCGTCCGCCTCAACGGCCACACGGTGCGCACCCAGTTCACGCTGTTCGATCGCAGCGACATGAAGCACCAGGTGCTGCTGGGCCGCAAGTTCCTGCGGGGCCGCTTCGTGGTGGACGTATCGCGTAAGGATGTCCTGGGCTGATCAGTCCCCATCGTCCCGGACACCGCGCGCACGCTTCTCGGCCGGTGTCGGTGCCTGGACCCAGTCCTCCGGATACGGCATGAGCCCCGGACCGCAGCGCGCCGCCTCCAGGTCGATGTCCTCGTCCAGATAGCGGCGCCAGGTGGGGAAGGCGGCATGACCGGCATCCTTCAGCACGATCAGGGCCGTGTTGACGCCGGACTTCACCGCGATGGGCACGCCACCACCCAGGTCGGCCCAGTGGCCGCCCAGCAGCAGGCTCTTCACCGGGGTTCGGTAGTGGGCGATGCCGGCCTTGAAATTCTCCTTGCCGGGCTTGGCGCCCATCATGCTGCCGAGGCGGTTGCCCGTGTACCGCCAGTGGGTGATGGGCGTGGCCACGTCGCAGTACACGATGTGGCTGCGCAGCCCCGGGGCCAGCTCGCGCTCCACGCGGTCGATCAGCGCATCGGCCACCCGCTGCTTCAGCCGTTCGTAGGCCTCACCCCGCACGATGGCGCCCGTGGCATCGCGCTCGGTGGCCCAGGTGCCGTGGTCGGTGAAGAGCGCGGGGATGTAGAGCGTGAGGGTCCCCATGCCCGGCGGTGCCATGCTCTTGTCCCGCAGGCTGGGCGCCAGGATGCTGATGCCGCTCTGCGCCGGGTCCGTTCCGCCATGGGCATCGCGCGGCACATCGTCGCGGTGCAGATAGATGAGCTCCTCGTTGAGGCCGAAGTGCTCGGCGGGCACGTCCAGCCCCAGCGACACGGTGACCGAGCTGCTGTACAGGACCGCATCGCGCAGCTTGCGCTTGATCACCTCGGGCACGGCCTGAGGCGGCAGCATGCGCTCGTACAGCGTTTCCACGTCGCAGGCCGCGATCACCTGCCGGGCACGCACCGTGAAGGTCGTCCCCTGCCGTTCGCCTTCCACCCCCACGCAGCGGCCGCGCTCCAGCAGGATGCGCGCGACCCGACAGCGGTAGTGGACCTCCCCGCCCATCCGGGAGACCACGTGGGTCAGCCATTCCGGGAAGACCTGGCTGCCGCCCCTGGGCGGGCTCTGGTAGTCGCCGAAGTAGGCCCAGCCGATGGGCACCAGGCAGGCCAGCATTTCCTGTTCGCTGCTGAAGAGCTTGTGCAGGCCGGGATCGGTGAAGTAGCGGTCCAGGCCCTTCTTCACCCCGGCATCGCCCTGATAGCCGAGGTGCTTGATGAAGGGCAGGGCGAAGCGCAGGCGGCGCAGCAAGAAGGCGGCCCGTTCCAGGGGGGCCATGGTCTCCCGGGCCCGGATGAGGCCGCTGCTGCGGTCGAAGGAGCGGCCCAGCTTCCACGCATCGCGGAAGAAGCGCTCCAGACCGGCGCGTTCGTGGGGGAAACGGCGGATGAGCTCGTCCTTCAGGTCATCGGGCCGGTCGGTGAGCAGCAGGTCCACCGAGGGGCTTTTCCAGCGGCGGATGCGCTTTTGCGGACGGGCCGTGGGATGGTCGCGGCCGATGAGGTCGAACACGCGGGTGACGTAGCCGCGCGGCCCGCACTGGTTCAGCCAGTGGATGGCGCTGTCGAAGCGATAGTCCCCGCGGCGGAAACCCGCCAGATAGCCGCCGGGGCGTGCGTCCATCTCCAGCACGCACACCTTCAGCCCGGCCCGCGCCAGGATGGCCGCGGAGGTGAGGCCGCTGATGCCGGCGCCGATCACCACCACATCGTGGTCGCCTGAAGGGAGCGGGTGCCGCATCGTCACTGGGTGTACACCCGGCCCTTCCACCAGATGCGCACGCCGTTCAGCGGCATGGTGATGGTGAGGATGCCGCGCTGCAGGCTGAAGCCGGTGGCCGTGCGTTCGCGGAGGGCCACCTCGCCACGCCCCTTGCGCCACACGCGTACCGTGCCATCCGTGGCCGCGTAGGCCAGCATGCCCCAGCTGGCGTCCCAGCGTTCGGGCCAGTAGCGCTCCACCTCGTACACCCGGCCCGCCTGGAACACCTTCAGCATGTCCTGGTCGCGGAACACCACCAGGCTGTCGCGCACGTGGAACTCGGCCGGGGCGAAGTCGGTGGCCGTATAGATCTGCCCGTTCTCCAGCACCTTCAGCGCACCGGTGCGGTCCAGCCAGGCCGCGATGCCCTTGCCCACCGCGTAGCGCTGCGGTGCGATGGGGTCCAGGTCGTAGAAGTTCCCCTTGTGGAAGGCCTTCAGCCCGTTGCCCTGCGGATCGAGGTAGAGCACCACATCGGCTCCGGCCTGGAAGTCGATGCCCTCGTCGTACACGTCGGCCGCATCGTACACCACACCCCGATGGAAGATGCGAAAGCGGCGCTCGATGCTGCTCACCCACGCCAGCAGGTTGTCGCCGCTCTTCCAATCCTGCACCGCGCCGATGGCCAGACCGTCGGCCAGCATTTCCTCCCGCCCGTTGTACCACACATGTATGGTGTGCTGCGCTTCGTCCACCCAGGCGGCCAGGCTGTCCTCCACCACGTAGGGCCCGGTGTTGATGCACACGGTGTGCAGTTCGCGGCCATCGTGCAGCTTCAAGGCCGTGGAGACCTTCAGGCCCAGCAGATGGTCCGTGACGGTGAGCTGTGCGCCGGTGGAACGGTCGAGCGTGCTGGTGCGCCCGCCGGCATGGCGCTTCAGGTCGCCGATGGCGTTGAGGTAGGCCACGTAGTTGCCGCCGACGAAGAAGGCCGTGGGACGCACACCCTCCACCACGGAGAAGCTTCCGCGGTCAAAGCCCACCAGGCGGTCGCGGTAGTCCAGGAAGGCCGTGACGTCCTGCGCGGCGAGCGGTGCAGCGACCCCGACGAGGAGGGGCAGCAGGGAGCGGCGCAACATCCGCGCGTGTACGGCGATCGCTGGCGGCAGGCCCATGGCGCAAAGGAACGGAATGACGGAACGGGGAGCATGCCTCCCCGCCGTAGTTTGGCGCCATGCGTCCGCCCCTGCTGGCCCTGCTGCTGCTCTCCGCACCGGCCTTCGCGGGCAGCGGCCTGGAGGAGGTGAAGGACTTCGGCCCGGACCCGGGCAACCTGCGCATGTTCGTGCATGGCACGGCGGGCACCGACACCGCACGGCGGCCGCTGGTGGTGGTGCTGCACGGCTGCACGCAACGCGCGCGCCGCATCGCGGCCCTCAGCGGCTGGAACGACCTGGCCGACCGCGCCGGCTGCCTGGTGCTCTATGTGCAGCAGCGGCCCATCAACAACAGCCTGCGCTGCTTCAACTGGTTCCGGCCGGACGACATCCTGCCCGAACAGGGCGAGGTGGGCTCGGTGACCAGCATGGTGCGCCATGCCGTGGCGCATCTGGGGGCGGACCCGCGCCGTGTGTACCTCTATGGCGTGAGCAGCGGCGGTGCGCTGGCCGCGGCCCTGATGGCCTGTGCACCGGACCTCTTCGCCCAGGTGGCCATCTTCGCCGGGGCCCCCTACCGCGCCGCCAACAGCACCCTGGACGCGCGGCTGGTGATCCGCGACCCGCGCAGCAGGCTCCCCGCCGACTGGGCCGCGCAGGTCACCGCCCTGCACCCCGGGCGCCGCGCCCCCTACCCGCCCCTGCTGGTGCTGCACGGCACGCGCGACCGGGTGATGGACTTCGGCCATGGCCAGGCCCTGGTGGCCCAATGGACCGCCGTGGCCGGCACCGACACGGTGCCCGACAGCCTGGACACGGCCTTCCACGGCCTGCCCGGTGTGGAACGGCGCGTGTACACCAGTGGGGGCCGGACCGTGGTGACCTTCTACCGCTTCAACGGACTGGGGCACCAACTGCCCATCGATCCCGGCGGCCGGCCGGACCAGGGCGGAAGGCGCAGCTGGGTGAGCCGGGATGTGGACCTGCATTCCACCTGGCTGGTGGCCCGCGCCTTCGGTCTGCTGTAGGGTGCGGGCGGCCTAGTGTAGTGGCCCCTAAGTTCATTAACCATCTCCGCCCCTCTTTCGCCTTGCTGCCGCGTTGGAACATTTCGCCGTAGCGCCCGCTACGCCGCGCATGTTCCGCCTTGCATGAAGACGAAATAGGGGCAGATCTTCAGTTAAACAACTTAGGGGCCACCACACTATACGTGCCGCTCGATGAACTTCACGATCTCCCCGGCGATGTCCTTGCCCGTGGCCGCCTCGATGCCTTCCAGGCCAGGCGAGCTGTTCACTTCGATCACCAGCGGGCCGCGGTCGCTCTGCAGCATGTCCACCCCGGCCACATGCAGGCCCAGCGCCTTGGCCGCCTTGATGGCGGTGACCTCCTCCTCGTGGGTGAGCTCGATGAGCTGTGCGGTGCCCCCGCGGTGCAGATTGCTGCGGAACTCGCCCTCCTTGCCGGTGCGCTTCATGGCGCCCACCACGCGGCCGTCCACCACGAAGGCCCGGATGTCGATGCCGCGGCTCTCCTTGATGAACTCCTGCACGATGACACGCGCCTTCAAGCTGTTGAAGGCCTCGCAGACGGCCACGGCCGCCTTCTTGGTCTCGGCCAGCACCACGCCCAGCCCCTGGGTGCCTTCCAGCAGTTTGATGATGCAGGGCGCCCCGCCCACGCCGTCCACGATGCTGCCCACGTCCTTGCTGTAGTTGGTGAACACCGTCTTGGGGATGCCCACCCCGCTGCGGGTGAGGATCTGCATGCTGCGCAGCTTGTCGCGGCTGCGCACCAGGGCCTGGCTCTCGGTGGTGGTGAACACCTTCATCATCTCGAACTGGCGCACCACGGCCGTGCCGTAGAAGGTGACGCTGGCCCCTATCCGCGGGATGATGGCGTCCACCTCGGTGAGCGGCTGCCCGCCATAGATCACCTGCGGATTGCGCCGCTCGATGAGGATGTCGCACTTCACATGGTTGACCACACGGGCGCTGTGGCCCCGCTTCTCGCAGGCCTCCACCAGCCGACGGGTGGAGTAGAGCCTGCCGTCGCGCGAGAGGATGACGATGTTCATGGTCGGGCAGTGCGCCAAAGCTATGAGCGGCCCTGGCGCACGGCGGATCGCGACCCGAAAAATGGGGCGGGGTGCACGGCCGTACCTTGGGCCCGATGGACCTGGCGACCCTGCGGCGCGACCCGCTCACGGCCCTCACGCTCATCGCGCTGATCCCCCGCCTGCTGGCCGCCTTCTTCAGCGCCGGCTATTTCGCCCACGACGACCACTTCCTGGTGATCGAGGCCGCGCGCAGCTGGGTGGACGGCGCCGACTACAACGCGTGGCTGCCGTGGAACCAGGGGCCCGACGCCACGCCCAGCGGCCACAGCTTCGTGTACGTCGGGCTGCACTTCCTGTTGTTCCGCGCCCTGGCCGCCATCGGTGCCCACGACCCCGAGGTCAACCTGGTGCTGGTGCGCCTGCTGCACGCGCTGTGGAGCCTGGTGATGGTGCGCACCGGATACCGCATCGCCCGGCGGCTTGGCGATGCCCAGGTGGCCTGGAACACCGGCCTCTTCCTCGCCCTCTTCCACTTCATGCCCTTCCTGGCCGTGCGCAACCTGGTGGAGGTGGTCTCCATGCCCCTGCTGATGCTGGCCGCGTGGGAGCTGGTGCGGGAGGGCCGCCCCGGTCCGCGTGCCGTGCTGCTGGCCGGTGTGTGGGCGGGGCTGGCCATCAACATCCGCTTCCAGACCATCTTCTTCGCCGCCGGGCCGGGCCTGGTGCTGCTGGCGCAGCGGCGCTGGGGCGACGTGCTGCGCTACGGTGCGGGCGTGCTGCTTCCGCTGGTGGTGCTGCAGGGCGGCATCGACCTCTTCCTCTGGGGAAGGCCCTTCGCCGAGCTGACCGAGTACGTGCGCTACAACCTGGACCACAGCACCACCTACTTCGACCAGCCCTGGTACAATTACCTGCTGCTGCTGGGGGGCCTCCTGCTGCCGCCCTTCAGCCTGGCCGTGCTGTTCGGCCTGTTCCGCCGGCCCCAGCCCTGGCTGCTCTGGCTGCCGGTCATGCTCTTCCTGGCCATCCATTCCTGGTTCCCCAACAAGCAGGAGCGTTTCCTGCTGCCCATCGTACCGCTGGCCTTCGTACTGGGCCACACCTCGTGGGAGGTCTTCCGGGCGGGCTCGCGCTGGTGGCAGGCCCATGCCGGAACGTGGCGCGGGGTGATGCGCTTCACCTGGGCCCTGAACCTGCTGCTGCTGCTGCCCATCACCTTCACCTACAGCAAACGCAGCCGTGTGGAGGCCATGCTGGCCCTACGGGAGGGGCCGACCGTGCACGGCTTCGTGGTGGACGACACGGTGGAGCGGGACCCGCCCTGGATGCCGATGTACTACCTGGGGAGCTGGGAGGCCACCCAGCTGCCGTACGCCGACCCCTCGACCGACCTGGCGGCCACCATCGCCCGGCTGCCGGCCGACCGACGGCCTGATGCCGTGCTCTTCATCGGGCAGGAGGACCTGGTGGCCCGCATGGCCCGCATGACCGCCCTGCTGGGCCCCCTTGAGGTGGTGGCCGTGGCCCGGCCGGGCCTGGTGGACCGCGTGGTGCACTGGCTGAACCCGGTGAACCGCAACGAGACCATCACCGTGCTACGCACCGTGCGGCACTAAGCCACCGGGTATCTTCGCCCCCGCTTTCACAGCCATGATCGACCCTGCCCAGCTCGACTTCTCCGTCCTGTTCACCGCCCACGGCCTCATCGCCCTGCTCTGGCTCACGGTCATGGAGATCGTGCTGGGCATCGACAACATCATCATCATCTCCATCCTCAGCGGCGAACTGTCCACCAAGGAGGAACAACGACGGGCCCGCCGCCTCGGCCTGGCGCTGGCCATGATCACCCGCGTGCTGCTGCTGCTGAGCCTCAGCTGGGTGATGAGCCTGAAGGAACCGCTCTTCGCCGTGATGGACCACAGCGTGAGCGGCCGGGACCTGGTGCTGATCCTGGGCGGCCTCTTCCTGATCTACAAGGCCACCGTGGAGATCCACGCCAAGGTGGAGCACAAGCGGGAGAAGGAGGGCGGCAAGCGGAAGAAGGTCGGCATGGCCGGCATCATCGCGCAGATCGTGCTGATCGACATCGTGTTCTCGCTGGACAGCGTGATCACCGCCGTGGGCATGAGCAACGAGATCCTCATCATGGTGCTGGCGGTGATCGCGGCGGTGTTCATCATGCTGGTGGCCAGCGACGCCATCAGCGCCTTCGTGAACAAGTACGGCACGGTGAAGGTGCTGGCCCTGGCCTTCCTGGTGATGATCGGCGTGGCCCTGCTGATCGAAGGTACCGGCGGGCACATCAACAAGGCCTTCATCTACGTCGCCATGGCCTTCAGCATCCTGGTCGAGGGTCTCAACCTGCGCATGCGCCGCAACGAGGAGCGGCTCAACGATCAGGGCAACTGAGCGTTGCGCACCCCGGTGGGCGTGGTGCCCCCCACCGCCTGCAGCACCACGTCGCGGTCGTTGAAGCCGCCGCTGTACTTCACCGTGCCGTCCATGTTCAGGTCCTCGGGATGGTAGCCCGACGCCGTGGCCGTGGGCACCGTGCCGCCGATGCGCGTGAGCACCGGGTCGCGGTCGTTGGCGGTGCCCGCGTACTTCACCTGGCCGTTGCGCGTGGCGTCCCCGGCGGGCATCAGCCGTATGCCGTTGACGTTCACCGCGGCGCTCGCACCACCGTACAGCGGCACCGAGCCGTCCGTGAGGTCGCGCAGCACCGCGGTGGCCCCCAGCGGTTGCGGGTTCTGCGTCATGATGCCCAGGTGGTTGCGATGCCGGACCGCGATGTAGTAGTCGTCCGCCGCCACCTGGAAGGTCGGGTCGCTGCTGCCATCGACGCCCACCACGGCACCGTTGCGCAGCAGCAGGGCACTGCGGGTGGCGAGCACCTGCCCGGGATCGTTCTTGTCGCGCAGCTCCAGCACCACCCAGTCCACCACCGAGGCGGCCCCCGTGACGTTGAGCACGGCCTGCGTGCAGCTCTCTCCCCCACCGCCGCCCACATGGGGATAACCCAGTGCGGTGTAGGGTTCGGTGAGGGGCACCAGGCCGTTGGCGCGCAGCGTGCCGTTCATGTTCATGGACACGCTGTTGTACGGCCCCTGCAGATGGACCTTCAGCCGCACGGGCAGCGCACCCGGCGGCGTGCCGAGCGGATCGAAGCCGTCGAGGACCACCGTGCTGTTGGCGGGGTCCAGCCAGTCGCGCAGCCGCGTGGAGGCGGAGGCCCCGTCCCAGCTGGCGCTGAACTTGGCCGCACCGGCCCAGTTCTGTGCCGGGTCCGTGCAGCTGTACGTCCCTTCGGTCATGTGGCCCACCACCCGCTTGTTCTGGTCGAAGAGCGGCGCACCGCTGCTCACCGCCTGCGTCACCCCCTGGTCCCATTCACTACGCCACAGGTTGATGCCGTTGGCATCCTGGTAGCTGGTGCAGGGGTCGTCGTTGAGGCTGATCTTCTTGACGTCGTAGTTCGGGTGGTGGACCATGGTGCTGGATTGCGGCACCGCCCCGCTGCGGTCCCAGCCGGCATAGAACACCCCGTAGGCTGGGGGCGGATCGTCCAGCAGCTCCAGCAGGGCGAAGTCGTCGTAGTAATAGGCCGCGCGCAGCACACCGCCGGTGACCGTCTGGGAGGTGTTGCCCACGGTGCCGACGCATCCGGGCGATACGTAGTTGAAGTAGAAGACCCACTGGCCGATGGTGGCGGGCACCAGGCAGTGGTTGGCGAAGTAGAAGTAGGGCTGGCCCGGTTGCGCCGTGCTGTTGACCAGCGAGCCGGTGCATCCGTTGCCGTCGGGGCGCAGGAACATGGCCACCGAACGGATCTGCTCCTCCCAGCCCGCCGCTTCGGGACAGGCGACGTTGATGTTGCACGGCGCGCTCTGGAAGCCCGGATCGTAATCGCGCAGCAGGCCCTGCCCGCCGAAGTCGAACACGTCGCGGAACCCGTGGGTGATGCTGCCCACCTCGAGCTGCGACGGGCCATGCGCGGAGTCCGGCTCCACCAGTTCGATCAGCACCGCATCCCCGGGCAGCACCGCCGTGGCCAGCGTCCCGTCCGGCCGCTCGTTCTGCTCGGTGAAGCCCCCGAGATAGCGCTGTCGATGGCGGTCGTAGAGGTAGACCCGCGCCTCGGGGGCCAGGTCGAACACGGTGAACTGCACGCTGAGCATCACCGCGCCGGGGCTCTCGATCATCAATCGGCACACCCTGCGGTCGTCGTCCGTGGCGGTCCATTGTCCCTGGGCCACGACGTTGGCGGTCACCGAGCGTTGCACCCCGTACCGGAAGCTGGCGGCCCCGCTGTCGGCATCTTGCGCCAGCAGTTGTGCGCGGTCCAGGGGCGACAGCAGCACGGCGGGCGGCGCCATGCCGTGGCCGCCCGGGGTTCCCCACCCCACCGGCGCGCCACCATGGGCCATCTGGGCTTGGATGCTGAAGGCGAACAGGACCGGGACCACCCCGAGGAGGAGGCGCATGTCAGCAATAGTTATCAACAAAAGTATCCGTTATCAACAATAACTGACGATCGTCAGCGCCCCACGATCACGAACTCGGTGCGCCGGTTCCGTGCGCGGCCCTCGGCCGTGTCGTTGGAGACCACCGGTCGGGAAGCCCCGTGGCCCTGGAAGGCCAGGCGGTTGGCGGCGATGCCCTTGCCCTGGAGGTAGCCCATCACGGTGAAGGCCCGGTCGTTGCTGAGGGCGAGGTTGTCCGCGTCGCTGCCCACGTTGTCGGTGTGGCCCTCGATGCGGATGCGCACCGTGGGGTTGTCCTTCAGGAAGCCGATGAGCTGGTCGAGGATGAGCTCGCTGGCCTTGGTGATCTCGGCCGAGTTGGTGGCGTAGTTGATGTCGTTCACCTTGTAGCTGCGGCCCACGGCGATGCGTTGCACGGTCATGTCCACCTCGGCGGTGGCGCCGCGCACGGTGTCGGCCAGGCTGAAGGCCCGTGAATCGAACACGTGGTCCTTCTTGGTGACGGTCATGACCACATCGGCGCCCTTGCGGAGGTTCACCACGGTGGCGTAGCGCCCGTCGGTGGGGTCCACCTGCAGCACCTCGGTGCGGCGGGTGTCCATGTAGGTGATCTCCACCCTGGCATCGGGCACGATCTGCCCGTTGTCGTCGCGCACCTCGCCCTTCACGATGAGGATGTCCTCGGGACGTGCGTCCTTGGGCAGGGCGAAGCCGTAGATGTCGAGCCCGCCGACGCCGCGGAAGCGACTGCTGGCGAAGAGGGCGGTGCGGCCGTCGGCGCTGACGATCAGGCCGTGGTCGTCCTGTTCGGTGTTGATGGGGTTGCCGATGTTGCGCGGGGTGTCCCAGCTGCCGTCGTCGCGCATGCGGCTGAAGAAGATGTCGTAACCGCCGATGCCCCGGTGGCCGCGCTGGTCCACGGCCTCACCATCGGCATCCTGCGCGGGGCGGGCGGCGAAGTAGAGCGTGCGGCTGTCGCTGTGCAGGAAGGGGGCCTTCTCGTCGCCCTCGGTGTTGATGGGCCCGGGCACGGGCCGGGACTGGCCCCACACGCCCTTGTCGTCGCGGGTGCTGCAGTAGATGTCGGTGCCCTTGCTGCCGGGGCGCACCGTGGCGAAGAACAGCGTGCGGCCGTCGGCGCTCAGCGTGGGCTGGCTCTCCCAACCGTCGGGCGTGTTCACCGCCGGGCCCAGGTCCTCCAGCCCGGTCCACTCCCACTTCTGCTGCCCGGTGCCGAAGTCCACGTGGGTGTTGTAGTGCGATCGGTGGATGTCGCAGTTGCGGTAGCCCTTCGCATCCGGGGCGCCGCACACGGTGACGAACATCTCGCGGTTGTTCACGCTGATGGTGACCCCGCCGTAGCTGTCGCCCAGGTTGAAGGGATCGGGCAGGGCGCGCCCCTTGTCGTGGTCCCTGGCCCCTTCCGGGCGCCGGCTCTCGGTGAGCTCCTCCACGTCGGTGGCCACCAGGTCGCCCTTCGCCTGGTACTTGCTCTTGCGGGTGAAGAAGAGCAGCTCGTTGTCCGGGCTCAGCATCGGCAGGTACTCGTCCGCCGAAGTGCACACGTTGGGCAGCGGCTTGGGGTCCAGCGGTGCCGTGTTCCGGTAGAAGTCCATGTAGAACTGCAGCTCCGGCATCAGTTCCTCCACGTCGGCGGTCTTCTTGTCCAGGTCCTTGCCGAACTTGGAGGGATCGTCGGTGGGGAACTTCAGGAAGGCCTGGAAGGAGCGGGCGGCCTCGGCGTATTCCCCCTTGGTGTAGTGCGCGGCCCCGAGGTAGTAGTGCACGTCGCTGTGCCGGTCGGGACAGAGGGTCTGCAGGCGTTCCAGGTAGCCGATGGCGGGCTGGAGGTCGGCGCCTCCCTCGCGCGCACGGCGGTAGGCCGAGATGCCGAGCTGGAAGAGGCACTCGGCGCAGTCGGGGTCGATCTCCCGCGCCTCCTTCAGCTTCTGGTGGCGCGCGGCGCCATCCTTCGCCCGGGCCGCCTCGTCCAGCAGTTTCAGCACCTTCCTGTCGGTGGGCGGCCCACAGGGTCCGGGCTCCTCCTCCTGGGCCGCGAGGGGGGCGTGGAGGAACAACGCAAGCAGCAGCAGTACGGCCTTGGTCACGTCGTGCATCAGGTTCTCGTTCGCGATATCACCGCAAGGGCCATGCCCTTGCCTTACTTGATGGTGGTGTCGGTCCGCTCGGCCTTCGCGATGAGGGCATCGCCCTGCTTGCGCGCCTCGGCCACGATGCCGTCCGCACGCTTGTCGGCCTCGGCAATGGCCTTCTGCTCCTGCTTGTCGGCCTCCTTCTTGGCGGCGTCGGCCACGGCCTTGGCGGCCAGTTTGGCCAGCGGGTTGGTCACCTTGGCCAGCTCGTCGTCGGCGGCCTTGTAGGCCTGGGCCTTGATGTTGGCGGCCTCGCGACGGGCGGTGGCCTTCAGATTGTCGGCCTGCTTCTGCGCTTCGGCCAGCAGCTTGGCGGCCTCCTCGCGGGCCCGCGCGATGGCCTCCTCCTTGGCCTTGCCCACCTGCTGGTTCAGCTCCTGCTTGGCCCCTTCGACCACCGACTGGGTGACGCTGCCGCCGCTGCCGAACACGGGCTTGATGATGGGCTTGTTGATCGTGCCGGTGATCCGGGCGGTGACGTCGATCTCGGCAGGCATCTGGAACCCGCTGCCCAGCAACTGGTTCGCCTGGCCCAGCCAGCCGGCCACCAACTGGTTGGCCTGCGCCCCGAACATCTCGGTGGGCACCTTGGCCTTCAGGTCGTACGCGATGGCCTGGTCGGCGAAGGCGGTGCTGCCCCCCACGTTGGCCTTGATGCGGTCGATCTTCACATCGAAGGGCTTGGTGATCATCTTGCCGTCGCGGAACTCGTAGCTGAAATCGACGCTGGGCAGGGTGGTGTTATCGATGCCGCTCACCTTGAAGGCCTTCGCCAGGTCCACCAGCGGCTGGAACCCGTCCACCCGCACGTTGCGCGTGCTCAGCGTGCCCTGCCCGGTGAGGCTCTCCATCACCGGGCTCATGGCGGCGTCCAGCTCGGTGCGCATGCGCAGGGTGGTGCTGTACCTGCCTTTGCAGGTCTTGGCGATCGGTGCCAGCTTCTGCACCGTTTCCACGTATTGCACGGTCTTCTCGATGTCCATGTCGCGGATGTCGTAGCGCAGTTCGGCCACGGGCGTTCCCTTTTCGGGGGTGGCGTAAGAACCGTTGAGGCCCACGCGCCCATCGAAGAGGCCGAACAGCAGGTCGTTGAGGTCCACGCGGCGGTCGTGGATGTGCACCCCGCCCTTGAGGCCGGTGAGCACCAGGTCGTCGTACAGCACCTCGCCCGCCTCGGCCGCGAGCCGGAAGTTGATGTTGCCCGGCACTTCGATGACGGTCATGGCCGCGGTGTCCGCCGGGGCGCCGGCTGCGGTGGCGGGCTCTTCGGGCCCCATGAGCTCGTTGAGGTCGAAGCGGCGGCTGGCCACCTCGAAGGTGCCCGTGAGGGTGCTGTCCTTCAGCCACCACAGCAGGTAGCTGTCGAAGCGGCCCCGGGCCCGCACGTCGCTCTTGCCCAGCGTGCCGTCGAAACCGTTAAGCGCCAGGGAGCGCGGGCTGAGCGCCAGGTCGAGCGTGTGGATGCCCACCGGCCAGGGGAGCGAGTCGCTGCGGTAGGTCATGCCGCTGAGCAGCACCTTGCCCTCGGCGGTGAACTTCTCGAAGCGCTGCGCCTCGATGTCGCTCACGGCCCCCTTCACCTTCACGTCCAGGTCGAGCTTGCCGTTCAGCTCGTCGCCCTTCTCCATGGGCACCACGCGCTTCAGGCCGGCCAGGTCGAGCTTGGCCTGCGCGGCCAGGTCCACACGCGGGTCGCTCATGGGGCGCTCCAGGTGCAGCCGGGCGCTCACCGGGCTGGCCGCCACCTGCATGGCGAAGGTGGGCACGTCGATCACCATGCCGTCCAGGTCGCGGCCCTGCGGGCTGGCGATGGAGGCCTTCAGCTGGATGCGCTCCACGCTCTCGGGCAGGTCGGGGTACTTGAAGCGCCCGTTCTCCACGGCGATGTCCAGGCCGAAGCCGGGCATGGTGTTGTCGTTGTAAGTGCCCTTCACATGGCCGCTGAAGGTGGCCTTGCCGCTCATGTCCACGCCCTCCAGGTCCTTGGCGAAGGCGGCGGGCACCATGGACAGCAGGGCGCCCAGGTCGTTCTTGCGCAGCGCCCAGGTGATGTCCATGTCGATGTCGTCCGCCGGCATGGCGAGCCAGCCGTCGAAGCCCAGGGTGAGCCGGTTGATGACGGCTTCGTTCTCCTTGAAGGTGAACTTCATGTTGGGCAGGTCCATGTCCAGGTCGGCCTTGATGTCGGCCGTGGCCCGCTGCAGATAGCGCACGCCGTCGAAGAGCAGGTCCACCGTGTCCACATGCGTGGTGGTGGTCAGGGTGAAGAGGTCCTGGGTGAGATCGCCCGAACCCTTGTGGTCCAGGCCCAGCAGGTCCATGCGGAAGGTGAGGCTGCTGTCGTCGTAGACCAGCCGGCCGTCCTCGATCCAGTAGTCGCTCAGGCCGATGGCGAAGCCGCCGCCGGTGTCGGCCGCAGCCTCCGCTGCGGCGCTGTCGGGCAGGGCGATGTCCCAGTTGGCGCGCCCATCGGTGCGCACCACGGCATGGATGTGCGGGCGCCGCAGCCCGATGCGCTTGATCTCCACCTTGTCGCCGAAGAGGCTGTTGATGTCCACCGTGGCGGTGAGCGAGCCGATGTCGGCCAGGCATACCCCTTCGAAGGGGGCCTTGTTGCACAGCTTCACATCGGACAGCTCGACGGTGAGGTCCGGGAAGCTGCGCAGCAGGGTGATGTCCCAGTCCCCCCACTCCACCGTGGCGTTGAGGTTGGCGTTCACCTGTTCCTTCACCAGGGCCTCGATGCGGTCTTTGAACAGCACGGGGACCAGGAGGATGGCGGCGAGCAGGAGCACCACCAGGACGACCCCGGCGATGACGATGCGTTTGAACCACTTGCCCATGGGCGATCGATGAGGTGAGGATGCAAAGATCATGCGGCGAAGGGGCGATCGCGGCCGCGATCAACGCCGGTTGCCAACACCGATCGTGGATGGCAGGCCCTCAAAGCCTGGCCGTGCGCTGGCGCAACAGGTGGTCGGCGAGCACCAGGCAGGCCATGGCCTCCACCACGGGCACGGCACGCGGCACCACGCAGGGGTCGTGGCGGCCGCGCCCCTCCAGCAGCACCGGTCGGCCCTCGCGGTCCACCGTGGCCTGCGTGCGCATCAGGGTGGAGGGCGGCTTGAAGGCCACCTCGAACACGATGTCGGCCCCCGTGCTGATGCCGCCCAGCACGCCGCCGCAGTGGTTGGTGGCCATGCCGATGCCGCCGGCGCCGTCGGGCACCAGGGCGTCGTTGTGCGCCGAGCCCCGCATGGCCGCCGCCGCGAAGCCGCTGCCGATCTGGAAGCCCTTCACCGCATTGATGCCGAGCATGGCCCTGCCCAGATCGGCGTGCAGCTTGTCGAACACCGGCTCGCCCAGCCCGGGAGGCGTTCCCTGCACGCGGCAGGTGATGCAGCCGCCCACCGTGTCGCCCTCGGCGCGGACGGCCTCGATCAACGCCGCCATGGCCGCGGCCGTGGGCGGATGCGGGCACCGCACGGGGCTGCTCCACACGGCGGCCTCCTCCACCGCCGCATGGGCCGGGTCCATCCGCAGCTCGCCCACCTGCGACACCCAGGCCTGCACCCGCACGCCTGCCGTGGCCAGCAGCTGGCGGGCGATGGCCCCGCCCACCACGCGGCACGCCGTTTCACGCGCACTGCTGCGCCCGCCGCCGCGATGGTCGCGCACCCCGTACTTCCGTTCCCAGGCCAGGTCGGCGTGGCCGGGCCGGAAGGCGTCCTTCAAGTGGTCGTAGTCGCCCGGACGCGCGTCGGTGTTGTGCAGCAGGAAGCCGATGGGCGTGCCCAGGCTCACTCCATCGAGCGTTCCGCTGAGGAACTCCACGCGGTCGGCCTCGCGGCGCGCGGTGCCCAGCGGGGTGCTGCCGGGCCGGCGACGGTCCAGCTCGGCCTGCACGGCGTGGGGGTCGAGGCGCAGACCGGCGGGGCAGCCCTCCACCACGCCGCCGATGGCCGCGTCGTGGCTGCCCCCGAAGGTGGTGAGCCGGAAGAGCAGTCCGGTGGTGTCGCCGGGCATGGGCGCGAAGGTAGGCCCGGCGCATCCGGTGCGGCGCCGAACCACGCGTCACCATTCTCCGTACATAGGGGGTCCGCACCATCGTACGCGCCGACCGGCGTGCCATCTTTGCCATGCCCGTTCGCACCTCACCCCTCCGCGTGCCCCTCGAACGCCCCTCGACCCGGAGCAGCACGCCGCTGCGGCTGATGTACGCCACCAGCATGGACCCGCACGATGTGCGGGCCTGGAGCGGCACGGTGCGCTACATCGCCCGCAGCCTGGAGGACCAGCGCGTGGAGGTGCGCTACCTGGGCGAGCTGCAACGCACCCGCGTGCTGATGCGCAAGGCCGTCAACCGGCTTCAGCATCTGCTCTCGCCCGACAGCATCTACCCGGTGGAGCGCACCACGGCCATGGCACGGCGCTTCGCCGCCGAGATCGCCCGGGCGATGGACCGGCACGACAGCCAGGTGGTGCTCTCCCCCAGCAGCATCCCGGTAGCCCTGCTCAACGGCGACCGTCCCAAGGTCTTCTACACGGACGCCACCTTCGCCGGCATCCTGGACCTCTACCCCGAGTACCGCAACTACCCGCGCCGATACCTGCAGCAGGGGCACGACCTGGAGCGCGAGGCGCTGCGCACCTGCGACCTGGCCATCTACTCCAGCGAGTGGGCCGCCCGTAGTGCCGTGGAGCACTACGATGCCGACCCCGCGCGCATCCGCGTGGTGCCCTTCGGCTGCAACCTGGACCGCACCCCGCCCCGGGCACGCATCGCCCAGGTGATCGACGACCGGCCCATGGAACGCTGCGAACTGCTCTTCCTGGCGGTGAGCTGGCAGCGCAAAGGGGGCGACATCGCCCTGCGCACCGCCGAGCTGCTGCATGCCCGGGGCCTACCCGTGCGCCTCAGCATCGTGGGCAGCGCACCCCCGGTGCCCACGCTGCCGCCGTTCGTGGAGGTGGTGCCCTTCATCGCCAAGGACACCCCCACCGGCCAGCGCCGCATCGCCAGCCTCATCCAGCGGTCGCACTTCCTGTTGCTGCCCACGCGTGCCGACTGCTCGCCCATCGTCTTCAGCGAGTGCAACGCCTTCGGCGTGCCCTGCATCACCACCGCCGTGGGCGGCACCCCCAGCTCGGTGCGCGACGGGATCAACGGCCTGGCCCTGCCCCTGGAGGCCGGCGCCGAAGCCTACGCCGACGCCATCGCCGACCTGATGCACGACCACGCCCGCTACCGGGCCCTGGCCCACGGCGCGCTGAACGAGCACCACGAGCGCCTCAACTGGCACAGCACGGGCCTCACCCTCCGCCACCACCTGGAGGAACTGGCACGCCCCTCGGCCTGAGCCGCCGCCCTACCTTGCGGCCATGGACCAAGAAGCGCGCTTCCTGGCGGCCATGATGGACCGCACCCGGGAATACACCATGTACTACCTCGGTCGCCTGCTGAAGGCCGACCCCGACGGCACCAACGGCACCCTGCACAAGCGGTTCACCTGCGAAGGCATCCCCTTGAACTCGGCCTTCTGGATCGTGGCGCACCTGGCCACCACCGAGAACGGTCTGCTGCTGCGCAGCACCGGCGGCCCCGTGATCAAGTTCAGCTGGGCCAAGCACTACACCCTGGGCGCCCACGGATCGCCCGAGGAGGAGCGGCCCCACGTGGAGGAGGTGCTGCACATGTTCCACGAGGTGCACCGCCAGGCCATCGCCCACGTGGCCACCCTGGGGCAGGAGGCGCTGAACAAGCCCAACCCCACCGGCCTGCCCTTCGGCGACCAGGTGCGCGACGTCATCACCCACGCCATCCGGCACGAGGGCAGCCACATCGGCCACCTCGGCTGGCTGTGCAAGCTGCACGGCATCCCCACGGTGTGAGCGGGGCAGCCCCCCCGGCGCCTGTGCGGCGCCGTCAGTGCCACAGCAGCCAGAAGGTGGCGATGCCGCCGAAATACCCCAGCGCCGCAGGCACCGTCATCCGCCGCAGGTACCACCCGAAGTCGATGCCCAGGATCCCCATCACGGCCACGCCCGCCGCGCTGCCGATGATGAGCATGCTGCCCCCCGTGCCCGCACAATAGGCCAGCAGCTCCCAGAAGGCATGGTCCGTGGGGAACTGCGCCAGCGGGTACATGCCCATGGCGGCGGCCACCAGCGGCACGTTGTCCACCACCGCGCTCAGCATCCCGATCACGGTGTTGATGGCGAAGATGTCGCCCAGCGAGCGGTCCAGCAGGTGCGCCACGTCCGTGAGGTGGCCCGCCACCTGCAGCCCGGCCACCGCCACCAGGATGCCCAGGAAGAACAGGATGCTGCTGTGGTCGATGCGCTTCAGGATGGAGGAGACCGTCATGTGCTGGCGTTCGGACCATTGCGGATGCCGCAGGTGGATGAACTCGGTGAACACCCACAACACGCCCAGGCCGAGCATCAGGCCCATGAAGGGCGGCAGGTGCGTCACCGCCTTGAACAGGGGCACCCCCAGCAGCGTGGCCATGCCCAGGAAGAACACCAGGTACTTTTCGCGCGCACCGAGCCGCGACGGCGAACCGGCGGCGTCCTGCTCCGGCACCTCCACCAGGTGCAGCCTCCCTTTGGCCCGGGCGGACAGGTAAAGCAGCGGCAGCACCAGGCACACCACGCTGGGCACGAAGAGCTTCAGGATGATGTTCGCCGTGGTGACCTGCCCGCCGATCCACAGCATGATGGTGGTGACATCGCCGATCGGGCTCCAGGCACCGCCCGCGTTCGCCGCGATGATCACCAGGCCCGCAAAGGTCCAAACGTCCTCCTTGTCGCGGATGAACTTGCGCAGCAGCGCCGCCATCACGATCGCGGTGGTCATGTTGTCCAGGGCGGCGCTCAGGAAGAAGGTGATCCCGCCGATCACCCACAGCAGCGCCCGCTTGTTGGTGCTGCGGATGCGGTCGGTGATCACGCGGAAGCCCTCGTGCGCATCCATCAGTTCCACCACCGCCATGGCGCCCAGCAGGAAGAAGAGGATGCTCGCGATCTGGCTCAGGTGCTCGTACAGCTGATGCAGCAGGTGCTCGTGCCCGCCCTCCGCCGGTGGGAAGAGCTCGTCGTGCCCCAGCATGATCACCGTCCAGATCAGCATGCCCGTGAGGACGGCGCTCGCCGCCTTGTTGATCTTCAGCGGGTGCTCCAGGGCGATGCAGGCGTATCCGACCAGGAAGATGAGCGCGATCAACAGGTAGGCCATGGGGGCTCGGACAAGGCGGCAAGGTTACGCAGCCCCCGAGGAACGGCCCCACGACGCGTCCCGGGCGTGCTGCATGAGGAAACGAATGATCGAGCAACGGGGAGGGATGGAACGGCGTTAAGGCTGAGTGATCGCAGGACGGTCCAATTCCCATGCAGCTTCCTTCCGGGGCTGCATGGGCATAGGGCATGGGACGGTCCTGCATGAGGCGGGCTTGCGAGGGGGGGCGTGCCCCTTGCCTGCGCACCGTCCAACGCACGGGTCGCGTGCTTCGCTGTAGCCGGCTGGTCAGGGCCCGCACCCACGGCACTGCGGGGGCTTCCTTCGGTCGCCTCCTCGCTGCACGTGGCTGCACGGCCCTTCCGGCGCCGGGCTGCCGCTGCGCCCGCTCACGCAAGATCCGCCTCCTCGAAGCGGTTATTTCCCAGTAGTGGCGATCTTGCCCTTCGATGTCCAAGGAAGCCCGCGCACGCATCAAGATCAACAAGCTGCTCGAAGAGGCGGGCTGGCGCTTCCTGGCGGATGGGAACGGCCCGGCGAACATCACCTTGGAGACCGGGGTGAGCATCACGCCCGAGTACATGGACGAGCAGTATGGCGATGACTTTGAGAAGACCAAGAAGGGCTTCATCGACTACCTGCTCGTCGGAAGCGACGGCTATCCCGTGGCGCTGCTGGAGGCCAAGCGCGAGAGCATCCACCCGCTGAACGCGAAGGAACAGGCGCGGGGGTATGCCAAGGCCGCCAAGGTCAAGTACGTGATCCTCAGCAACGGCAACCTGCACTACCTGTGGGACCTGGAACGCGGCAATCCGCAGGTGATCAGCCGCTTTCCCTCGCCTGGTTCCTTGGGAGCACTGAAACAATTCGCACCCGACCGGGCGAAGCTGGTGAATGAACCGGTGGAAGCGGACTACATCGCCCTGAGCCAGTTGCCCGGCTATGCGCGTCGGCCGGAATGGAACGACCCGGCATTGAAGGCAGGCTTCATCGAACAGAACAAACTGCGCTTCCTGAGGCCCTACCAACAGGACGCGATCAAGGCCATCCAGCAGGCCGTTCGCGAGGGCAAGGACCGCTTCCTCTTCGAGATGGCCACCGGCACGGGCAAGACGCTCACCAGCGGCGCGCTCATCAAGCTCTTCCTGCGCACCGGCAACGCCCGCCGCGTGCTCTTCCTGGTGGACCGCCTGGAGCTGGAGGACCAGGCCAAACGCGCCTTCCTGCTCTACCTGAAGAACGACTGCTCCGTGTGCGTGTACAAGGAGGACCCGGAGAACTGGCGCAAGGCCGAAGTGGTGGTGAGCACGGTGCAAACACTCTTGGCCGGGAACAAGTACCGCGACCGGTTCGAGCCCACCGACTTCGACCTGCTGATCAGCGACGAGGCGCACCGCAGCATCGGCGGAAACAGCCGCGCCGTGTTCGAGTACTTCCACGGCTACAAGCTGGGCCTCACCGCCACGCCGCGCGACTACCTGAAGGGCGTGGAGGAGAAGGACGTCCGGGAGGACCCGCGCGCCTACGAGATGCGCCTGCTGCGCGACACCTACACCACCTTCGGCTGCGGCGATGGCAAGCCCACCTTCCGCTACAGTTTGCTGGACGGCGTGCGCGACGGCTACCTCATCAACCCCATCACCATCGATGCGCGCACGGAGATCACCACCCAGCTGCTGAGCGATGAAGGCTACGCTGTGGTGACCAAGGACAGCGACGGCGAGGAGCACGAGGAGACCTTCGTACACCGCGACTTCGAGCGCACGTTCTTCAGCCCGGAAACGAACGCCGCGTTCTGCCGCGCCTTTCTGGACAATGCCCTTGCCGACCCCATCAGCGGCGAACTGGGCAAGAGCATTCTCTTCTGCGTGAGCCAGGGCCACGCGCGCAAGGTGGCCGAGATCCTGAACGAGATGGCGCACACCCGCTGGCCGGGCCGCTACCAGAGCGACTTCGCCGTGCAGGTGACCAGCCTGGTGCAGGGCGCACAGCAGATGACGGTGAACTTCGCCAACAACGTATTGCTCGGCACCAGCCCCGTGCTGCCCGGCTACCGCACCAGCAAGGCCCGCGTGTGCGTCACCGTGGGCATGATGACCACCGGCTACGATTGCGAGGACCTGCTGAACGTGGTGCTCATGCGGCCCATCTTCAGCCCCAGCGATTTCGTGCAGATGAAAGGGCGCGGCACCCGCAAGTGGACCTTCAGCCACAGCGAGCGCGATGCACAAGGCCATACCGATACCGCGAGCCAGCCCAAGGCAGCCTTCAAGCTCTTCGACTTCTTCGCCAACTGCGCCTACTTCGAGAACGCGTTCGACTACGACGCCAAACTGACCGTGGTGGTGCCGAAGGATGCGCCGGGACCGGGGCGCGATGCGATCGGCGGAACGGGCAAGTACCACCAACATCTGGCGGCCGACCCGCTGGTGACCATCGAGACCAGGGCCGTTGGTGCCGAGGGCATGAAGATCGATCGCGAGATGTTCCGCGACCGCTTCGAGCAGCGCATCCAAGGCGATGCCGACATCCGCCGCAACGTGGAGGCCGGCAATTGGGACCAGGTGCTCCACTACATCCAGACCGAGGTGCTGGACAAGCCGGATGAGTTCTTCACCCTGGAGAAACTGCGCAAGGCCTACACCGTGGACCGCAAGCTGAGCCTGCGCGAAGTGGTGGAGAAGATCTTCGGCATCATCGCCCGCTTCAAGCTGAAGGATGAACTGCTGGAGGAGGAGTTCCAGAAGTTCGTGAGCATCCATCCACCCGCCGAGGACGAGAACATCGCCGCGCTGCGTCACTTCTTCAAGGCCTACGTGGTGGACCAGGACGTGCGCGAGATCGTGAAACAGAAGAGCTTCCAGCGCCTGGCCAACCACCCGGCCCTGTCCATGGAGGAGTTCAAGGCCATTACGCCGGGCAGCCGCACCCTGGTGCCCGACTATGTGGACACCTACGTGCCGGTGGAGCAGTTCGCGGCCTGACGTGAAAAGATCTTGGCCAGATCTTTACACATTGCTGCGATGTAGCAAGATCCTTTACATGTGCCGAGGCCGAATGCCTGTATTCCGCACCAATGCGCACTAATCTGCAGTTATAGAATGCTGTTTATCAGCATGTTGTATTGCAATGTAAGATTAAGCCTATTGCGATATGCTTAATCTGCATACCCATCTTTAATCCTTTGGTATAAAGATTTATTCGCCATCTTTACACCTCGGGAGTGAACTGAAAGAATCTTTACATGTCCCGGTGAACCTATGTGGAGTCAACCAGAGATCGCCCACGATCACCTGCCTGATCCACCCGCTCCCGAGGCGTTGGAAACCCTGGCCGTGCTCCGTGCGGCCATCCAAGCGCGCGCGGCCTTGGCCGAGCTCAAGGGACTCTGCCAAGCCCTGCCGCAGCCCGAACTGTTGCTTCACACCGTGGTGCTTCAGGAGAGCCAGGACAGTTCGGCCATCGAGGACATCGTGACCACCAAGGACCAGCTATACCAGGCGGTGGTGAACCCCTTGGACCAAGCGCCGCCCGGCGTGAAGGAAGTGCTGCGCTACCGCGAAGCCGTGAAGGACGGCGTGCTGGCCATGCGGCAGGCGGGCGGGATCAGCACCAATACGGCCACCCTGGTGATGCAGCGCATCAAGGGCACCACGGCCGGCCTGCGCACCCTGCCGGGCACCAAGCTCAGCAACCCCGCCACGGGCCGCATCGTGTACACCCCGCCCGGTCCGGAACAGCTGGCCGGCCTCATGGCCCGGTGGGAGCG
Source organism: Bacteroidota bacterium (assembly GCA_014584605.1). Lineage (GTDB taxonomy): Bacteria > Bacteroidota > Bacteroidia > Flavobacteriales_F > PHOS-HE28 > PHOS-HE28. The sequence continues at coordinate 70,785 of JACTMO010000075.1, read as the reverse complement.
GTTCGCGCACGAACACCATCACATGGACCCCTTGGTGCGCATGGCCGCCGCGCACTACCAGTTCGAGGCCATCCACCCCTTCGCCGACGGAAATGGGCGCACCGGACGCATCATCAACGTGCTGCTGCTCATCCACGAAGAGCTGCTGACGCAACCCGTGCTCTACCTCAGCTCCTACATCCTGCAGCACAAGCCCGACTACTATCGCCTGCTGCGCGAAGTGACCGAGCGCGATGCCTGGGAGCCCTGGTTGCTCTTCATGCTCCGCGCCGTGGAGGAGACCGCCAAGCGAACCATCCAGCTCATCCGCGAGGTGCTCACGCTCAAAGAGGGCTTCACCGGCGACATGCGCGGCATCAGCAACAAGATGCCCGTGATGGAGCTCGCCGAACTGCTCTTCAGCTTCCCATACGTGAAGGTGAACACCCTGGTGGACCACGGACTGGGCACCCGCCCCACCGCCACGCATTACCTGCGCGCCCTCACGCAGCGCGGCCTCCTGCACCAGCGCCGCATCGGTCGCGAATTCTACTACATCAACCACCGCCTCACCGATCTGCTCGCCCGCAGCGGTTCGCCGGACCCCGAACGCTGACCCCCCATGCTCGACAGCACCACCAAACGCCGCATCGATGCCTGCCGCGATATCCTCGTGGGCAAGGTGCCCGACCCCCGCAGCCAGATCGACCAGGTCACCGTGGCCCTCATCTACAAGTTCATGCACGACATGGACCAGGAGGCCGTGGAGCTGGGCGGCAAACCCACCTTCTTCGCCAAGCACAGCTACAAGGTGGTGGTGGACGGCAAGGAGGAAAAGCGGGAGCAGGACTACGCCCAATACGCCTGGCCCCGGCTGATGGACCCCGGGCTGGGCGGCGAGGAACGCGTGAAGCTGTACGCCGAGGCCCTGGAACGCATGCCCGAGAACCCCGGCCTGCCGCCCCTCTTCCGCGACATCTTCAAGAACACCTTCCTGCCGTACCGCGACCCGGCCACGCTGCGCGAGTTCCTGAAGTGCATCAACGAATTCACGTACGACCACAGCGAGAAGCTGGGCGATGCCTTCGAGTACCTGCTCAGCATCATGGGCAGCCAGGGCGATGCCGGCCAGTTCCGCACGCCGCGGCACCTGATCGATTTCATGACCGCCGTGATCGATCCGCAGAAGCACGAGACCATCCTGGACCCCGCCTGCGGCACCGCCGGTTTCCTCATCAGCGCGTACAAGCATATTCTGCGGAAGAACTCCAGTGAGGGAGGTGAAGGAGGTAATGGAGGTAAGGGAGGTAAGGGAGGTGATGGAGGTGATGGAGGTGATGGAGGTAAGGACGGCGAAGTAGGGGCGGTGCTACCCGATGCGGAAACCAGCGCGAAACGGTACAGCGGCGACCTGCTGACGCCCGACGACCGCAAGAAGCTCGTGCGCAACATCACGGGCTACGACATCGACCCCGGCATGGTGAAGCTGGCCTTGGTGAACCTCTACCTGCACGGCTTCCCCGACCCGCACATCTACGAGTACGATACCCTCACCAGCACCGACCGCTGGGAGGATCGCTTCGATGTGGTGCTGGCCAACCCGCCCTTCATGAGCCCCAAGGGCGGCATCAAGCCCCACGGCAAGTTCGGCATACCCAGCACCCGCAGCGAGGTGCTCTTCGTGGACTACATCGCCGAGCACCTCCACCCCAACGGCCGCGCCCTGCTGGTGGTGCCCGAGGGCATCATCTTCCAGAGCGGCAAGGCGTACAAGGCCCTGCGCAAGAAGCTGGTGGACGAGCACTACCTGGTGGGCGTGGTGAGCGTGCCCGGCGGCGTGTTCAACCCCTACAGCGGGGTGAAGACCAGCTTGCTCTGGTTCGACCGCGCACTGGCCCGGAAGACGGACAAGCTGCTCTTTGTGAAGGTGGAGCACGACGGCTATGACCTGGGCGCGCAGCGCCGACCCATTGCCCAGAACGACCTGCCCGAAGCCTACCGCTTGATGATGGACTACAGGCGGGCTTTGGTGGAAGGCACGGCGTGGGAGGCGCCGGAGGGTTGGGAGGGGAAGGCGCATCTCGTAGAACGCTCAGTTATCTCGAAAGGCGAGGAGTACAGCCTCAACGGAGATCTCCACGTGCGTCGGGAACATGCTTCCTCCGATTTTGAAATGGTCCGGTTAGCCGACGTATGCGACTTACGCTTGGGCGCGACTCCATCTAAACAGCATGGAGACTTTTGGGAGAACGGGACTGTAAAATGGATTTCGAACAAGTACATCTCTGATGAAGGTAAGATCATCGGCTTCGATCTGATAAATGAGAAAGCGCTCGTTGAGACATCGGTGAAACTCGCACCCAAAGGGTCTACCATCATTGTTACACGTGTATCAGTTGGAAAGACTGCCTACGCAGACGAAGACTATGCGATCAATCAGGACATGACCGCCCTAGTTTCGAAGGACACTGAACGCTTGCTCCCGCGATACTTGTGGTGTATCTCAAGGCATATTGGTGAGTTGGTCGACCAGTGCGCTAAAGGGGTTGCTGTGAGAGGAGTGTCCCTGAAGTTCATGGCTGAAGTGCGCATCCCCCTCCCCCCGCTGGCCGAGCAGGAGGCCTTGGTGGCGGAGGTGGAGGGCTACCAACAGGTGATCGACGGGGCGCGGCACGTGGTGGCCCACTACAAGCCGCGCATCACCATCGACCCCGCCTGGGAAATGGTGGAGTTGGGGGAGGTGTGTGAGAGTATTACCGATGGCGACCACATGCCACCACCAAAGACAGAATCGGGAGTCCCTTTCGTGACTATCACCAACATCGAGACGGACAACAAGATTGACTTTACGAAGACATACTTCGTGTCGGAAGAGTACTATGCCAACCTCAAAGAACATCGAAAGCCGAAGCGAGGCGATGTCCTCTACACTGTAACTGGTTCTTATGGTGTGCCAGTACTGGTCGACTTTGACAAACGCTTCTGTTTTCAACGTCACATTGGTCTTCTTCGATCATCAGAGAGGGTTCTTCCGCAATTCCTCTACTACTTGTTGTGCTCGCAGTACATGAAACACCAAGCAGACAAGGCTGCAACTGGTGTTGCTCAGAAAACGGTTTCTCTCTCGTCGCTGCGTTGTTTCACAATCCCCCTTCCCCCACTCGCCGATCAAGAGCGCATCGTAGCGGCCTTGGAGGAGGAGCGGCGCATGGTGGAGGGCTGCCGTGCGCTGATCGCGCGCATGGAGGCGAAGGTGCGCGAGCGGGTGGCGCGGGTGTGGGGGGGTAGCCCAATAGCGCCCGTGAGCGCCGCTGCTCCGCGCAGTAGCACTGTTGACATCAGCGCATAGCCGGACCCGGCGTGCGGGATCGACCCCTCTCCCCGGCTACGAGTTCCAGACGCCTCACCTACATTCATTCCACCCTAAATCCGACCGAAAACGCATCCTGGCCCTCCTCGTGGTCGAAGCGGCCCTGGTGGCACTTTACGCCGTCGCCATCTACAACAAGCTCGTGAAGGGCAAGAACCTGGTGGCCGTGGCCTGCTAAGTCCGCCCACCCCACCTTTCCGGCTTTCCCGGCGTACCGCATGTTCCCGGCCGGAAGTCGGGCTGCGGCATTTTTTCGGGACAACGTATCTACCTGATAAACAGTGACATATAAGCCCATTTTCAGCTAACATCAATGCACTGACCTTATTTCGGTCATTTAAGCTCAATCATTTGAGCTTATCTTTGGATCATGCTTGAAGTTCCTGAAACCGAGATACTTGCCAGGCTCCACGAAGAGAACCCATGGTGGCAGGCCGGGCGGGACATCCACCCCGACCTGGTGGACCTGCCGCGCCGGGCTTACCTGAACGACTTCTGCCGGTTGGTGCGCGAGAAGGACCCGCACCGCGCCGTGGTGCTCATGGGTCCGCGCCGCGTGGGCAAGACCTACCTGGTGATGCACACCATCCACGAGTTGATGCAACGGCACGGGGTGCTGGGGCGTGACATCCTGTACGTGATGCTGGAGACCCCGATCTACAACCGCCTCTCCCTGGACGATCTGGTGTCGCGCTTCCGCAAGCTCTTCCCGCGACCTGCCGGACAAACGCTCTACATCTTCTTCGACGAGGTCCAGTACCTGAAGGAATGGGAGGTACACCTGAAGACCCTGGTGGACCGGCACCGCGACATCCGCTTCGTGGCCACCGGCAGCAGCGCCGTGGCGCTGAAGACGCGCAGCGCGGAAAGCGGGGCCGGGCGCTTCACGGAGTACATGCTGCCGCCGCTCACCTTCGCCGAGTACCTGCGCTTCATCGGCAAGGAGGAAGCGCTGATCACCGCGCAGGGCGAAGGACCGTCCACACGCTACCGCGCCACGGACATCCTGGGCCTGAACCGTGCGTTCATCGACTACATGAACCACGGAGGCTATCCCGAGGCCGTGTTCTCGCTCCGCCTGCAACGCGATCCGCAGCGCTACATCAAGAACGACATCATTGACAAGGTGCTGCTGCGCGACCTGCCCACGCTCTATGGCATCACGGACATCCAGGAACTGAACAGCCTGTTCAACACCCTGGCCTACCACACCAGCCGCGAGGTGAGCATGGAAGAGCTGAGCAAGACCAGCAACGTGGCCAAGAACACGCTGGCCAAATACCTGGTGTACCTGGAGGCCGCCTTCCTGATCCGCCAGATGCGCCGGGTGGACGAGGACGTGACGCACTTCAAGCGCAAGACCACCTTCAAGGTCTTCCTCACCAATCCCACCATGCGGGCGGCCCTGTTCAACCCCTTGCGCGAAGGCGATGCCGCGCTGGGCCAGCAGGTGGAGACGGCCATCTTCAGCCAATGGATCCACAACCGCGACTTCATCGACTCGCTTCACTACGCCCGTTGGAAAAGCGGCGAAGTGGACTTCGTAAGCCTGGACCGGGCCGGACGGAAGGCGCGCTTCGCCGTGGAGGTGAAGTGGAGCGATGCCGCCTGGGATGATCCCCGGGAGATCAAAGGGCTGCTGGCCTTCTGCAAGAAACACCACCTGGCAAGGCGCCCCCTGGTCACCACCCTCACCCGCGAAGGCGTGCGCACGCTCGATGGCGTGGAGGTGGAGTTCACCCCCAGCAGCCTGCACTGCTACACCGTGGGTAGGAACAGCCTGGACCGCTGGTGAACGCCCCGCGACTTTCTCACCTCTCTCACCCTCCTTCACCTCCTCACCTCTTCACTTCCTCACCTCTTCACTTCCTCACCTCTCTCACCACCCTCACCATTCCCCCTCCCCGCCCTACATTCGCTCCAACCCAACCCTCCCCGCATGATCCTCCTCATCCTCCTCGGCCTCGTCGCGCTGCTGTTCATGTACGGCGTCGCCATCTACAACAAGCTGGTGAAGTTGAAGAACCTGGTGGCCGAAGGCTGGAGCGGCATCGACGTGCAGTTGAAGAAGCGGCACGACCTGATCCCGAACCTGGTGGAGACGGTGAAGGGCTATGCGGCGCACGAGAAGGAGACGTTTGAGAACGTGACGCGTGCGCGGGCTGCGGCGCAGCAGGCCACCACCATCGAGGGACAGCAGGCGGCGGAGAAGCAGTTGAGCACCGCCATGATGAAGCTGATCGCCGTGGCCGAGCAGTATCCGGAGCTGAAGGCGAACACCAACTTTTTGGAACTCCAGACGCAACTGGCGCAGATCGAGGGCGACCTGGAAAAAGCGCGGCGCTACTACAACGGCACCGTTCGCGAGCAGAACACGCTGATCGAGTCGTTCCCGAGCAACATCATCGCCAATATGTTCCACTTCGCAAAGGCGGCGTTCTTCGAACTGGACAGCCCGGCGGAGAAGGCGGTACCCACCGTGAAGTTCTCGTGATGCGGCGGGTACTGCTTGGGGTCGCGCTGGCCATCGGGCTGGGGGCTCACGGACAATCGGAGCGGATCATTTCGTTCCATACCGACCTCACGGTAGCGGCCGATGGCGGCCTCACGGTGACGGAGGACATCCGGATCCACGCGCGTGGCATCGAGTTCAAGCGCGGCATCGTGCGCAAGCTGCCCCTGCGGTTCACGAGCCACCATGGCCGCACGCAACGGGTGGAGTACGAATTCACCGAGGTGCTGATGGGCGGCAAGGAGTCGCCCTACCACACTGCCACCGAAGGCGACGACTATGTGCTCTACGTGGGCGACAAGGACGTGTACCTCGAGCCCGGCGACTATCAGTACCGCATCACCTACACCACCAAGGGCCAGGTGGGTTTCTTCCCGGAGTTCGACGAGATCTATTGGAACGTGAACGGCAACGGCTGGGCCTTCTTTATCGACAGCATCTCGGCCACGGTGCATCTGCCCACGGCGGCGCAAGTGCGGCAGACGGCCTGCTACACGGGCGCGATGGGTTCCACCGAACGCGCCTGTTCCGATTCGATCATCGACGCGCACACGGTGCATTTCACCGGGCGTGCCATGGGCTACTACGAGGGCCTCACCGTGGCCGTGGGCTTCCAGAAGGGCGTGGTGGCCGAACCGCCGCCGCCCACCTTCTTCGAGAAGTACGCGGTGCCCCTGCTGGGCGGGATCATCTCGCTGCTGCTGCTGCTCTACTACTTCGTCACCTGGTTCCGCTACGGTCGTGACCCGGACAGCCCGGTGGTGATCCCGCTCTTCGAGCCGCCCGACGGCCTCTCCCCTGCTTCCGTGGCCATGGTGATGAAGGGCAACTACGCCAACGACCAGATCACGCCGGCGATGATCTCGCTGGCGGTGAAGGGCCACCTCCTCATCGAAGAGGAGACCCAGAAGATCCTGGGCCTGTTCAAGCAGCACACCTACACCCTCCGGAAACTGAAGGGCGGCAGCGGTTTGCCGCGCGAGGAGCAGGAATTGCTGAACAGCATGTTCGGCTCCGGCATCGACCGCTTTGAGATCACCGGTTCATACGACCCGAGCGTGAAGAGCATGGCCAGCGCGTTCCGGAGCACCTTGAACGGCCAGTGGCACGGCTTCCTCAACAAGGGCAACAACCTGCACTTCTGGTTGATCCCCATCCTCACGGTGATCGTGTGCGCGATCGCGATGGCGGTGCTGCACACCAAGTTCTTCGGCGACTTCGATGTGCTGTACCTCATCGGCTTCGTGATCGCCAATGTGCTGCTCTTCCTGTTTTACCAGTACCTGATCCGCAAGCCGACCAAGGAGAAGTTGGCCCTGCGCGCGCGGCTGAACGGCTTCAAGATGTACCTGGGCGCGGCGGAGGAGAAGCAGCTGCAGCGCTTCAACCCGCCCACGATGACGCCCGAGGTTTTTGAGAAGTACCTGCCCTACGCCATCGCCCTCGGCGTGGAGGAGGTCTGGGGCGAGCGCTTCCAGGACCTGATCAGCAAGGCCCTCGTGGACAAGAGCTACCACCCGGGATGGTACAGCGGCTCGATCAGCAACTTCGGGTCGTTCTCGCACAGCATCAACTCCTCGTTCTCCAGCAGCGTGCAGTCGTCCAGCACCCCGCCCTCGAGCAGCGGCGGCAGCGGTGGTGGCGGTTCGTCGGGCGGCGGAGGAGGTGGCGGCGGCGGCGGCGGGTGGTAGCGCCGACCTGAAGGATGATCCAGGCTGGTTCAGCGGCCCTGGGCCACTACCTATCGACTATCTTTAGGGCATGGAGCGCACCGTGAAGATCATTTCGCTGAAGGACGAACGCCTGGATAAGTTATTCTGGCGGGAACGGACACCTGCGGAGCGGCTGGCGGCGCTCGAATACCTTCGCCAACAGTACATGGGTCCCGCGCATGCTGAGCAAAGACTTCAAAGAGTTTGTCGCGTTGCTCGCCTGCATGCCGAATAGCCTTGTGCTTCACCAGCTACCATGACCTGGTGACCAACAAGAAGGCGACAGGAAGGCATCGGGACCTGGACGATGTGGAGAACATGGATCCTGCATGAGCGAGGACCGGGTGCTTGTACGGAGCTTCCAGGGGAAACTACGACTCCTTCACGCGCAGCATGTACTCCTCGTTCTCCAGCAGCGTGCAGTCGTCCAGCACCCCGCCCTCGAGCAGCGGCGGTAGCGGCGGTGGCGGTTCGTCGGGCGGCGGAGGAGGTGGCGGCGGGTGGTAGCGCCATGCGCCCCCCCGCCGCCCTACCTTTCCACTTCGCGCCATGAAAAAGGGCTACGACATCCTGCGGAACGGCAGCCTGGACCGTTCGGTGGAATTCACCCGGGCGGAGCGCCGCGCCCTGGGCCTGGAGGGCCTGCTGCCCTATGCCGTGGCCACGCAGGAACAGCAGGTGCAACGGGTGCTGGAGGCACTTCGCGGCAAGAAGAACGACCTGGAACGCTACATCCTGCTCAACTCCTTGCAGGACCGCAGCGAGCGGCTGTTCTACGCCGTGGTGGTGCAGCACCTGGAGCAGATGACGCCGCTGATCTACACCCCCACCGTGGGCCAGGCCTGCCAGGAGTTCTCCCGCATCTTCCGCCGCACCAAGGGCTTCTACATCACCCCGGAGGACAAGGGCCGCATCGCGGAGATCATGGCCAACTGGCCCGAGCCGGACGTGCGCGTGATCGTCGTCACCGACGGGCAGCGCATCCTGGGCCTGGGCGACCTGGGCGCCAACGGCATGGGCATCCCCATCGGCAAGCTCGCGCTCTACACCGCCGCTGCCGGCATCCACCCGCACCAGTGCATGCCCATCATGCTCGATGTGGGCACCAACAACCAGGCCCTGCTGGACGACCCGTTCTACCTGGGCTATCCGCACCACCGGCTGGAAGGCGAGACCTACTTCGCACTGGTGGACGAATTCATCCAGGCCGTGCAGCAACGCTTCCCCAAGGCACTGGTCCAGTTCGAGGACTTCTCCACGCCCAACGCCTACGCCCTGCTGGACCGCTACCGCGATCGCGTGTGCTGCTTCAACGACGACATCCAGGGCACGGCCGCCGTGGCGCTGGCGGGCGTGTACGCCTCCACACGCATCACCGGTATCCCGTTCAAGGACCTGCGCGTGATGTTCCTCGGCGCGGGCTCCGCCGCCACCGGCATCGCCGACCTGATGGCCTCGGCCTTCCAGGAAGAAGGCCTTGCACCGGAGGAAGCGCGCCGCCGCCTCTGGTTCGTGGACAGCAAGGGCCTGATCGTGCAGGGCCGTGACGGGCTGGACGCGCACAAGCAACGCTTCGCCCATCCGCATGCCCCCATGGCTTTCATGGAGGCGCTGGACGACATCCGGCCGCACGTGCTCATCGGCGCCACGGGATCGCCCGGCACCTTCGACCGCGACGTGATCCGGAAGATGGCCGCCATCAACGAACGCCCGGTGATCTTCGCCTTGAGCAACCCCACCAGCCGCGCGGAATGCACCGCCGAGGAGGCCTACACCTGGAGCGACGGGCGCGCCGTCTTCACCAGCGGCAGCCCCTTCGCACCCGTCACCGCCAATGGCCGGCAGTTCCGCCCGGGCCAAGGCAACAACGCGTACATCTTCCCCGGCATCGGGCTTGGCGCCCTCGTGTCCGGCGCGTGCAGCATCACCGACGCCATGTTCCTGCTGGCCGCGCGAACCCTGGCCGACCGCGTGAAGCCGGAGGACATCGCGTTCGGTTCGCTCTACCCGCAGCTCACGGCCATTCGCGAGCTTTCACACGCCATCGGCACCGCCGTGGCGGAAGAATCCTACCGCACGGGACTGGCCGAGCAGCACCGGCCTGCGGACATCGGGCGGTCGATGAAGGCGTACATGTACGACCCGTTGGCTTGAAGGGAACGTCGGTTCGCACGCCCTTCCTCATTCGACGACATCCATTGTCCTTGGAGGCTGGTGCACTAGTGCGGTGGCCCCTAAGTTCATTAACCATCTCCGCCCCTCTTTCGCCTTCCTGCCGTGTTGGAACATTTCGCCGTAGCGCCCGCTACGCCGCGCATGTTCCGCCTTGCATGAAGACGAAATAGGGGCAGATCTTCAGTTAACCAACTTAGGGACCACCACACTAGCCATGCATGCCGGGTCCAGGGCATCGTCCGCTCCCCCGCGCACCGCCCGTACCTTGCACACCCTCATCCATCGTCGCTCATCATGACCAACGAATCCGTCCGCGCCCTCGAGCCTAAGGCCATCTGGAACCACTTCGCCGACCTCAACGCCATTCCCCGCGCCAGCAAGAAGGAGGCGCGCGTCACCGCCTTCATGAAGGCCTTCGGCGAGGGCCTCGGCCTGCCCACCCACGTGGACCACGCGGGCAACGTCATCATCAAGAAGCCCGGCAGCAAGGGCAGGGAGAAGGCTGCGCCGGTGGTCCTGCAAAGCCACCTGGACATGGTGCATCAGAAGAACGCCGGCACCGACTTCAACTTCGACACCGACGGCATCCGCATGAAGGTGGACGGCGATTGGGTGAAGGCCGAGGGCACCACGCTGGGCGCCGACAACGGACTGGGCGTGGCCACCATCATGACCATCCTCGCATCGAAGGACATCGCACACCCGCCCATCGAGGCGCTCTTCACCATCGATGAGGAGACCGGCATGACCGGCGCCTTCGAGTTGAAGGGCGGGCTGCTCTCAGCGCCCATCCTGCTGAACCTGGACACCGAGGAGGACAACGAGCTCACCATCGGCTGCGCGGGCGGCCTGGATGTGACCGCCACGGGCAGCTACACCGAGGAGGCCGTGCCCGCCGGCATGAAGGGCTTCCGCGTCAGCGTGAAAGGCCTGAACGGCGGCCACTCCGGCACGGAGATCCACCTGGGGCGCGGCAACGCCAACAAGCTGATGAACCGCCTGCTGCTGGCCGCCGAGCCGCACGGCATCCGCATCGCCACCATCGACGGCGGCAGCCTGCGCAACGCCATCCCGCGCGAGAGCAACGCGGTGATCGCCGTACCCGCCGACAAGGCCGATGCGTTCGCCAAGAGCTTCCGCGAACTGGCCGCTGCCATCACCGCGGAATACCGCACCACCGACCCGGAGCTGAAGATCGAGGCCACGGCCGCCGACGCACCCGCCAAGGTGATGTCCGCCCAGGACCAGCGCGGCTTCCTGCGCGCCGTGCAGGCCACGCCCAACGGCATCTTCCGCATGAGCCCCGACGTGAAGGACCTCGTGCAAACCAGCAACAACCTGGCCCGCGTGCAGCTCAAGGACGGCCAATACACGGTGATGTGCCTCACCCGCAGCTCGGTGGTGAGCGAGAAGACGGACGAGGCCGATTCCATCCGCGCAGCCTACGAACTGATCGGCGGCACGGTGAAGTTCAGCGGCGGCTACCCCGGATGGACGCCACACCCCGAGGCCCGGATCGTGCAGCTGATGAGCGCGGTGTACAAGGAGCTATTCAACGAAGAAGCACACGTGATGGCCTGCCACGCGGGCCTGGAGTGCGGCATCATCGGCCGCAACTATCCCGGCATGGAGATGATCAGCTTCGGCCCCACCATCCGCGGCGCCCACTCGCCTGACGAACGGGCCAACATCCCCTCCGTGCAGAAATTCTGGAAGTACCTGCAGGTGGTGCTGGAGCGGCTGTGAGGAACATCGATCCCGCGTGCCCCAAGCAAGCGATCGGATGATCAACACCCAACAGACCCGGTGAAAGGCTCCCTCCCTACCATCCGGCCGATTATCTTTGAGAACATGAAGACCCGCATTACGCTTACCATGGATACCAGGCGCGTGGAGAAACTCCGGCGCTGGAGCCGCAAGCGGCGGATCAGTGTGGCGGCCTTGGTGGAGGACCTGACGGATACGTTGGGCGAGACGCAAAAGGGAGCCGATGTGGATTGGGTGGAGGGCCTCAAGGGCGCTCTCACAGGTCGGATCACCAAGAAGGACCTGGACCAGGATCCCCGTTTGGCCAAGCTCCTTTCGAAGTAGGGTTCCGGGATGCGGGTATTCCTTGACACCAACATCCTCATCGACCTTCTGGACACCGCCAGACCTGAGCATGAGGCCAGTACGCGTCTGTTAAGTGCCATCCAGGCCGGAAAGATCGCTGCCTGCATTTCCCCGATCTCCATTGTGAACACGGTCTACGTGTTGCGGAAAGTCATGCCGCCAAGGATCCTGTCCAAGTACCTGCTCCGGATGGTGGATACGATGGAATTGGCCGGTCTTGAACGCGAGGGACTCCGCAACGCATTGATGAGCGGGTGGAACGATCTCGAGGATTCCATCCAGCACCAATCCGCTTTGGGCTGTGGACCACTCGATGCGATCATCTCCCATGATGCGGACATGAAGCGCCACAGCAGCATTCCGGTCCTTGGCGCAAGTGAGGCCTTGCGGAAGCTTCGCTGACAGGAAGGGCGATAGCGACAGGCCCCGTCCATGCAGGGACACGCCAACCGTGACCTCCGTGGGAAGCGGCCCCTGTGAACGGGGGTGCGCATCTTTACGCCATGCATCGCCTCCTGCCCATCGCCCTATTCCTTTCGCTATCCGCTTCCGCCCAGGTGGACCTGATCCCGCTGCCGGCCCAGCTCACCTACAACGAAGGCCGCCTGGACCTGCGTTGCCCGTGGACCGTGGATGCAGGCCCTGCCCTGCAGTCGTTCGCGCAACAGCTGGGCGCGGAGATCGAGCCCTTGCACCCCGCGTCCGGGCTGAACTGCTTCCGCGCCACGCCCATCACACTCGCCCTGATCGCACCGGACACCGCACTGCATCCCGAATGGTACAGCCTGCGGGTCTCCACCGCCGGGATCGCGATCGATGCCACGACCGAGGCGGGCCTGTACCGCGGCACCCGCACCTTGGTGCAACTGCTCGAACAGGGCCGTGACACGGCCTCCCTGCCCTGCCTCACCATCACCGACCAGCCGCGCTTCGGCTGGCGCGGCATGCACCTCGACGTGTGCCGCCACTTCTTCCCCATCGCCTTCGTCAAGAAGTACATCGACCTGCTGGCGCGCTACAAGATGAGCAGCTTCCACTGGCACCTCACCGACGACCAGGGCTGGCGCATCCAGATCAAGAGCAGGCCCGAGCTCACCGCCGTGGGCGGCTGGCGTCGCGGCAGCCAGGTGGGCGCCTACGCCAACCAGCAATTCGACACCGTGCGCTACGGCGGCTTCTACACCCAGGACGAGATCCGCGAGGTGGTGGCCTATGCGGCGGAACACCACATCAACGTGGTGCCGGAGATCGAGATGCCCGGCCATGCCCTGGCCGCACTGGCCGCCTACCCGCAACTGGGGTGTACCGGCGGTCCCTACGCGGTGGAACGCGGCTGGGGCGTGTTCCCCGACGTGTTCTGCGCCGGCAACGACAGCGTGTTCGCCATGCTGCAGGACGTGCTCACCGAGGTGATGGTGCTCTTCCCCAGCCCCTACATCCACATCGGTGGCGATGAATGCCCCAAGGACCGTTGGAAGACCTGTCCGAAATGCCAGGCGCGCATGAAGGCTGAGGGCCTGAAGGACGAGCACGAGCTGCAGTCGTACTTCATCCGGCGCATCGAACAGTTTGTGAACAGCAAGGGGCGCAAGATCATCGGCTGGGACGAGATCCTGGAAGGCGGCCTCGCGCCCAACGCCACCGTGATGAGCTGGCGCGGCACCGAGGGCGGCATTGCTGCGGCGCGCAGTGGCCACGACGCGGTGATGAGCCCCGGCAGCCATTGCTACTTCGACCACTACCAAGGCGATCCCGCCAACGAACCGCTGTCCATCGGTGGGTACACGCCCTTGCAGAAGGTGTATGGCTACGAGCCCATTCCCGCCGAACTCACCGCCGACGAGGCCAAGCACATCCTCGGCGCGCAGGCCAACCTGTGGACCGAGTACATCGCCACCACGGACCACGTGGAGTACATGATGATGCCGCGCATGCTGGCGCTGGCCGAAGTACTGTGGTCACCGAAGGAGCAGCGGAACGAGGCCGACTTCATCCGCCGCCTGGAGGCGGAGTTTCCCCGCTTGGACGCCCTGCATGCCAACGCCAGCCGCAGTATTTACCAGGTGCGCATCGTGCCGAAACAAGGTGCGAAGCCGGGCCAGTTGCTGGTGGAACTGAAAGGCGCCATGCCCAACACCCCGCTCTACTACAAGGTGCTCGGCGGCGGCACGGATCCCCTGGCCCGGGATCCCCGCAAGGACCCTATGGCGCCGCAGAAGCAGCGCTACACCGGCCCGGTGGAACTTTCCGGATCATGCACCGTGCAGGCCTGGGCAGAACCGGAAGCCCTGTACGGCGTGAAGGATACCTATCCGGTGTCCAGGTCCGGGTTCCGCTTCAACCAGGCCACGGCGCGGCCCATCGTGTTGAGCGACCCGCCGAATGAGCGCTACAGCGAGGGAGGAGCCTTCACCCTGGTGGACGGCATCACGGCAGGCAACAAGCGCGTGAGCACCGAATGGCTGGGCTGGAAACAAAGCGTCACCATCACCGTGGACCTGGGCCGCGTACAGGATGTGCGCCACATCGGCATCGGCGCGTGGCACGATCCGCACAGCTGGATCCATGGGCCCGTGGGCGTGGACTTCAGCACCAGCACGGACAGCACCGCCTTCACGCCGTTCGGCAGCGCGAAGGGCCAGGATGTAGGAGGCCGCAACGCCTTCAGCGCGGACGGCCTGGCCAAGGCGCGCTACGTGCGCATCGCGGTGAGGTCCATCGGCAACATCCCGGAAGGCGCGCCCGGCGCGGGGAACCCCGCGTGGCTCTTCCTGGACGAGGTGGAGGTGCGGTGAACACCGATCCTGCGGTGCAAGCGCTACCGCCACAGGGAATGCGTGGTCGTCTTCCCGGTCGTATTCTCCACGAGCACCACCAGCGGCTCGCTCACCTTGCCCGGCGCGGGCAGCCGCTTGCCCACGAAGGCAAAGGCATCCGGGCCGGGCAGGATCTGCTTCAGGTTGAAGCGGTCGATCGCGGTGTTCACGGACCAGAGGGTCTTTCCGCTCAGGTCCATCCGGGCGACGATCGCAGTGCCTTTCACGCCCGGTTCGGAAGTGTGCAACATGAGCACGCCATCGGGATCGGCGAGCCGTAGCGGTTCCGACCTGCCGTCCATGCGTAGGAAGGCCGCATTGAAGAACTCCGCGTCGCCCAAAGGCTCCATGGCGGTGATGCGGTGGTATTTGCCGTCCACCGCAGTCTCCAGCATGCCCCGGTACAGGCGCCGCATCTGCCTGCTGCCCTGCTGCGACACCACCTTGCGCACGAACTTCCCCGGTGCATACTCCCCTTGCAGCTCTTCCGCGGCATGCACGCCGATCCACTGCCCATCCGCCGGGATGAAGCCTGCGGACAGATAGCTGTCCGGGCCGGGCGGGAACGGCGATCCCGGCCTGGGCACTTGTGGGTCGCGCATCTCCGACGGGTCCAACAGCACATGGCGCTCCAGGTCCGCCCCGCCGAGGCCGTTCACATCGAACCAGAGCACCCGGCCATCGCTGCCCAGGATCCTGGCCATCCGGATCTGCTCCGAACGGAGCCCTTCGCCGATCAGGAGCTGGTGCGGCGCCGAGCCGTCGGTCGGAATGAGCAGGAGGCTGACGGTCGTGGTGGTCTTGGCACCGCGACCGGTGATCTCCGGCAGGTGCGGGTCGGTGGCCTGGATGAGCGAGGCGATGTGGGTGTCGGTGCGCACGCATTCACCCATGGGCATGCCACCCGCCGAGGCCACGGTGAGCACCTTCTTCCCGAGCCAGTACACCGCACCGGCAACGAGCGCGACGGCAAGCACGACGATCCCGAGCATGGCCTTGAGCCTGGTGTAACGCCGCACGAAGGTCGCGGCCTCCGCCTTCCGCGCGGTGGAGGACGCTGCGGTCGGGGTTTCGGATGCGGCTGTGCGCCCCGCCGGGGCCGGTCCCTGATACAGGGTGATCATACCGCTCTCCTCCTCGATCACCGCATAACATCCGGGCGCTTTCTGGCGGATCACCTCATCGGCCACGAAGCGGAGGATCCCGGCACGGTGATCGACCGCCCACGGATGCCCGTGGCGCCATTCGCTGGCGCTGCCCATGCTGATCAAGGCCAGCGCATCGCCTCCAGCGAACTCCCACCAGCCCGTGATCCGCCCCTGGTCCTCCTCGTAGGTGACGGCGCCGGAGCGGCCTTCCTGTGTGATGTTGACCTTGCGCATGCCCATGACGGTTGGTACGACGGCCCGTACCCTCCTGCGGAAACATGCGGGTGTACGGGCGCGAGGCGAAGATCCCCATATTTGGAGACACTCCCGCCACATGTCCTGGAAGATCGCCCTGTTGGTCGCCCTGCTCAGCGGCATCATCACCGCGGTCGTCACCATCCCCGTCGCCGACAAGGTCACGGAGCTGAGCGGCGTCAGCAACTTCGAGGGGAAGCGCGGCTACGCCATCGCCTTCATCTTCATCCCGGCCGGCTTCATCGGCGGGTTCCTCCTGGGGCTGCTCGGTACCAGGCTGGTCCACGCCACCGAATGGGCGCACTTCTGGAAAGCTGCGGGCCTTTCCATCGTACTGGGCCAGGCGGCCCTCTTCAGCATCGCCGGCCTGAGCAGGCTTTCCGTTCCGCGTCCTCCGAAGGTCGATGGCCAGGCGCTGGTGCTCGAGGTGGAGGTGCATGTGCCGCTGGCGCGCATCACCGCCCGGTCGAAGGAGCCCGATCAGATCCGGTTGAGCCTCTATGCGGGTCCGAACGACAATGCGTACGCCACGATCGACCGGTCGCTCTTCCGCGAGGAGAACGGCATGCTCGTCGTCCCCGCGCGGGCCGGGCTGAACAGCCGATCCTCCACGCGGGTCCTCAGCTTTCACATCGAGGAGCATACCTGGCTGGCGTTCGACCTGCCGCTGGCGGCCACACCCGGCGAGGCCGACCGGACCTGGACCGCGTTGATGCCCCTGCGTGAGGCGCGCTCCGCAGGCAGTGGAGCGCAGACCACCGATGTGCTCCTGCGGTACCGGGTGATGCCCGAGGGCCCCGGATCTTAGAGATTCTCCGGGAGCACCTTGACGCGCAAGGCGCCATACCGCTCCGGGAACCAGCGGCGCAGGATGGCCACGTGGTAGTTGTAGGGCTTGTGCTGGTAGAACCCCGGGGCGCGACGGTACAGTTCCTTGTTGAGGAACACGCCCTGCTCGTCGCGCGGGTTGGCCCGCAGCAACGAATCGTTGGTCAGGATGGTGCTGTCCCGCAGGATCAACGGGTACGGGAAGGGGGCCAGCGGCACCCGGCCGGGCATGGGCACGTAATTCATCTCCTCGCGGTAGGGTGGCAGCTTCACCTCGCCCACGGGCCTGGCGATGCGTTTTTCCACCGAGGATGACACGTATTGCGCCAGGTCGGTCACCGTACCGCGGAACATGCGGAACAGTGCACTGCGCGCGAGGCTTCGCATATCGTACCCGTCCTGACCCGATGCCATGCCATTGAGCGTGGCGGCCGAGAAGATCCGGTGGTCGTGGTAGGCCAGCGGCATGCCCGGCACGGGGTCCTCGGGGTTGATGATGCTGAAGCTGGTGCCGGAGCTGCAATAGGCCCTGTCGTACTCGCGAGCGAAGGCTGCATTGCCCACCATCGGGTTGGCGAACGCGTACGTGCGGAATCGGGCCCGCACCGGCACCTGGTCCACCGGCAGGTGCTCCAGATGGGCGCGCACCAGCTGCGCCAGCGCTCCGCCCTGGCTGTGCCCGGTGATCACGATGTCGTGCACGCCCTGCCGGTCCAGCAGCAACAGCTGCTCCAGCACCTCGTCCACCACGAAGGCCACACCGAGCGTGTAGCCCGCATGTACCGCGGCCGCCGTGTCGTCGGCGAAGTGGTAGTCGAAGGGCCGGCCGTCCAGCAGGATGGTGCCCCTTGCGGGCAGCATGGCGGCATGCACGTTCTCCATCCAGCTCAGCGGGTCGGCCGTGGAGCCGCGCAGCTCGATCACCCCCAGCGGGCCCTTTCTGAACACCTGGAACAGGTTGTCCATGCCCCGGGGGGCGGAGGTGTGGAGCCGTTCATAGCCCGCAGGCATGATGGCCTCATCGCTTCCGTACAGGTCGCGGAAGGTGTGCGTGGTGCACAAGGCGCTCAGGTCACGCGCCAGGACCGGATCGAAACCGGCGGGTTGCGCCATCAGCGCCGGGACGACAGCGGGCACGGTCCACAGGAGGGACCACCGGAGGGTCTTCATGCCGGATGTTCCAACGTCGCAAGCAAAGAAAATCGTATGCCAGGAGCGGCCCGTCCCGCCACGGATCATCAACCGATGATCGTGCAACGCCCGTTGGAACGCAAGAGCCCCCGACCGCTGGTCGGGGGCTCTTGCGTTCGCAGAAGGCCCTACTGTCTGACGATCCGCAGCACCGCCCCGTCGCCGGTGCGCAGCTCATACAGGCCGGGTGCCAGGTCTGCCAGGTCGAGCACGGCCGGGCTGAAGGTGGCCAGGCCTTCCAGAAGCAGGCGCCCGCTCGCATCCGCCACGGCGTAACGCGCTCCGGCGAGGCCTTCCACCATGAGCTGGCCGGTGGTGGGGTTCGGCCAGGCACGCAGCGTAGCCTGCTGTTGCATCGACAGCCCGGTGAAGATGTACGCATAGACCTGGGAAGTGCTGCTGCATCCGTTGCCATCGGTCACCACGACGGTGTAGGCGCCGCTCACCGTGGGCACGTACCAACCGCCGGTGGCACCCGGAATGGGCAACCCGTCCACATACCACTGGAAGGAACCCGTGCCGGATGCGAAGAGGGTGTCCGCCACCTGCGTGATCACCGGTTCGGCCGGTACCGCATGCACCGTGACGTCGATCGTATCGGCCGAGGAGCTGGTGCAGCCTTGTGCATCGGTCACCGCCACCGTGTAGCTGCCGGTCCCGGTCACCGAGAGCTGCGTGCTGTCCGCATTGGGCACCACCATACCGTTCACGGTCCAGATGTAGGTGGCCCCGGGCACCGGGTCGGCCACCAGCAGCACGGACCCGCCGTCGCAGAACACCGTGGTGTCGGACGCCAGGATGCCGGGCGAGGCTGGCGGGGTGTTCACCGTAACGACCACCGGGGCGGAGCTGTCCGTGCCACAGACGCCGGAGACCGTCACACTGTAGCTGCCGGAAGCATCGGCCACCAGCGTGGCCGAGGTGGCCCCGGGGATGTCCGTCCCGTCCAGCTGCCACTGGTAGTCCAGGCCTCCGCCGGAGCTGCCGTCGAGCAGCACGCTGTCGCCCGGGCAGAAGGCCGTGGGGCCATTGGCGATCACCGAGGCCACCGGAGCGACATTGTCGATCGTGATGTCGAAGCCGTTGTCGTCCCCGGTGAAGGCCGGGCTGGTGGAGACGATGCGGATGCGGTACCCGGTGCCGGCGGGGGTGTTCGCCGGGATGGTCACCGGGATGGTGCCCGCCGTGGTTGCCGTCACCTGCCCGATGTTCACCGCACTGGTGAAATCGCCCGTGGCGTCGCTCAGCTGCACGATGAAGTCGTTGGCATCGATGAAGAGGCCGCCGGTGTTGTACACGCCGGTCTCACTGTAGGTGATGTCCAGCGTGCTGCCCGGGCAGAGGCTGGCCGCGAGAGGCTGCTCCACGGTGATGCTGCGCGGCTCGTCGTGGAAGAGGATCGCCGTCACCACCTCGAAACCGAAGACCTGGGTGGTGTTCACCTGCAGCACCGGCACCCGCAGCCCCGGTGTGAGCCATTTGTACTCCCGCACCACGGGCCGGTCGATCGCGAAGCCGATACCCAGGGTGTCCACGTTGATCGTGTCGCGCCCTTCCAGCGTGGTCTTCACCCGCAGTGCATCGAAGGTCCCTGCCGGGGTGGTGATGCTGCCCCAGCCGTCCACCTCGTTGCCGCGCGTTTGCTGATAGCCGTAGTAGGCCAGGGTGGGCAGGCTCACATTCCATGCCGACTGGGAGGTGCTCACGTCCCCGTAGTTCAGCGGGAGCTCATAGATCACATCCTGCTGGCTGAAGATGATGGGCACCGGGATGCCCGCAAGCTCGGCCCCGAACCCGATCTTGCGGTATTCGGTGTTGCTGCGGTACAGAAAGGTGTAAGGATCGGCGATGGGCAGCTGCTGGTAGAAGGGGATGTCCACACCCGCCGTGGCATGGTTCGCCCGGTTCGGATTGAAGAAGATGTCCGCATAGACCAGGGCGTACACGATGTTGGTGGAGGCCACCGTCTGGTACGTGGTGGTGTCCTCGTCCACCGCCTGCAGGTTCGAGAAGTCCCAGGTATGACCCGGACCGGTCTGCGCGTAGTTGATGAACAGGTTCAGGTTGGCCTGGGTCATGCGCAGCGCATCGCCGGCGGCCGGCATCTCCGCCAGCCCGATGGACACCTGGGCATGCAGGGAGGAGGATAAAAGGGCCGTGGTCGCGAGCAGCGTAACGTTCTTCCTCATGTGGTATTTTTTGTTGATCCTGTCGTCAAAACTACCCCGTTCGTCGAAGGACGTCAATTTCGTTCGACGAGCGGTTCATCGGCCCTCATCCCGGAAGAAATCCAGGTGGCTCAGGTCGATCAGGTGGACATCGCTGTAGTAGTGGTGAAGGATGTCGGTGAAGGGGATCCCCCGCCGGGCCATCTCCATGGCCCCCTCCTGGCAGAGCCCCACGCCATGGCCGAAGCCTCGCCCGTCCAGCTGGACCTGGTCGCCCACCGTGCGGACCGTGAAATAGGTGCTGCGCAGCTTCCAATCCTCGCGGAGCTGCTTGAGGGGCACCAGCGGCGGACGCGTATTGAGGTAGAGCCCGCGGCATTGGGGCTGGTGCGCCAGCAGTTCGGCCCGTACGGCCGGGTCGTCGGTACGCAGGTGGTGCTTGCGCTCCATGTACCCGAGCCATTCGGCCTTGGGGATGGACATGGACCAGGTGGCATGCGGCTGCGCCAGGCAGAAGCTGTCGGTGACGGCCTGGAGGTACGGTTCGGGCTTGCTCCACAGGTCCTCGGCATTGAGCGTCTCGCCACCGCAGTTGCTGTGGAAAGTGGCATGGATCAGGCGGATGGAGGCATCCACCACCACCATGCCGCGGGTGGCCTGGGCGGCTTCGGTGATCGGCGCGTGCAGGGCCCGGCCCTTGTACACCTGGCAGTGCACCTGGTCGCACAGCTCGAAACCCTCGGCGGCGTGCTTGCGGGCGTTGGCCAGGGCGTAGGTCCTGCAGCTCACCGCCTGCAGCTTGTAGTACTCCGGCGCCTGCTGCGCACCGGCCTCGCTCTCCACCACGCCGGCGACATAGTCCTCCAGCCGCACCTCGTTCACGAAGC
Organism: Bacteroidota bacterium; assembly: GCA_014584605.1. Classification (GTDB taxonomy): domain Bacteria; phylum Bacteroidota; class Bacteroidia; order Flavobacteriales_F; family PHOS-HE28; genus PHOS-HE28. The sequence goes on along the minus strand of JACTMO010000075.1, from coordinate 49,632 downwards.
GCAGCTCGCCGTCCACGGCGCGCACATCGAGCATGCCGTTGTAGATGCGCTCGGGGAGCTTCGGCACCACGGCCCTCAGCCGGATGCCGCCGCCGATCGCGGGGCGCAGCGTAAGCCGCTCCCGGGCGGCATAGCGGGCCGCAAGGGACCGGCCCACCAGCCTGCCGTCCTCCCAGGTGAGGCGCAGGCCGTCGTTGGGGGCCAGCTCCCCCACCTGCCGCCCATCGGCCAGGATGGCCATGCTGCCGCGCGTGCCCATCACGGTGGCGCTGCGAACGCCCTTGCCGTGCAACACGGCCACCTGGACCTCCTGGAACTGGGCCGCACCTTGAAGGGCCAAAGCCAGGCACACCGCGGTGCCGATCGCGCGCATGACGGCGAAAGTACCCGCCGCCCGGACGGCGCTCAGGGGCGCTGTTCCAGAATTTTCCACAGCCGCGCGGCGGTTCGCGCGCTCGCCCCCGGCCCGCCGAGCTTTTCGCGCAGCAGGGCCAGGTCGGCCTGCATGGCCGTGCGGTAGGGACCATCGTGCAGCAGCCGGTCCAGCTCGGCACCCAGGGCCTTCGGGGTAAGGTCCTGCTGGATCATCTCCCGCACCACCTCCCGGCCCATGATCAGGTTCACCAGGGAGATGAAGGGCACCTTGACCAGGCGACGGGCGAGCCAGACGTTGACGGCGCTGCCGCCGTAGCACACCACCTGGGGCACCCCGAAGAGGGCCGTCTCCAGCGTGGCCGTACCGCTGGTGACCAGTGCGGCCTGCGCCTGCCGGAGCAGCGCGTAGGTCCGGTCGCGCACCAGCACGGCATCGTATCCCTTCAGAAAGGGTGCGTACACCGCGTCATCCAGCGCAGGCGCCGCCGCCACCATCCGCCGGTGACCGGCCATGCCCTTGGTGGCCTCGAGCATCACCGGCAGCATGCGTTCCACCTCCTGCCGGCGGCTGCCCGGCAGAAGGGCGATGAGCGGCCCGCCGTCCGCCTGCGGCAGGTCGGCCGGTGCATGGGCGGTCTCCTCGGCGACGGCATCCAGCAGGGGGTGGCCCACGAAGGTGACATCCATGCCGCGCTCGGCATACCACGGCCGCTCGAACGGGAGGATGACGCACATCTCGGTGACGTCGCGGCGGATCCGCTTGACGCGGCCGGCCTTCCAGGCCCACACCTGCGGGCTGATGTAGTACAGCACCGGGATGCCCAGCGAGCGGGCGTAGGTGGCGATGCGCAGGTTGAAGCCCGGATAGTCCACCAGGACCAGGGCATCGGGCCGCCAGGCCGCGATGTCGCTTTTGCAGGCGGCGATGTTGCCCAGGATGGTGCGCAGGTTGAGCAGCACCTCGGCAAAGCCCATGAAGGCCAGCTCCCGGATGTGCTTCTCCACCTGCACCCCGGCCGCGGCCATGCGGTCACCGCCCCAGCCGCGCCATTCCACCTGGGGATGTTCGCGCCGAAGGGCCTTCACCAGGTTGGCCGCATGCAGGTCGCCGCTGGCTTCCCCGGCGATGATGTACACCTTTCGGTTCATATCCACAGGGCCACGATCACCGCACCGTGGATGAAGAGGGCGGTCACCACCCCGCGCATGGCCTCCACCCGCCCCTTGTGGTCGAACCAGAAGAACAGCGGCACATCGGCCAGCAGCGACAGGCTGAGCACGGGGGCCTGGTAGCGCCGTGTGCCCAGGAAGAGGTCCTCCACGAACCACGCCAGGTCCTGGTGCGGACGGATGACGTTCACGTAGAGCAGACCGTAGAGGAGGAAGCCTGCCGCCGGGGCGAGAAGGCCCGCCACCAAACCCTTGCTGCGGTCATTCCAGACCATGCTCCCAGGTGTTCAGCTCGGCGATGGCATGGTGCGCCGTCATGTCGAACTGGGTGGGCACGATGCTCACGAACCCGTTGTTCACGGCCCACACGTCGGTGTCCTCCCCGTGGTCCCCGTTGTTGAACTCGCCCTTGAGCCAGTAGTACTCGTGGCCTCCGGGATCGAGGCGCGTCTCGAACGCATCGTTCCAGTTGGCCCGCGCCTGGCGGCATACGCGCATGCCCCGGAGCGCCTCCCCGCGCGTGCGCGGCACATTGACGTTGAGGCAGGAGCCGACGGCCAGACCATGTTGCAGCACATTGGCCAGCACCCGGCGCACCACCGGCCGCACCGGATCGAAATCGGCCTCCATGGAATGGTCCATCAGGCTGAAGCCGACGCTCGGGATGCCCTCCATCGCCCCCTCCACCGCCGCGCTCATGGTGCCGCTGTACAGCACGTTGATGCTGATGTTCGCCCCGTGGTTGATCCCGCTGACGAGCAGGTCGGGCTTTCGTCCTTCCAGGAGCTTGTAGATGGCCAGCTTCACGCAGTCCACCGGCGTACCGCTGCAGCTCCAGGCATCCAGCCCGTCCAGGTAGGCCACCTTCTTCAGCCTTAGAAAGCTGTGGATGGTGATGGCATGCCCCATGGCGCTCTGGGGCTTGTCGGGGGCCACCACCATCACCTGCCCGAAGGCGCTGACCTCCTCCACCAGGGCACGGATGCCGGGGGCGAAGATGCCGTCGTCGTTGGTGACCAGGATAAGGGGGCGGTCGTTCATGGGAGCGCAAAGGTACCGGGGAAGTGGTTGCGGGTTGACGGTGCCGGTCGGCGCGTCGGGCCGTTCCCTGTGGACCTGGTGCGCGTCGATGGGTTGCTTGTTCCATCCGGCCGGAGCACCTTTGGCCCGGACCAACGAGCGCTCCACGCAACCCCTCACGCATCCCCATGAAGCAGGCCGTACTTCCGCCGAACTCCGCCAAGCCCCTCGCACCCTACACACCGGCCATCCTGGCCGGGGACACGCTGTACCTGAGCGGGCAGATCGCCATGGACGCCGAGGGCGGGCTGCACACCAGCGATATCGCCACCGAGACGCGCAAGGTGATGGAGAACGTCGGAGCCCTGTTGAAGGCCGCCGGCATGGGCTACGAACACCTGGTGAAGGTGACGATCTTCATGAGCGACATGGCGCACTACGGCGCCGTGAACGAGGTGTACGGCACCTACTTCACCGATACGCCGCCCGCCCGCGAGGCCGTGGCCGTGAAGGGCCTTCCGCGCGGGGTGAACGTGGAGATCAGCGGCATCGCGGTGCGGGGCTGAGCGTCAACGCCCCTTCATCCACCGGATGGCGTCCAGCACCGCCTGGTGCAGGATGGTGGCGTGGTCGTGGTCCTTGAGCTCGCTCAAGGCCACCCTGATCGCAGGGGCCTTGCCGACGAGCGCGGCCAGCCGCCGGGCCCCTTCCTGCATCACCGGCCCTTCCTCGCCCACGGCCACGTACACCGCCGCCGGCGCCTGTGCCGTGTCCCGCAGGAAGACGGGCTCCACCTGCAGCAGCGAGCCGTTGTCCCACCACAGGCTGGGGCTTACGAGCACATACCGGTCGAACAGCGCGGGGCGCTTCCACAGCAGTTCCGCGCCAAGGAGCCCGCCGAAGGACTGGCCGATGAGGGTGCGCCCGCCCCGGGTGCGGTAGTTGGCCTCCACGAAGGGAATGGCCTCGCGGGCCAGGAAGTCCATGAAGGCCGCGCTCCCACCGGTGGTCGGAAAGTCCGCCTTGTCCTTGGCCACCGTGGTGGGATAGGTGAGGTCCCGCTTGCGGTCCACGTTGGCGATGCCCACCACGATGGAGGGCGGCAGCCAGTCCACCCAGGGGAAGGAAGCGAACTGCACCAGGCCGGCCAGATGGATGAAGTCCTCGTCGGCACCGCCATCGAGCGCGTACACGACCGGATAGCGCGCCGCGCTGTCCGGGTGATAGCCCTGCGGCAGTGCGATGTTGAGCACGCGGTCCTCGCCGAGCACCTCGCTGTGGACCGTTTCCACGGTGCCGAGGACGAAGGGGGCGGGCGGGGCTGTGCGCCGGGGCTGTGCGGCCGTGGACAGGCTCAGCCCCAACAGGGCGAGGACGGCAAGGTGGGATCGGGTCATGGGTTGGTCGTTCGGTCGCCGGTGGTGGGTCCCTTCCATCGTTGAAAACCGCCCTGCAGGTCCACCACGCGGCGGAAGCCCATGCGCTTCATGCGCCGGGCGGCGAGGGGGCTGCGGTGGCAGGTCTGGCAATAGAGCAGCACCAGCCTGGAACGGTCCAGGTCGCGCACCAGCCGGCCGTAGCGGAAGGACAGGAAGCTGCGGTTGATGGCCCCCGGCAGGTGCGCCCGGGCATGCTCGCCCCTGGTCCGCACGTCGATCAGCACATGGTCGGTGCTGTCGGCCAGCAGCCGGGCGAAGGTGTCGCCATCCACCTTGGCGTAGGAGAAATGCGCATTGCTGCGCACGCTGAAGCAGCCGGCAAGCCCGAAGGCGGCCAGGAGCAGGACCGCTGCCGTGCCGCGCATGAGCCCGCGCTTCAGGCCATGCGTTTCAACTGGGTGCCGTAGAGGGCCGCGAAGGCCAGGGCCAGCAAGGGCCCCCACAGGCCCAGGTGCTTCCACGGCAGCACCACGTGCGGAAGGAAGATGCCCACCACCTGGGCCACCGCATAGATCCGGAAGCCCTGCTTGCGGCCGCGCCACATCCGCAGCACGCCGACCAGCCGTGCGATGGTGCGCAGCAGCAACAGGCCCATGAGCAGCGCACCGCCGTGGTACATGAGGGGCACCAGCTCCTCGAAGGCCGCCACACCGTCCTCGCCCATCATGTCCCGCATCCCCGCCATCTGCTCGTTCATCTGCGCCATGAACTCCTGCTCGGGAACGGCCCTCAGACCGAGGGTCACGAACACGCCGAGGGTATAGATCACGAGGAAAAGCCCGCAGTTGATGAAGCTCAGGATGCCCAAGCCGGTGAGCATGTCGGGACGCTCGGTGGAGCCGGAATCGTCCGGCAGGAAGGTGGTGGCCATGCTGGCGAAAGTAGGACAACGGGCCCGTCCGGAATCATCGGCCCGATCGGTCCGTCGGCCCTACCTTCGCACCCTCAAAACGTACCTCTCCCCCATGAGCTATGATGTGATCGTGCTGGGCAGCGGCCCCGGAGGCTATGTGGCCGCCATCCGCGCAAGCCAACTCGGCCTGAAGACCGCCGTCGTGGAAAAGGAGGCCCTGGGCGGCATCTGCCTCAACTGGGGCTGCATTCCCACCAAGGCCCTGCTGAAGAGCGCCCAGGTCTTCGAGTACATCAGCCATGCCAAGGACTACGGCATCACCGTGGGTGCCGGCACGCCGGACATGAAGGCCATCGTGCAGCGCAGCCGCGACGTGGCCAAGGGCATGAGCAACGGTGTGCAGTTCCTGATGAAGAAGAACAAGATCGACGTGATCATGGGCACCGGCAGGCTGATGCCGGGGAAGAAGCTCGAGGTCACGGGGGCCGACGGCAAGAAGCAGATGCTGGAGGCCAGGCACATCGTGATCGCCACCGGCGCACGCAGCCGCGAACTGCCCGCCCTGAAGCAGGACGGCAAGAAGATCATCGGCTACCGCGAGGCCATGGTGCTCGCCGAGCAGCCCAAGCGCATGGTGGTGGTGGGCAGCGGCGCCATCGGCAGCGAGTTCGCCTATTTCTACAGCGCCATCGGCACCAAGGTGACCCTGGTGGAGTTCCTGCCCAACGTGGTGCCCGTGGAGGACGAGGAAGTGAGCAAGCAGCTGGAGCGAAGCTTCAAGAAGCAGGGCATCGACGTGATGGTGAGCAGCGAGGTGACCCACGTGGACACCAAGGGCAAGGGCTGCGTGGTGACCGTGAAGAACGCCAAGGGCGAGACCAAGATCGAGTGCGACGTGGTGCTCAGCGCCGTGGGCATCGCCGCCAACATCGAAGGCATCGGCCTGGAGGAGGTGGGCATCGCCACCGACAAGGGCAAGATCAAGGTGAACGAGTTCTACGCCACGAACATCCCCGGCTACTACGCCATCGGCGACGTGACCCCGGGGCAGGCGCTCGCGCACGTGGCCAGCGCCGAAGGCATCATCTGCGTGGAGAAGATCGCCGGCCACCATCCCGAGCCGCTGGACTACGGCAACATCCCCGGTTGCACCTACTGCAGCCCCGAGGTGGCCAGCGTGGGCATGACCGAGAAGCAGTGCAAGGAGAAGGGCCTGGAGATCAAGGTCGGCAAGTTCCCCTTCAGCGCCAGCGGCAAGGCCAGCGCGGCCGGTGCCAAGGACGGCTTCGTGAAGCTGATCTTCGACGCCAAGTACGGCGAACTGCTGGGCGCCCACATGATCGGCATGAACGTGACCGAGATGATCGCCGAGTGCGTGAGCATCCGCAAGCTGGAGACCACGGGCCACGAGATCATCAAGACGGTACACCCCCACCCCACCATGAGCGAGGCGATCATGGAGGCAGCGGCGGCGGCCTACGGCGAGGTGATCCATCTGTGAAGCAGGAACGGTGAAAGCGGAAGGCTGAAGGGACCGCGCGCGCCGCTTTCCGCTCTCCGCATTCAGCCGTCAGCCTCCAGCTTCCCTTTACCGTCATCGCTCCATGTGCGGCATCGCCGGATCCTACCACCTCGGCCACGGGGCGGCCCCGGCCGATGACCGCATCCGGGCCGCCCTGGCGTGCATCGCGCACCGCGGCCCGGATGATGAGGGGGTGTATCGCGCCGGTCGCGCCGTGCTCGGCCATCGCCGGCTCAGCATCATCGACACCTCGGCCGCAGGGCACCAGCCCTTCACGGACACAGGCGGCCGGTACACCATCGTCTTCAACGGCGAGGTGTTCAACTACAAGGAGCTGCGCGCCTCGCTGGAGGCCCGGGGCCATCGCTTCAAGAGCCGCACCGACACCGAGGTGGCCCTGCGCCTGTTCGCCCTGAAGGGTCCGGCCTTCCTGCACGACCTCAACGGCTTCTTCGCCCTGGCCATCCATGATGCGCAGGAGGACTCGCTCTTCCTGGCCCGCGACCGCTTCGGCGTGAAGCCCCTGCTCTGGTGCCATCATGGCGATACGCTCCTGTTCGGGAGCGAATTGGGCGCCCTCCTCGCCCTGGGTGCTCCGCGACGCCTGGACAGGGTGTCGCTGCGCACCTACTTCACCCATTACTACATCCCCGCGCCGCACACCATCCTGGAAGACGTGCACAAGCTGCGGCCGGGCCACACCCTGACAGCGGATGCGCAAGGCGTCCGCGCGGAGCGCTGGTACGATGCGGAGTCCGCCGCAGCGGGCACCCCCGTGCCCGGAGACCCTGCGCGGCGGTTGCGCGAGCTCCTGGATGATGCCGTGCGGATCCGGTTGGTGAGCGATGTGCCCGTGGGCACCTTCCTCAGCGGCGGGCTGGACAGCAGTATCGTGAGCGCGCTGGCCAAACAGCACAAGCCCGACCTGCGCACCTTCAGCATCGGGTACACGGAAGCCTACTACGACGAGACCCCGTACGCCGAGGCCGTAGCGCGCCACCTGGGTACCGACCACACCACCTTCACGCTGGGCCACGACGACCTGGCCGCCAACTATGACGTTTTTCTGGCCGCGCTGGACGAGCCCTTCGCGGACCAGAGCGCCCTGCCCAGCTACGTGCTGAACGCCCGCACCGGGCAGCAGGTGACCGTGGCGCTGAGCGGCGATGGTGCTGACGAGGTGTTCGGCGGCTACCGGAAGCACCAGGCCGAACTGCGGATGCGCACGCCCGGAGCCATGGAGCGCCTCGCCCTGCTGGGAGCGCCCCTGTGGAAGGTCCTGCCCCGCTCGCGCAACCACCCGCTCGCCGACAAGGTGCGCCAGCTCGACCGCTTCGCCCGGAGCGCGGCGTTGAGCACCGATGAGCGGTACCTGCTGCTGGCCGCATGGGATGAGGAGCTCGACGCGGCGGCGCTGCTCCATCCGGTCGCGGACGACGCCGCCTTCGCGCTCCGCCGGGCGGCCATCACAGCTCCCCTGGCCGCACACCGCGACCTCAACGGCCTGTTGTGGGCCGACCTCCACACGGTGCTGCCGGACGACATGCTGCGCAAGGTGGACATCACCAGCATGGCCCACGCCCTCGAGGTGCGCGCCCCGTTCCTGGACCGGCGGGTGGTGGAACTGGCCTTTGCCCTGCCGGCCGGCGCCAAATTCCGCAAGGGCTCCGGCAAGCACCTGCTCCGGGAGGCCTTCGGCGATCTGCTGCCGCGAGGCACACTGGCCAGGGCCAAGCGTGGATTCGAAGTACCGCTCACCCCCCTGTTGAAAGGCCCGCTATCGGAACGCGTGGAGGCCTGCCGGGACACGGACCTGCTGCGCTCCGCTGGCCTGGAACCCGGTGCGGTGGAGCGGGTGCTCGATCGGTTCCACGGCCCTTCGCCCGGAAGTTCGCAGGCAACCGTGCATGCCCTCATCGTCTATCTCACGTGGTGGAGAAGGACGATGCACCGCGCTTCCTGAGCGGCCGCTACCTTCGCCAACATTCCGCAAATGCCCCGCGTTCTCCGCATCATCAACCGCTTCAACCTCGGGGGGCCCACGCACAACGCCGCCTATCTCACGCGCTACCTGCCATCGGACTATGAGACCCTGCTCGTAGGCGGCAGCCAGGAGGCCACCGAGGAAGGCAGCCACCACATCCTGCATGCCCTCGGGGTGGAGGCCCGCATCCTGCCCGAGCTACAGCGCGAGGTGGCACCCTGGCGGGACCGCAGCGCCTACCGTCGCATCAAGCAACTGATCCGCGAGTTCAGGCCCGACATCGTGCACACCCATGCCGCCAAGGCCGGTGCCGTGGGCCGCATGGCCGCCGCTGAACTGGGGGTGAAGGCCATCGTCCACACCTTCCACGGACATGTGTTCCACAGCTACTTCGGGCCGGTGCGCACCGCGATGTACAAGAACATCGAGCGCTTCCTCGCCCGGCGTTCCAGCCGCATCATCGCCATCAGCGAGCGGCAGAAACATGAACTGGTGGACGAGCACAGGATCTGCACCGGGGATAAGGTGAGCGTGATCCCCCTGGGCTTCGACCTGAGCCGCTTCCGCGAGGACCGGGCCCACAAACGGGCCTTCTTCCGCAAGGTGTACGGGGTGGCCGATGACGAGATCGCCATCGCCATCGTGGGACGCCTGGTGCCCATCAAGAACCACGACCTCTTCCTGGAGTCCATCGCCGCCGTGGCCCAACGCACCCGGAAGCGTGTCCGCGCCTTCATCGTGGGCGATGGGGAGGAGCGCGACCGCCTGGAGGCCCGTGCGCGGGAACTGGGCCTCAGCCACGTCGCAGGACCCTATTTCAATGGGCACGGCTTCGGACATGGCGTCAACGGCGGGGCCATGGTCCCCTGTGCTGCCATCACCTTCACCTCGTGGATCAAGGAGGTGGACATCGTGTACGCCGGTGCCGACCTGGTGGTGCTCACCTCCTTGAACGAAGGCACACCGGTGAGCCTCATCGAGGCCCAGGCCTCGGACCGCGCGGTGGTGACCACCGAGGTCGGTGGCGTGGAGAACGCGGTGCTGCCGGATCGCTCGGCCCTGCTGTGCCCTCCGGGCGACCTGGCCGCCATGACCGAGGCCGTGCTGCGCGTGGTGGAGGACGATGCGCTGCGGGACCGCATGGGCGGGCAGGGCTGGGACTTCGTTCGCCAGCGCTACCACTTCACCCGCCTGGTGGACGATACGGCCCGCCTGTACGACGCGCTGTTGAACTGACCCCGGAACGCTACTTTTGCGCGATGCGAACGGCTCGGCTTGCGCCCTTGGTGGCAGTAGCGATGGTGGTGGTGTTGGGCGGCGGGTGCACGATCAACCGGGACATCATGTTCCGCACCCCGATGGGTTACGTGTTCGATTCGGTGCCCGACACCGTGGACCTGGCCTTCAAGATCCAGCCCAACGACTACCTGCAGTTCCGCCTCTTCGCCAACGACGGCTTCAAGATGATCGACATGGTGTCCATGGGCACCGGGGCGGACAATGCGCGCAACCTGCAGCGTCTGCAGTTCAACTACCTGGTGGAGCCGGACGGCAAGGTGAAGATGCCTCTCCTGGGCCGGGTGGACCTCTCGGGCAAGACCCTGCGCGAGGCGGAAGTGTGGCTCGAGGAGCGCTACACCCAGTTCTACAACCGGCCCTTCGTGCAGCTGAGCGTGACCAACCGGCGCGTGGTGGTCTTCCCCGGCGGGGGCGGCGACGCGGTGGTGGTGCCCCTGGAAAATGCCAACACCACCCTGCTGGAGGTGCTCGCCAGCGCGCGCGGCGTGGCCAAGCGCGGCAACGCCCACAAGGTGAAGGTCTTCCGGCGCGGTGCGGACGGCGGTCGCCAGGTGTTCCAGTTCGACCTGTCCGACATCGAGAGCCTGAAGTACGCCGACATGGTGATGTTCTCCGACGACGTGGTGTACGTGGAACCGAACCCCGAACTGGTGCGCGAGGTGCTCGCCGACATCACCCCGGTCATCACCCTGCTCACCAGTGTGGTGCTGGTGATCGGCATCATCCGGGGCTTCCAATAGCGGCAGCATGCTGAGCGAGGACGCCCAACGCAACATCACCCTCGACAGCTATCGGGAGCGGATCACGAACTTCAGCAACGAGTTCGACCTCGGGCTGTTCCTGTACATCATACGACGGTCCACCGTCTGGATCGTGCTCTGCATCCTGCTCTCGGGCGCCGCCGCCTACCTCTACCTGCGGTACACCGCGCCCACCTTCAAGAGCGGCGCCGTTCTGCAGATCCGCGAGAGCAACAACGCCCAGCTGGTGCTGGAGATGAACCAGTTCGTGGAGGACAAGAACCTGCTGGCCGACGTGGAACTGCTGCGTTCGAAGTTCTTCATCGACAAGGTGCTGCGCAAGCTCCCCCTGGAGGTGAGCTACTTCTACAAGGGCCAGATCCTCACCAACGAGATGTACACGGGCACCTTCTTCCGCATCGAGGATGTGGAGGTGCTCGACCCGCGGGTGCGCGACGTGCCGGTGTTCATCGAGCTGGACACCGAAGGCAAGGCCACCCTCACGTACACGGTGGCCGGGCAGCCCCTCACGCTCACCTTCGACCTGAACGAACGGGTGACCACCCCCCACTTCCGCTGCAGCGTGTGGGTGGACGAGGTGGCCATGCGCGAACGGATGGAGGCCGACGGCTCCACGTATTTCCGCATCAACAGCCCGGCCAGCCTGGTGGCCCAGTACTCCAAGCAGATCGATGCCCGCATCCTGGACAACGATGCCCGCACCGTGGCCATCGACTGCCGCGACAACAACCCCACCCTGGCCCGCGACCTGGCCGAGGCCATGGCCGAGACCTACATCGGCTACGACGTGGAACGCATGCGTGAGAGCGCCGAGAGCATCCTGCGCTTCATCGAGTCGCAGAAGGACACCGTCTTCGACAAGCTGCGCGAATCGGAGTACCGCATGCAGGCCTTCAAGATGGAGAACAAGGTCTCGGACATGAGCGAGCTGACGCCCATCTACCTGAACCGCGTGCGCGAGTACGAGGACCGCATCCTGGAAGTGCAGGTGGAACTGGACCTGCTGGCCGCCATCGAGGAATCCACCGACAAGACCCTGGGCAACATCGACGTGTACAACCTGATGCCCCTGCTGGTGGGCACCACCTACGAACGCTCCCTGACCACCATGATCGAGTCGCTCCAGAAGCTCCTGCTGGAGCGCGAGGAGCTCTTCCTGGAGGCCACCCCGCAGAACCAGGCGGTGCGCGACGTGGAGCACCGCATCGAGGTGCAGAAGGGGCTTGTGGTCAACAGCATCCGCAGCCTCCGCTCGCGCCTGTCGGAGAAGGTGAAGGAGTACGAGGAGATCATCCTCCAGCACGAGGCGCGCTTTCTCACCCTGCCCGAGAAGGAGCTGGAGTTCGCGCGGATCGACCGCCTGTTCCAGATCAACGAAAAGTACTACACCCTGCTGCTGGAGAAGGACATCGAGTACCGCATCAGCCGCGCCGGCTTCGTGCCCGACAACAAGGTGCTGGAACGCCCGGTGATCCCCACCGTGCCCATGGCGCCCAACCGCAACCTGGTCATCTTCTCCTACCTGCTCACCGGCCTGGTGGTGAGCTTCCTCATCGTGCTGGTGCGCTACGTGCTGCACGACAACATCACCTCGCTCAACGACATCGCCAAGACCTCCAGCGCCTCCATCGGCATCCTGGGCATGATCCCCAAGTACAAGAAGGAGATCCCCATCAGCCAACTGCTGGTGGACAAGAACCCCAAGAGCCTCATCGCCGAGAGCTTCCGCACGGTGCGCACGAACATGCAGTTCGTGGACAACTCCGCTGGGCCGAAGCTCATCGCCATCACCAGCACCATCAGCGGCGAAGGCAAGACCTTTGTGGCCATCAACCTGGCCGGCATCATCGCCTTCAGTGGCAAGCGCGTCATCGTGCTCGACCTCGACATGCGCAAGCCCAAGATCCACCTGGGCTTCGGCGTGGACAACGTGCGCGGCATGAGCACCCTGCTCATCAACAAGGACAGCCTGGAGAACTGCATCCAGCAGAGCGCCCTGTCCAACCTGCACTTCATCACCGCCGGGCCCATCCCGCCCAACCCCTCCGAACTGGTGATCAGCGACCGCATGAACCGGATCCTCGAGGAGCTCAAGCTCTCCTACGATGTGATCCTGATCGACAACCCACCGGTGGGCCTGGTCACCGACGGCATCGCCATGATCCAACGGGCGGACTACCCCATCTACATCTTCCGTTCGGATTACAGCAAGAAGGCCTTCATCCATAACGTGGACCGCCTGATCAACGAGAACCGCATCACCCGTATCACCACCATCCTGAACGGCGTGGACATCGACCGCAACAAGTACGGCTACAACTATGGTTATGGCTACGGCTACGGTTACGGTTACGGCCATGGTTACGGTACCGGCTATGGCTACTACGAGGACCGCAGCGGGGCCCGGGGCGGCAAGGGCGGCCGTCGCCGGGGGATCCTGGGCAAACTCACCGGCAGGGCCTGATGCGCATCGATCCCACCCCCCTGCCCGGCTTGCTCGTGCTGCGCCCAGCGGTGCATCGCGACGACCGCGGGCACTTCCTGGAGAGCTTCAACGAGCGGGCTTTCGCCGCAGCCATCGGCCGTGACCTGCGCTTCGTGCAGGACAACGAATCGCTGTCGGGCCGGAACGTGCTGCGCGGCCTGCACCTCCAGGCGGGTGGCTCGGCACAGGCCAAGCTGGTGCGTGTGGCCCGGGGTGCCGTGCTCGACGTGTGCGTGGACCTGCGCGCCGACAGCCCCACCCTGGGGCGGCACTTCAGCATCCGCCTCGACGGCCGCGAACCCGTGCTGCTCTTCATCCCCGAAGGCTTCGCCCACGGCCTGGCCGTCCTGGAGGACGACACCCTGTTCCAGTACAAATGCTCGCAGTACTGGGACCCCGCAGCCGAGCGGACCCTGCTGTGGAACGACCCCGCGCTCGGCATCGACTGGGGGCTCTCCGACCCGTTGGTAAGCGCCAAGGACCGCAGCGGCCTCCCCCTGCGGGACCTGCTGCCCACCCTGCACTGACCCGGCGCATGTACACCCCGGCACAGCTCTTCATGATCTACTCCGGCCTCTTCTTCGCCGCGGTCCTGTTCTCGCTGCTCATCAACTCCCTGTTCATGCGCTTCGCCCGCACACTGGGCTCGCGCGAGCACAATACCGAACTGGTGCGCTGGAGCGCCACCCACAAGCCCGCCTTCGGGGGCATCGCCTTCTTCATCGTCTTCCTGGGCGCCTTCTCGGTGAACGGCGCCCTGTTCCCCTCCACCGATCCGCTCTGGCGGCCCGCCCTGCTGGGCCTGATCGGCGCCACCTCCCTGGGTTTCCTCCTCGGCCTGGCCGACGACGCGTACAACACCCGGCCCGTGCTCAAGTTCATGGCCCAGGTGGGCTGCGCCGCCCTGCTCATCGCCTCGGGCAACGGCATCCGCTTCTTCAGCGCCCCCTGGGCCAATGCCCTGCTCACCGTGATCTGGGTGGTGGGCATCATGAACTCCATCAACATGCTGGACAACATGGACGCCATCACCACGGTGGTCTCCATCTTCATCCTGGCCAACGGTCTGCTGGTGCACCTGATGCTGGGGCCCATGGAAGGTGTGCAAGTGGTGCTGCTGGTGTGCACCATCGCCGCGCTGGCCGGTTTCCTCTTCTACAACTGGAACCCCAGCAGGATGTTCATGGGCGACACCGGAAGCCAGTTCCTGGGCGTCTTCCTGGCCTTTGTGGGCATCAGCTGCTTCTGGAACGCGCCGGCGCCCCGCACGGGGGCCATGGAGCACTGGCGGCAGGCGGTGATGACCCTGCTGGTCTTCCTGCTGCCCATCGTGGACACCACCACCGTCACCATCAATCGCATCGCGCGCGGGCGAAGCCCCTTCGTGGGCGGGCGCGACCACACCACGCACCACCTGAGCTACCTGGGCCTGAGCGATGCACAGGTGGCCCTGGCCTTCGGCGCGCTCGGGGCCCTCAGCCTCTTCCTTAACTTTGCGGTCCTGCGCTTCGTGGGTGTGTGGCGGAACCTTCACACGGCGATCTTCGTTCTGTACGCCGTTGTGATCTTCCTGCTCCTCTACCTGCCCACTCGGCGCCGACGGCCCGCAACACCCGACCATGCCCGCTGAGACCCGGTCCCCGCTCGTGGACGCACTGCGCATCGCCGGTGTCGGGACCGTGCTGCTCGCGGGCGTACTGGCCGCCAACCTGTTCACCTATGCGGTGGTCGAGGAGCAGAGCGACCTGGACCATCAGCGCCACTTCAACGACAGCTACAGGATCTTCTCCCTCACCCTGCCCCACGCGGTGGACCTGTGCGGCGAACCCGTGCCCCTGGAGAAGCTCGATGTACGCGAACGCCTGGACCGCGAACTGTTGGTGAACACCTACTGGCAGAGCAACTCCATCCTGGCGCACAAGCGCGCCGCCCGCTGGTTCCCCGTGATCGAACAGGTGCTCCGCGAGGAGGGCGTGCCCGAGGACCTCAAGTACATCGCGCTGATCGAAAGCGGCTTCACCACCGCGGTGAGCCCCATGGGCGCGGCGGGGTTCTGGCAGTTCATGAAGGAGACCGCCCCCCGGTACGGCCTGGAGGTGAACGCCGAGGTGGACGAGCGTTACCACGTGGCCAGGAGCACGCGCGCTGCGGCCAGGTACCTCAAGGAGGCTTACGCCCGGTACGGCTCCTGGGCCATGGCCATGGCCTCCTACAACCTGGGCATCGCCGGGCTCGACAAGCAGATCGGCCGGCAGAAGGCCACCGACTACTACGACCTGTTGCTGCCCGAGGAGACCTCGCGATACGTCTTCCGCGCTCTGGCCATGAAGGAGATCATGGCCGACCCCACCCGGTACGGCTTCCACATCCGCAACAAGGACCTCTATGCCCCCTACCGCGTGCGCAGCATCACGGTGGAGGGGCCCGTGGGCGACCTGGCCGCCTTCGCCAACGAACAGGGTACCTCCTACAAGGTGCTCAAGCTGCTTAACCCCTGGCTGCGGGAGACCCGCCTGACCAACTCCGCGGGCCGGCGCTACGAGCTCCTGCTGCCTGCGGCCGACTTCGATGCCGCGGACGGTGCCCAGGACGATTGAGGCGGCCGACACCGCCGCCCCGGACACGGCCCCGGCCGGTGACAGCGTCATCGAGGTGCTCGGAGCCCGTGTGCACAACCTCAAGAACATCGACGTGGCCATCCCGCGCGACCGGCTCGTGGTGGTCACCGGGCTGAGCGGCAGCGGCAAGAGCAGCCTGGCCTTCGACACCCTGCACGCCGAGGGCCAGCGCCGGTACATCGAGACCTTCAATGCCTACGCACGCCAGTTCCTTGGCGGCATCGAAAGACCCGATGTGGACCTGATCACCGGCCTGAGCCCGGTGATCGCCATCGAGCAAAAGACCATCAGCCGCAACCCGCGCAGCACCGTGGGCACTGTGACGGAGATCTACGATCTGCTGCGCCTGCTCTATGCCCGTGTCGCCGATGCCTACTCCCACGTGACGGGCGAACGCATGGTGCGCTACACCGACGCACGGATCGTGGAACTGCTCCTGGAGGAGCATGCCGGGCAGGAGCTGCT
Source organism: Bacteroidota bacterium (assembly GCA_014584605.1). GTDB lineage: Bacteria > Bacteroidota > Bacteroidia > Flavobacteriales_F > PHOS-HE28 > PHOS-HE28. Next base: position 33,641 of record JACTMO010000075.1, on the reverse strand, counting down.
CATCCTGGCCCCTGCGGTACGTGGTCGCAAGGGCCATTACAAGGAGCTCTTCGAACAGTTCCTGCGCATGGGCTTCCTGCGCGCCCGGGTGGACGGGAAGGTCATCGACCTCACCACCCGCCCGCGCCTGGACCGCTACAAGGTGCACGACATCGAGGTGGTGGTGGACCGGCTGAAGGTGCCGACCAAGGCGGCCTCCACCGCAGGTCGCAAACGCCTGATCGACGCCGTCGACCTCGCCCTCAAGGTGGGCAAGGGCAACCTGATGGCCCTGGCCGTGGACGGCCTGCAGCCGCGCTACCTGAGCCGCCATCTGATGTGCCCCACCAGCGGCATCGCGTACGAGGAGCCCGAGCCCAACCTGTTCAGCTTCAACAGCCCCTACGGTGCGTGCCCGCGCTGCAGCGGCCTGGGACAGGTGGCCGACGTGGCCCTCGCCAAGATCATTCCCGACCGCAACAAGAGCATCCGCCGCGGCGCCGTGCTGCCGCTGGGCACCTACAAGAGCTCCTGGGTGTTCCGTCAGGTGGAGGCCGTACTGGCCGCTTTCGGCCATGACCTGGACAGCCCGGTGGAAGAGATGGGCGACCAGGTGGTGGCCGCCCTGCTCAACGGACTGGACGAACCGCTGCGCGTGGCCAGCCAAGCAGGGCTCAGCGATCGCACCGTCCAGTTCGAGGGCCTCATCCCTTACATCCTGGAACAGGCCCGCGACGGAGGCACCCAGGCGCGCAAATGGGCCGGTCAGTTCACCCACATGGTCAGCTGTCCCGAGTGCCAGGGCACGCGCTTGAAGCGGACCGCCCTCCACTTCCGGATCGACGGCCTCAACATCCACCAGCTGGCCACCATGCCGCTGGACCGCCTGCACGCCCACACCACCACCCTGCTCGACCGACTTGGGGAGCGCCAGGCCCTGATCGCGCGGGAGGTGGTGAAGGAGATCACCGCACGCACGCGCTTCCTGCTGGACGTCGGCCTGGAATACCTGACCCTGGACCGCAGCGCGCGCACCCTCAGCGGCGGCGAGGCCCAGCGCATCCGCCTGGCCACCCAGATCGGAAGCCAGCTCACCGGTGTGCTCTACATCCTGGACGAGCCCAGCATCGGCCTGCACCAACGCGACGACCATCGCCTGATCGCCAGCCTGCGCCAGCTGCGCGATGGCGGCAACAGCGTGATCGTCGTGGAGCACGACAAGGAGATGATGCTGAGCGCCGACCACCTGATCGACATCGGTCCCGGTGCCGGCGAGCACGGCGGCCGCATCGTGGCCCAGGGCACTCCGGACCAGGTGCGGCAGGCCGACAGCCTTACCGGTCGGTACCTGCGCCAGGAGCTCGCCATCGCCGTGCCCCGCCAGCGGCGTGCGGGCAACGGCCACCGGCTGTCGCTGCTCGGCGCCAGCGGCCACAACCTGAAGAACGTGGACCTGGTGCTGCCGCTGGGCACCTTCATCTGCGTCACCGGCGTGAGCGGCAGCGGCAAGAGCACTCTGGTAGGCGACACCCTCTACCCGGTGCTGGCCCGGCATTTCCACCGGGCCGACCTGCGCCCCCTTCCCCACCGCAAGATGGACGGCCTGGGCTGGTTGGACAAGGTGATCGAGGTGGACCAGAGCCCCATCGGCCGCACGCCCCGCAGCAACCCCGCCACCTACACCGGCCTGTTCGACCACATCCGCGAGCTCTTCGCACAGCTTCCGGGCGCCAAGGTCCGCGGCTACAAGGCGGGGCGTTTCAGCTTCAACACCTCGGGCGGCCGCTGCGAAACGTGCAAGGGCGCCGGTGTGCGCACCATCGCCATGAACTTCCTGCCCGATGTGGACGTGCCCTGCGAGACCTGCCGTGGCAAACGCTACGACCGGGAGACCCTCGAGGTGCGTTTCAAGGGTCGCAGCATCGCCGATGTGCTCGACATGAGCGTAGAGGAGGCCCTGGACCTGTTCGCCGACCTGCCCCAGCTGGCCGGCAAGCTGCGCACCCTGATGGACGTCGGCCTGGGGTACGTTCGCCTGGGCCAGAGCAGCACCACCCTGAGCGGGGGCGAGGCCCAGCGCATCAAACTGGCCAGTGAACTGGGCAGGCGCGGCACGGGCAGCACCCTCTACATCCTGGACGAGCCCACCACCGGCCTGCACTTCGAAGACGTGCGCCAGCTGATCACCGTGCTCGACCGGCTGGTGGACCAGGGCAACACGGTGCTCGTCGTGGAACACAACATGGACATCATCAAGGTGGCCGACCATGTGATCGACATGGGCCCCGAAGGTGGCGATGGCGGCGGACGCATCGTGGCCCGCGGCACGCCCGAAGAGGTCGTTCGCATGGGGCGCGGCCACACCGCCACCTACCTCAGCAACGAACTGCGATGAAACGCAAGACCAGACCGGCCAGTCCGGCACAAAGCCCACAGGACGAGAGCGAACGCCGCATCCGCAAGGCCTTCAAACGGAAGGGCTGGAGCGAGGTGAAGGCCAACGACAGCTGGGCCATCTTCAAGATCATGAGCGAGTTCGTGGAGGGCTTCGAGGCCATGCAGCGCATCCGCCCCTGCGTGAGCATCTTCGGCAGCGCCCGCACCGCCCCCGAACGCGTGGAGTACCGGCTCGCCGAGGAGGTCGCCTACCTGCTCACCGGCCGCGGCTACGGCGTGATCACCGGCGGTGGCCCCGGCATCATGGAGGCCGCCAACAAAGGCGCGCAGCGCGGCGGCGGCACCAGCGTGGGCCTCAACATCGAGCTGCCCTTTGAACAGGCCCCCAATCCGTACATCGACAAGGAGAAAAGCCTTCACTTCGACTACTTCTTCGTGCGCAAGGTGATGTTCACCAAGTACTCCCAGGGCTTCATCGTACTGCCCGGAGGCTTCGGCACCCTGGACGAGCTCTTCGAGGCCCTCACCCTCATCCAGACCCAGAAGATCGGGCGCTTCCCCATCATCCTGGTGGGGAAGGATTACTGGAGGGGGTTGCTGGACTGGGTGAAGCACACCATGGGCGAACGCAACGCGTACATCAACCCCACCGACATGGACCTGATCAACGTGGTGGATACGGCACAGGAGGCGGTGGACACCATCGATGCCTTCTACAGCAAGTATCTGTTGAAACCGAACTTCTGACGACCCTTCTCAACACGGCACTGTTCGCAATGAGGGCCGGTCCGGCCTCAGGCGCCGCAGGGCCTCCCGGTAGTTTTGCTCAGGCCCACCGAAGGGCCGTGCAAACCGTTCCGGAACCATGGCCCAATTGCTCGTCCTCGTTGACCTCATCGGCGTCCTTCTCCTCGAACTGTTCCTTCTCGCCGACATCAGGATCACCCAGGAAGTGCCCGCCACGGTGATGCCGGGTAGCGAGACCAGGGTGACGGTGACCGTGGAGAAGGGCGACCTGAGCGGCTTCGCCAAGTTGCAGATCGACCTGCCCGAGGGCTTCACCTGCACGGCCATCGAGACCAAGGGCGCCTCCTTCACCTTCAGCGACCAGAAAGCCAAGTTCATCTGGATGGCGCTGCCGGCGCAGCCCTCCTTCAAGATCTCGTACAACCTGGTGGCCTCGGCCACGGCGGCCGGACAGATGCCCATCAACGGTCGCTTCAGCTACATCATGGACAACGAACGGCGCACCTACGACCTGGCCACCGCCACCGTCACCGTGATGGGCGATCCGGCCGTGGCCGCCGCCACCGGGGAGCCGACCGCACCCGCAGCCCCTGCCATGGATGCGTCCAACGACATCGTGTCGGCCGCAGGCGCCGTGCCCGTGACGGCCGCAGCACCTCCTCCCGTGCCTGCCACGCCCGGTCAGGGGCCCGGCGGTGTGACCGTGGAACGCCAGGTGACCCTGGTCTCGGCCTCGGAACTCCTGGTGGAGGTGCGCATCCGCAAGGGCGACATTCGCGGCTTCGGCAAGCTCCAGGAGAACCTGCCTCCCGGTTTCACCCCCCTGGAGAAGACCAGCGCACAGGCCATCTTCACCACCCAGGACCGCATCGTCAAATTCGTTTGGCTCAACCTGCCGGCCGAGCCCGAACTGAAGGTGGCCTATAAGCTGCGGGCCAACGGACTTCCCGACGGTGATTATTCGGTGTCGGGTGAATTCGGATATCTGCTGAACGACGAGACCCAACGGGTGCCTGTGGGCGTCTCCACCTTCACCATCGGTAACATGGCCTTCAGCGCCCTGCAGCAGGACTCCGCCCCGCTGGCACCCACCGAGGCCAAAGACACGGACCTCACCCTGACCGAATTGAAGGAAAGGCCGGGCACCACGCAAGAAACCGCCTCGGAACGGCCGACCACCACACGGCCCGACCCCTCCAGAGGCGTGCCCGCCCCTGAGAAAGGCATTGCCTACAAGGTGCAGATCACCGCAGCACATCGCGAAGTGGGACGGGAGTATTTCGCGGGCCGTCATCGCTTCAACGAACCGTTCAGCATCGAGCGCCACGAGGGATGGATCAAGTACACCACCGGGTCCTTCGGGCAATACCGCGATGCGCGCGACAAGCGTGCGGCGTTGGTCGCAGCGGGCCACGAGCTGCCCGGTCCCTTCGTCACCGCATACAACAACGGGGTACGCGTCACCGTGCAGGAGGCGCTGATGCTCTCCGGACAAAGCTGGGTCCAATAGGCCGGGAAGGTTATCTTTCCGCGCAATGCCTCCCAAGCCCCAGCACCGATCGGTCGTGCGCCTCTTGGGTACCGCATGGCTGGGCGGGCTGATGCTTTGCGCACCTCCCGGCAGTTCCGCACAGGAAGTGGACAGCAGCCGGTACGGCTTCCGCCCCACCTTCGGACTGGGTGTTGGCATGTTCGCTTTTCTGGGCGACATCGGCGACCACCAGCGGAACTACAGCCCGTTGTTGACGCGTGTGGGCTACGAGCTTCGGGTCGGCACCCCGCTCACCCCGTGGCTGGACGCAGGTCTGTACGCCCTGCATGGCCGCGTGGGCGCCAACGAACGCAGCCTCGTGCGCAACCTCAACTTCGAGTCCCGCGTCACCACGGGCGGTTTCCAATTCACCTACAACTTCCACCAGCTTCTCAACCCCGGCCGAAGGGTGGAGCCCTATCTCTCCGTGGGATTGGAGGCCGTGGAATTCGTGAGCAAGACCGACCGCCTGGACGCCGAGGGCCGTCCCTACCACTACTGGAGCGACGGCACCATCCGGGACCGGGCGGAGAACGACCCGCTGGCCGGTGATGCGGTGCAGCTCCAGCGCGACTACAGCTACGAGAGCGATATCCGCGAGCTGGACCTGGACGGCTTCGGCCAATACCCGGAGCTCACCTGGGCCGTTCCCGTGGGCATCGGTGCACGCATGCATCTGGGCGGGCGCTTCGACCTGCGCATCGGCACCTCCATGCATTTCACCTCCACCGATCTCATCGACGGGGTGACGGTGGACAGCCGCGAGGAGCGGCAGGGCGATGCCCGCATGGACCGATTCCTCTACAGTTCCTTCTGCCTGAGCTATGGCATCGGGCAGCGCAAGGCCAGCGACCGTGAAGGCCCCACCCTGACGCCCGAGGAGATGGACCTGCTGGCCATGGCCGACGACGAGGATGCCGACGGCGTCACGGACTGGAATGACCAGTGCCCGGGCACACCCACCGGGGTGGCCGTCGACGCGAACGGCTGCCCACTGGACGGCGACGGGGATGGCGTTCCCGACCACCTCGACCTGGAACCGACCACGGCCCCCGGTGCTCCGGTGGACGCCGATGGCGTGACCCTGACGGACGAGGCCCTGCTCAAGGCCTGGCTCAACTACAAGGACTCCGCGAACGTGAACATGGTCCATTCCCGCGCGGAATCCTTCGGCCCACGTGGGCGCAGCACGGCAGCGGTCAAACGCCGCACCTTCGTGGTGAAGGTCGGCGAGCACCTCGAGGGTATCTCCGAGGACCAGATCCAGAAGATCCTGAGCATCCCCGATGTGCGCACCCTGGAACAAGGCGACACCACCTACTTCGTGGTGGGCAACTACGAAGCGCTGCCCGAGGCGCTGCGCCGCCAGCTGGCCCTGAGCGGCAAGGGTATTGACGGCCGGGTGATGGCCGAGGAGGGCGGCCGACTGATCGACATCGACGAGGAGGTGCGCCGCGCTGGTCCCGGTGCGGAGAGCCAGGGCGGAGCCGCGACGGGCGATGCGGTGGTGGTGCGCGTGCAGCTGGGGGCCTTCCGCAACAAGCTCGCCAGGAACATCTTCGTCGGCATCCCCGACCTCGTGGTGATCGAAGGCGACGACGGCCTCACCCGGTACTACACCGGCAGCTTCACGGATGTGAACCCGGCCGCCAAGCACAAGGTGGACATGCTCCTGAAGGGCTTCAAGGGCGCCTTCCTCGTGGCCTTCCGGAACGGCCGCCGCGTCAGCCTCAAGGAGGCCGGTGCCCGGCTCACCGGCCCGGAGGACCTGCGCAGCACCCCCGTGGGCGGCATTGACAAGAGCCTGGTGCGCTACCGCGTGCAGGTGGGCACCTTCGCCGGCAATGTGCCCATGGACATCATGGACAAGTACATCGAAGTGGGCGACGTGACGCCGGTGCCGAGCGTGGATGCCGTGCGCTACTTCCACGGCGATTTCCGCACCCGCGCCGAAGCCGAGGCCGCCCGGGAGCGCCTGAAGGCCAAGGGGCTCTCCGACGCCTTCACCGTGGGTGCGCTGGGCAACCGGATCATCACTGCCGACGAGGCCGACCGGCTGCTGGCCGAGCCCTGACCGTTGCAATTGTGCGCAGGTGTTCGCCGTTGCATCGACGGCAAGTACCTTTTGCCTCCCATTCCCATCCCATGCTCCGTTCATGGCCATGGCCTACGGCCCTCGGTGTCGCGCTCCTGTTGGCGGCCTGCCAGCGCACCGCCATCCCCAGGCCCGATCCCGCGTTCGCCCCGTACATCAGCGCCTTCACCGCAGGGCCCGTCTCCGCAGCCTCCCCCGTGCTGGTACGCCTGGCCGAAGGGCTGACCCTCACGGACACGGGGGCCGCCAAGCTCGCCACCCTTTTCGAGATCGAACCAGCGGTGGACGGCACCGTGCGGTGGCACGATGCCCGTACCCTGGCCTTCACGCCCAAGGAGGCCCTGCCCCAGGGCACGGACCACGTGGTCACCTTCCACCTGGGGGCCATCGCCGCCGTGCCCGAACCCCTGTCCAGCTTCCGCTTCGGCTTTCACACCTACGAGCAGCACCTTGCGGTGGACCTGGTGGACCTGGCCCCGCTGGAAGCCGAGGGCGGAAGCATCAACAGCATCACCTGGCAGATCACCACCGCCGACCAAGCCCACGCCGACCGGCTGGCGCAGTGTTTCAGCGCCGTGCAGGACGGACGCACGGTGCCCTTGCGCATCACCAGCGCCGCCGACCGCCTGCACCACGAGCTCACGGCCGACAGCGTGCGGCGCGGCCCTCAGGGCAGTGCCCTTCAACTGACCTGGGACGGCGAGGCCATCGGCAGCGACGACAAGGGGCGCACCGAGCTCGCCTTGCCGCCGGCCGGTCGACTGCAGTTGCTCCATGCCCGTGCGGTGCAGGACGGCGAACAGCAGGTGCGTCTGCTCTTCTCCGAACCGCCGGATCCCGCACAGGAGATGGCCGGGCTGGCCGGCATCGCCGCGGAAGCCCCGGCACGGGTCGCCGTGGCCGGCAACAGCCTGGTGATCCATCCGGCCGGTCCCGTTCACGGGACCGTGGATGTCTTCGCGGTCGCCGGGTTGCGCAGCGCGGCGGGCGCCACCTTGGACCGGGACACCACGGTACAGGTCCGCATGCCCGAGCCCGGCCCAGCGGTCCGCTTCACGGGTGATGGCGTGGTGCTGCCCACCACCGGTGGACGCAAGCTGCCCTTCGAGGCCGTGAACCTGCGTGCGGTGACCGTTCGCATCATCCGTGTGCATGCCGACAACATCCCCCAATTCCTGCAGGTGAACGACCTCGCCGGTGGCGAGGAACTGGCGCGTGTGGGGCGCCTGGTGGCCGAACAGGATGTGCCCCTGGCGGCCCTCGACGCCCCCGACCCGGGTGCCTGGAACCGCTATTTCCTTGACCTCGAACGCCTGATCACCGCTGAACCGGGCGCCATCTATCGCGTGGAGCTTGGCTTCCGACAGGACCAGTCCGTGTTCCCCTGTGGAGAACCACGCGCCGCCAGCCCCGAACAATGGATGAACGGGCGCACCGGAACGCCTCCGCTCAACGACGGCGAGTTCGACCGGGTCGGTTATTACTACTACGACGAGGACCCGTGGTATGCCGAGGACTACGACCACGAGCAGCGCGACAACCCCTGTTCGTCCAGCTACTATGGCCGACGTCGCAAAGTGGCGCGCAACGTGCTTTCGAGCGACCTGGGGCTGCTGGCCAAACGCGATGCGGACGGACGACTGCACGTGGTGGTGAGCGACCTGCGCACGGCGAAGGCCATCGCCGGAGCCGAGGTCGATGTGCTCGATCCCCAGCTCCGCGACCTGGGCCATTTGACCACCGATGGACAGGGCATCGCCATCCTGGAGGCCCCGGTGCACACCCCCTTCCTGGTGGTGGCCCGGACCGGAGAGCAACGCGGCTACCTGCGCGTGGACGACGGGGCCGCGTTGGACCTGAGCGCCTTCGACGTTGGTGGCGAAGCCCGGCCGCAGGGCCTGAAAGGCTTCCTCTTCGGCGAGCGCGGCGTCTGGCGTCCCGGCGACAGCCTCCACCTGGCCTTCATCCTGCACGACCGGGAGGCACGGCTGCCTGCGGACCATCCCGTGGTCTTCGAGCTCCTGGACCCGCACGGGCGGGTGACGTACCGCAGCGTGCGCAGACAGGCCACGGGCGATCAGTATCCATTCCCGTGCAGCACGTCGCCGGACGCCCCCACCGGGACCTGGCTCGGCCGGGTGACCGTGGGCGATGCCACTTTCCACCGCAGCCTGCGCATCGAGACCGTGAAACCCGACCGGATGCGCGTGGCGCTGGACCTGGGGGAAGGCCCGCTCACCGCCGACCAGCTGCCCAGGACCACCCGGCTGGAGGCCGCCTGGCTTCATGGCGCTCCTGCCGTCAACGCCCCCACGACGGTTTCCGTGGGCATGGCCAGTGCGGAATTCCGGCCCAAGGGTTATGACGGCTTCGTGTTCGACGACCTCGGCCACCAGCTCACCGAAGGCGAGGTCGTGGTGTTCGAGGGTCGCACCGATGCGAAGGGGCTGGCGCTCTTCCCCTTCGACCTGAAGCCGGCCCCGGGTGCGCCTGCGGCCATGCACCTCACCGTGATCAGCCGCGTGAGCGACCCCGGCGGGGATGCCAGCATGGACCGGCAGGAGATCGTGCTCCACCCCTACCGCACCTATTGCGGTGTGCGGCCGCCCGCGCCCGATGGGGCCTGGGACACCTTCGTCGCGGGGCGTGCCTACCGCTTTGAACTGGTGGATGTGGACGGCAGAGGGCGCCCCGTGGCCGACCAGGCCCTCCAGGTGCAACTGCTCCGGGTGGATGAGGAACGCTGGTGGCACGGCTCCATGGACGGACCCACCAGCGGCCGGACCGGCGAGGGGCTGAGCGAGGTCTCGTCCCAATTGCTGCGCACCGATGCCCAGGGGCGTGCGGTCGCCAACATCCGCGTGGACCCCGGCGTGCAGGGACGTCACCTGGTGCGGGTGGAGGATCCCGCCAGCGGCCATGTGGCCGTGGCCTCCGTACACTTCAGTGCCGTGGCCGGCGCGGACCAGGCGGAACACGGCAAGGACGCCTCCGCCACCCGGCTGGACCTGCGCACCGACCGCAGCACCTACGCACCCGGCGACGATGTGCAGCTCAGCATCCCGTCCACGCGGCTGGGCAGCGCCATCGTCAGCCTGGAGAACGGTCACCGCGTGCTGGAGATCGTGCGCATCCCGCTGCAGGACGGCACCACCGTACATCGCTTCAAGGCCACCGCCGCCATGATGCCGAACATCCATGCCCACGTCACCCTGCTGCAACCGCACGCGGAAGTGGCGAACGACATGCCCATCCGGCTGCGCGGTGCGGTCCCCATCGGTGTGGAGGACCCCTCCACCAGACTGGAGCCCGTGATCGAGGCCCCGATGGAGATCAAGCCCGGGCGCGAGTTCGGCATCACGGTCACCGAGAAGGGCGGCCGCGCCATGAACTACATGCTGTATGCGGTGGATGAAGGCCTGCTGGCCCTCACCCGCTTCCGCACGCCCGACCCGTGGTCCAGCATGTACGCCCGGGAGGCGCTCGGTGTGCACAGCTTCGACCTCTACGACCAGGTGATCGGCGCCTTCGGCGTGGAAGCCGCCCGGGTGCTCGCCGTGGGAGGCAGCGATGGCGGTGGGCCGGTGGACCCCGGTCGCCTCGGTCGGTTCAAGCCGGTGGTGCTGCACGTCGGCCCGTTGGCCCTCGGGGCCGGACAACGCGGTCAGCATCGCTTCACCATCAACAACTACGTGGGCAGCGTGCGGGTGATGGTGGTGGCCAGCCATCCTGACGGGGCGTATGGGAACGCCGAACGCGCCGTTCCGGTGCGGCAGCCGCTGATGGTGCTGGCCACCCTGCCGCGGGTCCTGGGGCCCGGGGAGACCGTGGACCTGCCGGTGACCGTGTTCGCCATGGACAAAGCCACACGCGACGTCGTGGTGAACGTGGAGGTCAGCGGTGCCGTGATGGGCGATGGCGTCCTGGAGCGCTCGGTCCGGTTCGGGACCACCGGTGAGCAGGTGCTCCGCTTCGGCCTTCGTGCGCAGGACCGCATCGGCGCCGCCCAGGTGAAGGTCACCGCACGGTCCGGGCGGGAACGCGCCTCCACCACCATCGACATCGGTGTGCGCTCTCCCATGCTGCCCATCACCCGGACCGAGGACGCGGCTGTGCCGGCGGGTGGGCAGGTGGCCCTGCAGGTGGCTCCCGCCGGGGTCCGGGGCACCAACCAGGCGGTGGTCGAGGTCTCCGGCCTGCCGCCGCTCGGCCTGGAGCGGCGCCTCCAAGAACTGCTCGGTTATCCGCACGGATGCCTCGAGCAGACCGTTTCCAAGGCCTTCCCGCAGCTCTTCCTCGCCGGGTTGATGGACCTGCCTGCATCGGCGTTGGAGCGGTCCAAGGCCGATGTGAAGGCCGCCATCGGCAAGATGAGCGCCTTCCAGCGCGGCGATGGCCGCTTCGCCCCCTGGCCGGGCGGCACCACCACGGACGACTGGGGCGGCATCTACGCCGGCCACTTCCTGGTGGAGGCCGCGCGCGCAGGCCATGCGGTGCCCGCCGCCTTGCGCAGGGCGTGGACCGATGCGGAGCGCAGGGCGGCACGGGCATGGTCGCCAAGGGTCGATGCGCGGTCGGCCTTCGTGCAGGCGTACCGCCTGCTGGCGCTGGCGACGGCCGGCGCACCTGAACCCGCCGCGATGAACCGCCTGCGCGTACTTCCCGACCTCGAGCCCATGGCCCGCTGGACCCTGGCCGCCGCCTATGCCGAGCTCGGGCGCACCGATGCGGCCTCCGCACTGATCGACGGCACACCAACGGCCATCGCCGATCATACCGAGCTGGGCGGCACCTACGGCAGCGCCCTCCGGGACGAGGCCCTCATCGCCCTGTGCCTGTTGCGCACCGGCCGCCTACCGGAGGCCGGGCCCGTGGTGCAACGCATCGCCGGGCGCCTCGGCAGCGACCAATGGCTCAGCACCCAGTCCACGGCCTTCGCCCTGCTGGCGGTGTCGCGCTACACGGCGGCCAGCGGCCGGTCCACTGGGATCGACATCACGCTCGAGATCGATGGCAAGCCCCAGGCGGTGAAGAGCGAGCGCTCCGTATGGCGAACGGTCCTGGATGCCCCGGACAGCCCGCACACCGTGCAGGTGCGGAACAGCGGCGGGGGCATGGCCTTCGTCCGCATCACCCGCACCGGAACACCGGCCCAGGGCGTGGAGACAGCCTCGTCCAATGGACTATCGGTGCGTACGGTGTTCACCCGGCTCGACGGCACTCCGCTGGACCCCGCGCTGCTCACCCAGGGCACCGACATGCTGGTGAAGGTGGAAGTGAGCCATACGGGTACCGAGGCCGTGTATCCCGATCTGGCCCTGACGCAGATCTTCCCGTCGGGCTGGGAGGTGCGGAACGCGCGCATGGAAGGGTTTGAGCACATCCACACCGACAGCCCCTTCACCCATCAGGACATCCGGGACGACCGTGTACTGACCTACTTCGACCTGGCCCGGGGGCAGCGCGCCGTGTTCCATCTGCGCGTCACTGCGGCCTATGCCGGCCGTTATCATGCGCCAGGCGCCCAGGTGGAGGCCATGTACGACGCCCGCATCCATGCGCGTGCCAAGGGAGGCACCGTGGAGGTGGTCGCCCCCGGCGCCGAGCCCCGGGCGGCCCGCTGAGCCTGCCATCTGTTGCTTAACATTGCAGGAACAAACCCAGGCCATGAACCTTCGTTCCATCGTCCTCGGCGCTGCCTGCGCCGTGCTCAGCATCGCCGCCCGGGCGCAGCAGCCCACCACCGCCGCCTACCTCGTGGGCGAGGAACGGGGCGGTCAGGTCATCCTCTCCCAGCCGCTCATCGTGGAAGCCGATCTGTCCAATGCCGCCGTGCTGCAACGCTTCGGCCAACTGCCGGCCACGGTGCCTGCGGACCGCTGGCAGGTGGTGCGCCTGGCCAACATGAGCGACGCCGAGCGGTCGCGGGCCGAACTGGAGGCCAAGTACGGCAAGGCGGGTCGCAAGGTGAAGCTCCTCAAGTAATACCACTTCGCACTAAGGAGTAGGCCGATCTGCGCGGTCTTTTTCCACTTGACTTCTCCGTCGTGATCGGTCGTGATCGTTCCGTAGCACCGGCCCTCGGTAGTTTCACTCCCTGCGGTCTACGCCTTCGGCGTTGCAACGACCACGTCGTATCGTCCAGCGAAAAAAACCCTTCGCACCTTTAGCCTACGCCTTAATGCGAAATGGTATAACGACCGCCTTCGAAGCGAACATGGAAGGGCGCCTCCGGGCGCCTTTTCTCATGGCGTGCCGAGCAGGATCACCGGGCGTGCCCATCGTTCCCCGTGGTCCTGTGTGAGGGTGAGCACGTAGCTCCCCGCCGGCAGTCCGGCCAGCTCCAGCACCGTGCGCGCACGGGCACGGACCCGCAACAGGGTGCGCCCATCCAGGGCGACCAGCGCTGCGTCCGCCTCCTCCGGTCCCCACTCCACCACCAGGCGTTCGTGCGCCGGAATGGGATAGGCCCGTGGCTCGGGGCTCCCGTGCTCCACCACCCCGCTGGCACAGGGGGAGCGGGCCCCGTCCAGCACCGTGACGCCCAGGTCCAGCGGATCCAGCCAGGCCTTCAGCTTCTGTGCCGCCGTGTTGGGGTTCTGTGTCCAGTGGAAGCTCATCTTCCCGAAGTAATCCGGCGCGTTGGGCCCCGAGCCTGGCAGGTTGCATCCATCCTCCACACAGCAGCTGGTGCCCCCGCTCAAGGTGCCGATGACCCTTCCGCTGGCATCGATCAACGGTGCACCGGATGAGCCCGGCTCGGTGACGCCATGCCCGTTCGCCGTGGCCGTCCATTTCACATACCAATGGCTGTATGGCCCACCGGCGACCCATTGCGAGGTGAGCAGGTTCATCGCATAAGTGCTCACCTTCTTCTCGCTTCCCGCCGGATGGTGAATGGTGATCCCGCTGGTGCTCGGTGCGCCGGAGGCATCCCAGCCCGCCCAGTACGGTTCGAAGCTGGTCGGCACGGTGGCGTAGGTCTCCAGGAGCAGAAAGTCCGATCCGTTCAGTCCGCCGTCGTTGCTGTCGGCCCGCCGGTGGCATCCGGTCAGTACTTGGGTGAGGTCAGCCGGTCCGCTGTCGCATCCCGTGCGTTGGTAGCCGAAGTAGAACTTGTAATCCAGCAGGTCCGTGGCCGAGGAATTGATGCCGCAATGCAGGGCCGTGAGGATGTACGGGCGGCAGTCCTGGGCGGTGTTGTTCATCAGGGTGCCCGTGCACCAGAGCAGTACCCCGTTGGCCCTCACGCCCACCCGCACCACGGCATCGCGCGGATCGGCCCAGGCTTGACCTTCCGGACAGTTCACGTCCACCTCGCAGGCATCGGCCTTCCACGCGACCTCGTCGCGGAACGTGTGGCCCACTTCCGCCACGGTGAACGATCCCCTGGCCGTCCCATCGGGCGGCCCGCAGACCTCGATGAGGCAGCAGGACCCGGGTACCCGGGGCAGGGCCACCCGCCCATTGGGCGGCAATTCGTCGGCGGAAAGGCGGAAGACCACCGATCCGCTGCTCATGTCGCGCAACAGGAGCCGCTCCTCGGCGCCGAGCTGCACATCCACCAGAAAGGGCTCCACGGCCAGCGCACCCTCCGAGCACACGCGGGCCTCCTGCAGCCTCCGGTGGGCCGATGCAACTTCGACGGGCAGAACCGTTCCGTAAGCCGGCGGCGATCCGAGGGCCTGCCCCGCATCATCCAGGGCCTGTGCCTCCGCCGCGACGAAGGGGACGGCGCGGATGACGGGCAGGTGTTCCGCCCCACGATCGCCCTGGGCCATCGCCCCCTGTACCCCGCAGGCCATCACCAGCCCCGGCCCGAAGCACACCCATGCGTGAGCGAAAGAGCGTCGCATCAGGCCACAAATTAGGAACGAAGAAGGCTGAGGGTGGAAAGAACAAGGGGCCCTCGCCGGGCCCCCTGCCTATGCATCGCATCGCTCATCGCAGCAAGGTCACATGGCCTTGCTCCTTCACCTCGGAACCGTCGTTGCCCACCCCGACGAACACGAAGTAATAAGTACCCTCGGAGATGTTGGAGCCGGGCTTCCAGATCACCTTGTTGTTCGTGGTCTGCGGGGCGGCGTACACCTTGGTACCCCAGCGGTCATAGATGGTCATCTCCACGCTCTTCCAACCGCGCAGGTCGGCGTACTCGAAGGCATCGTTGTTGCCATCGCCGTTGGGGCTGAACACGTTGGGGATGACGACGATGGGATCGGGCAGCACGATCACCGTGTCCTGGTAGAAACCGGTGCAGCCCTGGTCGCTCACACCGTTGAGCGTGATGATGTACACGCCCGGCTCGTTGAAGACGTACGAAGGCTCGAACTCGGTGGAGGTGCCGGTGGTGTCGCCGAAGTTCCAGGTGAAGGACACCACGTTACCCGAAGAGGTATTGTCGAAGAAGACGTCGAGCGGTGCTACGCCCTCGTTGGGCATGGGCACGAAGCTCACGTCGGCCGGCGGGTCCCAGGTGGTGGTCACCGAGGCCGTGCCGAAGCAGCCCAGGCCGGGGTCGCCCACGGTCACCGTGTAGGTGGCCGGGGAGGTCACCGGCACCACATCGGTGACAGCGCCGTTCGGGTCGGAGAGGCCCACGGTGGGTGTCCAGGAATAGCTGAGCAGGTCCTCGTTGACCCCTGCACATACGCGGAACCGCATGTTGGGGCGCTGGTCGCTCTCGCCTTGGTTGAAGAAGGCCGGCGGGATGGTGTCGCACAGGTTGGCCCCATCGGTGTAGTGGTACAATACCGAGGTGTAACCGGTATTGGTGGCCAGGGTGGGCGAGTTCTGGCTGAAGCCGTTCGGATAGTTGCTGAAGCAGAACTCCACGATGATGTTGGAAACACCATCCCAGTTGAAACCGGGGTTCAGCACGAAGGTGTTCCAGCCCACGGTGATGGGCACATCGGTGGGGCCGTACACCGGGAAGAGGCCGGTGACGAAGCCCTGGTCGATGTTCAGGGAATCCAGGGTGGTGCAGCCCATGTGGATCTGCCAGGCGGGATAGGTGGAGAGGCCGTTCACGGCGGCCACGTTCAGCGCAAGCTCGTTGATGGTCCCTCCCGTGAAGCCCAGGGCGACCAGCTCGCTGGCGCGGATGAGCACCTGGTGCTTGGCGCTGTTGTACCAGTTGCCGAACGGTGCGGGCCAGGAGGTGGTGGTGCCCTGCACGGTGCCGGTGCCCAGCTCAAAGTCGGCCACGATACCCGAGGTGCATCCCCCGAAGTTCTGGCCGCAATAGGTGGGCGGCGAGTTGTCGATCTCCACGGTGAAGGTGGTGCCCTGCCCTTCGCAGAAGGACTCATCGGCCACCGTGACGGTGAAGTCCGGCACGAAACCCGGCAGCACCACCAGGGTGAGGCTTGAGTCGCGCTTGGTGCAGCCGTCGGGGCTGGTCACCTCCACGGAATACTCGTAGGTGCCTGGCTGGCTGTAGCCGGCGATCGGGTTGGCGATGTCGTCCGCCGAGAGACCCAGCGACGGCGTCCACTCGTAGGTGTAACCCGGGATGTTCGGGTTGGTCACCACGTTGATCTGGGCGGTCTCACCCAGGCACAGCGTGTCGTCGCTCTGGGTGATGTTGAAGCTGAAGTCGCTCACCACGAACACCGTGACCGTGTCCGAGTTGATGCACGAGCCCGCCAGGTCGCTGACGACCACATAGGTGGTGCTGCTGTTGGGGTCGGCGATCACCTCGGAGCAGAACGGCGGGTCCAGGCAGATGAAGTTCTGCGGCGTGATGGGGTCGCCGCCCGGCAGGATGGACCACACGAAGTTGGCACCGCCCTCCGCCTCGATCTCGGCCACCTGGGGGCCGCAGATGGTCTGGTCCGGACCGGCCGAGGTGCGCTGCAACACGTTCGTGTTGAAGACATAGGTCTGGAAGGCACTGATCGGGCAGTTCTGGTCCTCCACGGTGATGGTGAACGGATAGAAACCGTTGTTGCCCGGTTGGGCGGTCCAGCAGACCGACACGGTCACCGGGTTGGTGCCCGTCCACGAGATGGTGGAGCCCGGCAGGTTCTGTTGCACGTTGCTCTCCACCACGAGCGTGTCGATCAGGTCGGGGTCGCTGATCACCACATCGAAGCAGAAGTTGTCCGATTCACACAGTTCGATCTCCGTACAGCTGATCTGCACGGCCGTGCCCGAGAAGTTGGTGATGCAATAGTTGGGGTCCGGGGCCTGGTTGGTGCAGGGGATCACCACGAACTGCATGTCGCGCATCACCGTACCGATGACGTTGCCGTCCTCGTCGTACTGGGTGACCACCACCACCACCACGAAGTTGCCCACGGCGTTGGGGGTGAAGGTGAGAAGGCCGGTGAGGGGGTCAAGGGTGAGACCGGTGATGGGCTCGTTGGCCGAATAGGGGAACACATAGCCGATGGGCACCCCCCCCAAGTCCAACGCCGGGCTTAGCGCATAGCTAAGGCTGTCGCCGTTGGGATCGTAAACGCCATAGCTATAGATCACCGGCTGGTTGAGGCACACGTACGGGATGGGCGCACTGGTGAACACCGGGGAATCCTCGCAGGGATAATCCGCGTTGTTGAAGGTGGTCTCGATGTACCCCTCCACGTTGCCGGGTTGCTGCAGGTTCACGATGGCGTCGTTCCGACAGCAGAGCGACCAGGACACCGTCCAGAAGTCACAGGGCGGCACCGTGGCCGTACCGGTGAAGATGTACTGCTCAAGGCCGGGGAGGCTGCCACCATTGCAGGTGCTGTTGGGCAACTCATCCGGGCACAGCTGGCTGACCTCCGTGAAGCTTTCCTGGGTCACGGTGACGGTCTGGTTCCCGCAGGGGCTCTCCAGGGTCAGGTCGTAGGAAGTGCCCAAGGTGGTGCCGAAGCAATCGCGATAGACGATCAGGGTGAATTGGTACTCCCCGTTGCCCAGGCATTCGTAGATGATCTCCCCTCCGGATACGTGGGTGGCTTTCGCCTCCTGCCAGGAAAGCGTTGCCAGGGCGGCCAGGGCCAGCAGTTTACGGTGCATTGCAGTTCGTTAAGGCGGTCGAAGATAAGGTTCCCTCGGAACATCGACGGATCTTCGCGACCCATCACGCTCCGTGAACGATGACGGCGCCCAGACCCCAGCGGTTGTCCAGGGCTCCCTGGTCCCGGGTGCTCCGCATGCTGGCCGTACCGGCCGTGGTGCTGGTGGCCTGCTGGGCCTGGGCCGGAAGGCCGCTGTTCACCGCACCACGATCGGTGGCGTTGCTGGACCGGGAGGGCGGATTGCTGGGCGCCCGTGCGGCGGCCGATGGGCAATGGCGCCTCGACCCGGGGGTGGCAACGCCGGACCCGCGTTTCGAGGCATGCCTGGTGCGCTATGAGGACCGCCACTTCCGCTGGCACCCAGGGATCAACCCGGTGGCCCTGGTGCGGGCGCTGTGGCTGAACCTCCGGGCCGGACGGGTGGTGAGCGGGGGCAGCACCCTCACCATGCAGGTGGCCCGCATGGCCCGTGGCGGCCCGCGCACGGTGGGCAACAAGCTCCTGGACATCGCCCTCGCCGTTGGTCTCGAACTGCGTTACAGCAAGGATGAACTGCTGGGCCTGTATGCGGCCAATGCCCCGTTCGGCGGCAATGTGGTGGGCCTGGAAGCGGCCTGCTGGCGCTACTTCGGTCACGGCCCGCAGCAGCTCAGCTGGGCCGAGGCCGCCACCCTGGCCGTACTGCCCAACGCCCCGGCCCTCGTGCACCCGGGACGTCGGCGCAAGGAACTGGCCACCAAGCGGAACCGCCTGTTGGACCGGCTGCGGGACGACGGAAGCCTCACGGCCCTGGAATGGTCGCTCGCCCGCGAAGAGCCTCTGCCGGAGACGCCCCTGAGGCTGCCCGACCGGGCCCCGCACCTGCTGGCGACCCTGGGCCGCGACCACCAGGGCAGCCTGCGGACCACCCTGCAAGCCTCCCTGCAGGACCGGGCCACCGCCGTGGTGGCCCGCCATGCGGAAGGCCTGCGGGCCGGGCGCATCATGAACGCCGCTGCCGTCATCATGGACATCGCCACCGGCGAAGTGCTGGCCTACGTGGGCAATGCGCCCGGCGCAGGCCCTCAGGACGGCGGCCAGGTGGACCTGCTGCGCGCCCGCCGCAGCACGGGCAGCCTGCTGAAGCCCTTCCTGTACGCCGCACAGCTCGATGCCGGGGAACTGCTGCCGGACATGCTGGTGGCCGATCTGCCGGTACACTATGACGGCTTCGCCCCGGGCAACTACGACGGGCGTTTCCTGGGCGCCATACCCGCGTCGGCGGCCCTGGCCCGTTCCCTGAACGTGCCGGCCGTCCGGGCCCTGCGCCAGCACGGCATCGACCGGTCCCTGGCGCTGTTCCGGGCCATGGGCATCGCCGGGCTCGACCGTTCGGCCGAACATTACGGACTGAGCCTGATCCTGGGCGGTGGTGAAACGACCCTGCTGGAGATCACCGGTGCCTACGCCAGCCTGGTGCGCGTGCGGGATGCGCACGGCCGGTCGGCGGTGGACCCTGCCCGCATGGTGCACGCTCCTTCGGTGCTGTGGGGGGCCAGCTCCCCCGCCACCGCCACCCCGCTCACGGCCTCGGGCGCCCACTTCGCCCTGGAGGCGCTCACCCACGTGGCCCGCCCCCCGGAGGAGGCCGGCTGGCAACGTTTCGCCGGGACGCGCCGCATCGCCTGGAAGACCGGCACGAGCTACGGCCACCGCGATGCCTGGGCCGTGGGCGTCAACGGGCGGCATGCCATCGGCGTGTGGTGCGGCAATGCCGACGGGGAGGGACGGCCAGGGCTCACCGGCGGCCGGGTGGCCGCGCCGGTCCTCTTCGAGCTTTTCGGCCTGGTGGATGCGGGCCCCGTGCCGGAGCCGCCGCACGACCTGCTGGTCCGCTGGCCCCTGTGCCGCCGGAGCGGGCACCGCGCGCAGGCGACCTGCCCCGAGGTGGACACCGTGCCCATCCCGCGGTCCGGGCTGACCACCCCTCCCTGCCCGTACCACCGCCTGATCAGCTGCACGGCCGACGGCAGGTACCGGGCACCGGTCCACGCCGGAGGCACACCCCGGCCATGGTTCGTGCTGCCGCCGGCCATGGAAGCCTACTACGCCCCCACCGACCCGCTGTACCTGCGCCTGCCCCCACCGTTGCCCGGCACCACCGGCGATGACGTGGAGGACCTTCTGGAGCTGGTGTACCCCGAGCCGGGGTCGGTGGTGGTGCTGGCCCGCGAGCTGGACGGAAGGCGGGGCAGCGTGGTGGCCGAGGCCGCCCACCGCGAGGCCGGTGCCGTGATCCACTGGCATGCCGACGGGCACTACCTGACGACCACCCGCACCATCCATCGCAGCGCACTTCCCCTGGGCCCGGGCCCCCATCAACTAACTTTGTCCGACACCGAGGGCCGGTCCATCACGGTCCGCTTCCGGGTGGCCCATCCGGGGCCTGATCGATGAACCGCCCCCTCACCGCCCTCTTGATCTTCGCCCTGGCCACCACCGCGCGGGCCCAGCCGGACACGCTGTACATCCCCTCGGGCGACACGGTGTACGCCTTCCCGCTGGTGCACGGACCGATGCGGGACACCGTGGCCTTCGTGCGCACCAGCCGCTTCGCCTTCGACACCACGCGCACGGCCTGCACCCTGAGCTACAAACGCGGCAAGCCCAGCGGCGTTTACCGCGCCTACTTCCCCGATGGACGCCCCCTGATCTTCGCGGTGTACGGCTGGGGATCGCTGCACGGCGACTGGACCGAGTACGATGAACAGGGGCGCATCGTGCTGAAAGGGCAGTACCGCTCGGGCCTTCGCGAGGGCGCTTGGGCCTTCCGCGACAAGGGCATCGTGGGGCAGTACAAGGACGGTGTCCCCCACGGCAAATGGCGGTACTACGAGAATGGACGCCTGGCCCGGGTGGAGAAATGGCACAAAGGCAAGCTCCTGCAGGGAAGCCGCTATCGTTTCCTGGGCATCAAGACCGGTGAACGTTGAGGCCCGCAGGCAACCCCGAAGCGATCAACCGCGTTCCATTGGCAATGCACCCTTCCCTTCCGATCCGGACCGCCATCGGCGCCCTGGCCGCCGTACTGATGGCCGCTCATCCCGCCCTGGGTCAGTCCGCCAAGCCATCCCCGGCCAGCAAGCTCGAGGCCCTGCTCTACCACATCGACCGCATGTACGTGGACAGCGTGGCGCAGGACAAGCTGGTGGACGACGCCATCGTGGCCATGCTGGAGGAGCTCGACCCGCACTCGATCTACATCCCCAAGGAGGAACTGGAGGAGGTGAACGAACCGCTGAAGGGCAACTTCGAGGGGGTGGGCATCCAGTTCAACATCGTGAAGGACACCATCTACGTGGTGGACGCGATCGCGGGAGGTCCGAGCGAGCGCCTGGGCATCCGCGCCGGCGACCGGATCACGGGGATCGACGGCGACAATGTGGCCGGGGTGGGCTTCAAGAACGCCGACGTGATGAAACGGCTCCGCGGCCGCAAGGGCACCAAGGTGACCGTCACGGTGCTGCGGCGCGGCGAGGCCGCTCCCCTGGAGTTCACCATCACCAGGGACAAGATCCCCATCTACAGCGTGGAGGCCTCGTACATGGCCACCCCGACCATCGGCTACATCAAGGTGAGCCGTTTCAGCGCCACCACCACCAAGGAACTGCGCGACAAGCTCGACGCGCTTTCCGGAAAGGGCATGCAGGACCTGGTGCTGGACCTGCAGGGCAACGGTGGCGGCTACCTGCGGTCGGCCATCGAGATGGCCGACGAGTTCCTGGCCGACCGGAAACTGATCGTGTACACCGAAGGCCGGAACACCCCGCGGGAGAACACCTTCGCCACCGGGGAAGGGCGTTTCGAGAAAGGGCGGCTGGTGGTGCTGGTGGACGAGGGCAGCGCGAGCGCCAGCGAGATCGTGAGCGGCGCGGTGCAGGACTGGGACCGCGGCCTGGTGGTGGGGCGGCGCAGTTTCGGCAAGGGGCTCGTGCAGCGCCCGGTGATGCTCCCCGACGGCTCGGCGGTGCGGCTCACCGTGAGCCGCTATCACACGCCCAGCGGCCGATGCATCCAGAAGCCCTACGAGGAAGGTGTGGAAGCCTACCGCAAGGAGCGCGCCGAGCGGCTGGCCAAGGGCGAGCTGATGCACGCGGACAGCATCGCCGTGACCGACACGGCACGGTACTTCACCATGAACAAACGGGTGGTGTACGGCGGTGGCGGGATCATGCCGGACATCTTCGTGCCGATCGATACCAGCCTGAGTTCGGAGTACTTCGGCAAGCTGGTGCGCAAGGGCACCTTGAACACCTTCGCCCTGGCCCACGTGGACCGCGAACGCGACCACCTGATGCGCCAGTACCCGAAGGTGGAGGACTTCATCCAGCGTTATACCGTGGATGATGCGGTGATGGACGGGCTGGTGGCGGCCGGCAAGGCCGACGGGGTGGAACCCGACACCGAGGGGCTCGCCCGTTCGCGACCGTTGATCGCCCTGCGTTTGAAGGCGCTCCTGGCCCGCGACCTGTGGGACACCTCGGCCTATTGGCAGGCCGTCAACGCGGACAATCCCATCGACAGCAGCTACCGCAAGGCGCTGGAAGCGCTGCAAGGCGATACGTACGAGCGCATGGGGCTGGCGCGTCGGCCTTGAAAGGCGCTCCGCCCCCGCCCGGTCCTGTTAACGGATCGTTAAGGGCTTTCCCTCCCGGCACCGCTCCCCTATTTTCGCCGCCCCATACAGACCAACCAAACCTCTCGAGCGATGAAAGAGACGATCAAGATCGCCCTGCTGGCCGTGATCGCCGGCACGCTGATCTTCATGGCCGCCCGCGGCACCGGAACTGCACCGGTCGGCGAGGTGACCACCACCACCAGCGTTGCCGAGGCCGTCAAGCCGAACACCCTGACCAGTCCCACGGCCGATGCCAAGGCCTTCGACCCCATGGCCCAGCAGGCCCAGGCCGCGATCGACAACCGGCCCAAGACCACGGTGAACTTCGCCAACTACGAGCACGACTTCGGCAACATCAACCAGGACTCGGAGAACAAGTATGTGTTCTCCTTCACCAACACCGGCAAGGAACCGCTGCTGATCGAGAACGCACAGGGCAGCTGCGGGTGCACCGTGCCCAACTACCCCAAGGAGCCGATCGCTCCGGGCGCCACCGGTCAGATCGAGGTGGTGTACAAGCCCGGCAAGCAGGAGAATCAGCAGAACAAGACCGTGACGGTGACCGCCAACACGGAGCCCAAACAGACCACGCTGCGCATCAAGGCCAACGTGCAGAAGGTGGGCTGAGCCCGTTCCTTCCTCCGCTCACAGGGGCCGTCCCGGAAGGGGCGGCCCCTTCTCTTTGGGGGGTCTGGCGGATGCGCGGGCATTCCGACGTTGATGACCGATCAGCGTGCGGATCAACGGGCGCCCATCGCGGCGGCGATACGGTCCATGACCGCCGCCAGGGCCCGGTCCTTGTCGGTCACCACGTTCCCCGCATCGTGTGTGCTCAGGCGTACATCCACCCGGTTCCAGGTGTTGGTCCAGGTGGGGTGATGGCTCATCCGCTCGGCCTCGAGGGCCACGCGGGTCATGAACCCGAAGGCCGTGCTGAAATCGGCGAAGCGGAAGCTCCGCTCCAACCCGCCCTCCCGCTCGGTCCACGGCCCGGTCATGGCTCAGCGGTGGATCGGCAGGTCGATCAGGAAGCCCGGCGCCTCCTGCGCCCGGGCAAGCCGCATCTCCTGGACCAGGTGACCCGCCCCGCACACCTTGTCGATCACGAACAGCACGTAGCGGATGTCGGTGCTGATGTTGCGGCACTTGGCCGGGTCGAACTGGATATCGCTCATGGTGCTCTCCCAGCTCCTATCGAAGTTGATGCCGATGAGCTCGCCGCGGCCGTTGAGGACCGGGCTGCCGCTGTTGCCCCCGGTGGTGTGCAGGCTGGAGGTGAAGCACACCGGCATGCTGCCGTCGGCGTTGGCGTACGGACCGAAGTCGCGCGCGGTGTACAACTGGTGCAGGCGGAGCGGCACGTCGAACTCCGCATCATCGGGCCGGTACTTCTCCATCACGCCGTCCAGCACCGTGAAGGGCTCGTAGGTCATGCCGTCGCGGGGGCGGCTGCCTTCCACCTTCCCGTAGCTGAGGCGCAGGGTGCTGTTGGCATCGGGCCAGTGCTCCTTCTCCGGAAAGAGGGCGATGAGGCCGCCCACATAGCCGCGCATGTGGACCTGGATCCGTTGGCCGAGGGCATCGTAGGCGGGTTTCACCTTGGACGCATAGGCCTCGGCAAGCCGCTTTGCGAACTGCAACGCCGGGTCCTTGGCGAGCCGGCGAAGGGCCTTGCCGTTGCCGGAGGCAAGGACCGCGTCCAACGCTGCGGCGTCGGCGAAGATGGAGCGGGTGTACACGTGGTCGGCCCAGGCGCGGGCGTCCTTGAACCGCGCGTCCAGGTCGCGGAGGTCGGGACCGAGCACGGGGTCGAGGTGCTCGCGGTAGATCGGGTACTGGGCCAGCAGCACGCGTTGGTCCACGGACGGGTCGAAGTCCTTGTGGAACGCCGTGGCCCGTGCCCGCAGGCGTTCCATCTCCTTCATGAGCTTGCCCTCCTTTTCCAAGGCTGCACGCCCGCCGTCATCGACGACCTGCTGAAAGGACAGGGCGAAGCGGAACAGTTCCGCCCCCACCAGGAAGAACTCGATATGCAGGTCGCGCGCCCGGGCCAGGGCGGTGAACCCGGCGTAGCACTGCTCCAGCGAATCGAGCACGGCAAGAAGGTCATGGCGTCCTGCGGCCCTGGCGCGGGCCGTGTAGGCGGCCTCCAGTTCCCGCTTCCGGTCCACGGTGCGCAGCTCATCGAGGCCGCGCAGCTCGCCGATCCACTTCTTGTACGCATTGCTGATGCCCTTCTGCTTGTCGGCGTACGCGATGCGTGTGCGGTCGCTGGCGAGCATGGCCTCATCGATCACCGCAAGGCTCGCCCGGCGCATGCGGATGCGCAGCGGGTCGCCCACGGTGGTGATGTACGCCACGGCGTTGCTGTGCAGGTACCGTTGGGTGCTGCCCGGGAACCCGAAGATCATGGCGAAGTCCCCTTCCCGGACGCCCTTCATGCTGATGGGCAGCACATGGCGGGGCTTGAAGGGCACGTTGGTCGGCGCGGGGTCGGCCGGGCGGCCGTCGGCATCGGCATAGATCCGGAAGATGCTGAAGTCGCCCGTGTGTCGCGGCCACATCCAGTTGTCCGTATCGCCCCCGAAGTTGCCGATGGCCCCGGGCGGGGCACCCACCAGACGCACATCGCGGAAGACCTCGCTGACGATGAGGATGTGCTGCAGGCCATAGTTGAACGCCCGCACCACGGCCTGGAAATGGGTTCCGGCCATGGCTTCGCGTGCCAGCTCCTGGCCCCTCGTGGACAGCGCCTGCTGCCGGGCGGCCTCATCGGCCCCGGCCGGCACCGCCTGCAACATGCGTTCGGTCACATCCTCCATGCGGATGATGAAGGTGGCGGTGAGGCCCGCGTTGCGCAGCTCCTGCGACCGGTCCATCGCCCAAAAACCGTTCTTCAGCAGGTCCTTCTCCACCGTGCTGTGCTCCTGGATGGACCCGAAGCCACAATGGTGGTTGGTGAGGATGAGGCCTTCCGCGGAGATCACCTCGGCGGTGCAGCCCCCGCCAAAGAGCACGATGGCGTCCTTCAGGCTGCCGTTGTTGACGCTGTAGATGTCCTCGGCGGTGAGCTTCAGCCCTTCGGCCTGCATGCGGTCCTGGATGCTGCCCAGCACGGTGGGCAACCACATGCCTTCGTGGGCTGCGGACAGCATGGGCAGCGACAGGAGGAGGAGTGCGGTCTTGATCGGTCGGAGCATGGCGCGGGTCGCAAGGCGGGCAAGGTAGGGATGTCCGCACTTGCCGATCGATCGGATCCGCTACCTTGAGCGTCCCAACGGTCCCGGCCATGAGAGATCCGCTCACCCTCCTCGCCGTTCTCGTGCTCCACCTCGGAGCCCATGCGCAGTTCACCGAGCCACGCCCGGCGTGGTGGATCACCGACGGTACGGTGCGTGCGGTGGCCGTGGACACCGCCTCGGGCACCGTGGCCCTGGGCGGCACCTTCGCCTACGTGGGGCCCAACAACCCTTTCGGCGCGGAGATCGACCTCGGCACCGGGACCGTGCGGACCGACCGGCCGCGGATCAATGGGCCGGTCCATGCCGTGGTGAGCGATGGGGCGGGCGGTTGGTACATCGGTGGTTCGTTCACCAAGGTGGGCGACCAGGTGCGGTCCAACCTCGCCCACATCCTCGCCGATGGAACCGTGGGGAGCTGGGCCCCCGTCACCAACGGGCCCGTCCACGACCTCTTGCTCGACGGGGATACGGTGTACCTGACAGGTTACTTCGGCCAGGTGAACGGCAACACGCGTTCGCGCCTGGCCGCGGTGAACGCGATCTCCGGAACGCTTACGGCGTTCTGGGATGGTGCCGTCAATGCCCCGGGCAATTCCTACTTGAGCCTTGGTCTGATCGGAGACACGCTGTACGTGGCAGGGAGCATCGGAAACGTCACCGTGCTCGGGGTGCCTTACACACGGTCCGGGCTGATGGCGATCGCGCTGCCCGCAGGGAACATGCTCAGCTGGTCCCCCCAGGCCTCTGATCAGGTCAACGGCCTGTGGGTGTCCGGGGACACCCTTGTGGTGTCCGGCCTCTTCACCAGCATGGACGGTACGCCGAGGAACGGCTGTGCCGCCGTGACCACTGCGGGTGTGCTGCTGCCGTGGGACCCGCAGGTGACCGCCCCGCCCGGGGGCGTGGTGGCGGTGTCCATCGCATCCGACCGTATCCACCTGGGCGGATCGTTCACGGCCGTGCAGGGGCAGCCCGCCGAACGACTGGCCACCGTGGACCGCAACACAGGGGCCCTGCTGCCCGCGCAGCCGGCACCACCTTCCGGGGCGGTGACCTGCATGGTCCTTTCCGATGATGGGACCCGCTTGTTCGTGGGTGGGAACTTCAAGATCGCCGCCGGCCAGGCCCGGTGGCGGCTCGCGGTGTACAACACGGTCACCAACACGCTGGCCCCCCTGGACGTGCGGCACCAGTACTCGCCGAGCACCCTGGCCGTAGCGCCCGGCGGCCTGTTCTCCGGTGGCCTCTTCACCAGTTGCGGCGGTCGGTCGGTGAACAACCTGGCCTTGCTGGACCTGGGCACCGGGGCCGCGCAGGCAACGCAACCCGCGCTTGGGCTCAATGCGGCCGTCCATAGTCTCACCTTTCACTCCGGGCGCTGGTTCGCCGGAGGGGCGTTCACCGCACCGCGGCAGCGGTTGCTTTCCTTCGATGCGACCACGCTAACCCTGGATGCCTGGGAGCCGACGGCCGACGGACCGGTGGACCTTCTTCTGGCCGACGGCAGCGACCTCTTCGTGGCCGGCGCCTTTACCCAGGCGGGCGGTGCCCCGCGCAACGGGCTGGCGGTGCTGGACCCCGCCTCCAATACCGCCACTGCCTGGGACCCGGCACCGGACGGACCGGTACTGGCGCTGACCGTTAAGGGCCAGGAGGTGCATGCCGGGGGCGCTTTCAATACGATCGGCGGCAGCACCAGGCGGGGCGTGGCCGCACTGGACAGGAGCAGCGGTGCGGCCTTGCCCGCCCTGTTCGACCTGGACGTGTCCGGCACCTGCCATGCGCTCCTCCGCATCGACAGCACCCTGCTGGTGGCGGGCCACTTCACCGCGTTCAACGGTACGCCGGCGGTCCATCTGGTCCGTGCCCATGCCGCCACAGGCGTGCTGGACACCCTCTTCGATGCGGCCCCGGCGGACACTACCGTGTCGGCGCTCGCCAAGCTCGGCAGCCAGCTGTTCATTGGTGGACCCTTCACCGTGGTGGACGGGCAGTCCCGCGGCGGCGTGGCCGCCCTGCATCCGGTCTCGGGAGTGCTGGGGCCGTTCGACCCGATGCTCAGTTCCGGGCCGGTGCTGGGCCTTCACCCGGTGGACGATCTGTTGTTGATCGCCGGAGGGTTCACCCTGGCACAAGGTACCCCGGGCCGGTCCCTGAACGTGCATCGCGCCTGCACCACCACGCCATGGTACACCGATGCGGATGGCGACGGACGCGGTGATCCCGGGAGCCTTGTGCTCGCCTGCGACGCTCCGCCGGGCACGGTGGCCGACGGCACGGACTGCGACGACAGCAACAACAGCAGCTACCCCGGCGCCAGCTGTGACGACGGTGACCCGTACACGGCGAACGATGTGATGGACAACACCTGCCAATGCGCCGGCAGCACGGTGGAACTGTTGGTGAAAGTCTTCCTGGGAGGACCCTACGGCCCGCTGCCCAACATCATGGCCGACGGCATGCGGAACGCCGGGCTGGTGCCCACGACCGAACCGTACACCGCATTGGGCTTCACGCACCACGCCCCAGGAGGTGGGGAGACCATCGCACCGGCCGTGCTCTCGGTGACCGGGCCGGATGCCATCGTGGACTGGATCTTCCTTGAGCTTCGCTCGTCCACCTCCCCGACCACCGTGCTGGCCACCCGCAGCTGCCTGTTGCAGCGCGACGGCGACCTCGTGGACCTGGACGGAAGCTCCGCCGTTCACCTTTTCATACCCACGGGGGAATACCATGTCGCCTTGCGCCACCGCAACCACCTGCCCGTGATGACGGGCAGCGCCGTCACCCTGCAGCCCGGTGTCCCGGCGGTGCTGCGGTTGGATCTGCCCTCCACCCCCACCTACGGCAGCGATGCCCGAAGGAACATCGCCGGGGTGATGGTGTTGTGGGCGGGGGATGGGAACGGCAATGGGCAGGTGAAGTATGCCGGCGGTGGCAACGACCGCGACCTCATCCTGGTGGCCATCGGGGGGTCGGTGCCCACGGCAAGTGTTCCCGGCTATCTCCGCACGGACATCACCCTGGACGGGACGGTGAAGTACACCGGACCGAACAACGACCGGGACCCCGTGCTGCTCGCCGTGGGCGGGGCCGTGCCCTCGGCGGTACGGTACGCCCAGCTGCCCTAAGGCCGTAGCGGCCTTCCACGCCTCCTGAGCCTGCCCGCAAAGGCCGGGGACGGACCGTTCGCGGTAACCCGTGACCGTTTCCTCCGTTGAAGCGCCCAACCATGCATGGGTCTGGACACCCCGTGCCAGGTAAAACGCCTCGACCATGGCCGACACTCTCCGGCACTTGGAAGGATGGGCGCGACGCGCGCCCTTGATCATCGGCCTGCTGGCCTTCTGCCAGGGGCATCTGACGCTGGCCCAAGGCCCCACCTGGACCTGGGCGCACGCCGTGGACGATGGGAACAGTGAGTTTGTGCGCGACATCGCCGTGGACCACCTCACCGGGGCCATCTACGTCGCAGGCGTGTACCAGAGCAGCACCGCCTTCGGAGCACCGTTCGGGCTTCCGGCCTCGATGAACGGTTCGCCCGACGCTTTCCTTGCCAAACTGGACAGCACCGGTGCGGTGCTCTGGAGCAAGAGCATCGGCAGCACGGCGGATGATGCGGCGTTCGGCGTGGCCGTGAGTTCTTCCGGTATGGTGGCCGTGACCGGCCATATCAGCGGATGGGCGCCCGCTGTGACCTCCAACGTGGCCGGTGGACACGACGGCTTCGTGGCGCTGTACGACCCCAACGGCACCTTCCAATGGGTGCGCATCATGGGCGGCACGCAGGACGATGAGGGTACCGGGGTCTGCATCGCGGGCGGCACGGTGGTCGCGTACGGAACGTTCACCTACGCCACAGGTCTTTCCGGGATCCCGTCGGCCATCGGGTTGACCTACGGCGGCCAGTACGCCTACCTGAACGCCTACAGCCTGGGCGGTACGCTCGCGTGGTCGAAAACGGGCATCTCCCCGGACGACATCCAGAGTGAGCGGATCGCCACGGACGGTACGCAGATCCTCGTCACCGGGCAGACCGATGGTGCGGCCTTCAGTTGGTTGAACCAGGACGGCTCCTTCAGCACCACGGTGAACACCACGAATTACAACGCCCTGTTCGTGTCGGCCCTCACGGTGGGCGGTACGGCCCTTTGGTCCCAACTCATCAACAACCCCGGTGATGGGGGATCGGAGTGCAACGGCGTGGCCGTGGGCTGCGGCGCGGTGTACGTCACCGGTCATACGCACAACGGCTCCACCTTCCCCGGCGGTATCACCCGGAACATGGCCGGGGCCCATGACTATTTCTTCCTGGCCGCGCTTGACCCGGCCAGCGGCACCACCAATTGGGTACGTACCGCAGCGAGCACGGAAGCGCACGGCGCGATCGGCTACGACATCGCCATTGGGCGCAATGGCCAGGTGTATGTGGGCGGATCGCTGGAGAGCACCGTGACCACCGACCAGGGCACCGTGATCACCGGGGACGATGACCCCGATGTGATGATCGCCCGGTTCAGCGTCTCCGGGACCCCGGTATGGATGGATCGCGAGGTGGATGACCAGGAGGAAATGGCGATGGCGATCGCCACCGCCGCGCGAGGCAACATGGTGGCGGGGGGCAAATACCGGGCGGGATTGACGCTCGGCACCCTGACCTACCCCGGCGGGAGCAGTGAGAACCTGTACGTGGCAGGGTTCACGGACCCCGGATGGGCCTATGCCGCCAACAACCCGGCCCGCTTCGTGCAGCCCGGTCCTTTCTGTGCGGGCGCCGGGTCTGTGGACCTCAACGCCTATCTGCTCGCCTATGCCGATTCGGTTCAGGCCGCTTCCGGTGTCACCGGACCCTCGCAGGTGACCGGCGCCCCCGATGGTGCCGGGGCCTACTTCGCATCGCCCGGGGCCTCCCTGATCCTGGACCTGGGCGACACGTTGGCCGCAGGGGAGGCCCTGACCATGACCTGGCGAAGCCAGACCAACCTGGCCATGGCGCGCATGGTCGTCCAGACCTCACTGGACGGTGTGACCTGGACCACGGGGAGCAACTACCAGACCAGTTCGGGTACCTGGACCACCCTGAGCCATACCGTGACCGCCACGGCGCGATACGTCAGGATCCAACGGCACAGCTCGTCCACCTACGTCGCCTTCCATCTCGATGCCGTTCGCTATCTGGGTGGCACGGTCGCTGGAGGTTCGTGGAGCGGCGGTGCCTACGTGACCGCCACAGGCATCTTCAGCCCTGCACTTCCGGGCACCTATCCGATCACCTACACCGTGATACAAGGTGGCTGCACCTACAGCACGACCCGCCTTGTAACGGTGGACCCCGCGCCCGTGGGTGGCATCGTCAGCGGAGGCGGCACCTATTGCCCTTCTGCCACCGGCGCCCTGATGCTGAGCGGCCATTCCGGCCCTGTTTTACGCTGGGAACAGAGCACGGATGGCGGAACCAACTGGGCGGTGATCCCCAACACCTCGACCATGCTGCCCTGGAGCGGGATCACCGCCACCACGCTCTTCCGTGCCGTGATCGATGGCGGCAACTGCGGTCCGGCCTTCAGCAGCATCGACACGGTGCTCATCGGCGACACGATCCCGCCCATGGCCACCTGTCCACCCGCCATCACCGTGATCGATGTACCCGCCAACGAGTGCTTGGTGCCCTACAGCATACCGGCAGTCACTTACACGGACAACTGCAACGCGGCCGAGCAGACCAGTTCGCAGATCACCGTATTGCCCGGAGGCCCCATGGTGATCAGTACCTCGCCTTTGGTATTCGCCACCTCGGCTTTCATGGCCGACTCGTGGACGACCCTGCTGCTGGGACCCGGCACCCACCTGTTCACCGATACGGTGACGGACGGATCGGGCAACACAAGCATCTGTTCCTGGTCGGTGCAGGTGGTGGACAATATCGCCCCGACGATCATATGCCCCGACACGTTGGTGGTACCCGCCGACGCCAGCTGCCTCGGGCCGGTGTCGCTGCCCGCACCGCAGATCGCGCTGGACAGTTGCGGCACGGTGACCTGGGTGGTGGATGCCACCGATGGCCAGTGGCCCGTGGGCGACTCCCTGGTCCAGTATACCGCCACCGACCTGAGCGGCCATACGAGCACCTGCACCCTGGTGGTGAGCGTGGTGGATGCGACCCCGGTCTCGTTCTTCTGCCCGCTGTCCGATCCGGTTGAGCTTCCTGCCACGAATGGCTGTCAGGCCGTGATGCCCAACCTGGTGGACAGCCTCTCCTTCTCCGATTGCAGCCCGTTCACCGTAGCGCAGAACCCCGCCCCAGGCACCCTGGTGAGCGGTTCGTTCACCGTGACGATGACGATCGAGGATGCCGCCGGCAACATCGCGTCCAACTCCGATCAAGTGGTCGTGATCGACACCACGGCGCCGCTGATCACGTGCCCTGACACGATGGTGGTATCGGCCGGTGCGGGTTGCCTCGGTCAGGTGTCCCTTCCCGCCCCCCTCGCCATCCTGGACGACTGTGGCACCACCACCTGGACCTCCAACTCGGCTGACGGATACTGGCCCGTCGGAGATTCCACGGTCAGCTACATCGCCGAGGATGCCGCTGGCAACACCGCCTCTTGCGCATTCACGGTGCGCGTGCAGGACGACACCCCGCCCACCTTGGGGCCATGCCCGTCGAACATCAGCGTACTGTCATTGCCGGGACGATGCGGCGCCGTGGTCACCTGGAGCGATCCGGTCTATTCCGATATCTGTTCGGCCGTGCTCTCACAGACCGGGCCCGCAAGCGGCAGTGTGATCCCTATCGGAACGACCACGATCACCTACACGGTGGTCAGTGGTGCGGACAGTCTCTCGTGCTCGTTCACCGTCTCCGTGCAGCAGGCGCCGGCACCCACCTTGAGCTACGGCACAGGTTCCGTGTGCTCCTCGAAAGTGACCATCGCTCCGTCTTCGTTCACCCCTGCAGGAGGGTTGTTCAGTTCCATGTCCCTCGGATCGCTGATCGACCCGTCCACCGGCGTGATCGATGTGCAGGCCGCAAGCCCAGGCACGCACATCGTCACCTACATGATGGCCGGTCCGTGCCCTCAGAGCACGAGCGTGATGCTGCAGATCATTGAAGCCGCCCATGCCGGCGACGATGCCACGCTGACCATCTGTGGGAACGCAGCCCCGATGAGCCTGTTCCCCTTGCTGGGAGCCAACGCCGAAAGCGGTGGTAGCTGGTACGGGCCGGGAGGGAACATGAACGGGACCTACGATCCCACGGCCCACAACAGTGGTGTGTATGCCTATTCCGTCCCCGGCAATGCGCCGTGCCCCAACGACAGCGCGTTCGTGACCGTGACCGAGGAAAGCGTGGTCACCTGGTATGCCGACAGCGACGGCGACGGCTATGGGGAGCCTGGCACTGGGATCATGTCATGCACGCAGCCGACTGCCTACGTCACCAATGACAGCGACCTCTGCCCTACCGATCCGTTCAAACATTCCCCGGGACAGTGCGGCTGCGGGAATACGGATAACGACAGCGATGGAGACTCCGTGGCGGACTGCCTGGACATCTGCCCCGGGCACAACGACCTGGTCGACGATGATACAGATGGTGTTCCGGACGGATGTGACTCCTGTCCGACCGTGATCGGGCAGGTCGGTTCCCCCTGTGACGATGGCCTCAGCACTACGGCGAATGACCAGCTGGACGCCAGCTGCAACTGTGCGGGTCAGCTGATCGACTGCGAAGGCACCCCGGGCGGCAGCGCCCTGCCTGGCACGGCCTGCGATGACGGTAACGCCAGCACGGGCAACGACACCTGGGACAACAACTGCACCTGTGCGGGCCAGCTGATCGACTGCGAAGGCACCCCGGGCGGCAGCGCCCTGCCCGGCACGGCCTGCGATGACAACAACGCGAACACGGGCAACGATACCTGGGATGCCAACTGCAATTGCGTGGGCCAAGCCATCGACTGCCTCGGTGTGGCCGGTG
>JACTMO010000039.1 GCA_014584605.1 Bacteroidota bacterium | reverse complement strand
GTGGGCCCAGAACCTGCTCTGCTTCGCCTACGAGCGGTGCGCAGCGCCGCTGACCGGTGGTGAACCGGGACCACGTGCTCCACAGGCCGCGTACGACCCTGTGGAAGAGGAGAGCGTGAACACCCTCAGCGCGCACCCCAATCCGAGCAACGCGTGGGTGGCTTTGGACTATGCCTATGGAATAGTGGGTGAAGCATGGTTAACGATCACCGATGTGACCGGGCGCAAGGTGCAGCAGGTAAGGCTGAGTGCCGGGCGCGGTCAGTTCATCTGGGATGTTCGCCAGGCCCGACCCGGTGCTTACTCCGTGGAATTGACCGTGGATGGCAACACCCTGGCTGTTGAACGCTTGATCATTCAGCCATGAACGCGATCGCATTCAAAGGCGTATTGCTCTGCGCGGCAGCTTGGGCTGCCGCGCAGGGCCTTGCCCAGCAGGTCTTTGACCTCGATACCACGTTCAGATCATCCATCATCTTGAGCAACGTGAACAGCGTTTTACCCTGGGAAGATGGTACCCTTCACCTCTCAGGTCAGATGCAGTTTCCCGGGGACACAGGACCTCGGCTGGGCGCCAGGTTACTCTCGGATGGGACATTGGATACAGGATTCCCATTGGGCACGTTCAGGGGTGGAAAACTGGTAGCATGGAATGGCCGGATATACCAAGCCTGGGTGAACACGGTAGTACGGGCCTGGCCAGATGGTACGCTGGACCCTGACTTCATTGATCTCGACGCCAGCCCTTACGTGATGCAAACGGGCCAAGGGGGCGATTTCCACGTGTATCCCGATGGGCGGATCTTGTTCAGCGGCCAGCATTTCTTGGAGGACACCGTTCGTGGATTTCA
The DNA here is from genome assembly GCA_014584605.1 of Bacteroidota bacterium. Classification (GTDB taxonomy): domain Bacteria; phylum Bacteroidota; class Bacteroidia; order Flavobacteriales_F; family PHOS-HE28; genus PHOS-HE28. The sequence continues at coordinate 98,787 of JACTMO010000039.1, read as the reverse complement.
GGGTGCATTCCAGTTAATCTGGTTCAGCAACCAAGGCTACCTGGACACCACCGCCACGCACCGCAGCGGCAACGGACCCATCTACGAGATCGAGCACGTCCATCCCGATGGCGCACTGGACACCACCTTCCACACCGACTTCACCTGGGGCGAGGCCAATGCCTTCACCACCCTGCCCGACGGAAGGATCCTCGTCTCAGGCTACTTGAAACGCACCGGGCTGCCGGATACCCTTCGCATGGTGCGCCTGATGCCAGATGGGGCATTGGATCCCACGTTCAACAACAACCTTGACGCGCCGGACGAGAATTTCGGCAACTTCCTTAGCCTGTGGCATACACTGTTGCCTGATGGCCGGATCGTTCTCCACGGGACTTTCTTCGAGGTGGATGGTGAATCCCGTCGCGGCATTGCGATGTTGGACGCCGATGGTGAACTGCTCAGCGCCCCCTTCGCAGGCACAGGATGTGGTGACTACTACGACGATTTCCTCGACGTGAATTGGCACTCCACCTTCGGCATGGTGCAAGACCCCATCGGCAACTGGTATATCTATGGCCGATACATCGGCTACGACGACGGCACCACCAACGACCCGCAGCAGCGCTTCGTGAGCCGGTTGTACGGCTTGGATGTGGGGGTGCGGGAGGTGGAGGAACCGGTGCAGCTGGAGGTGTACCCCAACCCGGCCCACACGAGCACCACGGTGCGGTGGGCAACGGCGGGGAGGATGCAGCTGCGCCTTTTCGATGCGACCGGCCGTGAGGTGCACCGCTCCGCCCACCAAGGCACCGAGGCCGTCCTGGACCTCGCCGGCCTGCCCGCCGGGCCCTACCTCATCCACCTCACCGATCGAACCCACCGCGCATGGAGCCGAACATTGATCGTGGAGCCGTAAGGCCCCCTCTAGGGATCGCTCAACTCCAGCCTTGCACACGAGAGTCCTCCGAAGAGTACTGAGTGCGGCTGTATCACCTCCACCTGGCCGATCCGAACACGTGGTCGGCCGGCACGAAGCTGGTGCTGGAGTGACCCTCCGAATGCTGACCTGGAGGTGTGCGCACGTTGATCTGCCCCCCTCAACCACGAAGCCCCGCTCATCGCGGGGCTCCGGACCTCGAGTTGGCCGACCAGGGCTTCCCGCCACCGGGCGGCGGGATGAACTTCTCGCCCTGTCCGGCCCATTGAACACGAAGCCCCGCTCATCGCGGGGCTCCGGACCTCGAGTTGGCCGACCAGGGCTCGAACCTGGACTCTTCTGAACCAAAATCAGACGTGTTGCCAGTTACACCATCGGCCATCGGTGCACCTGGGCTTCGGGGGTGGGGTTCCGCCAAAGCGCGGCAAAAGTAGGCATTGACGCCGAACCCGGCGCAAGGGGACGGTCCGAGGCCTCGGGGGGGCCCCAGGCGCCCACCCTGTCCACCGCCGCACCACCCCGCACGCCCCCCTCCCGCCGCCTTTCGGTACTTTCGCCCTCGCCTTGCCGGAACCCCCTGATCCCGTGGCGGGTAGGCAGGCCTCATCCCCCGGACCTTTCCCCGCATGGACTTCAAGCGCCTCAACATCATCACCGGCTGGCTCGTGTTCCTGGTGGCCGCCATCACCTACATCGCCACCATCGAGCCCACCAGCAGCTTCTGGGATTGCGGGGAGTTCATCGCCACGGCCTACAAGCTGGAGGTGGGCCACCCGCCGGGCGCCCCCCTGTTCATGATCCTGGCCCGCGCCTTCAGCGCCTTCGTCAGCCCCGAGCAGGTGCCGGTGGCCATCAACGTCCTGAGCGCCCTGGCCAGCGCCTTCACCATCCTGTTCCTGTTCTGGAGCATCACCCACATGGCCCACAAGCTGGCCACCCGCGATGGCGAGGCCCTCACCGCCGGCCGCACCATCGCCATCCTCGGCAGCGGCCTGGTGGGCAGCCTGGCCTACACCTGGAGCGACAGCTTCTGGTTCAGCGCCGTGGAAGGCGAGGTGTACGCCCTCTCCAGCTTCTTCACGGCCATCGTGTTCTGGGCCATCCTGAAGTGGGAGAGCGAGGCCGACCAGCCCCACAACAAGCGCTGGCTCATCCTCATCGCCTACCTGATGGGCCTGAGCATCGGCGTGCACCTGCTGAACCTGCTGTGCATACCGGCCATCGCCTTCGTGTACTACTTCAAGAAGCACAAGGTGACCCCGATGGGCGTGCTGTGGACCCTGGTGATCAGCGCGCTGATCCTGGGCGCCATCCAGGCGGTGATCATCCCGGGCCTGGTGAGCATGGCCGGCTGGTTCGAGCTGCGCTTCGTGAACGACATGGGCCTGCCCTTCAACACCGGCAACCTGGTCTACGGCCTGCTGCTGGTGGGCCTCATCGTGTGGGGCCTGCTGTGGAGCCAGCGCCAGGGCCGCGACATCGTCAACACCATCATCCTCGGGGTGTCCGTCATCATCGTGGGCTACAGCACCTACGCCCTGATCGTGATCCGCAGCACGGCCAACCCGCCCATCGACGAGAACAACCCGGAGAACGTCTTCAACCTGCTGAGCTACCTGAACCGCGAACAGTACGGCGACCGCCCCCTGCTGCTCGGCCAGTTCTGGGACAGCGAGCTGAGCAACGAGCGCGAGGACGGCACCCCGGTCCACACCGCCACCTGGCAGGCCACCAAGGGCGGCCGCCCCGTGAAGCAGTTCTACGACCGCTGGACCGCCCAGCATTGGCTGGAGGCCAATCCCGGCCACGAGATCGACCACGCCTACGTGATCACCGACCCCCGCAAGGGCACCGAACCCGTGTACGACCCGCGCTTCACCATGCTCTTCCCCCGCATGTACAGCAACCAGCGCGGCCACGTGGAGGAGTACAAGACCTGGAGCCGCTTCAAGGGCGTGCCCATCCGCACCACCGACCGCGAGGGCAAGCCGACGATCATCAACAAGCCCACCTTCGGGGAGAACATGCGCTTCTTCGTGGACTACCAGCTCAACTGGATGTACTGGCGCTACTTCATGTGGAACTTCGCCGGCCGCCAGAACGACGTGCAGGGCCACGGCAACATCGTGGACGGCAACTGGCTCACCGGCATCGACCTGATCGACGAGCAGCGCCTGGGCACCCAGAAGGACCTGCCCAGCAGCCTCACCTGGAACAAGGCCTACAACAAACTGTACCTGCTGCCGCTGCTGCTGGGCGTCATCGGCCTGGTGTACCAGCTCTTCCGTCACCTGCGCGACTGGACGGTGGTGATGCTGCTGTTCTTCTTCACGGGCATCGCCATCGTGATCTACCTGAACCAGACGCCGCTGCAGCCGCGTGAGCGCGACTATGCCTACGTGGGCAGCTTCTACGCCTTCGCCATCTGGATCGGCCTGGGCGTGTACGCCCTCTTCGATGCGGCGCGCTCGCTCAGCCAGCGCGACCTGCTGTACGCCGTGGGCGGCGGCCTGGGCCTGGGCCTGCTCAAGTTCCTGGTGGAGACCCTCAGCGGCGACGACAACGCCGTGAGCTACTCCATCTTCTACCTGGCGGTGTCCGGCGGCGCCGCGCTTGGGCTCTTCCACGTGCTGGGCAAGGCCACACGCGGCGAACGGGTTCCCGCCCTGCTGGCCTCCGCCCTGGGCCTGCTGGTGCCCCTGCACATGCTGGGCGAGGAGTGGAACGATCACAACCGTTCGATCCGCACCCCGGCGCGCGACCTGGCCAGCGACTACCTGAACAGCTGCGCCCCCAACGCCATCCTCTTCACCAACGGCGACAACGACACCTTCCCCCTGTGGTACGCCCAGGAGGTGGAGGGCATCCGCACCGACATCCGCATCGTGAACCTGAGCCTGCTGAACACCGACTGGTACATCGACCAGATGCGGCGCCAGGCCTACGAGAGCGCACCGGTACCCTTCGGCCTGGCCCCCGAGAAGTACCGCCAGGGCACCCGCGACATCGTGGCCGTGATCCCGGGCCAGAACCAGAAGGGCGTGTACGTGGACGTGAAGGCCGCCATGGACTTCGTGGCCAACGACCGCAACATGCAGACCCTGTTCCAGCGGGGCACCAAGGACGCCTATTTCCCCACCAACCGGTTCCGCATCCCGGTGGACAGCGCCAAGGTGGTGGACAACGGCACCGTGGCCCTGAGGGACACCGCGCTGATCGTGGACAACGTGGACTGGCAGATCGGCAAGCAGGTGCTGCTGAAGAACCAGCTGATGGTCCTGGACCTGCTGGCCAACTTCAACTGGGACCGCCCCATCTACTTCGCCGTCACCACCGGGCCGGACAGCTACCTCAACCTGCAGAACCACTTCCAGCTCGAAGGCCTCACCTACCGCCTGGTGCCCATCTTCACCAAGAACGACAACCCCAACCTCAGCGGGCGCGTGGGCACCGATGTGATGTTCGACAACGTGATGAACAAGTTCGTGTGGGGCAACATGGACAGCCAGGAGGACATCTACCTGGACGAGAACATCCTGCGGATGACCACCAACCTGCGCCTGCAGTTGAGCAGCCTGGCGGATGCGCTCACCGAAGAGGGCCGCAAGGAGGACGCCCTGAAGGTGCTGGACCTGACGATGGAGAAGATGCCCGAGCGCAACGTGCCCTTCGACCGCATCATGCTGCCGGTGATCGAATCGTTCTACAAGGCCGGCGGCACCGAGAAGGCCAACGCCCTGGCCGAACGCCTCTTCACCATCATGGAGGAGAACCTGGCCTGGTACACCGCCCTGGAACCGCGCTTCGCCGAGAAGGTGAGCAACGAGATGGCCATCACCCACGCCGTGATGGACCGCCTGGTGACGGCCGCCAAGGTGATGCACAAGCAGCAGGCACTGGCCGACCGTCTGCAACCGCGCCTCGATGCCGCCGAGCAGGTCTACGAACAGAAGCTGATGGAGCTGGAAAGCGCGGGACGCAAGAACAGCAAGATCCGCTTCTGACCGCCGTGGTGCAGGCACGCCCTCCCTGGCCGCTGCGCATGCTGATGCCGGGGGCCCTGTGGCGCATGCCGACGAAGGAGCGGGTGCTTCACCTCAGTTTCGACGACGGGCCCGACCCGGAGCTCACCCCCTGGGTGCTGGACCAGCTGGCCGCTGCGGAGGCCCGCGCCACTTTCTTCTGCCGGGGCGACCGGGCCGCAGCACATCCCGACCTGCTGGAGCGGCTGCGCACCGCAGGCCATGCGGTGGGCGGCCACAGCTGGGACCACCCCGACGGCTGGCGTACACCCCTGAGGCCCTACCTGCGCAACGTGCTGCGCGGCCAGCAGGTGGTGGGCGGCGCGCTCTTCCGCCCGCCCTACGGCCGCCTCACCCCCGCCCAGTTCGCCGCACTTCGGGGCCGCTACAGGGTGGTGATGTGGGATGTGCTCACCCGCGACTACGATGCGGGCCTCGGTCCCGAGGCATGCCTGCGGCGCACGCTGCGGCTGGCACGGCCTGGTTCCATCGTGGTCTTCCACGACGCGCCCAAAGCCGCCCTTCGGCTGCGGACGGTGTTGCCCACAGCGCTGGCGCACTGGCAAGGCGAAGGCTATCGCTTCGCGTCCTTGACGTAGGCCACCGTGGGCAGGCCCGCCTCTCGCCACGCCTCCATACCGCCCACCAGGTCGTACACCTCGGTGAAGCCGAGCTCCTTGAGCTGCTTGCTGGCCCGGTAGCTGCGGCCTCCGGCCGCGCAATAGACGTACACCGGCCTGGCCTTGTCCAACTGGGTGGGTGCGGCGGCCTTGAACCCTCCGGCGTTGAAGTCGATGAAGCGCGCCCCGGCGATCACGCCCGAAGCCCATTCCTCGGGCGTGCGCACGTCCAGCACCTGCCCGGGCCGCTCGGCCATGAGCTTGGCGAAACGTGCGGGGTCGCACTCCACCCCGGCCTCCTGGGCGAAGGCACCCATTGTAAGGAGCACGGACAGGATCAGGAAAAGGCGGCTGAAGGTCTTCATGGGATCAGGGTCGTATCGCGGTGACGGTGTATTCCACCCGGCGGTTCTCGGCATGTTCGGCCTCGGTGCATTGCACCCCGGGCACGCAATGGTTCACAAGGCGTGTGCCGCCATAGCCCTTGGCCGTCAGGCGGTCCTTGGGCACGCCCTTGGACACCAGGTGGTCCACCACCGCCTGGGCCCGCCGTTGGGTGAGCTTCATCCGCGCATCGGCATCGCCGCGCGCATCGTCGTGCACGGCCAGCTCCACGAGCAGCGTCGGGTTCACCTTGAGCCGCTCGGCCAGCTGGTCCAGCTCGGTGCGCGCCAGCGGGTCCAGCGTCGTGCTCCGCTCATCGGCCCACTTGACGAACTTGAGCCGCACCGGGCGCCCAAGCTCCACGGGCTCGAAGCTCAGGTCGTAGGCCCCGTTGAGGTCGATGACCCCGTTGCGGATGCCGATGGACGACAGCGGCACGCTGCGGCTGTAGTATCCGGCCTTTTCGAACAGCACCTCGAACTCCTCGTTGGGCTGCAGCCGGAAGCTGAAATCGCCCCCCTCGCCGGTGACCTGGCTCTCGGAGTAGAAGCTGCTGAGGTTCACCACGCTCACCGTCATGCCCTGAATGAAGCCCAGGCGGTCCTTGTATCGCACCGCGCCACGCATCCACACGCCGGCATCGGGCACCAGGTGGATGTCCCGCGCCGCGATCTGCTGGTCTTCGATGCGCTCGGTGCTCAGGTGCTGGCTGCCCTCGTAGCGGCCCTTCATGCGCACCACCACGCGGTACTCCTTGTCCTTCTGCACCCCGAAGGAATACTCGCCGCGCGCATCGGTGCTGGTGGTGGCCAGCACGGTGCCGCCCATGTCCTGCAGCTCCACGGCCACATCGGGCACCGGCGTGCCGCTCTCATCGTCGATCACCGTGCCGGTGCACAGGAACCGCTGCTCCAGGGGCCGGTGCATGGTGAAGGCGTAGATGTCGTCATCGCCCATGCCGCCCGGACGGTTGCTGCTGAAGTAGCCGTGCCTGCCCGCCGCGTCGATGATGAAGGAGTGGTCGTCCTTGGGCCCGTTGAGCGGAGCGCCCACGTTCATCGCCGTGGTGAAGCGATCACCGGCACCTGGCACGGCGGCGAAGACGTCCAGTCCGCCCAGCCCGGGATGCCCATCGCTGCTGAAGTACAAGGTGCCGTCGGCGGCGATGAAGGGCGTCATCTCGTTGTACGGGGTGTTGACCGAGGGGCCCAGGTTCTCGGGCTCGCCCCATTGCCCTCCCAGGTCGCGGCACACGTAGATGTCGCTGCCGCCCAGTCCGCCGGGCATGTCGCTCACGAAAAAGAGCCGCTTTCCATCGGGGCTCAGCGCCGGATGGCCGACCGAGCACTCGCTGTTGTTGTACAGGAAGGGGTCCACCCCTCCCCAGGAGGACCCATCCCGGTGCGCCCGGTAGATGCCCAGGCGGGTGATGCCCTTGCGACTGCGCGCGGAACTGTTGCGCGTGATGTACAGGGTGCCGCCATCGGCGCTGCACACCGCAGGGCCATCGTGCAACGCGCTGTTGGCCTTGCCCTCCAGCCGCACCGGGTCGCCCAGCGTTCCGTCGGCATCCCGGTACGCGCGGTACAGGTCGAGGAATGGCTGATCGTTCCATGCGGCGCGACGCCTTATGCCCACCTTCTCGTTCCGGCTGCTGGCGAAGATCACCTGGTCGGTACCGCACCAGGTGGCGGCCATGTCCGTCCAGCGTGTGTTGATGCCCAGCGACGTGATGGTGAAGCGGTCCTGCTCCTCGTTGAACTTCCGGGCGAAACTGGTGATGTTGCTGCGCTGCGCTCCGCCATCCTGCGGCCGTGTGGCCAGGTAGCGGTCCATCCATTCCTCGGCCAGCTCATACTCGCCGTTGCTCTTGAGGGCCTGGGCGTAGGCGTACAGGTCGCGCGGTTCCCGGTTGAGGAACTTGACCACGATGGCGTACCACCGCCCGGCCTCCTCGGTGTTGCCCAGCTTCATGCTGCATTCGGCCAGGCGTTTGGAGACATGCTCGTTCACCGCCCCCAGGTCGGCCGCGGTCCGGTACTCCTTTTCGGCCAGGGCATAGGCCAGCTGCGCGAAGTATTGATCGCCCGCCCGGATGTGCGCATCGGCACTGCCCTGCGCCAGCACCCGGCCCGCCAGCAGCAGCGGGAGGAGCAGGGGAAGGAGGCGGCGGATGGTGCCCATCGGATCAGAAGTAGCGCGGGGAGATGGTACGTCCTTTGGTGAACTGCAGGTCGTAGCTCAACATCACCTCGTGCGTACCGGCGTTGTACGCGCCCACCCGTGTCGTGGTGAGATCGAACGCATAGCCGGCGCTCAACTGTTCATTGAAACGGTACTGCGCCATCACGCCGAAGGCGTTGCCCAGGCGGTACATGCCCCCCAGCCAGATGCGCTCGCGCAACAACAGGTTGAGGTTCACGTCCAGCGAGAGCGGTGCACCGGCCACCGCCCGCAGCATCACCGAGGGCTTGAGCTTCACATCGTGCCCCAGGTCGAACACCGCTCCGCCCAGCAGGAAGTAGTGCCGGTCCTCCTTGGCGGTGGTCACCACGGCGCTCTGGGCCTCGGTGAGGGTGTTCTCCAGCAGCTTGGGTGCCGAAAGGCCCACGTACCAGCGCGGGGCGTGCCAGAAGATGCCGAAGCCGAAGTTGGGCAGCATCTTGCTGCTGATGCTGGCCGCCGAGGGGTCGGTCTCCACGGTGCTGAGGCCCGCCAGGTCGGCCTGGAAGAGGTTCACACCGCCCTTCAGGCCAAAGGCCAGCCGGGTGTGCGCGCCGGTGCGGATGCGGTAGGCCACGTCCAGGAAAGCGCCCGTTTGCCGCACCGGCCCGACCCGGTCGTGCAGCACCGTGCCGCCCAGCGCCAACCCGCCGACAGGCAAAGGCGAGTGCAGGGTGAGGGTCTGCGTGCTGGGCGCCCCCTCGAAGCCCACCCACTGGTGGCGCGTGAGGGCCATCACGGTGAACACATCGGCACTGCCGGCATAGCCCGGGTTGAAGGCCAGTGTGTTGAACATGTACTGGCTGTACAGCGGGTCCTGCTGGGCCCGGACGCGTCCGCTCACCGCCCCCAGCAGGAACAGCAACGGCAAGGCCCGGGTGAGGAGGCGTTCGCTCATCGGTTCAGGTACACGTAGCCTTTCAACGGGGTGCGGCCATCGCCCAGCTCGATCACATAGTAGTAGGTGCCGCTCGGCAGCGGACCGGCCAGCCCTGCGCGCTCCGAAGTGCCGTCCCAAACCACCGTCCGGTTGTCATAGCCGGCGGCGCTGTACACCTCATCGCCCCAGCGATTGAAGATGGCCACGGTATTGCCCGGCCAACCCTCGATGCCCGGCAGCTGGAAGGTCTCGTTCACGCCATCACCGTTCGGGGAGAAGAGTTCGGGCACGAAGACATCGTCCTCGAACGCGCATGGGCTCACCCCCTCCACCAGCTGCGGTGTGCAGTTGTTCGCATCCGTGACCGTGCAGGAGAAGCCCGCGCTCGTGATCAGGGGTGTGCTGATGAACACGTACGGTGCCGTGGTGGACAGCGTGCCCTCCAGCCCGCTGACGCTGTACGTGGCCGGATCGCCACCGCTCAAGGTGAAGTGTACGACATAGGTGCGGTCCTCCTCATTGCAGATCCGTGTCAGTTCACCCACCGCCACGCCTTCCTGGAGGGTCATCGTGACCACGGCCGAACTGGCTGCACAGCCCGGCACCTGCACGGTGTACTGGAATCCGTAGGTCCCCGGCCCCAACAAGGTGCTGTTCAGCACGCCGTCGCCCACCGCCCCGCTGCTGTTCAGCTCGGTCCAGGTGCCGCCGGCGGCCGGGTCCCCGCCCAGGGCTTCGAACAGCACGAAGGCGGTGTCGGTGTTGCACAGTGTGGCGCTGCTGTCCGTGCCAACGCTGGCCGGCTGGTTCACGATCACATGCACCGCAGCGGTCGCCAGGGGGCACGCGAACCCGCCATCCACGGTGTAGGTGTATGTGCCCGGCGGGTCCACCCCCGTCTGGAAGCTGCCGTCGTGAGCAGCGCCAAGCGGGTCCGTCCAGGTGCCTCCGGCCTGCGGGTTGCCGGATAGCGCCGCGAAGAGGTCCATCGTTCCGGCGTTGGCGCAGGTCTGCACCGTGGTGTCCTCCCCGGCATCCGGGGCCGCCTCCACATGGATGATCACACCCACCGACACCAGGCCGCAGGCGGCCGTCTGCACTTCATAGGTGAAGGGATAGTTGACCCCGGTGGGCAGTTGATCGGCCTGCAGGATCGATCCGTTCAGCTGGCCCGTGCCGATACCGTCCGTCCAGGTGCCCGTTTGCACCGTGCCCGCCGGCAGGGAATTGAACAGGTCGTAAGGCCCGTTGCCGCAGATGGTGTCGATGGCACCCGTACCGATATCGATGCCGGCGGAAACCTCCACGGTCACCGTGGTCTGGTCGCTCGGGCAGGGGCTGGTGCCGGTCACCGTGTACACGAAGCTGAATGTGCCCAGGCCGGTGACCGTGGCATTGAACAGACTGTCGGTGAGCGCTCCGGTGGCGCCCGGATCGGACCAGACACCGCCTGTGTCGTAAGGCCCTTGCAGGCCCTCGAAGAGGTTCTGGGCCGCTTCCGTCACACACACCGGCAGGGTGAGGCCGGTGCCGGCCTGGGGTTCCGGCACCTCGTTCACCACCAGGGTGGCCGTATCGTCGGCACACGCGCCCAGCCCTTCGATCACGTACTGGTAGTTGCCGGAACCGTTCACCGATGGGTCGTAGATGGCCGTGCCCAGCGGTAGCCCATTGGGATCGAACCATTCACCGCCCGGCATCGGGGTTCCGCCGAGCTGACCGGTCATGTTGAACGGTGCCTGGGAGGAGCACACGGACACGGCATTGTCCCATCCAGCGTTCACCGCCTGGTTCTCGGTGATGGTCACCGTGGCCTGGTCGGGGAAACAGAACAGCGAACCCTGCACGTTGTACACGTACAGCCCCGGGTTGTGGATCGCGGGATTATAGATGCCGCTGTACGGCACGTTGCCCGGGGCCAGCCACGCACCATCCGTATCGGCACCGGGAAGCAATCCGATCAGGGCCACCAGACCACCGTCGGAGCAAACGCTGAGGGTGGTGTCCGGTCCGGCATACGGCGCCTCCTCCACCGTCATGGTCACGGTGGCTTGGGCCTGCGGACAATTGCCGATGGCGGGCACGGTATAGGTGTACACCCCGGAGCTGTCCACCGCCGGGTCGAATTGTCCGCTGTGGACCTGCCCGCCCGGCCCCGTCCATGTGCCGTTGGCATCGGGGCTGCACCCGTTGCCCAAGAATTGCACCAGCAGGAAGGGGTTGGCGTTGTCGCACACCGTTTGGGTGCTGGAGCAACCCGCATTGGGTCCCTCCAGCACGGACACCACCAGGTGCGCCGTGTCGCCCTCACAGGTGGACGAAGGGGCCAGGATGTAGTCGAACGGCCAGGTGCCCACACCCGCCAGGGTGGCGTTGAACACCCCGTTGGCCATGGCCCCCGAGTTGCCAACGTCCGTCCAGCTTCCACCGGGCTGCGGCGAACCTTGGAGCAGGTTGAAGAGCAGCACCAGGCTCTCGCTCTCACACACATCGGCCGCACTGTCATCTCCGGCATCCAACCCCTGCACCACCTGTACGGTGACCGTGGCCGAGGCCGGATCGCACGGGGCTGTTCCGGTCACCGTGTAGGTGAAGGTGTAACTGCCGGTGGGCACGCCGGCCGCGTTCCAAACAGATCCGTTCAAGGTGCCCTGGCCGCTGTTGTTCGTCCAGGTGCCGCCCGGCTGTGGTGAACCTCCGAGGCCGGTGAACAGGTCCACCGCCGGAGCGTCCACACACGCGGGCAGAGCGCCCGATTGACCGGCATCCGGGGCGGGTACGATGCCGATCTGCACGGTGGCGCTGACGGTGGTGCATGGCGCCGCCGCCGGTATCGTGTACACGTATGCTCCGGGCGGGTCGGTGGCTGGCTCGATGTTGCCGGTGGGCACCGCACCGTTCGGCCCGCTCCAGGTGCCGCCCGGGTCCGGTGTACCGTTCAGCAGGGTGGCCAGGGCGACCACCGGACCGTTGCTGCACAAGATGCGCGCCGCATCCACCCCGGGCGTGGGCTGCTCGTTCTCGAAGATGGTCACCCGTGCCGTGTCGTTGACGCATGGGGCATTGCCGGACAGGACATAGCTGTAGGTCCCTTCGGGAGAGATGCCTGGTACGTAGGTGCCCGAGAACGGTCCGTTGCCCGGGTCCAGCCAGGTGCCGCCGGGCTCCGCCCCCCCTTGCAGCAACGCAAAGAGCGAGAACGACGGCTCGGTGCTGCAAACCTCATCCACCCCATCGGTGCCCGCCCAGGGCTGGTGGTTCTCGATCACCGTCACGGTGCTGGAGTCGGCAGGGCAGGCTTGCACACCGCCCACGCGATAGGTATAGACCCCCGCCGGGCCCGTCCCCGGAAAGTAGATGCCGACCACCGCAGTGCCGTTGGGGTCCCGCCAGGTGCCGTTGAGGTCCGGACTGCCGGTGAGCAGACCGATCAACGCGAAAGGATCGTCGTCGTCGCACACGATCGTCACCCCGTTGCCGCCAGCATCCGGCGCATCGTTCACCACCACCGTCACCCGCGCGGTATCGTTCGCGCATGGTGCCTGGGCCGTGCGGATGTACTTGTACACGCCCGCCGCGTCCAGGCTCGGCTGGAAGAGGCCATTATGCGGCTGGTTGGCCGGGTTCAACCAGTTGCCGCCTGGCTGCGGGCCGCCGGTGATCTGGTTGAACAGGTTGATCGTCGGACCCGGGCGACAGACCACCGTGGTGACGTCGTTGCCGGCATTGACGCTGGCGCTCACCCCAACGGTGACCGTGGCCGACATGGCCGGGCAGGGGGGCGGGCCGCTCACCGTGTACACATACACCCCGGGCGGGTCCTGGCCGGGACAGAAGACCCCGTCATCCGCACCATTGGGCCCGCTCCAACCGCCCCCTGGCGAGGGTGTACCGCCCAACTGGGTGAAGAGCGAAAAGCAGGGCTGCGTGGAGCATACCAACTTGGTGGCGCTGACGCCCGGAGCATTGGGGGTGCTGATCGAGACGATGACCGTGGCCGAATCGGCCGGGCAGGGCGCCACGCCATTGACCTTGTACTTGTACGCACCGGGCGGATCGTTCAAGGGGTTGAACACCCCGCCGTGGAGCTGCCCCAGCGGGTTGGTCCAAACGCCGGTGTTGTCCGCACCGCCCAGCAGGGGAAAGAGGTTCACCGAACCGCCTGTGGCACACACCGTGGTGGAGGTGCTGGTACCGGCGTTGGCATGGGCGTTCACGAACACGCTGGCCACGGCACTGTCCGCCGCACAGGCACCTGAGGAAGGTACCACATACGTATAGTCGCCGTCCACGTCCGTCTGGGGGTCGAACAGTACGTCGGTGGGCTGGCCGTTCGGGTCCAGCCAGAAGCCACCCGGATCCGGCGCACCGGTGAGCACCGTGCTCAGCAGGAAGGACCCCGCATCGTCACAGGCCGTGATCTGGCCATTTCCACCGGCGTTGGGCTCCAGGTCCTTGTTGACCGTGAGGACGGCAAAGGCGTTGCTGCACGGAAAGCTCCCGGCCACGGTGTACACGTAGGCGCCGGCCGGGTCGATGCCCGGCACGAACAGGTTGGTCTGCGGCTGGCTGCCCGGATCGGCCCATGTGCCGGTGAGGTCTGGTGTTCCGCCCAAGCTATCCGTCATCAGGAACGGCGCATCGCTCTCGCACACACTGGCAGCCCCACTGGTGCCCGCATTCGGCGGGGCTGTTTCGCCGACCGTCACCGTGGCGACCGCATCCTGGCAGGGCGGGTCCCCATCCACATGATATTGATAGACCCCGGGCTGATCGACCACCGGGTTGTAGCTGGGTGAATGCGGCAGGTTGTTGAACTTCCATGAACCGCCCACATCCGGCGTGCCACCCAGCACGTTGAAGAGCTGGAAGGAGCCACCGTTGCCGCAGACCAGTGTGTCGGTGCTGAGACCGGCATCCGGCGCACCTTCCACGTTCACGGTCAGCACCGCCTGATCGTCCGGACAGAAACCGCCGCCATCCAGGAAGTAGGTGAAGGTGTAGCTGCCCGGGGCCACCAGGGTGGCGTTGAACAGCCCGTTGATCACCGCGTTGGTGTTGTCGTCATCGAGCCAGACCCCGCCCGGATCGGGTCCTCCGTTCAGATGCGCGAACAGGTCATAGGCCATCTCGTTGCCGCACACCGTCCGGAAAGTGTTGCTCCCGGCATCCAGCTGGGGCACGATGGTCACGGATACCACGGCTGTATCGTCGGGGCACTGGCCCGATCCCGGCACCACATACAGGAAATCGTAGTCGTCGTTCGGCAGCCCGTTGGTCTGGAGCACACTGCCGCTCAACTGTCCCGTCCCATCCACGTCCGTCCACGTACCCCCGGCCGTGTAGGGCGGCTGCAACAGGGTGAACAGGTCCAAGGCTCCGGAATTGGTGCAGACCGTGGCCGCACCATCACCTCCGGCCACAGGGGCGTTGTTCACCACCACGGTGACGGTCGCCGAGGCCGCAGCGCACGGTGCGGTCCCGCTCACCGCATAGGTGTACTGGCCTGCGGTGCTGGTGCCCGGAATGAAGGTGCCGTTCATGGCGCCACCCGGACCGGTCCATGCCCCACCCGGGGCCGGCGTGCCTGCAAGCTTGTCGAAGAGACTGAAGGCCGGTGCGTTGCTGCACACGGTGATGGTGCTGTCGGCACCGGCGTTCGGCGGCGCCACCTCCTGCACGATCACCGCGGCCGTCGCGTTCGCGCAGGGCGGGGTTCCCGGAACCGTGTAGGTGTACACGTCCGGCACGTCCACTTGCGGGTCGTAAATGGGTCCGTGCGGATCAAGGCCAGGGCCGCTCCAGGACCCGTTCCCATCGAAGGGGCCCTGCAACACGAGGCTCAGCGCGAACGAGGATCCGTTGCCGCACACCAGCGTATCGCCGTTGATGCCGGCGTTCGGTGCCTGGACCACGCTCACCGTGGCGTAAGCCGTGTCGTTGACGCAGGGCGCAACCCCGCTCACCACATAACGATACGTGCCGACCGGGCTCTGTCCCGGGATGTGGTCGCCCGATGGCACCGGCACCCCGTTGGGGTCGGTCCAGACGCCCGTGGCCATGGGCGAGCCGCCCAGCACCGACAGCAGCGCGAAGGTCCCCGTGTTGCTGCACACGGTGATGCTGCCGTCGGTGCCCGCGCGCGGTGCGATGCGCCGGGTGATCTGCACGGTCGCCGTCGCATCCGCGCAGGGCGGAGTGCCGTTCACGGTGTAGGTGTAGGTACCGCCCGGGTCCGTGGCCGGGTCGTACTGCCCGGTATGCGGTTGGTTCCCAGGGTCGGTCCATGCCCCGCCCGGGTCGGCGCCGGCCAGCAATGCCAGGAGGTCCACGACCGGGTCGTCGCTGCAGACCGTCAGGGCCGTGCTCGTTCCGGCGTTGGGCGCGGTGGATCCGTCCACATCCACGGTGGCCACGGCGTTGGCACAGGGGGCCAGCCCCGTCACCGTATAGGTGTAAAGACCAGGAAGGGAGGTGCCCGGGACGTAGGTGCCGGAGGGCACCACAACGCTGTTGGGGTCGGTCCACGTCCCGTTCAAGGCCGGCGATCCGCCCAGACTGTCCAGCAGCTCGAACACCCCATCCGTGCTGCACACCCATGCCGAGCCCGGGCTGCCGGCGTTCGGTGCGGGGGTCACCCCGATGGTCACTGTGGAGCTCGCATCCGCGCAAGGCGCCTGCCCTTGCACCGTGTAGGTGTAGATGCCCGGCGCATCGCTTCCGGGATCAAAGGTCCCATCGAACGGCTGAGCGTTCGGGGCGGTCCAGCTTCCACCCGCATCGGGCGTGCCACCCAGTTCATTGAACAAGGACACGGTCCCATCGGTGGAACACAACTGCAAGGTGGCATTGGTACCCGCGTCGGGTGCCACGACCAATTGCACGGTGACCGTGGCCGTGGCCGGTACGCAGGGCGGCTGGCCCGTCACGGTGTAGGTATAGGTCCCCGGGGTGCTGGTGCCGGGGATGAAGGTGCCGTTGAAGACGGCATTGCCAGGATCCGTCCAGGACCCGTTCAGGTCCGGGGTGCCGCCCAGGGAGTCCACCAAGGCGAACGAACCATGCGTGCTGCATACCACCACGGTGCGGGAACTGCCGACATCCGGGGCCTGGCGGATGGTGATGGTGAGCTGTGCCGAGGCGTCCGCGCAGGGCGGGGTCCCGGGGACGGTGTAGGTCCACACACCGGCCGGCCCCACCGCCGGATCGAACAGGTCTCCGGGGATCGGCCCGGCCGGCCCCACCCACTGGCCACCGGCATCCGGCGTGCCGTTCAACTGGCCGGTGAGGGAGAAAGCAGCGTCGTTGCTGCACACCGTGATGCTGCGGTCGCCGCCCGCCTCGGGAGCGGTCTGCTGGTTGACGGTCACCGTCGCCGTAGCATCCACGCAGGGCGGCAAACCCGGAATGGTGTACGTGTAGAGGCCCGCCGCGGACACGCCCGGGGTGAAGGTCGCCGGATGCGGCCCACCGGGGCCCGTCCAGCTCCCTCCCGCATCGGCCGTGGGGCCCAGCAAGGCGAAAAGACTAAAGGGGGCATCGTTGCTGCAGATGTCGGTGGTGGTGCTCACTCCCGCATCGGGCTGGGCATTCACCGTGACCGATACGGTGGCCGTGGCCGGCGGACACCCGCCACCAGCGCTTACCGTGTAGGTATAGGCCCCCGGAGGGTCCGAGCCGGGGTCGAAGCTTGATCCGTGCGGTGCGTTCGAGGGGTCGGTCCAGGCCCCACCCGCATCGGGGCTGCCCCCCAAGGCGGCGAAGAGGTCAAAGGGCGCATCCGTGTCACACACCGTGACCCCCGTGGAGCTGCCCGCGTCCGGTGCAGGCCCGATGGTGGCCGTCCAGCCCGCCAGGGCGTTCGCCCCATCGCTCACCCAGTGAAAGGTCAGGCAGCCACTGGGGCTGGAGGCCGTGATGACCTGGCCCAGCAGGGAAGTGTTCCCGTTGCCCGTGGCCAGCAACGGGTCCGTTGTGCTGGTGCCGTCATGGATGAACAATTGGTCCGCCGTGCCCGCCTCCACCGCCCAAGTGGTGAAGGTCACCGACACGTTGGAGCCCGAACCGGCCCCGTTCGCCGGGCACAGCGTGGCGGTGAGGTCCTCGTTGTGTCCGTATGGGCCACCAGCCCCGCCACTGTCCTGGAACTCACCGCTGCAGGACTGCCAGGCGGCATTGCCCATCACAAAGGTCTGGGCCCGGGCCGGTGCCGGATCGAGCAACACCGCACCCAGGGCCATGCACAGCGCGAGGATCGGATAAGGTGTGCTGCGGCGGACCACGTTGGGGTGTGAGGGGGTGCAAGGTAGCCAAAACACCCCTTGGAACGCCAGCCCAGCGCGGGTTTTCGCCCGGTCGCCTACCCGTGCCGACGAAGGTTCTCCACCAGCGGAAGCCGCATGGTCCGGAACGCGACCCTACGGCGCAGGGGTCGCTGCGGCCGGGGCGGGCGTCGGCGTACGTGCGGCGGGGCGCTCCTTGCCGAAGGTGATCGCCAGCATCACCTCGTGCGTGCCCTGGCTGTAGCGGCTCAGACCGGTGGTGGTCAGATCGAACGAATACCCGAACTGGAACATCTTCTTCAGCCAGCAGCCCACCATGAGCGGAATGGCATCGTTGGAGCGCCAGCCGCCGCCGATCCACAGGATGTCCTTGTAGTTCAGGGTCAGGTTGAGGTCGACCTTGGGGGGTACTGGGTTCACGTACTTCACCAGGAAGCTGGGCTCCAGCCGCAGGTCCTCCGAGAAGCGGATCCGGTATCCACCGGTGGCGAAATAGTGCCTTTCCAGCCTGCTCAGCGCCTGTTCCTGTTCGTCGAAGAACCAGATGCGGTTGTTGAACAACTGCGGGGCCGTGGCGCCGAACCAATAGTTGGGGTGGTGCAGCAGGAAGGCGAAGGTGGCATCGGGCATCACATCGCCGCGCAGCTGGTCGTCCATCACCGGGTCGCTGCCGTCGTGGAAGGTGATCTTCGATCCGTCGATGAGGAACTGCACCAGCCCGCCGCTGATCGAGAGGCCCAGGCGCAGCTTTTCGGTGAGCTGCAGGTGATATGCATAGGTGAGCTGGAATCCGGTGCGACGCGTGGGGCCCACGTTGTCGGTGAACAGGAAGCCGCCCAGGCCCATGTGCCGACCCACGGGCGTGGTGGCGCTCAACATGAAGGTGCGCGGGGCATCCTGCACGCCCACCCATTGGTAGCGATGGGCGCTGCGCAGTTCGAACCAGGGCCGCGAGCCCGCCACGGAAGGGTTGTAGAGGTAGTCCTGGCTCACGTACTGGCTGAGCTGCGGCAATTGCTGGGCGGACGCCATGCCGGCGACCATCAGCAGCGGAAGGACTTGGTGGCGCAGGTTCATGGCATCAGCGGATGACGGTCAGCGGACCGGTGAAGGGCTCGGGATAGTCCGGGTGGTTCAGTCGGATGGTGTAGTAATAGGTGCCCACCGGCACCAGCCCACCACCATAGCGGCCATCCCAGGCTTCCTTATAGCCCACGCTTTGGAAGAGCAGCTCGCCCCATCGGTTGTACACCTCCACTTCGCATTCGGGGAACAGTTCGATCAGATCGATCTGCCAGGTGTCGTTCCACCCGTCGCCGTTGGGCGTGAAGCCCGAGGGGATCACCACTTCCGGCAGGACCGTCACCAGCACCGAATCGACGGCCGTACAACCGTCGGGCATGGTCACCGTGAGCACGAACCAGGTGGTCTCCTCCGGCGTGGCCACCGGCGCACCGGACGAGGCATTGTCCAGCAGCGAATCCGGCTGCCAGCTGAAGGTGGCGCCGGGCGGACCGCTGGGATCCCCGCCGAGCGTGGTCTGGCCGTGCAGGAAGATGGTCCGGTCCGCACCTGCATCCGCCGTGGGCGTGGACAACACCACCACGGTCACCTGGTCCTGCGCCGAACAAGGGCCGTCGGTCACCGTGAGCGTGAAGCTGTACGTGCCCGCAGGCAGACCCGTCAGCACCACCGTCGGTTGTTCGCCGATGTTGTTGCCCTGGCCGTCGGTCCAGAGCCAGGTCACCGCGCCGGTGCTTCCGCCACCGTCCAGGGTCACCGCGTTGCCTCCGCACACCTGCTGATCGGCGCCCGCATCGGCGGTCACCGTCGCCAGCGCATCCACCTGGGCGTTCGCGCTGGCCGAACAGCCGTTGGCATCGGTGACCGTCACCGTGTACGGTCCAGGGAGCAGTTGCACAAGGTCCTCCTGGTTGCTGGTGAAGCCGCCCGGGCCCGCCCACACCACCACGTAGCCGCCCACACCGCCGGTGACCGTGATGGCGATGGAGCCATCGGCCGCCGTGTTGCAGCTGGCCGCCACCACAGCGTCCACCGTCACCTGCATGGGCGCAGGCTCCTGGATGGTGAAGGAGGCCGTGGTGTCGCAACCTATGCCGTCGGTGATGCTCACCGTCCAGGTTCCCGGGCACAGGCCCGTGACGGAGGCGGTGCCCTGGCCGTTGGGCGGTGCGGGGGACCAGACGTAGCTGAAGTTGCCGAACCCGCCCGTGGGCGCCAGGGTGATGGTGCCGTTGCAGGCCCCGCTGCAAAGCACATCGGCCACCACGGCGTTGGGCACGATCGGCGTGAAGGGCAGCACGGTGAAGGCCACCGTGGTGTCGCAGCCCAGGCTGTCCGCGATGGTCACCGTCCAGTTGCCCGCACAGAGCCCGGTGACGTTCGCCGTACCTTGACCGGCCCCGGGTTCGGGCTGCCACAGGAAGGTGAAGCCGCCGGAACCGCCGACGGGGTTCACGCCCGCCGTGCCGTCGCAGGGCCCGAAACAGGTCTCGTTGGTGAACAGCAGTCCCGCATCGATGGCCGTGCCCTGCCCGATGGTGAAGGGCAGGCTCACCGTGCATCCGCCCGCATCGGTGGCGGTGAGCGTATAGTCACCCGCGCACAGGTCGCCGAGGATGCTGGTGTCCTGGGCCAGGGGTACCCCACCGGCATCGGTCCAGGTCCAGGTGTACGGCGGCACCCCCCCGCCCAACGCGGCCGTGGCCGTGCCGATGCAGTCGCCGAAGCACGTGTTGTGCGTCAGGTCCACTTGCACCGTGAAGACCGGCGGATCCACCACGGTGAAGGTGAGCGTGGTGTCGCAGCCGTTGGCGTCCGTGATGAGCACGGCGTACGCTCCGGCGCAGAGCCCGAAGGCCGCGTTGGTGCCGTCCCCGTTCGGGGGGTCGGGCGACCAGTCGAAGAGGTGACCCGGCGTTCCGCCCGTCACGGTGAGCACGATGCTGGCATCGCAGCTGCCGTTGCAGCTCACCGGCTCCTCAACGGCGGCCACCGACAAGGGCGGCGGCTCCAGGATGAGCACCGCCATGCTGGTGCTGCACCCGCTGCTGTCGGTGACGGTGACGTCGTAGGTGCCCGCGCACAGGTCGGTGACCTGCGGCGTGCCATCGCCGTTGATCGGGTCGGGCGACCAGTCGATGGTGTAGGGGGCCACCCCGCCGCTGATGCCGACCGTGGCGGTCCCGTCGCACAGGCCACTGCAGGTCACCGGTGTGGTGCTCAACTGCAGCACGATGGGGTCGGGCCCGACCACCATGGCGGTATCGATGGTGATGCAGCCCGATCCGTTGGTGACCGTGATGAAGTACGGCCCGGCGCACAAGCTGTCCAAGGTCGTCCCTGGTTCGTTGAGGTCGATGCCGAAGGCGTCCGTCCACATCACCGTGCAGGGTGGATCGCTGCACGTGAAACCGGCCGAGACCTGGCCATCGCATGCACCCGGGCAGGAGGTGATGCCGTCGGTGGTGCTGACCGCCTCCCCGTTGCTGTCGGTGATCGGCACCGCCAACATGGCGGTACAGCCGTTGGCATCCTGCACCGTCACCATGTACATGCCGGCACAGAGGTTCACCGCCATGCTGTCCGTTGCGACGGGCAGCCCGTTGAGCATCCAGCTGTACGCGTAGGGCCCGGTGCCGCCTGCGGCCTCCACCTCGGCCGTGCCGATGCACTGCCCGCATTCGCTCGGTGTGGCGCTCGCCGTCAGGACCAGCGCGGGCGGTTCGGCGATGGTGTAGGTGATCAGGGTGTCGCAACCGTTGGCATCGGTAATGAGCAGCGCATAGCTTCCGGCGCACAGGCCGAACGCCGCGTTGGTGCCATCGCCGTTGGCCGGCACCGGTGTCCATGCATAGGTGAACGCCCCCGTGCCTCCCTGTGCGGTGACCACGATGCTCCCGTTGCAGAGCCCCTGGCAACCGGCATCATCGACCACGGCCGATACGGCCAGCGGCTGCGGCTCCAGGACAAGCACGTTCACCAGCGTGTCGCATCCGGTACCTTGATCGGTGATCTGCACCGCGTACACGCCAGCGCACAGGCCGGTCGCTTGCGGTGTGCCCTCGCCGGCGATCGGGTCCGGCGACCAGTCGAAGGTGTAAGGCCCGATGCCGCCGACGGGGCCGACGGTGGCCGTACCATCACAGGCTCCCGCACAGGTCGCCGGTGTGGTCGACAAGCCGGGCACGAGCGTGGTTCCCGGCGTCACCACGGCCGTATCCAGGCGGATGCAGCCCGCGCCGTTGCCCACCGCCACGTAGTAGCTGCCCGCGCACAGGCCCGTGAGCACGTTGCTGTTCTGCGCCAGCGTATCCCCCTGCGCATCGGTCCAGGTGACCGTGCAGGGCGGGGTCGAGCAGGTGAACTGCACCTCCACCTGGCCGTCGCAGGTATTGCCGCAGGTGGTGCTGCCGTCCAGGAGCGTGAGTACCTCGCCGCTGGCGTCGGTCACCGGCACCACCAGGCTCGCGCTGCAACCTCCGGCATCCGTCACGGTCACGGTGTAAAGCCCTGCGCAAAGGCTGGCGATGGCGGGCGCATTGCCCACGGGCAGTCCGTTCCCATCGGTCCATTGGATGTTGTACCCGGGCGTTCCTCCGGCGATCGTCACCCCGGCGGTGCCCACGCACACCTGGCACTGGCTCGGGGTGCTGCTGGCGGTGAGCGTCAGGGCGCTTGGCTCGGCGATGTTGTACAGCACGGTGCTGTCACAACCGTTGCCATCGGTGATGGTCACGGTCCAGTCGCCCGGGCAGAGGCCCAGGGCCGAGGCCGTGCCCTGGCCGTTGGGCGGCACCGGTTGCCAGAAATAGGTGTAGCCCGGTGTTCCGCCGGTGGGGTTGAGCACGATGCTGGCATCGCAGCTGCCGGGGCATCCTTCCGGGGTCACCGTCGCCGCCGGATCGAGCGGTGCCGGGGCCAGGATGAGCGCGCTCACCAACAGGGTGCAACCGCCCTGATCGGTGAGCAGCAGGTCGTAGGTGCCCGCACACAGGCCGGTGGCCTGCGGGGTGCCGTCGCCACCGGGCGGATCGGGCGTCCAATCGTAGGTATACGGCGGTTGGCCCCCCACCGGACCCACCGTGGCGCTGCCGTCGCAACTGCCCGTGCAGCTCACCGGGGTGGTGCTCAGGTTCGCCGTGATCGGCGGCGGCGAGGTCACCACCGCCGTGTCCAGGCTGATGCAGCCCGAGGCATTGGTCACCTGCACCAGGTAGCTTCCCGCACACAGGTTGGTGGCCGTGTCCGTGGGCTGCCCGAGGTCCACCCCCAACGCGTCCGTCCAGAGCACCGTACAGGGCGGGTCGGAGCACACGTACTGCACGCTCACCGTTCCATCGCAGCCGCCCGGACAACTGGTGAGCCCGTCGGTGGTCGCCAGGAGCTCGCCGTTGCTGTCGGTCACGGGCACGGGCAGGGAGAAGAGGCATCCGTTGGCATCGCTCACCAACACGGTGTACATCCCGGCGCAGAGGTTGGTCAGGGCGCTATCGGTGCCGATGATCACGCCGCCCTGGCCCGTCCACTGATAGGTGTATGGCGGCACACCGCCGGTCGGTGCCACGGAGGCCGTACCGATGCATTGCTGGCACTGGCTGGGCGTGGTGCTCAGCACCGCCGAGAGCGGATCCGGCCCGTCCAGGATGAAGGTGACCGTGGTGTCGCAGCCGCTGGCATCGGTGACCAGGACCGAATAGGTGCCCGGGCAGAGGCCGAACGCGCTGTTGGTACCGTCGCCGTTCGGAGGGTCCGGCATCCAGTCGAAGTCGTAGCCCGGCGTGCCGCCTGAGACGTTCAGCACGATGCTGCCGTCGCACTGCCCCGCACAGGTGATGGGCTGTACCGAGGCCCCTGGGTCAAGCGGCTGCGGTCCGGTGATGAGCACCTGCACGGTGGTGTCGCAGTTGAAGAAGTCGGCGATGGTCACCGTGTACACCCCCTCGCACAAGCCCGTGGCCTGCGGGGTGCCCTGGCCACCGCCCGGTGCCGGGGACCAGACATAGGTGTACGGTGCTTCGCCCCCGGTGGGCCCCACCGTGGCCGTGCCGTCGCAGCTGCCTGCGCAGGTGGGCGGCGTGGTGCCGAGGTTGGGCACGATCGGCTGGAAGGGTTGAATGGTATGGCTCTCCGTGGTGTCGCAGCCCAGCGCATCGGTGATGGTGAGGCTGTACGTGACGCCGGCACAGAGCCCGGTGGCGATGTTGGTGCCCTGTCCACCTCCGGGCGCCGGTGTCCACACGAAGGTGTACGGGCCGCCGTTGCCCCCCGTGGGAAAGGCCGCCGCGCTGCCGGTGCAGGGCCCGGCACAGGTCTCATCGCCCCACTGCAGGCTCGATATGATCGGCGGTGGCTTCACCACGTTGAAGGTGACCGTGGTGTCACAGCCATTGGCATCCGTCACGGTGAGCGTGTACAACCCGTCACACAGGCCGGTGACGCTGCCCGTCCCCTGCCCGCCACCGGGGGTGGGCGACCACAGGAAGGTGTACGGTCCCGTTCCGCCGCTCGGGGTGGAGGTGGCCGATCCACTGCAGGTGAACGCGCAGATGCCGTCCACCACCACCAGACCCACGTCGATGGGTTGTTCCGGCAGGACGTCGAAGGTGAGCGTGCTGTCGCAGCCACCGGCATCCGTGACCGTCAAGGTGTAGCTGCCCGCACACAGGCCAGCGGCGCTGGGCGTGCCCTGACCGCTGCCCGGGGCCGGCGTCCACAGGTACTGATACCCGGCCTGCCCACCGCTCACCGACACACTTGCCGAGCCGTTGCACGGGCCGTTGCAGCTCTCATGGGTCACGGTGAGCACCGCGTTCAAGGCGGGCGGAGCCGGGACGTTGATCACCAGCACCGTATCACACTGGGCTTGATCGCCGATCACCACGGTCCAGTCCCCCGGGCACAGCCCGCTCACCTGCGCCGTGCCGCCCCCCATGGGAGGCGGCGGTGTCCAATCGAAGGTGTAGGGCCCAACACCGCCGGACATCAGCAGGTCGATGGCCCCATCGCAAACATCGGCGCAGCTCGCCGGGGTCACCTGCGGGATGGCCTGGATCCCACTCGGCGTGCTGATGGTGAAAGTGAGCGTGGTGTCGCAGCCGTTCGTATCGGCTACCATCAGCTCATGAACGCCAGGGCAGAGCCCGGTGGCATTGGGTGTGCCCTGACCACCGCCCGGCGTCGGCGTCCAGGTGTAGGTGTAACCCGGGGTGCCGCTGCTCACCACGGCCGTCGCCGTGCCGTCACAGGCACCGCCGCAGCCCGCCGGCGTGGTCGTCAGCTGCACGTCCAACGCGGCCGGCGCATCGATGGTGAAGGTGAGCGTGGTGTCGCAACCCGCGGCATCCGCCACGAGCAGGCTGTAGTTGCCGGCACAGAGGCCGGTGGCGTTGGGTGTTCCCTGACCACCGCCCGGGGTGGGGGTCCACGCATACGTGTATCCCGGTGTTCCACCGCTCACCACAACCGAGGCCGACCCATCGCACACATCGGCGCAACCGGCGTCCGTGGACGTCAACTGCACATCCATTGCCGGCGGTCCCTGCAGGTCGATCGTGAGGGTGGTGTCGCATCCACCGGAAGCGATGGTGACGGTCCATACGCCTTCGCACAGCCCCGTGGCCTGGGGTTGTCCCGGGCCGTTGGGCGGCTGCGGGATCCACGTGTAGGTGTAAACCCCGGTGCCGCCTGTGGGCGAAAGGGTGATGCTGCCGTCGCACGAACTTGAACAGACCGGATCCAGGATCGCTTCGTTCGGTACGATGGCCGTCGGTGCGTTCACCGTGAAGGCGATGGTGCTGTCACAGCCCAGGGCGTCGGTCACGGTCAGCAGATAGGGCCCGATACAAAGCCCGGTGACATTGGGCGTGCCCTGTCCCGCACCGGGCGCAGGCGACCACACATAGGTGTAGTTCGGCGTGCCGCCCGTGACGATCACAGCGGCCTCCGCGTCGCACACGCCCGGGCAGGACGCATCCTGCACGTTGAGCGAGAACTGGAGCGGGACCGCGTCGAGGATGGTGAACGGGACGGTGAGCGTGCATCCTTTCGCATCGGTGACCAGCACACTGTACACGCCTGCGCACAGGCCCGTCGCATCCGATGTGCCCTGTCCCCCGCCAGGCGCAGGCGACCACAGATAGGTGTATCCCGGCGTGCCGCCGTTCACGGTCACCGAGGCTGTGCCGTCGCACTGCCCCCCACAGGTCACGTTGGTCCCGGTGGGCACCGCATCAAGCGGCGGTGGACCCGCGAGCGTGAAAGCCAGCGTGGTGTCGCAGCCGTTGGCGTCGGATACCGTGACGCTGTATGGGCCCGCACACAGCGCCGTGATCGCGGGTCCGCTCTGCCCGTTGGACCAGGTGATGGTGTAGCCGGGGGTTCCACCGCTCACCTGCACGGAGGCCTCCCCATCGCACAGGCCCGAGCAGCTGACGGAAGTGGTGTCCAAGGCCACGACGATCGGCGGTGGTGCCGTGATGTCGAAGGCGATGAGCGTGTCACAACCCGCGGCATCCGTCACGAGCAGGCTGTAGTTGCCGGCACAGAGGCCGGTGGCGTTGGGTGTTCCCTGTCCCGCGCCCGGGGCGGGGGTCCAGGTGTAGGTGTATCCCGGTGTTCCGCCGCTCACCAGCACGCCGGCACTACCGTCACAGGTGTTCGCGCAGGTGGCGTTCACCGCGGCCAGCGCGGCGACCAAGGCAGGTGGCGAATCCATGGTGAAGGGGACCAGCGTATCGCAGCCGGTGGCCTGGTCGGTGATGAGCACCGTGCCGGCCCCGGTGCACAGGCCGGTGGCTGTTGCCGTGCCCTGGCCGCTTCCGGGTGCTGGTGTCCATTGGAAGGTGAACGGGCCCACCGCACCGGTGGGCGAGACCGCGGCGGTGCCGTCGCAGGCATTGGCACAGGTGGCCGCCGTGGTCAACAGGTTCGGCACGATCGGCGCCGGTGCCACCAGGTTGAAGGTGATCAGCGTATCGCAGCCGTTGGCATCGGTCACCAGCACACTGTGACCGCCCCCGCACAACCCGGTCACTTGCGGAGTGCCGTCCCCCACCGGTGTGCCGGGCTGCCAGTCGAAGGTGTAACCCGGTGTACCACCCGTCACCGTCACCTCTGCCGTGCCGTCGCAATCACCGGCGCAGCTCGGCGGCGTGCTTTGCAACGTGGCCTCAAGGGGCAGCAGGGCGATGGTGAAGGTGGTGTCGAACACGCAGCCATTGGCATCCGTGATCTCCAACGTGTTCACCCCGGCGCAGAGCTGTGCCGGGTTGGGGTCGGTCTCCGCACCGTTGTTCCAGTCGTACTGATAGCCGAAGCCGGTGCCGCCGCCGGGGAAGGTGACCGCCGTGCCATTGCAGACGTTCGCACAGGCCGGTGGGTTGAGGCCGAAGAAGACCACGCCCAGCGGTGGTGGCGGGTTCACCAGCACAGAGGCGAAGCAGCCCACGTTCTGGCCCAGGTCGGTGACGATCACCAGCTTGTTGCCCGCACAGGTGTTCGTCCACGGCAAAGAGGTGCCCGTTCCACTGGGGCCGCCCTGCCATTGAATGGCGAAAGGCCCGATGCCGCCTTGAACGGTGACGTTCACCGCCGCGTCACAGGCCCCGCTGCAGCTCACCCCGAAACCGTTGTAGTTGCTGGTCAGCACCCCATCCACCTGGAAGGGCGTCTGCCCGGCGCCGGTGCCGCAGTTCACGGCCTGCCGCATCAGCTCCTCCTGCCCCACAGGGGTGCCGTCCCAGCGTTGCGCGTTCCCGTTCACCAGGAGCACGGTGGACGGGGTCCATGCCATGCGTCCGGCACCGGGACCCTCCAGCCTGTCCACGAGCACCGTGGCCCTCTCGGTCCTCATGCCCTCCGCACCGCGGGAGCTCACGGCGAGGGTCCCTGCCTTCAGCACGGCACCGTTCAACCGCAGCGCGCCGCGCTCCACGCGCAACGTGTGCGCCGCGTCGATCACCAGGGCGCTCAGCACATCCCAGCTCCCTGCACCGTCCAGCACCACATCGCTGGAGACCTCCGCACCGTGCAGGTCGAGCACCGCATCACCCGCCCGGCCGCTCAGCAGCACGCCGCCCGGCACGGCCACCTTCGCATCGCCCGCCATCACCCATCCTCCCGCGATCGACAGCCGCGCAGCGCCCTCGCCCATCACGCGCACCTGTGCCGCGCGGCCATCCACATGCAAGGCGCGGCAGACCGCAGCCCCGCCCAGCCGCACCACGGCCGCCCGCGCCCCGCCGATGTGCACCTCGGTGCGTGCGTCGGGCACGCCGGCGCCGCCGCCTCCGCCGGGCATCGCGGCCCACATGCGCGCATCGCCCCAGCCTCCCGCACCACCCGTCCAGTACAGGACATCCTGCGCACCGCAGGTGCCCCACGACAGCAGGGCCATGATCATCAGTGCGGATCGGATGGAGGTGCGGGGTCCGGGGTCCTTCATGGGGTCCTATTCGAAGATGGGGCAGCTGACGATGCGCTTGCTGGGGTCGATCGGGATGCAGGGCGTGATGCCGAGGATCACCTCGTGGGTGTTGCTGCTCGCCGCCTTGAGCTTCGATGTGGTGATGTCGTAGGCGTAGCCCAGGGTGAAGAACTTCAGGAAGCCGAACTTCACCATGGCCACCAGCGCGTCCTGATTGCGATAGCTCGCCCCGATCCCGAACACCCGGTTCCATTCCAGCATGGCGTTGATGTCCAGGGCCATCGGCGAACCGGGCGACACCTTGATCAGCGCATTGGGTGTCACCGACGTCTTGCGACCGATGCGCCAGCGGTATCCCGCGCTCAACATGTAGTGCGGGGTCAGGCGCGAGTCCGTTCCGATGCCCGGCACGCGGTTGTTCAGCAGCTGATGCACGCTAAGCCCCACCCAATAGGTCTTGCTGTACAACCAGATGCCCGGCGTGATGATCGGGAAGACGAAAGCGGAGTTGCGGCTGGCCAGCGCCGGGTCCGTATTGTCGGCCACCAGGGTCTGGCCCACATCGAACTTCTGCTGCTTGACCCCCAGGAAGGTGCCCATGGCCAGGTAGTGGTCCATGTTCATCCGCACATGGTAAGCGTAGGCCAGGTTGATCAAGGTGTATCCCAGCGGACCCGTATCGTCGGCCTCCATGTAGCCGCCGATGCCGTGCTTGCCCTTGAGGTAGGGCTTGCGCTTGTTGCGGATGGTGGCGTGCACGCTGGCCCAGCCCGTGGTGGGCGCGTTCTCGAAGCCCACCCATTGCTTGCGGAAGCCCAGGCGCACATCGATGCAGTCCTTGCTGCCCGCCACCGCCGGGTTGATGTTGAAGTAGTTGAGGACGTTCTGCGAGTACTGGGGCACCTGCTGGGCCCGCGCCATAACAGCACCCAGCACGACCGGCAGCAACAGCAGCACCCTCATCGCACAATGGTGATGGAGCCGGTGTAGGCCGCGGACGCACCGCCCTCCCGGGTGTTGAGCACGATGTGGTAGTAGTAGGTCGCCATCGGCAGCCGCGCTCCTCCGTTGGTGCCGTCCCACGGTTCATCATAGCCCACATTGCGGTACACGCGCTGGCCCCATCGGTCATAGATCGTCACCTCGCACGACGG
This sequence comes from Bacteroidota bacterium, assembly GCA_014584605.1. Taxonomy (GTDB): domain Bacteria; phylum Bacteroidota; class Bacteroidia; order Flavobacteriales_F; family PHOS-HE28; genus PHOS-HE28. Next base: position 69,856 of record JACTMO010000039.1, on the reverse strand, counting down.
GTAGTCCGTGATCCCGTAAATGGTCCAGGTGTCGTTGTGCCCATCGCCGTTCGGGGTGAAGGTGTTCGTGGGCTGGATCCGGCGGATCACCTCCACCACCACGTCGTCGCTGTAGGTGCAGCCGTTCAACTGCGTGGTCACCGTGTAGGTGGTGGTCTCCGACGGGTTGGCCACCGGGTCCGGAATGGCATCACCGCTCAGCCCGGCGTTCGGGGTCCAGTTGTAGGTGGTGCCTCCCGTGGCCTCCAGCTGCGCATACTCCCCCTCCCCGATCTCCACGTCCTCCCCCGCGTTGAAATCCACCCCCACGATGTTCGCCCCCGGCCCCCCGATGGTGATCCAGAGATCGCATTGGGCGTTGATCGTGGCCCCGTTGTCCGCCACACCGCTCACCAGCACCCAGTACTGCGTGTTGGGCGAGAGGCTGTCGGTGGTCATGCTGAAGTCCACCGAGTCCTGTGTGCAGTCCCCCACGGCCGTGAAACTGCCCGGCAGGCAGCTGCCGTCGCCGCTCAGCACGATCACGTTCATCTCGTTGTCCATGCCGGACACCGCCGGGCAGTCGAGCCCATCGATGGCCACGTTCACCGCACCGCCCTGCGAGTTGGTGGTGAAGGAATACCACAGCACGTTGTTGGTGCCCGGACAGAAGCCCGGGATGCCCACCGCGCCCGTGTTGTTGCCCGCGAGCGGCTGCTGCGCACAGAGCGTCAGCGCCGAGGCACAATCGTCGTTGACCGGCTGTGCCCACGCCAGGGGCGCGTACGCCAGCAGGGGCAACAACAGGGCGGTTCGCAACGGGTTGTGCACGGTCACGGCCGGACACACGGGCGGCCGTGCCGAAAGTACCCGGGCCCCTCCCCCAGGCAGGCCGGGCCCACCGCCAAGTTGCGCACACGGCCGTGTTGACGGGCCGGGGCGATCGGGGGTGCCAGGACCGGCGCCGGCCTGACCGGGGGTCCCCGTCGATGGGGCGAAGGTCCCTGTGCCCGGTCTCCGCCGCCCTCACCACGGCGCGGCCGCCGTTCGGAGCAGGTGCGGCAGGCCGAAGCACCGCAGGGCCGGACAGCCCTTTCACAGTCCCAGCATCACCTTCAGCTGGAGCTGCAGCACCGACCCCATGGTGGTGCAGTTCCTGAAATCCGGACAACGGTGGTAGGCGGCCAGTTCACTCCTCAACAAGGCCACATGCTCCGCCAGGCTGATCACCTCGGTGTGCATCACCTCCAGCAGCGCCTCCACCTGCTCGGCACCCACCTGGTAGCGCTTGCGCAGCAACGAACGCTCCTCCTCGGCATACTGCTCGGCCGTGGCGGGGCCGATGTGCGTCCGCGCCAGCGTCACGAAGGGCAGGTTCTCCTTGTAGAACTGCGGCAGGTAGATGCGGTGCCGACCCTCGAAACATTGCTGGTCGAAATCGATGCTCCGCAGGCGGTACTGCACCTGATCGAAGTCCTGCACCACGTCCACCACGAAGTTGTAGGCCCGCATGTCGCCCAGCAGGCGTACGAAGCAGCGCTCATTGAACTTCACGAACTCCTTGCACAGCCGCACCGGGTTCAGGTGCCCGCCGTAGCGCCCGGGGTCCTTGATGAAATCGTCGCCGGGGATGCCGATGATGTGCTCCTCCACCAGCGTGCCCTCCGAATGGATGTAGTTGATCTTGTTGGGGCTCAGCAGATGCTCCAGCTCCAGGCCGTACACCCGGCTGGCATCGGCCTTCTTGATGTAGAAGTAGTCGTGGTTGTCGTTGAGCTGATTGAGGATCTTCACCCGGAAGGGCTGGCTGTTGCCGAAGCCGCAGAAGTCGATGCCCGCCACCGCCAGGTGGGGCAGCGGCCTGCCGTCGCCGGTGAGCATGCGGTAGAGCTCCACCAGCCGCCGGTGGGTGTCCTCCAGCTCCGCAGGTCGCAGCAGCACCGTGGTCCACAGCGTCTCCCGACCATTGGCATCGTGGTGCGCCATCAGCCCATCGTGGCGAAGCAGGTCCTCGTAAGCGATGGGGATGTGGTCGCTGCGGCCATGGCGCTCCAGGTAGTCCGCCAGGCCGGGGCCCACGGCGTAGCCCGGTTTCCGCAGGGCGATGTGGTTGCCCGGACGTCGTTCGGCCCGCTGGGACCTGAAACTGTGGGCACTGGAGCGCATGTTCCTCGGATCGGGGCCGCCCTGGGTGCATGGACCCCGGTGCGGAAGGTAGAGCTTCCGGGGCGTCCTTGAAGGGTGGATCGGGCCTCACCCACCCTTCCGGAAGGCACGTCCACGATGGGATCGGGGCCACGGTGGCAACTTCTTGCGCACCATCCGTCACCTTTGTACCAACCTGCGCCCGATCCGCCCGTAAAAGGTTCCTCTTACCCCGAAGCATACCCCACCACCATGGCCGAGCATGCCTTCCTCAAGTGGCTCCACGAAGTTGAACTGAAGGACATCCCCACCGTGGGCGGCAAGAACGCCAGCCTGGGCGAGATGATCCAGCACCTGGGCCCGCTGGGCGTGAACGTCCCCGGCGGCTTCGTGGTGACGGTGGCCAGCTATGAGGCCTTCATCGCGCACAACGAGCTGGACCAGAAGATCCGCGACATCGTGGCCGGGCTGGACGTGGACGACGTGGAGAACATCCGCCGCACCGGCCTGGCCGTGCGCACGCTGATCAAGAACGGCAAGTTCCCCGAGCTCATCTGGAAGGGCATCATGGCCCACTACGACGAGCTCAGCGCCAAATACGGCCAGGAGGCCACCGACGTGGCCGTACGCTCCTCCGCCACGGCCGAGGACCTGCCCGATGCCAGCTTCGCCGGGCAGCAGGAGACCTTCCTCAACATCCGCGGTCACCAGGACCTGATCGCCGCCGTGCGCAACTGCTTCGCCTCCCTCTGGACCGACCGCGCCATCGTGTACCGCCAGAGCCTGGGCTTCGACCACTTCGATGTGGGGCTCAGCGTGGGCGTGCAGAAGATGGTGCGCTCCGATCTCGGCGCCAGCGGCGTGGCCTTCAGCCTCGACACCGAGAGCGGCTTCAAGGACGTGGTGCTGATCAACGGCAGCTACGGCCTGGGCGAAATGGTGGTGCAGGGCGCGGTGAGCCCCGATGAGTTCATCGTCTTCAAACCCACCCTGGCCAAAGGGTACAGCGCCATCATCGAGAAGAAGATCGGCAACAAGGACCGCAAGATGATCTATGGTGTGGAGCCCGGCAAGCCCACGCTCGTGATCCCCACCGAACGCGCCCAGCGCAACCGCTTCTGCATCTCCGACGAGCAGGCCCTGGAAGTGGCGCGTAGTGTAATGGCCATTGAGAAGTATTACAGTGAGAAGAAAGGCCATTGGTGCCCCATGGACGTGGAGTGGGCCGTGGATGGGCTTACCGGTAGCCTCTTCGTCGTACAAGCCCGCCCCGAGACCATCCATAGCCGCAAAGCCGAGGACCGCCTGGTGGAATACCGGTTGGAACATCAGGCCGGTACGGCGGCGCCGAAGGTGATCACCAAGGGCATCGCCATCGGCGACCGGGTGGGCGCGGGCACCGTGCGCATCCTGTACAGCCTCGACGGGCGCGGCGGCGGCATGGACGGCAAGGATTTCAAACAGGGCGACGTTCTGGTCACCGACATGACCGATCCCGATTGGGAACCGATCATGAAGAAGGCCGGCGCGATCATCACCAACAAGGGCGGACGCACCTGCCATGCTGCCATCGTGGCGCGCGAGATGGGCGTGCCCGCCATCGTGGGCTGCGGCAACGCCACCGATCTGCTGGACACCGGCATGGAGGTGACCGCCAGCTGCTGCGAGGGCGACAACGGCGTCATCTACGCGGGGATCATCCCCTTCCGCAAGGAGGAGACCATGCTCACCGACCTGCCCGAGGTGCGCACGCCCATCATGCTCAACGTGGCCAGCCCGGACCTGGCCTTCAAATTCGCCGCCCTGCCCAACGCAGGCGTGGGCCTGGCGCGCGAGGAGTTCATCATCAACAACTATATCCAGGCCCACCCCCTGGCCCTGCTCCAGCACAAGGAGCTCGGCGACGTCACCCTCAGCGGCAAGATCAGCTACCTGATCCACGGCTACGAGGACGAAGAGACCTACTTCGTGAAGCGCCTGAGCTACGGCATCGCCAAGATCGCCGCCGCCTTCCACCCCAACCGGGTGATCGTGCGCTTCAGCGACTTCAAGAGCAACGAGTACCGCAACCTGCTCGGCGGCGAGCACTACGAGCCACACGAAGAGAACCCGATGATCGGTTGGCGCGGCGCCTCACGCTACTACAGCGATACGTACAAAGAGGCTTTCGGTCTGGAGTGCAAGGCCATCCGGCGGGTGCGCGAGAAGATGGGCCTGAAGAACGTGGTGGTGATGATCCCCTTCTGCCGCACCGTGGAGGAACTGCTCGCCGTGAAGAAGGTGATGAAGGAGTACGGGCTCGAACGCGGCAAGGAGGGCCTGGAGCTCTACCTCATGGCCGAGATCCCCAGCAACATCCTCATGGCCGAGGAGTTCGCGCAACACATCGACGGTTTCTCCATCGGCAGCAACGACCTCACCCAGCTCACCCTCGGCCTGGACCGTGACAGTGCCCTGGTCTCACACCTGTACGACGAGCGCAACCCCGCTGTGAAGCGCATGCTGGAGCAGCTCATCCGCACGGCCAAACGCACCGGCACCAAGGTGGGCATCTGCGGCCAGGGCCCCAGCGACCACCCGGACTTCGCGCAGTTCCTGGTGGAACTCGGTATCGACTCCATCAGCGTGACGCCGGACAGCCTGCTGAAGACCCGCCGGGCCATTGCCGAGGTGGAGCAGGCCGTGGCGGTGAAGGGCGCGTAAGCAACAGGCACTGCCGCAGGGCGGGCCCCATCAGCCGACCACGGGGGCCAGGTAGCCCTGGTGCGCCAGCCTTTCGCCGATGGCCATGTAGGCCTCCTTCGGCTCAGGCCGCCAGGTGGCCAAGCCGTCCACGTACCGGTTGTACATGCAGAAGGCGGCGGCGATCAGCACCGTGTCGTGGATCTCCACATCGGTGGCCCCGGCGGTGCGCGCCGCAGCGATGTCGGCCTCGGTCACCTTGAGCCCGCCCTCCTGCACGTGCCTGGCGATGGCCAGCAGGGCCCGCATCTTCGGGCTCAGCGGTTCATCGGGCAACCCGGCTTTGATCTCGTCGATGAACGCAGGGCCGCGCTTCAGGTGCGCGGCGGCGGCGGCACCATGGCTGCTGTGACAGAAATGACAGTTGTTCCACCAGCTCACCGACGAGGCGATGATCTCGCGCTCGCCGCTGGTGAGCGTGGAAGGTCCGCGCAGCAGCACCTCGGCCAGAGCGTTCAAGGGCCCGGCGGTCACCGGGCGGAAATCCATGAGGCCGGTGATGCCCGGCAGTGCGTCGTTCTGCAGTGTGATGTGTGCCATGTGGGATGGTTGAGGTCGGACAAGTATCCGCGATCGGCGGGCGGGTCCGGGCGCGGTCCGTGCCGGATACCGGGTGCCGCGGTGCGGATCGGACGCGCGCGGGTGTGGAAGCCGCCGATGCTACCTCCCTCCGGCCGCCCACACCGTGTCGATCACCGCACGTTGCGCGTCGGTGGTGAGGTGCAGCGGGTCGCGCCAAAGGGCCTTGTCCGCAGCAAAGAGCCCGGGGCGGTCCAGGTCGATGACCGGCGCCAGCCGCCGCAGGCGCTCTAGATAGGCCGTGCGTTGCGGCTCCAGACCGGCCTCGGCATAGATGCGCTGCACATCCGGGTGCGTGGGGTACTCCACGAAGCGCAGGGCGCAGCCCATGGCGCGGCACCGCGCAGCCATGCGTTCCAGACGGCCGAAGGCGGCGCTGTCCAGCACGAAGTCGGCCGCGTTGGCCTGCTCCATGGCGAGCACCCGCTGCCATTGGTCGGGCGGGAGCACGTCGTAGTGCACGGTGGAAGGCAGCCAGGCGCTGCGCAGGTTCAGCAGGGTGGCCTCCAGTACGCGCCGGTTGCTCAGGTATAGGAAGGGCTGGTCCATCAACAGGCGCGGCTCCGCGTACAGGTCCCAGTCCATGCCGTGGTTCATGCCGCGGAAGGACACCTGCGCCAGCACCTCCTTCAGCGGGGCCTGTGCGGCGTACGTGAACAGGTCCGCCATGCTGCGCGTGTTGCCACCGGGCACGCCCAGGTTGTACCAGCGTTGGCCGCTCACCCGCTCCAGGTGGTCCAGGTCGAAGTGCGACAGGCGTGAGTCGCCCAGCAGGACCCTGTCCTGCGGCACCCTCCGCAGCTCGATGAGCTTCCACAACAGATTGCTGAAGGGCATCGTGCGGCCGTCGTGGTACAGGTTCTTCCGCTTGAGCGCATCGGGGATGGCGTGGAACAGGTTGAAGTAGTTGTAGGGGTCCACCACCAGCACGGTGCCGAAGACCAGCGCGAAGGGCAGGGTCAGCGCGGCGATCCAGCGGAAGAGTTGGCGGGAGCCCATTCAGAACTGGAAGTAGATGAAGGGCGAGGTGTGGTAATAACTGCCCAGGAAGATGATGCTGGCGAGGAGGCCGCTGTACAACGCCCACCGCTGCCAGGCGCTGCGCTCGGCCAGCCAGGCCATGGCGCCCCTGCGGCGGTCAAGCCACTGCACCGCCTCCATGACGGCGATGCCGGCCACGGCCAGGAACATGTCGCTGCGCCCCGCGCCCACCAGCGGCGCCCACAGGCTGAAGGCGTCCGCCGTGAGGAAGCCGTCCAGGCCGGTGAACAGGTTGCCGGTGATGTGGAAGGCGTCCTGCACGTTGTTCGCGCGAAAGAAGATCCAGGCCAGGTCCACCAGCAGGAAGGTGGTCAGGGTCTGCTGGGCCAGCTGGAGCCGTGGCCAGCGGTGCAGGCCGAGGGCCCGTCCAAGCCGCCCCCGCCCACCCTCGGTCACGATGGCGCCGATGAGGAACAGGCCGTGCAACCCACCCCAGATGATGTAGGTCCATGCCGCACCATGCCAGAGACCGCTCAGCAGGAAGGTGATCAGCAGGTTGTAATAGCGGCGCCAGGTCAGCACCCGGTTGCCGCCCAACGGGATGTACACATAGTCGCGGAACCAGGTGCTGAGGCTGATGTGCCAGCGCCGCCAGAACTCGCTGATGCTGGTGCTGGCGTACGGCGTGCGGAAGTTGCGCATCAGGTCGATGCCCAGGCAGCGCGCGGCACCGAGGGCGATGTCGCTGTACCCGCTGAAATCGCAGTAGATCTGCACGGCGAAGAGCAGGGAGGCCAGGATGAGCCCCGGGCCCTGGTGCAGGTGGGGCGCGTCGTACACGTGGTCCACCATGGCGCCCACCCGGTCGGCGATCATGATCTTCTTGAAGAAGCCCCAGGCCATGAGGCGCAGTCCACTGGCCAGCAGGCCCGGGTTGAAGGGCATGGGCAGGTGCAGCTGCCGCAACAGGTTGCCGGGGCGCTCAATGGGGCCGGCCACCAGCTGGGGATAGAACATCACGTAGAGGCTGAAGATGCCCAGGTGCCGCTCGGCGCGCTGGCGGCCGTAGTACACTTCAATGGTGTAGCTCAGGCTCTGGAAGGTGTGGAAGCTGAGGCCGATGGGCAGGATGATGCCCAGGTCGGGGATGCTGTACCCGGTCCAGCCCGCCGCATGCACCGCCGCCTCGATGTTCTCGGTGAGGAAGCCATAATACTTGAAGATGGCCAGCACGCCCGTGTTCGCCACGATGCTGGCCACCAGCCAGCGCCGGCGCACCGCGCCCCCGCTGCGCTCGATCAGCAGGCCCGCCCCGTAGTCCACCGCGATGGTGAAGGCCAGGATCAGGATGTACACCGGCACAAAGGCCATGTAGAACCAGCAGCTGGCCGCCAGCAACATGGGCCAGCGCCAGCGGTGCGGCAGCAGGTGGTACGCGGTGGTGACCACCACGAAGAACACCAGGAAGGCGATCGAGTTGAAGATCATCGGCCCCCCGCGTCGCGCGGTGGGAGGCAAATGTCGGTGAAGCGCGCCGCACCGGCACGCCCCAGGTGGCTCCCGTCCACATACAGGCTGTCCGGCCAGCGGTGCATGTTGCCGTCGATCACCGTGTGGCCCAAGGGCTCCAGCAGCCCGCGCAACCGGTCGGCGTGCGCCCGCTGCAGCGCGTCGTGCCCCGGGGACCGCAGGCCGTCACGGTAGGCGCACAGCACCACCACCATGCGGACATCGCGCTGCCGCAGCCATCCGGCGAACCGTGCGAAGGCCTCGTATCGGGCCTCGTCCAGCTGTCCGGCCGAGGGAGGCGCTTCGTTGAAGCGCCTGCGGTCGATGCGGTCCCCCGGCACCTCGAGCGTGGCCCCTCCATGCGCATCGAAACCGAGGTACTCGTAGTTGCCGGGGTCGTGGAAGCGGATGCGGTTGGCCTCGGCCTGGCGCAGCAGGTACGGCGTGTCCCAATGGCGCAGATGGCTCAGCCACAGGGGAGCGCCTCCCATGAACCGCGCCATGGCCGTACTGTCGGTGCCCAGCTGACGGCCGGCACTGCGGAAGTCCATGAGGTTGGTGGCCACCAGCACCGTATGCGGCCGCAGCCTGTCGGTGAGCAGGGCGCCCAGCACGGGCAGTTCCGCAGCGCCCAGACCCCAGGCGGCGGCGTTCACGTACCGCCCGGTGCCGAAGTGCGCCACCACGCCCGCACTCGCCAGGTTGTTCAGCGTCATCGACGAACCCACGGCCAGCACGTCCACCCCGTCCGGATAACGGCTCCGCACGAAGGCGAGCTTTTCGTTGAGGGCGATGTTGTTGGTGATGCGCGGCGCGGGTACCGTGTCGCCCAGCAGCAGCAGGTAGGCACCGGGGATCGCCAGGGCGGGCAGGCCAAGCCGCAGGCAGCGGAGCATGAAACGGCCCACCATCAGAACTGGAAGTAGATGAATTCACCGCCCCCCAGCGGTGCGGTGAGGGTCAGCACGACGATGAGGCCGTAGTACACCAGGCGCCGCACGGGCATGGGCAGCAGGCCATCGAGCTGCAGACCGTACTGCCGCTCGCGCGCCAGCCACTCCAGCGCCAGGGTGATGCCGATGCCCAGCATGGCGAAGGCCAGGACCTTTTTGTCGGCGATCGCCGGTGCGTGCAGCAGCGTGGGCGAGGCGATGGCGCCAAGGATGTCGTAGGCCTGGCCCATGCTCGCGGCACGGAAGAAGGTCCAGGCGAAGCAGGCCAGTAGGAAGGTGGCGAGCAGTTGCAGGGCCTCGCGGGCGCTGGGCAGCACGCGGCCGGCGGCGACCGTATCGCTCATGGCATGGTGCGTGTCGCGCAGCAGCAGCGGCAGGAAGAGCAGGCCGTTCACCGCGCCCCAGGCCACGAAGGTCCAGTTGGCACCATGCCAGAAGCCGCTCACCAGGAAGATGATGAGCACGTTGCGCACGGTGCGGGCCCTGCCGCCGCGGCTCCCGCCCAGCGGGATGTACAGGTAGTCGCGGAACCAGGTGCTGAGGCTGATGTGCCAGCGGCGCCAGAACTCGGCGATGTCCCGGCTGAAGTACGGATAGGCGAAGTTGCGCATCAGCTCGAAGCCGAAGAGGCGCGCACAGCCAATGGCGATGTCGCTGTAGCCGCTGAAGTCGCCGTAGATCTGGAAGGCGAACAACAGCACGGCAAGGGCGAGGGTGCTGCCGTCGTGCTCTGCGTGAGCACCGAAGACCGGGTTCACGAAGGTGGCACAGTTGTCGGCCACCACCACCTTCTTGAAGAGGCCCCACAGCATCTGCCGCACCCCGTCGTATGCTGCGGCCTCGTCGAAACGACGCGCACTGCCGAACTGCGGCAGCATGTGGCGGGCGCGCTCGATGGGGCCGGCCAGCAACTGCGGGAAAAAGCTCACGAAGGCGAAGAAGGTGGTGGCCTCGCGCACGGCGGGCAGCTGCCTGCGGTACACATCGAAGGTGTAGCTCAGGCTCTGGAAGGTGTAGAAACTGATGCCCACGGGCAGCACCAGGCCCAGCGGTCGTGCATCGATGGGCCGACCCAGCAGGGTGAAGGCGTCCACGAAGCTCTGCAGGAAGAAGTCGTAGTACTTGAAGAAGCCCAGGAGCCCCAGGTTGGCCGTCAGGCTCAGCCCCATCAGCAGCTTGCGGCGCGAGGGGGTTTCGGTGCGGGCCAGCGCCAGGGCCACCAGGTAGTCCACGCCTGCCGTGAACAGCCACAGCCCCAGGAAGCGCCAGTCCCACCAGCCGTAGAACACGCAGCCCGCCAGGATCAGGAAGGCGTTGCGCCAGGGCACCGAACGGCGGAAAAGCCCCCAATAGAGGAGGAATACGATCGGCAGGAAGACCGCGAAATCGATCGAGTTGAACAGCATGCGGCGCGCGAAATGCCTTCTACGGGCCGGTCCCACCCCGGGTTCGGACGGTCGGCGGCACCGGTTGATTCGGGCCAAAGCTACCCGCCGCCGCCGCGATCACGGCATTACCTTTCGCTGGTCATGCCCTTCACGGCGCGAAGCATCGAGACCCGCATCGCCACCATCACCCTGGTGGCCCCGGGCTTCCTCGAACAGCGCTATCACCCTGGAGAACGCATCGACCTCGCAGGCTTCGCGGAGAACAAGCGCGCACGCTTCGCACTGGCCGAAGGCAGGCCGTGCGTCATGCTCAGCATCATCCCCAGTGACATGGACTTCGACATGAACGTCACCGGGGTGGACCATTTCGGCCCCGAGCGCGACCAGGACAGCTTGCGTGCGCTGGCGGTGGTGGTGCACGACAGCATGGCGGAGATGGTCACCAAGTTGTTCTTCACCTACTTTCCAACGGTGTTCCGGGCGCGGGTGTTCGGCGAGGAGGCCGAGGCGCGCCGTTGGCTGCAACAGCAGCTGGCCGAGGTGGGCCGGCAGGCGGAAGCGTAGCCGGGGGCGTCCCTGACGCCATGCACCGGCGGCGCCGAGGTGCGGGCGGCCGATATGCCTCTCCCCAGGAAGATGCACCGGCTCAACTGGGTCGTTGTTCGGCGCAACGGGTCCATACCGGAAAGCTCGCACGGGCTCCGCTTCGTGGACCGGCAGGTCTTGCCGCTCATGCGCAGGTCGTTGGGCGGGCGGTCGGTGCCTCCCGAAAAAACGCAGGGCCCCCGATGGGAGACCCTGCATGAGCTCGTTCCCTGGCTCGACGGGAGCGTCGCCGTTACTTGAACGCCTGGATCCCGGTGACCTCGGCACCCGTGATCAGCAGGTGGATGTCGTGCGTGCCTTCATAGGTCACCACGCTCTCCAGGTTCATCATGTGGCGCATGATGGGGTACTCGTTGGTGATGCCCATGCCGCCAAGGATCTGGCGTGCTTCGCGGGCCACGGTGAGTGCGAGGTGCACGTTGTTGCGCTTGGCCATGCTGATCTGCTGGGTGGTGGCCCGGCCCTCGTTGCGCAGGGTGCCCAGGCGCCAGGTGAGCAGCTGTGCCTTGGTGATCTCGGTGATCATCTCCGCCAGCTTCTTCTGCGTGAGCTGGAAGCCGCCGATGGGCCTGCCGAACTGGATGCGCTCCTTGCTGTAGCGCAGGGCCGTGTCGTAGCACTCCATGGCCACGCCCAGCGTGCCCCAGGCGATGCCGTAGCGCGCACTGTCCAGGCAGCCCATGGGGGCACCCAGTCCGTTCTTGCCCGGCAGCAGGTTGCCCTTGGGCACCTTCACGTTGTCGAACACCAGCTCGCCGGTGGGGCTGGCGCGCAGGCTCAGCTTGCCGTGCGTGGTGGGCGTGGTGAAGCCCTCCATGCCGCGCTCCACGATGAGGCCATGGATGCGGCCCTCGGTGTTCTCCGCCTTGGCCCACACGATGGCCAGGTCGGCGAAGGGGGCGTTGCTGATCCACATCTTGGCGCCGTTCAGCAGGTAGTGGTCGCCCATGTCCTTGAAGGTGGTGACCATGCCGCCGGGGTTGCTGCCGAAGTCGGGCTCGGTGAGGCCGAAGCAACCGATCTTCTTCCCCTGCACCATGTCCGGCAGCCACTTCATCTTCTGCTCCTCGCTGCCGTACTTCCAGATGGGGTACATGGCCAGGGAGCCCTGCACGCTGCACAGGCTGCGCAGGCCGCTGTCGCAGCGCTCGATCTCCTGCATGATGAGACCGTAGCTCATCTGGTCCAGACCGGGGCCGCCGTACTGCTCGGGCACGAAGGGGCCGAACGCGCCGATCTCCGCCAGCCCGGGGATGATGTCCTTGCTGAACTCGGCCTTCTCGAAACGCTCCTCGATGATGGGCTTGAGGTGCTTGCTGACGTGCTTGCGCGCCGTATCGCGGATCAGCTTCTGCTCCTCGGTGAAGAGCTCGTCCACCAGGTAGTGGTCGTGATGCTGAAAGAGGTCGGTGGCGGCCTTGGTCCTGCCGGTGGTGGTGGTGGTGGACATGCGGTGGGTTTCTCGCCGGGGCGGCGCTGCCGCGCACCGGGGCGGCAAAAGTAACACGGCCTCTCCGGCGCCGCCCCCGATACCTTTGCCCACCACCATGGGCGAACCCCGGACCATCGACCCCCTGAACCCGGACTGGGTGGTGGTGCTGCTGCTCGCCGTGGTGGCGATCCTGGCCTGGACCAACGTGGCCGCACCGCGCAAATGGAGCCTGGTGCTCGATGGCGTCTTCCGCACCCGCCTGAGCCAGCGCAGCCTGCGGGAGGACATCGACCTGCAGGCCCGCTCGATGCTGGGCCTGCTGCTGGCCTTGCTGGCGGGGATGGCGCTTTTCGTCCAGCAGGCCCTGGTGCTGCACGGCGACCTGAACGCAGGACCCGGGGCCTACGCCATGGTGGCCCTGGCCCTGCTGGCCCTGCTGGTGCTTCAGGTCCTGTTGCTGCGCGCCCTGGGCTGGTTCTTCCAGGGCGATGGCGGCCTGCAGGAGTACGCCTATGCGCTGGTCCTCAACCACCTTGTGCTGGGTGCCGCCCTCCTTCCCCTGGCCGTGCTCATGGCCTATCGCCCTGCGCTGCGGCCCGTGCTGTTACCGACCGGGGCGGTGCTCGCCGCGCTGATCGTCGTGCTGCGCTGGGGGCGGGCGGTCTTCATCGGCCGTTCCTCGGGGATGCCCTTCAGGCACATTTTCCTGTACCTTTGCGCCGCCGAGATCCTGCCGGTGCTCATGGCCCTCCGCACCTTGCAGCACCCCGGCTCAACCGCGTTCCACCTTCCCTAACCGAGCGGCCTTGAAGATCAAGACCATCCTCGTTTCGCAACCGGAGCCCACGGACGTCAAGTCCCCCTACCACGAGCTGGGCCGCAAGTACGGCCTGAGGATCGACTTCAAGGCCTTCATCAAGGTGGAGTCCGTGCCGGCACAGGACTTCCGCCAGGAGCGCATCAACATCCTGGACCACACGGCCATCGTCCTCACCAGCCGCAATGCGGTGGACCACTTCTTCCGCATGTGCAAGGAGCTGCGGCTCACCGTGCCGGAGTCCATGAAGTACTTCTGCGTCAGCGAGAGCGTGGCCTACTACGTGCAGAAGTACATCGTGTACCGCAAGCGCAAGGTGTTCATCGGCAAGAACACCTTCCAGGACCTGCTCGATGTGATCAAGAAGCACAAGGAGGAAACCTACCTGGTGCCCTGCAGCGACATCCAGAAGGCCGAGATCCCCGCCCTGCTGGACAAGGCCGGCGTGAAGTACACCAACGCGGTCTTCTACCGCACGGTGGCCAGCGACCTCAGCGACCTGAAGGACCTCAAGTACGACATGCTGGTGTTCTTCAGCCCGGCGGGCATCGAGAGCCTCTTCCGCAACTTCCCCAAGTACGACCAGAACGGCACGGTGATCGCCGCCTTCGGCCCCACCACCAGCAAAGCCGCACGCGATGCCGGCCTGCGGCTGGACATCGAGGCCCCGCTGCCGGAGGCGCCCAGCATGACGGGCGCCATCGAACTGTACATCAAGAAGCTCGGCAAGAAGAAGTAGGCCCCGCGCATCACGGGACCAACATCCCGGCCCTCCGGGCCCCACCGGCAGGAATGGAGCGCCATACCTTCCCCAAGCAGGAGCGCCTCCGCGGTCGTCCGCGCCTACAGCGGCTCATCGACCAGGGGCGCTCGGTGCATGTGCCCCCGTTCCGCCTCACCGGCCTGTTCATGGAGCTCGACCAGCCCGTACCCGCCCAGGTGGCCTTCGCCGTGCCCAAGCGCAACCTACCCCGGGCCGTGGACCGCAACCGCGCACGCCGCCGCATGCGCGAGGCCTACCGGCTGAACAAGCACAGCTACCACCCCTTGCTGCTGGGCCTGGGCCGCCAATGCGCCTGGCTCTTCGTGCTCCAGGGCCGCACCGTGCCCGGCTTCCAGGAGGTGGAAAGCAAAATGATCCGCGCCCTCGACCGTTGGTTCAAGGAACATGCGTAGGCCCCTCACCGCCGCCCTGATCGGCCTGGTCCGCCTCTACCAGCACGCCATCTCCCCGCTGCTGCCGGGCGCCTGCCGCTACACGCCCAGCTGCAGCGCCTACGGTGTGGAGGCGCTCCATCGGCACGGCCCCTGGCGCGGTGGCCTGCTCACCCTCAAGCGCTTCCTATCTTGTCATCCTTGGGGCGGCCACGGCCACGACCCCGTCCCATAGCCCTTCCTCCGCCATGCAAGCTCCTCGCTCCCCCCGCCTGCGCACCTGGATCATCGGTGGCGCCCTGGCCGTCTCCGGCGCCCTCACCCTCGCGGCGGGCGACAACTACTTCGAGATCTCCAAGAACCTGGAGATCTTCACCGAGCTCTACAAGGAGCTCAACGTGTACTACGTCGAGGACACCAAGCCCGGCACGTTGATGAAGACGGGGATCGACGCGATGCTCACCTCGCTGGACCCCTACACGCAATACATCCCCGAGAGCGACATCGAGGAGTATCGTTTTCAGACCACCGGGCAGTACGGGGGCATCGGCGCGCTGATCAAGCGCAAGGACGAGCGCATGTTCATCAGCGAGCCCTACGAAGGTTTCCCGGCGGCCAAGGCCGGTATCTGGGCGGGCGATGAGATCGTGGAGGTGGACGGCCGCAAGGTGCAGGGCCTGGACACCGAGGAGGTGAGCAAGCTGCTCAAGGGCCAGGCCGGCACGCCGGTGCGCGTGCTGCTGAAACGCGGTGAGACCGAACCCCAGGAAAAACTGCTCACCCGCGAGGAGATCAAGATCCCCGACGTGCCCTACAAAGGCATCGTGGACGCCACCCACATGGTGGGCTACATCAAGCTCAACAGCTTCACCCAGACGGCCAGCACCGATGTGCGCAACGCCATGAAGCAGCTCAAACAGGAGGGCGCGCGCCACCTGGTGCTCGACCTGCGCGGCAACGGCGGCGGGCTGCTGCGCGAGGCGGTGAACATCGTCAACCTCTTCGTGCCCAAGAACGAACCCGTGGTGGAGACCAAGGGGAGGATCCCCGAGTGGGACAAGAGCTACCGTACCCTCAGCGACCCGGAGGACGCCACCATTCCGCTGGTGGTGCTGGTGGACGGTGGCTCGGCCAGCGCCAGCGAGATCGTCAGCGGTGCGCTCCAGGACCTGGACCGCGCGGTCATCGTCGGGGAGCGCACCTTCGGCAAGGGGCTCGTGCAGCAGACCCGCGACCTGTTCTACAACAGCAAGCTCAAGGTCACCGTGGCCAAGTACTACATCCCCAGCGGGCGCTGCATCCAGAAGCTGGACTACGCGCACCGCGACAGCAGTGGCAAGGCCACCGTGCGCACCGATACGGGCCTGGTGGCCTTCAAGACCCGCAACGGCCGTACGGTGTACGATGGCCGGGGCATCCTGCCCGATGTGGCCGTCGTGGAGCCCGAGCTGGCCAAGGTGGTGGGCGGCCTGTACGCCGAGGACATCCTGTTCGATTTCGCCACCAACTACCGACGCACCCACGACAGCATCGGGCCGCCCGAACGGTTCCGGATCGACGATGAGCTCTACCACGAATTCACCGCCTTCGCCCGCGAGCGCGGTTTCAGCTACGACACCGAGAGCATGGAGGTTTATGCCAAGCTGGAGGAAGTGGCCCGCAAGGAGCGGTACTACGACCATGCGCAGAAGGCCTTCGAGGAGCTCCGCAAAGAGCTGGCGCCCGACCCCGCCGAAGAGCTCGACCTGTTCCGTAGTGACGTGGAGGAGATGCTGCGCAACGAGATCGTGTCCCGCTACGACCTGCAGACCGGCAGGGCCAAAGCGGCGCTCGTCACCGACCCCTTCGTGCAGGCGGCGGTGAAGGCGCTCACCGATGGAGGCTATCCGGGCCTCCTGTCCGGGACCAAGCCCTGAGCCACCCGGCAGATGGCCGCCGAACGCCCGGTCGGTAGCTGGGCCCGCCGCTTCGGTCAGCTGCGCATGGCTGGCCTGTTCATCGCGGCGGCGGCATTGCCGTGGAACAACGTCGTGCTCAGCAACGCCCAGATCCTGATGCTGATCGGGTGGCTGGGCGAAGGCCTGGCCGCACGCACCTTGCTGTCCGACCTGCGGCGCGCGTTCACCGGTCCTTGGGCCCCGGCCTTCATCGCCCCCTTCCTGCTGCACGCCGCCGGCATCGCCTGGTCCGAGGACCTCGCCTGGGCCACGGACCTCACGCGGATCCTGCTGCCGGTCCCCGTGTTCGGCGTGGTGCTGTCCACCGCTCCCCCGCTGGGCGAAAGGGCCATCCGCGACGTGCTGCGCACCGGCGCCTGGAGCGTGGTGGCCAGCACGGTGGCCTGCCTGCTGCTGGCCGGCGGGCAGCTCCAGCAGGGCGACCACCGGGCCCTGAGCATTTTCATCAGCCACGTGCGCCTCGGCCTGCTGCTGGCACTGGCGGCCTGCGTGTTCCTGCTGGACCGGCCCGCTCAGCGCGGGTTACGCTGGGCCCATGGGGTGGCCGCTGCCTGGGCGATGGCCTTCCTGATGGGCATCGGCAGCCTGAGCGGGCTGGCCGCCCTGGCCGTGGCGCTGCTGGCCCTGGCCTGGCGAGGTCTGGGGGCGGCCCGTCCCGCGCTGCGGTGGTCGTTGCGGGCGGCCTTGCTGCTCCTGCCCGGACTTGCCCTGGTCGGCCTCGCGGGCCTGCTTCGGCCCCGTCCCGCCACGGTCCGGGCACAGGACCTGGCCACGCACAGCGCCGGGGGCGAACCGTACTACCATGACCTGGCCGACCCCCAATGGGAGAACGGGAACTCCGTGTGGGTCCATGTGGCCGACGAGGAATTGCGGCGGGGGTGGGCCCGAAGGAGCCGCCTCGACCTCCACGGCAGCGACACACGGGGCCAGGCGCTCCGCGGCACCTTGGTCCGCTATATGGCCAGCATGGGCCTGCGCAAGGACTCCGTCGGCCTGATGGCCCTCACACCCGAGGATGTTCGCCGCATCGAACAAGGAATGCCCAGCGTGCGCACCGGTCGCCAGCCGCTGCTGGCGGCCCGTCTGGACCAGGTGCGCATGGAACTGGACCGCTATTGCAGCACCGGAGACGCCAACGGGCACAGCCTGGCCATGCGCTTCACCTACTGGCGGACGGGATGGTGGATCGCCCGTCGGCACCTGTGGACCGGCGTGGGCACCGGGGACACACGACCGGCCTTCGCCCACGCCTATGCCGAACTGCGCAGCTCCCTCGAACCGCGCTGGCGCAACCGTGCCCACAACGAGTACCTCACGCTGCTCATCAGCTTCGGCATACCGGGCCTGCTCCTGGTGCTGGCCTGTTGGGTGGCCCCGATGGTGGCCTACCGCGCCTGGCGCCATCCGGTGTTCCTCGCCTGGGCCGTGCTCTTCGTCGTGTCCTGCATTACCGAGGACACCCTGGAGACCCAGACCGGCGCCACCTTCTTCGCGCTGTACTACGCGTTGTTCGTGTTCGGCGGCCGCTGGCTCAATGCCCAGGCCGGGCTGCCAACAGGGCCGCCACACGTTCCGGCGCGATCCGGGTGATGCAGTCGCATGGTCGGCCCGCCACGCAGGCGACACAGGCCGGGTCGAACACCAGGGCGTGCGCATCGCGCCCCAACGGGGCCCATCGCCCCGGATGGATGGGCCGTCGGGGAGCGTAAAGGCCTACGGCACGAACACCCATGGCGGCAGCGATGTGCAACGGACCGGTGCTGGCGGCCACCAAGGCATCGGCGCTCCCGATCAGCGCCATCAACTGCTCCAGCGAGAGCCGCCCCCCGGTGTCCATCGCCAGCGCGTGGTCCAGCGGAAGGTGCGGCCGGTACCGGTCGGCCTCGGTGGCCGTGCCCGTGACCACCGTGCGCACGCCTCCGGCGTGCAGCGCACGCATCAGCGCCGCGAAGTTGTCCATGCCCCACTCCACCGCGCTGCCCTGCGAGCCGGGATGAAGCACCACGGTGCGTCCCGGGGGGGGCACAAGGTCCGCGGGCAGCACCGACACCGGCGGCACCTGGAAACCCGTCAGCGACGCCAGGTGGGACAGGGTCGGAGGGCTCCCCAGCCCCAGGGGGCGCAGCAGCATCGTGTTCAGTTGCGCCTCGTGCAGGTCGCTGCGCTGCCTGCTGAAGGGCACCCGGTGCGTACACGTGGTCCAATGCCACCAGCGATGCGAGGTGCCGATCCGCATCGGCACCCCGGCCGAGCGGGCCCAGCGTGCGACCTCACGATGCGGGAAGACGTGCACAAGCGCATCCGCATCCAGGGCACGCAGCATCGCCGGCGCATCACCAGCGGCCAGCTCCTCCAAGGTGAGCACGCGGTCCACATGGATGCAGCGCTCCACCACCGGTGCGGTGTATCGGCGGCACAGCAAGGTGATGCGCACACCGGGGACCCGTTCCTTGAGCAACCCCGCCATGGGCAGGGTGAGCATCACATCGCCGATGCTGTCCGGACGGCTGAGGATGATGTGTCCCGGCCTATGCGCCATGGTGGAGCGCGCGCAGCTTGGCATACTTCATCCCCACCGCACGGGCGCTGAGCACGGCGATGTGCCATCCGGCCTTCCCGTCCAGGAAGCCCGCCTGCAACAGATAGCCCTTCAGGAACTTGGCCACGGGTGAGAGCCACCGCTTGAGGAGGCCCGCCCGCCGCCCGGCCTTGTGCATGGCCTGTGCATGCAGGTCGCTGTACCGCTCGATCCGCTCCCGGTGGTCGTCCAGGGACCTGTAGCTGTAGTGCAGCAGGTCGCCCTGGAGCAAGGTCACCGGCAGGCCCGGGGTCAGCTCGAGCACTTCATGCACATGGTCCCCGACCCAGCGCGCGCGTGCCTTGGGGAACAACCGCGTCTTGGTGTCCGGATACCATCCTCCGTGGCGCACCCAACGACCGCAGTAGTTGGTGAGG
The DNA here is from genome assembly GCA_014584605.1 of Bacteroidota bacterium. Taxonomy (GTDB): domain Bacteria; phylum Bacteroidota; class Bacteroidia; order Flavobacteriales_F; family PHOS-HE28; genus PHOS-HE28. Next base: position 50,657 of record JACTMO010000039.1, on the reverse strand, counting down.
CGGTGCATGCGGTAGGCGCCCTTGAGGCCGTCAGCCGTCGCCTCCCGGATGGACCGGGCCAGTGCCTCGGAGGGGACCTCGTCGGCATCCACGCTCAGGATATGGTCGTGCGTGGCCAGCCCGTTGGCGAAGTTCTTCTGGTCGCTGTAGTTGGTCCAGGCCCGCTCCACCACGCGTGCACCAAGCGCTTCGGCGATGCGACGGGTGTCGTCGGTGCTCCCGGAGTCCACCACCACCACCTCCTGCACCAACCCGCTCAAGCCCGCCAGGCAGCGGGCCATGTTGGCCTCCTCGTTGCGCGTGATGATGACCGCCGAGATGCCCATCGGTCCGAAGTTGGTCGGCAGGTCGTCGGGCCGCCCTCAGTGGGCCACGATCAACTTGCCTCGGCCGAGCTCCTGACCGTTCTGCACGACCCGGTAGAAGTACAGACCATCCGCCAACCAGGCCGTGGTGAGCGTGATGCGACCGTTTCCGGAGCTGCGCCGTTCGATCACCTGCCCGGCGTTGTCCATCAAGTCCACCGTCACAGGTCCTTGTCCGCTGGTCCCATGGATGTTGAAGAACACATCGCGGTCGGCCGGGTCCGGAAAGTGCTCCACGCGTACCCCGGTACGCACTTCCGCGATGCCCGTGTTCGGATCCTCCAGGGTCACACAATAGTCCTCGGTCTCTCCGAAGTTATAGCCGTCCTCGCAGCCCGAACCGGCGGCCTGGTCATACACCATGATCACCCGCATCCGGGTGCTTCCCACGGTTGCCCAGGTGGGTATCGTGATGTTGCCGTTCACCGTGGCGGTGGCCGCTGGGGAAGTGTACAGCAGTTCACCCGTGGTGCCGAAGGTGCCGTCCTGGTCCAGGTCCACCCAGACCGTGAAGTACTCCTCGTAGGCCGTGCCCGCATAGCCCGGGGTGAGGGCGATGGGGTAGCTGCCACCCAGGCTCAGCACCGTGCTCTGGCCCGTGTGGTCGCCGTAGCCGCCATCCGAACCGGTGCTGTTGTTCAACGTTGCGAGCGTCACGTTGGCGATCCACTCCTCGCTGGCGTCGTCCGACATCGAACTGCAGTAACTGTGGTCCAGGCACGCCCCGCACCCCGTGGTATGCACGTCGATGGTGTCCCCCCAGGCGGTGGGAGCCCCGTTGCACATGGAGCGCACCCGCACATCGTAGTCCGAGCAGGCCGCCAGACCCGGAAGCACGAAGCCGGTGCCCACGATGCCCGTGTAGGCCGTCCAGGTGCCCGCCCCATCAGGGCTCACCTCCACCTCGTAGGACGAGGCGGCGAGCACGGCGCTCCAGGCCAGGGTGGCCTCGTTGGCCCCCACGGTCACCACCTCGAGGCTGTCCGGCGGCCCACAGCAGCCCTCGGTGGTCCAGGTGAACACCGCGCTCGAGTCGCTGGTGAGGGTGTCGCAGGTGGCCATGACCAGGAACTCGTACGGGGTGCAGGGGGTGAGCCCCGTGGCCATGAACATCATGTTCACCAGGCCGCCTTGGGTGGTCCAGGTGCTGGTGCCCACCGGGCGGTACAGCAGGGTGAAGGGCCCAGCGGCCGTGCTCTCCCAGGCGAACTGCACCTCGCCGATGGCCGTGTTCTCCGCGTCCAGATCGTACGGCGGGGGGCAGGGACCGCAGCTGGACATGATGGCCTGCAGGCTGTTATAGGCGTTGATGCGCCCACCGGTGACCGTGTTGCCCGGCAGGTTGCCCACCTGGTCCACGCCCTCGAAGAGCTTGTCGCGCACGAACAGGGCGGCCCCCTCCGGATCGGCCAGGGCCATCGCGCCGAGCGTGGCACAGGGCGCGCTGTACAACAGCCCGATGACCCCGGCGGTGAGCGGGCTGGCGAAACTGGTCCCGCTGGTGCTGCCCGTACCCCCGCCCATGCTCGTGGTCACCACGTCCTCGCCGGGAGCGCCCACGTCGATGGTGGTGGCGCCGTACCCGCTGAAGGTCCGCATGTCGTTGTCGTTGGTCGCTGTCACGCTCACCATGAAGGGGCTCGGGCAGGCCGTCGGCAGGTCACCTTCCACATCGATGTCGATGTTGAGGTTGGCCGTGGCCCCGCAGTTCAGCACCCCTGCCGCACCCAGCGTGTCGTACATCGCACACCACAACGGCGCATCGGCCGGATCGCCGTAGTCGATGCCCCAACTGGCGTTCGTGGCGACCACGAAGGCCCCCTTGTTGCCGCCGGTCTGGTTGTACTGGCGGCGCATCACCAGGGGGTAGGTGTAGCTGGCCAGGACCTGGGCCTCGCTCACGCCCTGCCGCGTCACCACCATCATCTTCACGTTCCAGTTGGCGCCGGCCACACCGGTGCCGTTGTTGCCCTTGGCCCCGATCATACCCGCCACCTGGGTGCCGTGCCCACCGCCGTAAACGTTGTCGTCGTTGCCGGCCGGGTTCCAGCCGCGGTGATCGTCCACGTACCCGTTGGCGTCGTTGTCCAACCCGTCGTTGGGGATCTCCAGGTGGTTGTACCAGGCGTTGCCGATCAGGTCCGGGTGCGGCAGGTCGGCATTCTCGATGATGCACACCACGATGGTGTCGCCCGCGGCCGTCACGCCGCCGGTGGTGAGGTCCCAGGCCAGGTCGCTGTCGATGTCGGCGTCGTTGGGGTTCACGTGGTGCCATTGCTGCCCGAACTGCGGGTCGTTGGGTACCGTACGGTCGGTGACCACATGGTTGTTCTGGGCGAGCTGTGCGGCCGGATGGCGCTGCACGGCGCGCAGCATCACCCCCTGGGGAAGGGCCGGCTGGTCGTAGTGCAACAACCAGGTGCGCAGCGGTGCGCTCACCTCCTCCACGGCGCGCAGCCCGGTGGGCAGACCGTTCACCACACGCAGGTCCCCGGTGATGGCCGCCACGTCGGCGCCCGGTTGCAGCATCACCAACACGTCGCCAGCGAGGAATGCGGGCTGCCCGCTCTGGGCCGACAGCAGGGCCGGGGTCAACAACGCCAGGACGAAGGGCAGCAGGTGCTTCATGATCAAAGGACTTGTTTTCGGGCCGCAAAGGTATCCCAGGGACGCTTGTCCCCCACCCTCGTGCTGCCCCTTCGCCGGGCATGCTGGCCCTCTACCTTGGAAGCCTGCCGTCACCCGTGGATGAACACGCGCTTCACCCGCTGGCTGATGGCCGTGAGCGCCTCGTACGGGATGGTGCCCATGTCCCGCGCATGGTCCTGGAGCGGTCGCCCGGGCCCGAACACCGTGACCCTATCGCCCGGTGCACAAGGGATGCCCGTGACGTCCACCATGCACATGTCCATGCAGATGCTGCCGACGAAAGGGGCGGGACGACCGTGGAGGAGCACATGGCCCGCCCCATGCCCCATGCTCCGGAACAGCCCGTCGGCATAGCCGATGGGCAGCACCGCGATCCGTTGTGCGGCCTGCACGTGGTGACGCCGCCCGTAGCCCACCGAGTCGCCGGGCGGCACCTCCTTCACCTGCGCGATGGCCGTGCGCAGGTGGGCGGCGGGGCGCAGCAGGTCGGACTCCTCAGCATCGTACCCGACCCCATGCAGCCCGATGCCCGGACGCACCAGGTCCAGGTGGGCCTCCGGGAACCGGCTGATCGCCGCCGAGTTGGCGATGTGCCGCCGGGGCCGGTGGCCAAGCACGGCCTCCAACCGGTCCGCCGCCTGGTTGAACCGGTGCAACTGCTCCCGTGTGAAGGCGTCATGCGCGGGATCCTCGCTGGCGGCCAGATGACTGAACACGGTGGACACCTGCACGAAGGGTGCCCGGCCGAGCGCCTCAAGCAACGGACCCAGGTGGTCCGGATCGAAGCCGAGGCGGTGCATCCCGGTGTCGATCTTCAGGTGTACGGGGGGGGCGTCGGCATGGGACCTGGCGTGGTCGATGGCCGCCTGCAACGAGCGCAGATCGTACACCACGGCCTCCAGGCGGAAGCGATGCATCACCTCCTGGGGGACCGGCTCGGGGTTCATCACAAGGATCGGCAGGGCGATGCCCTCCTGGCGCAGCGCGATGCCCTCGTCGGCATAGGCCACGCCCAACATGTCCACCCGCTCGTAGGCGAACAGGCGTGCGAGCTCGGTGGCGCCGCTGCCATAACCGAAGGCCTTCACCATGGCGAGCACCCCGGTGCCCGGACGCAACCGGCCGCGGAAGTGGTTCAGGTTGTGGCGCACGGCCTCCAGATCGATCTCCAGTACGGTGCCGTGCACCTGCCGCTGCCAGCGTTCCACCACCCGCTCCAGGCCGAGGCTGCGCGCGCCCTTCACCAGTACGGCCGCGTCGCGCAGCTCCTCCGTGTCCACCCCGCGAAGCAGGGCTTCCGCATCGGGGAAGAAGCGTGCCCGGGCCGCGAAGTGCGCCGCATGGGCCTGGAGCTGCGGCCCTACCCCCAGCACGCGCTCCACCCGCGCCCGCCGCAGCAGTGCGGCCACCCGGTCGTACAGAAGCTCCTGCACCTCGCCGCTGTCGTGGATGTCGCCGAGCACCACGATGCGTTCGTGGTCGGTGCCGTGGGCCGCCAGGTGGTCCAGCGCGATGGCCAGTGATGCCGTGTCGTTGCTGTACGCGTCGTTGATCAGCAGGCTGCCGTTCACCCCGTCCAGCAGCTCCAAGCGCATGGCCACCGGATGCAGGTGCGGCAGGCGCTCCCGCAGGCGGTCCGGCGTGTATCCCAGGTGGAGCAGCAGCGTCAGGCAGGTCATCGCGTTGGCCACGCTCGCGTGGTCGTCGAAGGGCAGATGCACGGTGAATTCCCCTCCGCCATGGGCGATGGTGAGCCGCAGTCCGCCCTCGGCACGCTCCTCGCGCAGCAGATGCACGAAGGCCGACCCCTCCCGCGACCAGGTGCGCGTCAACAAATGCCGGTCCAGCCCCACGGCCTGCACCGCAGCCTGCAGCGGAGCGATGTCCCCGGGATACACCAGGACCTGGGCATCGCGGAACAGCTCGAGCTTCTCGCGGGCCTTGGTCCCCTCATCGGGGAAGTTCTCGCCGTGGGCCGGACCGAGGCTGGTGAACACCCCGATCGTGGGCCGGATGATCGGGCGCAGCCGCGCCATCTCCCCCGGCCGGCTGATGCCGGCCTCGAAGATCCCCATCGTGTGGCCCCGGTGCAGGCCCCAGACGCTGAGCGGTACGCCCACCTGGCTGTTCCAGCTGCCCGGGCTTCGCGCGATATGCTCGTCCCGGCCCAGGAGTTGGGTAAGCCATTCCTTCACCACGGTCTTGCCGTTGCTGCCGGTGATCCCCACCACCGGCACCTGGAAATGACCGCGGTGCCAGGCGGCCAGGCGTTGCAAGGCGTCCAGGGTGTCGGGCACCACGATCGTGTTCAGGCGGTCGCGCAGCCCGGCGGGCGGAGCCTCGCTCACCAGCGCGTGGCGCACACCGCGGGCCGCCATGTCGTGCAGGAAACGATGTCCGTCGTGCCGTTCACCGCGCAGGGCCACGAACAGCGTGTCCGGCTGCACCTGGGACCTGCGCGAATCCAGCAGCAGGTCCACCACGGGCCCATCGCCGAGCGGTGCATGGAGCACACCGCCCACGACCTCGGCGATGCGGCTCAGCAGGTACGGGGCGTTCATCGGTGCATGGCCGCATCGCGGGCAGCGGCGCCCTGCTCCTGCCGGGCCGCCCCGAAGCAGCCCCGGCACAGCGGCACGTAGCTGTCGGTCTCCCCCAGATGGATCAGGTCCGTGCTGGCGTGCGTGCGGTGGCTGAAGGAGGCCAACTGGCCGCAATGCACGCAGATGGCGTGCACCTTGGTGACGTGCTCGGCGATCGCCATCAGGTGCGGCATCGGGCCGAAGGGCCGCCCTTGGAAGTCCATGTCCAACCCGGCGGCGATCACCCGCACCCCGCCGTCGGCCAGCTGGGCGCACACCTGCACCAGGCCCTCGTCGAAGAACTGCGCTTCGTCGATGCCCACCACATCGATATCGGCCGCGAGCAACAGCAGGTTGCTGCTGCCGGGCACGGGGGTGCTGCGGATGCTGGTGGCGTCATGGCTCACCACTTCATGCTCCGCATAGCGCGTGTCCACCGCGGGCTTGAAGATCTCCACCTTCTGGCGGGCGAACTCCGCCCGCCGCAACCTGCGGATCAGCTCCTCGGTCTTGCCGCTGAACATCGAACCGCAGATCACCTCGATCCAGCCCTTGCCGGGGGCTTGGCTGCGAACGCGCTCCAGGAACATCGCGGCGGTGCCTTGGGGGGCGGGGCGGCATCGATTTTGCGCCCCGGCACGAAAATAGGCATCTTCGCGTTGGAGCAGAGGCCATGCAGAAGGTGGGCGACAAGCCGTACAAGCGGGTCCAGGACCTGCTGAAAGCGCTGAACGAGGCCGAGCGCGCACTGGGTGGCGGGGCCCTCAACGTGGCCGGCCTGGAGCAGGCCTGCGACGATGCACGCGAACTGTACGAGCGGCTCGTGGTGCTCCGCCACAAGGCCCGCGAAGGGGACCGCCCCCATCCCCCTGCCGCCGCCATGGCCCTGGCCGCCGAACCACCCCGGCCGACCACGAGACCAACGGATGCGCCCCCGACCAAGGCCACGGCCCCATCGACCACCGGCACCCCGGAACCCGACCGGACCCCGGTGATCCGCCTGGACACCCGGCCCGACGTGCGGCAGACCTCCTTGATCGACGCCATCGCCGAAACGGAGAACGTACCGCCCCAGGAACCGGCCGACAAGCCCGGAGCGGCACCGGCCGGACGCCCCAGGAGCCTGGCCGACAAGCTGGGGGCGGCCCCCGTCCCAGATCTGGCCAAGGCCATCACCCTCAGCCAGAAGTTCCTGTTCGTGGCCGAGCTCTTCGGCGGCGACCGCGTGGCCTTCGAACAAGGGGTGGAGTCCATCAACGCCGCAAGGAGCCTGGATGAGGCGCGCCGCCTGGTGAACGAGATGACCGCCCGGCTCAAGAAAGCTCCGGACCCCGAAGCGCTGCAAGCCTTCCTGACCCTCGTGGAACGCCGCCACCGCTGATGCGCATCGCCCCGACCCCGCTGCTGGCCCTCGCCACCGTCCCGCTCCTTCTTTCCACCGTTCAGGCCCAGGACCCCGACGCCGTGCTGGCCAATGCCCGGCGATGGGTGGACACCCTGGCCTCTCCGGCCCTGCACGGCCGGGGCTACATCAGCGGGGGCGACAGCCTGGCCGCCGAGCTCATCGCCGCCGAGTTCGACCGCCTGGGCCTGCTCCCGGTACGCGGCAGCCGCTTCGAGCCCTTCTCCTTTACGGTCAACACTTTCCCGGACAGCGTGAAACTGGCCGTGGACGGCCGGTCGCTGCGCCCCGGTGTCGACTTCCTGGTGGACCCCGCTTCGGGCAGCGCTTCGGGCCACTACGAACTGGTCCATCTCTCCCTGACGGACCTGGCCACCCCCGAACGCCGCGCCATGACGATGGGCGTGGCCACCGGGAAGGCCATCGCCCTGCACGTGCCGGCCACGCGCAACGCCGACACCCTGGCCCTGTTGCACGACCTGCAGGAAGACCTGCTCCACCACGGACCCGTGCTGCAGATGGCCTCCGGCAAGCTCACCTGGGGCGTGGCCCGTCAGGCCACCCCCTTCCCGTTGCTGGAGATCGCCCGGGAGGCATGGAACGACAGCGCGACCGCCATCGACCTGCGCGTGAGGAACCGCCTGCGCAACCACAACGCGCGCAACGTATGGGGCCTGGTGAAGGGACGCAGTTCCAAACAGCTCGTGGTGCTGACCGCCCACTACGACCATCTGGGCCGCATGGGTCCCGATGTGCTCTTCCCCGGAGCCAACGACAACGCCAGCGGGGTCAGCATGCTGATCAACCTCGCTGCGCGCTATGCACGGGAGAAACCGAGGTACGACATGCTCTTCATCGCCTTCGCCGGCGAAGAGGCCGGGCTGATGGGCAGCCGGTGGTGCGCCGTGGACCGCGCCTTCGACCTGGGCGCCGTGAAGCTGCTCATCAACCTGGACCTGCTCGGCACCGGCGAAGAGGGCATCACCGTGGTCAACGCCACGGCACAGCAGGAGGTGTTCGAGGCCATCGTGGCCAGCAACGCCGCCACGGGCCGCCTGGCCCAGGTGAAACCGCGCGGCCCGGCGTGCAACAGCGACCATTGCCCCTTCGCGGAACGCGGCATCCCGGCGATCTTCATCTACACCATGGGCGGCATCGCGGCTTACCACGACGTGATGGACCGCGCCGAGACCCTGCCGCTCACCGACTACCACGACGTTTACCTGACCCTGGTGGACCTGATCAACGGGCTGAAGTGAACGGGCGACTGACCGTGGTGCCGACGCCGATCGGCAACCTGCAGGACATCACCCTGCGCGCACAGCGTGTGCTGGCCGAGGTGGATGCCGTGGTGGCCGAGGACACGCGTGTGAGCGGGCGCCTGCTGCAGTACCTGGGCCTCAGCCGCCCGCTGCTGAGCTTCCACACCGCGAACGAGCACCGCCTGGTGGAACGGCTCGCCGAGCGCCTGCTGCAAGGCCAGCACCTGGCCCTGGTGAGCGATGCGGGCACCCCGGCCATCAGCGACCCGGGCTATCTGCTGGTGCGCGCCGCATTGCGGGCCGGTGCGGCCGTGGAATGCCTGCCCGGTGCCACCGCCTTCGTGCCCGCGCTGGTGTGCAGCGGCCTGCCCTGCGAACGTTTCGTGTTCGAGGGGTTCCTGCCGCAACGCAAGGGCCGCCGCACCCGCCTGGAGAACCTCCGTGAGGAACCCCGCACCATCGTGCTCTACGAGAGCCCCCATCGCCTGCTGCGCCTGCTGGACGAACTGGTCGAAGTGCTCGGCCCGGAGCGTCCGGCCTGCGCCAGTCGCGAGATCAGCAAGTTGCACGAGGAACATGTGCGCGGCGCCCTCGAGGAACTGCAGGCCCACTTCAAGGCCCAGGCCCCGCGCGGCGAGTTCGTGGTGTGCGTCGGCGGCGCTCCCTGATCCGTTGCGCACCGGACCCTGTTGATGCGCAGCGCGCCCACCCAACGCCGCCGACGCATCCGGAGGCTACCTTGCCCCGGTGAGAACGGGAATGCCTCTGTACGGCCTGTTCGTGCTGCTGTTGGGCGGCCCTGCCGCCACGGCCCAGGTGCTGCTCTACCCCACGCTCGAGGCCTACCGCACCCACACCGGCGAGGCCGTGGGCGCTTACGTCGGGCTCACCCCGGCCCGACGCGACCACGTGCTTACCGTGGAGAAGAACGGCGAGCGACGCGAGGTCCCGTGTTCCACCCTCTGGGGTTTCCGCTACGGCGACGTGACCTACCGCATCAACCCCGATGAACGGTATGCCCCGCTGCGGCTGTGGACCCAGGGCGGCATCTGCTACTATGAGAACGGGTTCGCCCACCTGCGCATGCAGCACGAACGGGTGGAACAGGTCATGTTCGCCGAAGGCCAGGGCCATCGGTCCTACGTGAGCAAGGACCTCCAGGGGCCCATCGTGCCGGCCGTGTTCCGTGAAGGCGACGAACGCTCGGCCAGCGGCCGCTTCCGCAAGGAGCACCCGCAATATGCCCCGCTTTACCCCTGCATCGGTGCCGACGACGACCTGGACCGCATCCGCCAGTGCGTGGTGGACTTTGAAGTGATGCTGGAGGGGGAATAGGACGCACCGATCTCCGGACACCACCGCTCCACGTGCAGGCCTGGCAGCTCCATCAACATGGCGATCCCCACCGCGGGTTGCGGATGGTGCAGCTTCCTGACCCGCGCCCCGGAGCACAGCAGGTGCTCATCCGCTGCGAGGGCTACGGCCTCAACTTCGCCGACGTGATGGCCGTTCGCGGCCTGTACCGCGAGGCTCCGCCGCTTCCCAGCGTATTGGGGTACGAGGTGGTCGGCCGCGTGGTGGCCATCGGGGCCGGTGTGCCGGCAGCGCTGAACGGCCGACGCGTGGTGGCCCTGACCCGCTTCGGTGGATATGCACAACTGGCCCTGGCCGATGCACGCGCCTGCGCACCGGTACCCGACGACATGCCCCTGGGGGTGGCCGCCGCCCTGGCCACCCAGGGGTGCACGGCCTGGTACGCCGCCCGCATGGTCGTGCAGCTCCGCCCCGGCATGCGGGTGGTGGTGCACAGCGCCGCCGGTGGCGTGGGCCAGCTGCTGGTACAACTGGCCCTGAGCAGCGGCTGCACCGTGTTCGCCGTGGCCGGAGGCCCCGGCAAGGTGGCCCACCTGCGCGCCATGGGCGTCCAACATGCCATCGACCGCCACCAGGGCGCCTACCACCATGCCGTACACGCCGCGTTGAACGGGGCCCGGATCGATGTGTGCTTCAACGCCGTTGCCGGGCGCAGCTTCCGCACGGACATGGCGCTGATCGGTGCAGGCGGCACCGTGGTGCTCTTCGGCGGGGCCCAACGCGCAAGCGGCAACGGCCCCCTGGCCACCCTGCGCTTCGTGTGGGACATGGGCCTCCTGGTGCCCATCCAGTTGATGATGCGCAGCAAGGGCCTCATCGGCATCAACATGCTCCGCATCGGCGACCATTGGCCGGAACTGCTGTCCGAATGCCTTCAACAGGCGGTGCGGGAAGGTGCTGCAGGTCGTCTGCATCCGCACGTACATGCCGTGCTGCCCGCCGGACAGCTGCCCGAGGCTCTGGCCCTGCTGGGCTCAGGAGCCACCATGGGCAAGGTGGCCCTGGCCTGGCCCTGACCTGCTCAGGGCACGTTCGCTTCCACCGCCCGCCGATCGAGCCAGTGGCGCGCCTCCTCCTCCGCGAGGAACACACGCGTTTCGTGCTGCCGCGGGAAATAGCTGAAGTACAATCCGGCGAGCCGCTCGTTCAACGCGCTCTGGCCCGCGAAGGCCAGCCGACGTGTGGGGCACCCGCCATGGGCCTTGCCGTGGTCCACGCTCAACACGTTCAAGTCGAAGTCCAGCTCCGGTGGCGTCACCGCCAGCACGTCCGGGCTGTCCGCTCCACACAGCGCGCGTTTCGCGTTCACGATCTCGCCGAGCCCCCGCACATCCAACTTCACATCCGGCTTGAACCGCACTTCGATGAGCTCCGGGGAGACGCGCTCCACGGTGGCCATCGCCGTGTCGATCAGGGTGGGATGTCCTTGCATGCCGCAAAGGTATTCCGTATGCGTGCATACGAACCGGAGCCGCAGGTCCTTCAAAAGAGATCGTGGTGGCCCCCAAGTTGGTTAACTGAAGCGGCGACGAAGTTCCAACCCGTTCCACCTCCCTGCGGTCGGATGTCGGAACGCCTGTCCCTCGGATGCCGCACAAGCAACTGCTCGTGGTCGCATCCGTCTGATATTTGTCAGGTAATCCGCCCGTACCATGAGCACAACATCGCAGGTCCACCGTTCCGCCATCGCCAGCATCGCCACCGCCCTGGCCCTTCCCGTCCTCGCACAGCCCGGCGCGCTCGATCCGGGATTCACCGTGGGCACCGGCGCGAACGAACGCGTGATGGCCATCGCCCAGCAGCCCGATGGCAAGAGCGTCATCGCAGGCTACTTCACCAACTACCGCGGCACGGCCCTCAACCGCATCGCCCGGGTGAACCTGGACGGCACGGTGGACGCGGGACTGGGCATCGGCACGGGCTTCAACAGCTACGTGCTTGGGATCGCGCTGCGCAGCGACGGCGACATCGTGGCCGTGGGCAACTTCAGCCTGTACGACGGGACCGGACGCGGGCGGGTGGCGCGTTTGAACAGCGACGGTACGCTGGATGCGGGCTTCACCACGGGCACCGGCCTCAATGCGGTGGCCTTTGCCGTGGCGGTCGATGACGACAAGACCTATGTGGGCGGCGCCTTCACCAGCTATGCCGGCACGGGCCGCTCCCACATCGCCCGCCTGAACGACGACGGAACGCTGGACACGGGCTTCAACCCGGGTACCGGCTTCAACGGCGACGTGTACTGCCTGGCCGTGCAGGCCGACGGCAAGGTGCTGGTGGGCGGCAGCTTCACCAGCTACGACGGCACGGGCCGCAACGGCATCGCCCGGCTCAACACCGACGGCACCCTGGACACGGGCTTCGACCCCGGCACCGGAGCCAGCAGCTGGGTGGCCACCATCACGGTGCAGCCCGACGGCAGGTGTGTGATCGGCGGCAACTTCACCAGCTACAACGGCACCGGCCGCAACCGCGTGGCGCGCCTGAACAGCGACGGTACGCTGGACACGGGCTTCAACCCGGGCACGGGCTGCAACAGCTGGGTGTACTGCTCGGACATCCAGGCGGACGGCAAAGTCCTCCTTGGAGGCGACTTCACCAGCGTGGCCGGAAGCACGCGCAACCGACTGGCCCGGCTCAATGCCGATGGCTCGCTGGACACGGGTTTCGCCCCCACGGGCGGTGCGAACAACTGGGTGTACAGCATGAACGCGCAGCCCGACGGTCGTTTGCTGATCGGTGGCGCGTTAAGCACCTACAACGGCACCGCACGCTCCAAGCTGGCGGGCGTGCTGCTGGGGTGCGACAACCCGGTGGAACTGGAGCTCAGCACCGACGGCAACGGGGCCGAGACCAGCTGGGAGATCATCCCCATCGGCTTCTCCTACGCCATCCTCAGCGGCAGCGGCTACCCCGACAACGCCACGCTGACCGTGAGCGCCTGCCTGCCCACGGGCTGCTTCAGGCTGCGTGTGCTCGACGCGGGCGGCAACGGCATCACCGGGGGCGGCTACGTGCTGCGCGACACCTCCGGCGCACGCATCATCGACAACACAGGCAACGGGGGTGGCTTCACCACCGAGAGCGCCCTCTACAGCCAACAGGGCTTCTGCCTGCCGAACGGGACGGTGGACCTCACCTTCCGCAATTGCGACAAGGAGGACCTGCTTATCGGCGATGCCATCGAATGCGACCCCGACCCGGCCGTGAGCGCCGAATGGGGCGTGGGTGACCAGACCGACGACGGTTACCAGTTCTGGTTCTTCGACCCCAACGGCAGCTACTCGCGCCGGATCCTGCGCACGCACGCCACCAGCGGCGGTTTCGGACCCGCCGTGGCCACGCGCGCCTGCCGCCTGGCCCTGGCCAGCATCGTCACCAACCCCCTGCCCCTGGACCTGCTGCTCAACGTGCGCGTGCGGACCCTGGTGAACGGTGTGTACGGCCCCTTCGGTGCGGCCTGTCGCCTGCAAGTGCTCTCCGTGCCCGAGAGCTGCCCGGACACCAAGCTCATCGACGCGCCCTACCACCCCAACTATTCCTGCGGGGTGGTGCGCAGCTTCGGTGCCTCGGACAAAGTGCACTGTTACCCGCTCGCCGGGGCCACGCACTACCGCTTCCGGTTCGAGCGGGACGGCGGCGGCTTCGTGCGCCAGGTGGTGGCCACCTCGGCCTCGCTGGTGCTGAGCTGGTACACCCTGCCCCTGGTGGATGGCGACACCTACAACGTGACGGTGCAGGCCAGCTTCGACGGGGGCAGCACCTATTGCCCCTTCGGCGAGAGCTGCCAGGTGACGATAGACAACCCGCCGGCGGCACAGCCGCGCGCTGCGGAGGGCGACGCCCTGGCGGCGGACGACCTCCGCGTCTGGCCGCAACCCCTGCTGGACAACACCTGCTGGGTGCAACTGCCCGTGACCGAGCAACCGCTCCTGGACCTCGAGGTGCTGGACCTGCGCGGCGGCGTACTGCTCACACAACGTATCGCCCACACCACCGCCCCGGTGGCCATCAACCTGCCCGATGGACTTCCGGCAGGGGTCTACCTGCTGCGGGTGGGCACGTCGGACCGGATGTGGGGTCGCCGACTGGTGAAGTACTGACGCCCCTGCGGCACGGTCCTCGGACCGCCGCCAGGATCAGCCGAACAGGAGCGCAGGCACCTCGCTCACCCGGGCGACCGGTATCACCGTGATGCCCTCGGCGGACACCGCGCCCTTGCCGCCATGCGGCACGATGATGCGCCGGAACCCGAGCTTGCGGGCCTCGGCGATGCGCTGATCGGTGCGCGCCACCGGGCGCACTTCACCGGTGAGCCCCACCTCGCCGCAGAACACGGTGTCCATGGGGATGGGGATGTCCACGTTGCTGCTGAGCACGGCACAGGCCACGGCCAGGTCGATCGCCGGTTCCTCCACGCGCAGGCCGCCGGCCAGGTTCAGGAACACATCCTTCTGCCCCAGGCGGAAGCCGCAACGCTTCTCGAGCACGGCGAGCAGCATGTTCAAGCGCCGCAGGTCGAAACCGGTGGCGCTGCGTTGTGGGGTGCCGTACACCGCGCTGCTCACCAGTGCCTGCACCTCCACCAACAGGGGGCGCTGCCCTTCCAGCGTGGCGCACACGGCCACCCCGCTGGGGCTGTCCTCCCGCTCACCGAGCAACAGCCGGCCCGTGTCCTCCACGGCGGCCAGGCCCGTGCCGTGCATCTCATAGATGCCCAGCTCGTTGGTGCTTCCGAAGCGGTTCTTCAAGGGCCGCAGCAGCCTGTACGCATGGTCGCGGTCGCCCTCGAACTGCAGGACGCAGTCCACCATGTGCTCCAGCACTTTCGGCCCGGCGATATAGCCGTCCTTGGTGATGTGGCCGATGAGGACGAACGGCACGTCGGCGGTCTTGGCGAAGCGCATGACCTCGGCCGTGCACTCCCGCACCTGCCCCACGCTGCCCGGACTGGCATCCAGAGCGGCGGTGTGCAGGGTCTGTACGCTGTCGATCACCACCAGCCCCGGCTTCAGCGCCTCGATGTGCCGGAAGATGTTCTGCGTGTTGGTCTCGGTGAGCACATGGCAGGTATCGGTCGGGCCCGGCCCCTGTGCCGCGCGGCCTGCGGTCCCGGGTCCGGCCTGCAAACGGTCCGCCCGCATCTTCACCTGGTGCTCACTCTCCTCGCCAGAGATGTAAAGGGTGCGCAGGTGCGGGTCCCGCAGCGCCGTCTGCAGCAGGAGGGTGCTCTTTCCAATGCCGGGTTCACCGCCGATGAGGGTGATGCTCCCCGGCACCAGGCCGCCGCCCAGCACCCGGGCCAGCTCGCCGTCGCTGAGCGGGATCCGCGGGCCGTCCTGTACGGGAATGTCGCCGATGGCCACGGGCTTGGGCGCACGGCCTTTCACGCTGGCCGGTGTTCCCCGCTTCTCCTCCACGCGATCGCGCACCTCCTCCACCAGCGTGTTCCACTGCTTGCAGCCGGTGCACTGGCCTAACCACTGCGGAAAGGCCGAACCGCAGTTCTGGCAGACGAACTGGGACCGGACCTTAGCGGCCATTACGGACCCGCTCGACCAGGGCGGTGGTGGAAAAGCCCTCCACGAACTTCAGGCTGTGCACACTTCCGCCGTGCGCCTGCACCACATCGGCGCCCACGATCTGCTCGGGCTTCCAGTCGCCGCCCTTGGCCAGCACGTCGGGCCGGATGGCGGTGATCAGCTCCAGCGGGGTGTCCTCCTCGAAAAGGACCACGGCGTCCACACAGCGCAGGGCGGCCACCACCAGGGCCCGGCTCATCTCGTTGTTCAACGGTCGATCGGCACCCTTGCCCAGGCGGCGCACACTGGCGTCGCTGTTGATGCCCACCACCAGCCGGTCGCCCAGGGTGGCAGCTTCCTCCAGGTAGGCCACGTGGCCCGGGTGCAGCAGGTCGAAGCAGCCGTTGGTGAACACGATGCGGTCGCCCTTCACGCGCCACACATGGGCCAGGCGCACCGCACCGGCGCGATCCGTCAGGTGGGGGTGGACGGGGGCGGCGGCGGCTTCGGCGGTCATGGGCTGGGTCTCTTGCGGGCTGCCAAAAGTAGCGAGAGGCCTCCCAGGCTGATGATCATGAGCGTTTGCGCCACCCACAACAGCCATCCCATGGCCAGGGCCTCCGGGCGGATCAGCACGTCATCGGCCCCGACCATGTACACGCTGACGATCAAGGCCACGAACGCCGGGTATACCCCGATGCCGCCCTGCACCAGGACAATGCCCACCGAGCCGGCAATGAAGCCGGCCATCACCCCGGCGGCCGGCACCGTGCGGGTCTCGGGAAGGGCCAGGAAGCCCACCGCGAACATGGCCACGTACAGCAGCCAGATGAGGAGGGTATGGAACAGGAAGGGCCCCTTGTCCGGAGTGCGCAGGATGGAACGCACGCCCTCGGCGAAGCCCCGTACACCGTCCATCACCCGGGCACGCACCAGCGGGCGGGTGAACAGCACGTAGGCCACGACCAGGACCGCCAGGACCAGCAGCAGCCAGGGCCACAAGCCCGCACCGCTGTCGCCTTCCGCTGGGCCCTGTTGGGCGCGGAACAGGGCGATCCGTTGCCGGAACAGGTCCAGCTTGTCGACCTGCATCAAGAGGGTGAGGCCCGCGAGGCCCAGCAGCATCACCATGTCCACGGCGCGCTCGGCCAGGATGGTCCCGAAGCCTTTTTCGAAAGGCACGCCTTCGGCCCGGTACAGCATGGCCGCGCGACTGGCCTCCCCGGCGCGGGGCAGCAGCATGTTCATGAAGTAGCCCCCCATCACGGCGTGGTAGCACGGCCAGAAGCCGGGGGCATGGCCCAGGTGGCGCAGCAGATAACGCCAGCGCCAGGCACGGCTCACATGGCTGAGCCAGCCCAGCAGGTTGCTCACCAGCAGCCAGGGCACCGAGGCACGTCCGAAGGCATCGAAGAGCGCCGCCCGCTGCCCCTGGTCCAATTGCCGGTAGAAGTGGAGCACCAGCCCGATGCCCAAGGCGACGGGCACCGCCACCTTCAGGGTGCCCACCACCGCCTTGCGCATGCCCTATGGAACGAGCTTGTTGGTGCGCTCGTCCGGGAAGATCACCGTGGGGCGGTGGCTGCGGGCCTCCTCGAGGGTCATGTGCGCATAGGCTACCACGATGACGATGTCGCCCACGGTCACACGCCGCGCGGCCGGGCCGTTGAGGCAGACCACGCCGCTGCCACGCTCCCCTTTGATGACGTACGTGTACAGGCGGTCGCCGTTGTTGACGTTGAGCACCTGCACCTTCTCGCCCTCCACCAGGCCGGCGGCATCGATCAGGTCCTCGTCCAGGGTGATGCTGCCGATGTAATTGATCTCGGCCTCGGTGACGCGAACGCGGTGGATCTTGGCGCGAAGAACTTCGATGGTCATGGGGTGCCGCGGATGGCGGGCGGCAAAGGTATCGCCACCCGGCCTTCAGCGACGCAACACCAGGTTGTCGATCAACCGTACCGGCCCCACGTGGGCGGCCACCAGGGCGATGGCCTCCTGGAGCCCGTCCCACCGGTCGATCGGGGCCAGAGTGTCCGGATGGGCAATGCCCAGATGGTCCGGCCGGATGGCCGGATCGGAGGCCAGCAGGTCCAGCCCTGCCTGGCGCACCTGTTCGACCGTGCGGTAGAAGGCGGCCTGGGCCACGGCCTGCAAGGCCCGATACAACAGCGGCGCCCTGGCCCGGTCCGCCGGGTCCAGGCGCTGGTTGCGGCTGCTCATGGCCAGCCCGTCGGCTTCGCGCAGGGTGGGACAGGCCACCACCTCCACCGGCCAGTGCAGGCTGCGTGCCACGTGACGGATGATGGTGAGCTGCTGCCGGTCCTTCTCGCCGAAGACGGCCACATCGGGCCGCACATAGTGGAAGAGCCGCTCCACCACGTTCACCACACCCTGGAAATGCCCCGGACGGTCGGGGCCCTCCCAATACAGGTCCAGGCCGCCCAGGTCATACTCCCGGGGGCTGTGGTCCCGGAAGATCCCCTCGGCCACCGGCTCGAAGAGCAGGTCGCAACCCGCCGCGCGCAACAGCCCGGCGTCGGCCACGGGTTGCCGGGGGTACCGCGCCAGGTCCTCGGGGTTGTTGAACTGCAGGGGGTTCACGAAGATGCTCACCACCACCCGGTCGCATCGCCGCCGGGCCTCGTGCAGCAGGGCCAGATGACCGGCATGGAGCGCGCCCATGGTGGGTACCAGCCCGATGCGCTCGCCCTGGCGTCGGCGATCGGCCTGCCAGGCGGCCACCTCGAAGGGGTCGAAACAATGGTCCATGGTTGCAGAAACCCCTGTCCGGCAGGGGATAACGACGGTCCGAAGGGGCGGCAAGCTAGGCGTTGCCGTTGAAGGTCCGCTGAAAAGTCTATATTTTTGTACCCGTTTTCCCTTACCCTCTGCCGATGAGCCTCAAGAACGTGAAAGTCCTGACCATTGCCCAGTCGATCCACCCGTTCCTGGAGGACCATCAGATGGCCCCAACCACCCGGCAGCTGCCCCAGGGCATCCTGGAGTGCGGTAATGAGATCCGGGTCTTCATGCCCAAGTTCGGCTGCATCAACGAACGCCGACACCAGTTGCACGAGGTCATCCGCCTCAGCGGGATGAACCTGATCATCAACGACACCGACCACGCCCTGCTCATCAAGGTGGCGAGCGTGCCCAGCGCGCGCATGCAGGTGTACTTCATCGACAACGAGGAGTACTTCAAACGCAAGTGCACCTGGAACGACAGCGAGGGCGTCTTCCACACCGACAACGACGAACGGGCGCTGTTCTTCTGCCGGGGCGTGCTGGAGACCGTGCGCAAGCTGGGCTGGGTGCCCGACATCATCCACTGCCACGGCTGGATGACGGCCTTCGTTCCCCTGTACGTGAAACATCACTTCAACGACGACCCCCATTTCGAGAACGCCAAGCTGGTGTTCAGCGTGTACGACGAGAAGGCCGAGGCGCTGGACAAGGGGCTGGCGCGCAAGCTGGAGCTGGAGGGCTTTTCCAAGGACCTGTTCAAGGGTCTGGCCAAGCCCACCACGGACGACCTGTACAAGTTCGGCATCGAACTGAGCGATGCCGTGGTGAAGGGAAGCGGCAAACTGGGCAAGGGTCTGGAGACCGCCATCAAGGCAGGTGGGAAGCCGGTGATGGCCTGCCCGGGGGCTGACGAACTGGTCACGGCCCACGCCGAGTTCTATCAGAGCGTGTTGGAGGAAGCCCTGGTGTGATCGCCTTGGCCGCGCCCCGTTCCTTCCGCAGCGAACGTCTCCTGCTGGGCTCCCTGGTCCTGCTGGCACTGGCCGCTTGCAAGCGGCCCGAGGCCGAACTGGGCCGTGACCTGATCGGCCCGGCCGACACCCTGGGCGTGGTGGTGTCCGACAGCAGCACCCTGCTGGCCTGGACCGTGCTCGAGGAGCCGGTCAAGACCAACGGGCTAAGCCGCAATGCACTGGGCAGCTATGTGGACCCGCGTTTCGGCACGGTGCGTGCCCGGATCGTCACCCAGGTCCGCCTGAGCACCAACAACGTGGGCGCCGGGCAGGACAACAGCGGACTGGTGATCGACTCGGCGGTGCTGGCCCTGCGCTTTGAGCCCAGCACACCGGCCTATGGCGACCTGAGCACGCAACGCTTCACGGTGCACGAGATCACCGATGCCCTTTCCCTGGACAGCACCTACCGGGTGGACGATGTGCCCGGCACGCTCCCGGACGACCTGGTGCGGGCGCACAGCGGCCTGATCACCCCCCGTCCCGACGTGCGCCCCGTGGTGGGCGGGGATACCCTCGGGACCCAATTGCGCATACCCCTCGACCCCGCGTTAGGCCAGCGGTTGCTGGGGCGCTTCGGCACCGCGGACATGGTGGACAACGCCGCCTTCCTGAACCACCTCAAGGGCCTGTTGATCGGAGTGGACAACCCCGGCCAGATGCCGGGCCAGGGCGGGATCCTCTACCTCAACCTGCTGTTGGCCGAAAGCAAGCTCACCCTGTACTACCGCAACACCCTGCCCGGCGCGGAGGACACCCTGAGCTTCGACCTGCTCATCAACGAGAACTGCGTACGGTACACCCTGATGGAACATGGCCACGGAGCTGCCGTGGAACCGGACCTTCCGGAGGCGCTCGCCGACACCGCCCTGGGCACCACCTGCTACCTGCAATCCCTCGGCGGCCTGCGCACGCGGCTGGCGATGCCGCACCTCCTGGACTATCCGGACCGCAGCCTGCACGCCCTGGCCAAGGCCGAACTGGTGCTGCCCGTTCGCGGCGACTGGCCCGATGCCCTGCCCCCCTCGACCACGCTCTTCGTGTTCCGCAGCAACGAGGACGGCGAGGACCTGCTGCTCCCCGACCAACTGAGCGCGGGACTGTCCATCGGCGGGGAGCTGGACGCGGATGATCGTGTGTACCGCTTCACCATCACCCGCTACATGCAGAAGCTGCTCAACGGCGAATACGCCAACACAGGCCTCTCCATCGTGCCGGGTAACGGCGGTGTGGCCGTGGACCGCACCATTTTGCGCGGGCCTGCGGACACCGAGGACCCCATGCGGCTCATCCTTACTTTTACCACCTATTGATCGGCCATGTGCGGTATCGTAGCCTACCTGGGTGACAAGCAGGCCTACCCCATCCTGGTCAACGGTCTGCGCCGCCTGGAATACCGGGGCTATGACAGCGCGGGCGTGGCCCTGCTCGACGGCAGCAAGCTCACCATCCACAAATGCCAGGGAAAGGTGAGCGACCTGGAGGCCCATGTGAACGGTGAGGGACACCAGGGTACGGTCGGCATCGGCCACACGCGCTGGGCCACCCACGGCCCCCCCAACGACATCAACGCGCACCCGCATCAGAGCACCAGCGGCGACCTGGCGCTGATCCACAACGGCATTATCGAGAACTACGCACCGATCAAGGAGGAACTGCGCTCGCGCGGCCATGTGTTCCACAGCGACACCGACACCGAGGTGCTGGTGCACCTGATCGACGACATCCAGCGCAGCGAGGGTACGGACCTGGCGGAATCCGTGCGCCTGGCCCTGGAAAGCGTGGTGGGCGCGTACGCCATCGTGGTGCTCGACCGCAAGAACCCCGACGTGCTGGTGGCGGCCCGCAAGAGCTCACCGCTGGTGATCGGCATCGGGGAGGGCGGAGAGCATTTCCTGGCCAGCGACGCCACTCCCATCGTGGAGCACACCCGGAACGTGGTGTACCTGGAAGATGGTGAGATCGCCGTGATCGACCGCCACCAGGGGTTGAAGATCCGCAACATCAAGAACCAGGTGAAGACCCCCTTCATCCAGGAGCTGGAGATGCACCTGGAGACCCTGGAGAAAGGCGGCTATGAGCACTTCATGCTCAAGGAGATCCATGAGCAGCCGCGCAGCATCCGCGACAGCCTGCGGGGCCGGTTGAACACGACCACGGGCGAGGTGGTCCTGGGGGGCATCAAGGACTACGAGCAGAAGTTCGTACAGGCCAAGCGCATCCTGATCGTGGGCTGCGGCACCAGCTGGCACGCGGGGCTGGTGGGCGAGTACCTCTTCGAGGAACTGGCCCGGATCCCCGTGGAAGTGGAGTACGCCAGCGAGTTCCGCTACCGTAACCCGATCATCCACGAGGACGACATCGTGATCGCCATCAGCCAGAGCGGCGAAACGGCCGACACCCTGGCGGCGATCGAGCTGGCCAAGGGCCGTGGCGCCACCATCATCGGCATCTGCAACGTGGTGGGCAGCAGCATCGCGCGGGTCACCCATGCCGGCTCCTACACGCACGCCGGCCCGGAGATCGGTGTGGCCAGCACCAAGGCGTTCACCGCCCAGGTGACCGTGCTGACGTTGATGGCCCTGATGATCGGGCACAAGCGCGGCACGATCAGCGGGGGGCGTTTCCACGCCCTGCTCAACGAACTCGACACGATCCCCTCCAAGGTGGAGGCCGTGCTGCGCAACGAGGCGCAGATCAAGTACATCGCCGACATCTACAAGGACTCGACCAACGCGCTGTACCTGGGCCGCGGGTTCAGCTTCCCCGTGGCCCTGGAGGGCGCGCTCAAGCTCAAGGAGATCAGCTACGTGCATGCCGAGGGTTATCCGGCGGCCGAGATGAAACACGGGCCCATCGCCCTCATCGACGAGGAGATGCCCGTGTTCGTGATCGCCACGAAAGGACCCAGCTATGAAAAGGTCGTCAGCAACATCCAAGAGGTGAAGGCCCGCAAGGGCAAGGTGATCGCCATCGTGACCGAGGGCGACACCGTGGTGCAGGGCCTGGCGGACCATGTGATCCCCATTCCCGAAACTCCCGACCCGCTGATGCCGTTGCTGAGCGTGATCCCCTTCCAGCTCATCAGCTACCACATCGCCGTGATGCGGGGCTGCAACGTGGACCAGCCGCGCAACCTGGCCAAGAGCGTCACGGTGGAGTAAGGCGAACGCCTTCGCGCCAGTTCCGGGGCTCAGGGCGCCGTTCCGGGAGGTCGGGGCCTGGCCCACATGAACACCTGCCTGTTCCCACGATAGGGCGCCAGGTCCCGGGTGAAGAGCAGGTGCCCCAGGTCCAACAGGGGCAGGATACCGAAGCCACCGAAGGTGACCCCGTACAGGATGGGAACGCCCGGACGGGTGCCGAGGTAGATGCGGTGAGCGCCAAAGGTGCCCAGCCCCACGGCCAGCACACAGGCGATCAAGCGTTCGGGCTCCTTGCGCAGGCTGTCGGCCGCAGGGACGGCGGGGCACAGCGGGGTCCATGGCCCTGCGCCGGATGCGGCCGCAGAGGTGCACAGGACCACCGCGGCCAACAGCGCGCATGCCGCCCGGCCCATGCGACCAAAGGTATCAGACCGACACCGCCGGGAACTACCGGGCGGCGGCGTAACGCCGCTCCACCTCCTTCCAGTTCACCACGTTCCACCAGGCGGCGATGTAATCCGGCCGGCGGTTCTGGTAATGCAAGTAATAGGCATGCTCCCACACGTCGAGGCCCAGGATCGGCGTACCCCCGCAACCGGTATTGGGCATCAGCGGGTTGTCCTGGTTGGGCGTGGAACAGACCTCGACCTTGCCGCCCGGATGCGCGCACAGCCAGGCCCAGCCACTGCCGAAGCGGGTTGCCCCTGCCGCGGCGAACTTCTCCTTGAAGGCCTCGAATGAACCGAAGGCGGCATCGATGGCGGCGGCAAGTTCACCACCCGGGGCGCCGCCGGCGCTGGGCGCCATGATGGTCCAGAACAGGCTGTGGTTATAGTGGCCACCGCCGTTGTTACGCACGGCCATGTTGGACATGTCCAGACCCTTGAGCAGGTCCTCGATGGACCGGCCGTCGAGGGCCGTGCCTTCGATCGCCTTGTTCAGGTTCGTCACGTAGGCCTGGTGGTGCTTGCCATGGTGGATCTGCATGGTGAGCGTGTCGATCACCGGCTCGAGCGCAGCGTGCGCGTAAGGAAGTTCGGGAAGTTGAAATGCCATGGTCTTCAGCGAGTTATATGGTTCCAGAAAAGCCTCCGGGACAAAGATAGCCACGGCACAGGTCGAAGAAACTTTGGAATCTGCTGAAGCTCATTACCTTTGCCGCCACTTTCACCCAAACACCACCACGTCAATGAACAAGAAGTTCGCTGTGCTGGCCGCCATGGCCGCACTGCTCGTCGCCTGCGGCGGTCCGAGCGCCGAAGAACTGGAGGCCAAGGCCAAAGCCACCGCCGACAGCATCGCCAACGTGCTGCGCATGGACAGCATCAAGGCCGCTGAGGCCGCTGCTGCCGCCGCCGCCGCCGCTGCCGCTGTGGACAGCACCGCCGGTGCCATGGTCGACAGCGCCGCCGCCAAGGTGGAAGGCGCCGTGGACGCCGCCAAGAAGGCCGTGGGCCACTAAGCGTTTTTTCAAGATCACACGGGAAGGGGGCCGCAAGGCCCCTTTCCCGTTCCCGCCCTTTTCTCCCTCCTCTTCAGCCGCCGGTACGCAGCCGTTCGTCCGCTTTGAGGAAGATGCTGTCCGTGTCGAGCAGGATGCGGTAGAACCCGTCGTTGCCCCACACGTTGCGCGCGATCCCGGCCTTGAGCCGCTGTTCGATGACCCGTGCGCTGCGGGCCCGCTCCGCCGGTCGGTCCGCAATGCCTTCCCGGGCGGCGTGGGCCAGCAGGTCGGCCCATAGCTTGTCGTCCATCCGGAAGCGGTCGCGGAAGACCAGGGGGGCACCAAAGGCCTCGAAACGATCCCGGTCCCGGTCCACGATGTCGAAGGCGAACTGATTGAGCGAACCGCTGAAGAAGAGTTCGTTCAGGAAACGGGTGGTGCCCGCGGTGTCGGCCGCCACGAAGAGGTCCGGCGTGATGCCACCACCACCGAACACCTCCCGCCCCCCGACCGTCCGGTAAACCTGGGACGAATCGACCGAGGCGCTGTCGGCATGGAGCATCTCACCATGGTCATAGCGCGCTTCCAGGTCGTCCGCATAGTCGATCCCCTCTCCATAGGGCCGCTGGATGCTCCGGCCGCTCGGGGTGTAATAGCGCGCGGTGGTGAGGCGTACCGCGCTGTGGTCGGGCAGGTCCAGATGCTCCTGCACCAGCCCCTTGCCGAAGCTGCGTCGGCCTACGATCAGTCCGCGGTCGTTGTCCTGCACGGCACCGGCCAGGATCTCGCTGGCGCTGGCGCTGCCCTCATCGATCAGCACGGCCAGGGGCACGGACTCCAGCAACCCGTTGCGCGTGGCCCGATAGTCCTGCCGCGGATGGGCACGACCCTGGGTGTAGACGATCATGCGGCCCTCGGGCAGGAACTCGTCGGCCAGCTCGATGGCGGCGTTGAGATAGCCCCCGCCATTGCCCCGCAGGTCGAGCACCAGCCGCTGCATGCCCGCCTTCTGCAAGGCCTCGGCAGCCTCTACGAACTCCTGGTGGGTGGTGCGCGCGAAACGCACGAGCTTGATGTAGCCGGTGCCGCCGGAGCGCAACAAGCTCACCGCCACGCTGGTGATGGGGATCTTGCCGCGCCGGATGGTGACCTGAAATGGCGCCGCCTGGCCCCTGCGCACGATGGTGACGGCAACTGTGCTTCCGCCGGGACCGCGCAACCGCTCCATCACCTGTTCATTGGTGACCTCCTTGCCGGTCAGCGCGTGACCATCGGCCGCCACGATGCGATCGCCGGCGCGGATGCCGAGCGCCGCGCTGGGGCCGCCCTCCACCGGGGCGATCACCACCACGGTGTCATGCTGGATGGCGAACTCCACCCCGATGCCCTCGAAGCTGCCCTCCAGGGGCTCCTGGGCCGCCCGCAGCTCTTCCGCACTGATGTAGTAGCTGTGCGGGTCCAGGCGCTGCAGCAGGTCCTGGATCACCTCCTCCACCAAGCGGGCCTTGGCCACGGTGTCCACGTATTGCCGGTCGATCAGGTCCAGCACCTGCTCCACCTTGTCCGAGGGGCCGACGCCGCGGGCTGTGAACAGGGCCGGCAGGGGCATGTCGCCACCCCGTCCGCCATGTCCGATGAAGAGGCCCGCCACCAGCGCCAGGCTCAGCAACAACGGCACCACGGGATGGATGATGCGCGGCTCCTTCATGCGGGTTCCAGGTCCAGGTGGAGCAGGACCACCCCTCCGCGCGCCAGCAGCTCAAGGCCCGAGGGGTCCTTGTACGCATTGAGGTAGACCAGTCGCCGGATGCCGGCCTGCAGGATCAGCTTGCTGCACTCCTTGCAGGGGGAGTGCGTCAGGTACAGGGTGGCGCCCCGTGCATCATTGGTGCTGCGCGCCACCTTCATGATGGCATTGGCCTCGGCGTGCAGCACGTACCACAGCGTCAGGCCGTCCTCATCCTCGCAGTCGTTGGGGAACCCGGTGGGCGTGCCGTTGTAGCCGTCGCTGATCAGCATGCCCTCCTTCACGATCAGCGCGCCCACCTGCTTGCGCCGGCAATGGCTCAGCTTGGCCCATTCGAGCGCCATGCGCATGTAGGCACGGTCGTAGCGTTCCTGCTTGGCGGGGTCGGGATAGACCAGTGCGTCCTGCTGCATGCGACGAGCGGCATGTGCCCGTGGATACGGTACCCAGGGCGGGACTCGAACCCGCACGAATTGCTTCACTGGTGTTTGAGACCAGCGCGTCTACCGATTCCGCCACCTGGGTAGGTGTTGGGAGCGCGAAGATAGGGGTGCCGCATGTGCCAGACCGCGCGTGGCGTGGGGGCAGAGCCGTCGCCGCTGCCGAAATGGCCCGTTCCGCCGGAGCGCACCCCGCGACCCTTGTGCTCGAGGCCACCGCTCCCCGGGTGGTCGCAGGACGCTGCGTACTTTCGTGCACATGCACGGCGACCGGCCCCGTACCCTGCTGCTGCTCACCTGCGCGGCGGCCTTGCTGCTGACCGCCCCGGCGATGGCCCAGGGCAAACCGGACAAGAAGAAGACCGGTGTGCTGCTGTACCGCGACATGGTGGCGGCCAAGTGGGACACGGTGAAGTGCGTGAAGAACGCCCTGAAGCTCAATCCGCTGCTCTTTTTCCGTGGGGAGATCCCGTTGTTGTACGAACGAGCGCTGACGCACCGCCTCAGCCTGGAACTGGGCGTGGGCTTCACCTGGCGGGATTACCTCAACCTGAACTTCAGCGGAGGCGGCGGGGATGCGGACGACTACGGAGCGGGCACCAACCTCATCGCCAAACCCACCTACCACCTGGGCTTGCGTTGGTATCATACGGACGACATCGAGCCGCAAGGCTGGTACACCCAGCTCGGATTCGCCCACGTGGAGTATGTCAAGGACATCAAGGAGCGGAACCTCGACGGCTCGTTCAGCACCGTGAAGCATCGCGACGAGCGCATCTACAACGACATCCGGCTGCTGTGCGGCTACCAGTTGTTGAGCGCCAGCAGCAACTGGTTGTTCGACGTGTACGGCGGTGTAGCGCTCCGGAACCGGGGCCTGAACCTTGTGAAAGAAACGCTGGTGCTCGACCCCGACCCCAACTCCACCAATGAGTCGCCCATTTACCGGTACACCGAGGAAGCGAGCAACGACCTGGTACCGGCCTTCTTCCTGGGCGTGAAGGTGGGCCTTGGGTTCTGACGGGGCGTCCGGACCGGACGGATCCGACCGCAGCGGTCCGCCGGAGCAGGGCCTCAGGTCTTCAGCACCCGCTCCCCGTCCTTCAACGCCGGTGCGTTCTTGTTGGCCAGCTGGCCGCAGGCCGCATCGATGTCCCGACCCCGGCTGCGGCGGATGCGCGCGATGATGCCCTTCCTGTCCAGGTATTGCTGGAAGACCTCTGCCTCCTTGGTGTCGGTCCGGCCGAACCCGCCCTCGTCGATCGGGTTGTACTCGATCAGGTTCACCTTGGCGTGCACGTCGCTGGCGTATCTCACCAGCTCCTGCGCATCGGCGAGCGAGTCGTTGAAGCCGCGCAGCAGGATGTACTCGAAGGTGACCTCCCTGCGTGCGGTGCGGGTGTAGTAGCGCAGGGCGTCCTTCAGCTCGGCCAACGAGTTCTGCTCGTTGATGGGCATGATGCGGTCGCGCTTGGCATCGTTGGCGGCATGCAGCGAGAGCGCCAGGTTGAAGCGGGCGCCATCGTCGGCCAGCCTGCGGATCATCCTGGCGATGCCCGCCGTGCTCACGGTGATGCGGCGCGGGCTCATGCCCAGCCCATCCTCGGCGGTGATGCGCTCGGCGCTGCGCAGCGTGTTGGCATAGTTGAGCAGCGGCTCGCCCATGCCCATGTACACGATGTTCGTGAGCCCTTCCCGGTAGTACTTGTGCGCCAGCCCGTCGATGAGCACCACCTGGTCGTAGATCTCCTGTGCATCCAGGTTGCGGATGCGCTTGAGCCGGCCCGTGGCGCAGAACGAGCAGGAGAGGCTGCAGCCGATCTGCGAGCTGATGCATGCCGTGAGCCGTGTGGGCGTGGGGATCAACACCCCTTCCACCACGTGGCCGTCCCAGGTCCTGAAGGCGCATTTCACGGTGCCGTCGTTGCTGCGCTGTTCCTCCACCAGCACCAGCGGCCGCAGCACCGTACGCTCCGCAAGCCGTGCCCGGAAGGTCTTTGGCAGGTCGCTCATATCGTCGAACGATCGTGCCTTCTTCCTCCAGAGCCATTCCCAGAGCTGCTTGGCCCGGTAGGGCTTTTCGCCGAGGTCCGCCACCAGGGCCTGCATCTCCTCCAGGGAGAACGCGCGGATGTCCGGGGGCTTCGGGCTCATGTGCGGCTTGCGATGCTGTCCGGTCGTGGACGGCATGCAAAGGTCGGCAAGCCGACCCCGATCCGGCGGTGTGTGGCCCAGGCTTTCCTCTTCCGCCCAGGCCATCCGATCGACCCGACCGGGACGGGAGCGTGTACACCGCAGCCGCTCAGGCCAACAGCAGCTCCGCCACCCGCATATCCACGCTCGTGGTCACCTTGATGTTGTGCTCCTCCCCTTCCACCAGATGCACTTCCACACCCAGGCGCTCCACCAGGGTGGCTTCATCGGTGAAGGCGCTGTCGTAGGGCTGCTCGAAGGCCTTGCGCAACAGGTCCGTGTGGAAGCATTGCGGCGTCTGCACCGCCAGCAGGCGCGAGCGGTCGAGCGCGCGTGAGCCCTCGGCAGTGGTCTCCCGGATGCTGGGCGCCACGGGCACCACGGGGATGGCCGCACCGTGCCTGTCCGCCGCGGAAAAGCAGCGACCGATCAGGTCGGTGCTCACCAAGGGGCGTACGCCGTCGTGCACGGCGACCAGTCCATCCCCCTTCACCCGCTCCAGACCCGCCTTTACGCTGTGCCAGCGTTGCTCACCGCCGGCCACCACCGCATGGGGCACGGAGAACCGATGGCCGGTGCACAGGGCCTTCCAGATGTCGAAGTGCGCCTGGGGCAGCACCACGATCAGCGGCATGTCCCTGTCGTGGCGGTGGAAGGCCTCGATGGTCCACATCAGCAACGGCCGGCCCTTCAAGCTCTGGAACTGCTTGGGCACGGGGCCGCCCAGGCGTTTGCCGGAACCGCCGGCGACGAGGATGGCACTACACGGCATGGCTCAAGCGCAACACCACAAAGGTCGCATCCAGGCTTGACGGGAGGAGGCAGCGCTTGGGCAAGGATGGCCCGGGGAGGAGAAGCCACAACCGATACGTTGCGTCCTCCCCACGTTCGTTCCGCCGGTGCGGTGGTCGCGCTCCTCAGATGATCAACATCGCGTCCCCGTAGCTGAGGAAGCGGTACTTCTCCTTCAGGGCCACCTTGTAGGCGTTCCACACGTGGTCGTACCCTCCGAAGGCGGCCACCTGCATCAGCAGGGTGCTCTCGGGCATGTGGAAGTTGGTGATCATGCGGTCGGCAATGCTGAAGTCGTACGGCGGGAAGATGAACTTGTTGGTCCAGCCGTTGAAGGGCTTCAGGTGGTTCTGGGTACTGACGCTGCTCTCGATGGCGCGCATGGTGGTGGTGCCCACGCAGCACACCTTCTTGCGCGCGTCCTTGGCGCGGTTCACCACGTCGCAGGCCTCACGGGTGATGATGGCCTGCTCGCTGTCCATTTTGTGCTTGGTGAGGTCCTCGACCTCCACGGGGCGGAAGGTGCCCAGGCCCACGTGCAGGGTGACATGCGCGAAGTGGATGCCCTTGAGCTCCATGCGCTTCATCAGCTCGCGGCTGAAATGCAGCCCGGCGGTGGGGGCGGCCACGGCGCCCTCGTGCCGGGCGAAGATGGTCTGGTAGCGTTCGGCATCGCTGGGCTCGGTGTCGCGCTTGATGTAGCGGGGCAGGGGCGTCTCCCCCATCTCGGTGATGGCCTGCTTGAACTCCTCGTAGGTGCCGTCGAACAGGAAACGCAGCGTGCGGCCCCGGCTGGTGGTGTTGTCGATCACCTCGGCCACCAGTTCATCGTCCTTGCCGAAGTAGAGCTTGTTGCCGATGCGGATCTTGCGGGCGGGGTCCACGATCACGTCCCACAGCAGGCTGTCGCGGTTCAGCTCGCGCAGCATGAACACCTCGATCTTGGCCCCGGTCTTCTCCTTGTTGCCCCACATGCGCGCGGGGAACACCTTGGTGTCGTTCAGGATGAAGGTGTCGCCCTCGTCGAAGTAGTTGATGATGTCCTTGAACTTCTTGTGCTCGATCTTGCCGTCCTTGCGATGCAGCACCATCAGCTTGCTGCCGTCGCGGTCCTTGGTGGGGTAGAGGGCGACCTGCTCCTTGGGCAGGTTGAACTTGAATGCGGTGAGCTTCATGGTCTGGCGTGGCTTACGGGCCCGTCTTTTGGCGGAAGGGGCGGCGAAGATAATGCGATCGTTAAGGAAATGTGAAAATCCCTGAGCCTGCGTAAGTTAAGCTGTTGATAACCCTGTTCCGAGCCTCACCGGGGCGCGATGCGCTGGGCCAGTTCCACGGGCGGCAGGGCGTCCGCCACGTCCAGGTCGGCGATGCGCGTGCGGCGCAGGGCGCTGAGCCAGGCACCACAGCCCAGGGCCTGCCCGATATCGTGCGCCAGGGTGCGGATGTAGGTGCCCTTGCCCACGGTGGCCGTGAAGGTCACCTGCGGCCCCTCCATGGCCAGCACCGCCAGGTGATGCACGACCACCCGAACGGGCTCCATCTCCACCTCCCGGCCGTCGCGGGCCAGGAAGTAGGCCCGTTCGCCCTGGTGGTGCTTGGCGCTGTACAGGGGCGGGCGCTGGAGCAGCTCGCCGGTGAAGCGCGGCAGCACGGCCTCCACGGCCCTGCGGTCCAGGTGCGCCCAAGGACCCTGGCCCACCGCCGGGGTCTCCCCGTCCTGCGATGGGGTCACCTCGCCCAGGGTGAGGGTGCCCACGTAGGTCTTGTCCAGGCCGGTGAGGCCGGGCAGGTCCTTGGTCCGCCGCCCATAGGCCAGCACGAGTAGGCCGCTGGCCAGGGGGTCCAGGGTGCCGGCATGGCCCACCTTCACCCGGCGGCCAGCCAGGGCGTTGAGCGCCCCGCGCAGCTTGCCCACCACATCGAAGCTGGTCCAGCCCACGGGTTTGTCCACCAGCAGCAGGCCGCCGCCCTCCAGATCGATGGGGTCCGTGCCGGCCATGGGCTCACACCAGCTGCAAGGGCACGCCCAGGGCCAGCAGCAGCAGCAGCAGGCCGCCCAGCACGATCCGGTACCAACCGAAGGCGGCCAGCCCGCGACGTTGCAGGTAGGCGATGAAGGCCTTGATGGCCAGCAGGGCCACCACGAAGGCCACGGCGTTGCCGATGGCGAACAGACGCAGGTGCGCATCGGTGAAGGCGCCGCCATCGCCCAGATAGTCGTAGAGGCTCTTGACGGTCGCGGCGAACATGGTGGGCACGGCCAGCAGGAAGCTGAACTCCGCGGCATGGGCGCGCGTGAGGCCTTGGGACATGCCGCCGATGAGGGTCGCCGCCGACCGGCTCACGCCCGGCACCATGGCCAGGCATTGAAAGCACCCGATCAGCAGGGCCTGGCGGTAGGTCACGGTCGAAGATCCGCCATCCCTGCCCCCGGGCGCCCAACGGTCGATGAACAGGAAGACCACCCCGCCCGCCAGCAGCGCCAGGGCCACCACGGTGACGTTCTCCAGCAGGGCGTCGATGTGGTCCTTGAACAGCAGGCCCATCACCACGGCCGGAAGAAAGCCCGCCAACAGCTTCAGGTACAGGTCGATGCCGAGGAGAAAACGCTTCCAGTACAGCACCACCACGCTGAGGATGGCGCCGAACTGAATGGCCACGGTGAAGAGCTTCACGAAGTCGTCCTGCGCAATGCCCATCAGCGTGGAGCCGATGATCATGTGGCCGGTGCTGCTCACGGGCAGGAACTCCGTGAGGCCCTCGATGATGGCCAGGACAATGGCCTCCAGGATGCCCATGCCGCGTACTACCGCGCCGGGCGCTTCAGGATGGCGTAGAAGATGAAGAGGTAGCCGGCCAGGGCCACCAGGGGAGCTACCGTGATGCGCCGCAGGCTGAAGATGGCTGCGGCATCGAACGCCTCGGGGTCACCGGTGCCGCCGCCGGCCATCAGGATGAAGCCCAGCACCACGATGGCCAGGCCTATCACCAGCAGGCGGTAGTTCACACGGGTGAAGGGCATCTCGTTGTCGTCGTGCGCGGCCATGCGGGTCGGGGGGTTCAGCTCCAGTGGACGTCCTCGGCGGACATGCGAAGGTAGCGCCGTACGGCGAACCAGGTGCTGGCCAGCGAGATCAGCATGCCCAGCAACAGCACGGCGGCGAAGAGCAACGCCAGCGTGCGGGCATCGGTGAAGGCCAGTAGGTCGGGCACCGCACGCAGGGCCAGCCGCAGGGTGAGCACCAGCAGGCCCACGGCCAGCACGGCGCTGAGCACGCCCTGCCAGAGGCTCTGCCCCAGGAAGGGCCGCTGGATGAACCACCGCGTGGCCCCCACCAGGTGCATGGTGCGGATCAGGAAACGCTGGCTGTACACCGCCAGCCGGATGGTGTTGTTGATCAGCGCCACGGCGATGATGAGCAGCAGCACGCTGAAACCCAGCACGGCCAGCCCCAACTTGCCCATGTTCTCCTGGATGTTGCGCACCACTGCGGCGTTGTACGCCACCTCGTGCGTGCGCGGGTCCTGCTGCAGCCGCTCCACCACCCACTGCACGCTGTCCGGGTGGGCATGGGTGGCCGCCAGCCGCAGCTCGATGCTCGCCAGCAACGGGTTGCTGCCCAGCACGCCCAGGAAGTCCTCGCCCAGGTCCTGCTTCAACTGCTCGGCCGCCTCGTCCGCCGTCACGTACCGAGTCTCCAGCACCCACGGCTCGGTGTCCAGCGCCTTGCGGAACTGCATCAGGTCGGTCTCCTTCAGGCCCCGCTTCAGGAACACGTCCACCCGCACATGCTCCCGGAAATAGCGGTCCAGCGCGCGGGCGTTCAGCACCAAGAAACCCAGCACGCCGAGCATGAACAGCACCAGCGCGATGCCCACCACGGTACCCACCGTGGCCGTGCGCGTACGGCGCCGGTAGGGTCGCTCCATCGACATGGCCGCGAAGATACCCGCCCGCGCCGGTCCGCTACTTTCGCGGTCGCCCGGGCCCATGGCCACGGCGATCGAAAGCAATGGCCTACGAGCACCAGGACATCGAAGCGAAGTGGCGGGAACAATGGCGTGCGCGGGGTACCTACCGCGTGGCGCCCGACCCCTCCCGGCCCAAGTACTACGTGCTCGACATGTTCCCCTACCCCAGTGGCGCAGGTCTTCATGTGGGCCACCCGCTGGGCTACATCGCCAGCGACATCGTGGCCCGCTACAAGCGCCATTGCGGCTTCAACGTGCTGCACCCCATGGGCTACGACAGCTTCGGCCTGCCCGCCGAGCAGTACGCCATCCAAACGGGACAGCATCCCGCCAAGACCACCGAGGAGAACGCCGCACGCTACCGCCTACAGCTCGATGCCATCGGATTCAGCTTCGACTGGGACCGCGAGGTGCGCACCAGCGATCCGTCCTTCTACAAATGGACCCAGTGGATCTTCCTCCAGCTCTTCGACAGCTGGTACGACGCCAAGGCGGACAAGGCGCGCCCCATCAGCGAACTGCTGGAACGCTTCGCCATACAGGGGTGCAGCGGCCAGGACGCCAGCGTGCTCACCGGCGACATCGAGCAATACGTGGGCGGCTTCACCGCAGCGGAATGGAACGCCTTCGATGAGCGCACCAAGCAGCTGGTGCTGCAGCACTTCCGGCTGGCCTACCTCAGCGACGCCTGGGTGAACTGGTGCCCCGCCCTGGGGACGGTGCTGGCCAACGACGAGGTGAAGGACGGCGTGAGCGAACGTGGCGGCCACCCCGTGGAGCGCAAGCGCATGAAGCAGTGGAGCCTGCGCATCACCGCCTACGCGCAGCGCCTGCTCGATGGGCTGGACGGCCTGGACTGGAGCGAGAGCATCAAGGAGGCCCAGCGCAACTGGATCGGCCGCAGCGAGGGGGCCAGTGTGAAGTTTGCCCTCACCCCTAACCTCTCTCCGGAGGAGAGGGGGACACGCCCAGGATACCTGACCGCGGACCCCGAGGTCGCTGGCAAACTGATGGCGCATGCCAATACCATGCGCAAAAACCCCGCGGAGGCCGAGGACCGCTTGTGGCAAGTGATACGGGGAGCAGGTACCGGGGACAAGATCCGCAGGCAACACATCATCGACCGCTTCATCGTTGATTTCGTGTGCTTGCCCAAGCGACTGGTCATCGAGGTGGATGGTGATATCCACGACCACCAAAAGCAAGAAGACGCAGCACGGACCGCACGGTTACAGGAGTTGGGATTTGAGGTGATCCGCTTCGCCAATGAGGAAGTGATCCAAGATCCTTACAAGGTGCGAGATCGGATCAAGGAAGTGCTCGCCAACCGTCGCAACGTGGCCGAAGACGTTGAAGGCTCGGACGGAGAATGGCATTCCTCCCCTCTCCCTCGGAGAGGGGCCGGGGGTAAGGGTCATTCCCCCTCTCCCTCGGAGAGGGGGCCAGGGGGTGAGGGCACATTGAGCATCGAAGTCTTCACCACCCGCCCGGATACTCTATTCGGGGTCTCGTTCCTGACCCTCGCACCGGAACATGAACTGGTCGGCATGCTCACCACGGAAGACAGGCGCGCCGAGGTGGAGGCCTACGTGGAAAAGGCCAGGAACCGCAGCGAGCGCGAGCGCCAGGCCGAGGTGGACAAGGTGAGCGGCGTGTTCACCGGCAGCTACGCGAAGCACCCCTTCACCGGGGCTGATGTGCCCGTGTGGGTGGGCGATTACGTGCTGGGCGGCTACGGCACCGGTGCGGTGATGGCCGTGCCCGGCGGCGACCAGCGCGACTGGCGCTTCGCCAAGCACTTCGGCCTGCCCATCATCGCGGTGACCGAAGGCGCCGACATCGAGAAGGAGGCCGACGAGCGCAAGGACGCCACCATTTGCAGCGAAGGCTTCCTGAAGGGCCTGAAGGTGCCGCAGGCGATCACCCGCGCCATTGAAGAGTTGGAGCGGATCGGTGCCGGCACGGGCAAGGTGAACTTCCGCCTGCGCGATGCCGCATTCGGCCGCCAGCGCTACTGGGGCGAACCCATCCCCATCTACTACAAGGACGACATTCCCTACCCGCTGCCGGAAAGCGCACTGCCGCTGGTGCTGCCGGAGGTGGATAAATTCCTGCCCACCGAAAGCGGCGAGCCACCCCTGGCCCGCGCCAAGAACTGGACCTATACCCCTCCCCTCTCCCCCGGAGAGGGGCCAGGGGGTGAAGGCACTCCCCCCTCTCCCTCGGAGAGGGGGCCAGGGGGTGAGGGCACTCCCCTCTCCCCCGGAGAGGGGTCGGGGGTGAGGGCATACCCGCTGGAGACCACCACCATGCCCGGCTGGGCCGGCAGCAGCTGGTACTTCCTGCGCTACATGGACCCGAAGAACGCGGGGCGCTTCGCGGCCAAGGAAGCCATCGACCATTGGGGCCAGGTGGACCTGTACGTGGGCGGCAGCGAGCACGCCACCGGCCACCTGCTCTACTTCCGCTTCTGGACCAAGTTCCTCCACGACCTCGGCCTAGTTCCCTTTGATGAACCCGCCAAAAAGCTGGTGAACCAGGGGATGGTCCAGGGGATGAGCATGATGGCGAACGTTCTGGCTTCTTCCAGGAACGGCGAGGAACATTATCGCCTTCTGGCACTGAACAATAAAGTGGAAGGAGCCTTCGAGCGCAACTATCCGGTGGACCATGTCACCTTCCGCGATGGCAGATATTGGATCAACGAAGAGGGAGCGAATAGAACGCGTTCCATTTCCGCTTTCCGCGACTATTACCTGGACGCTCCGGTCATCGAGCTGAAACCCGTGGTCGAGAAGATGTCCAAGTCCAAGTACAACGTGGTGAACCCGGACGACATCATTGCCAAGTATGGCGCCGACACGCTGCGGTTGTACGAGATGTTCCTCGGCCCCGTCGAGCAGAGCAAGCCCTGGGACACCAACGGCATCGAGGGCACCTTCCGCTTCCTGCGGAAGTTCTGGAACTTGTTCTACAGCGGAGACGGTGTGGCGTCGACCCACGGGGTCGACCGACCCAACGTCAGCGACGATGCCCCCACCAAGGCCGAACTGAAGGTCCTGCACGCCACCCTGAAGAAGGTGACCGAGGATATCGAGAAGATGAGCTTCAACACCAGCGTGGCGCAGTTCATGATCGCCGTGAACGAACTGGGCGCGCTGAAATGCGGCAAGCGCGCAGTGCTGGAGCCGCTGGTGATCGCGCTGGCACCCTTCGCGCCACACATCGCCGAGGAGCTGTGGGAGAAACTGGGCCACAGCGCCAGCGTCACCACCGCCCCCTGGCCGCAGTGGAGCGCCGAGCACCTGGTGGAGGACAGCTTCAGCTATCCCATCAGCTTCAACGGCAAGACCCGCCTGCAGCTGGAGTTCCCCATCGCACTGGACCCCAAGAGCGTGGAGGAGCAGGTGCTGGCCAACCCCGAAGTGCAGGCCCGCCTGGAAGGCAAGGCGCCCAAGAAGGTGATCGTGGTGCCCAAGCGCATCGTGAACATCGTGCTCTGAGGGGTCCGGTGTGGCTGCGCGGCGCCTGACGCGTCGCGCGACCGGTGGGACCGCCTGCGGCATGCGACCCGCCGACCCACACCCCGGCCCACCAGGCGGCGGCGAGCCGGCTGACCGGGGAAGCACCGATCGGCACCACCTTTGCGTAACAAGGGCCATGATCCGCAACGGACTGTTGATCGGAACACTGATGCTGGGCCTCGGTCCGGGTCGTGCGCAAGCTCCCGTGCCCGTGGCGACCACGGTGGGGAGCGACGCGCTGCGCAGCATCCGGCACAATGCCTTCCAGCCCGGGGAGAAGCTCACCTATGTAGTGCACTACGGCCTGATGGATGCCGGCGAGGCCGTGCTGGAGCTGCACGAAAGCGACCTGCGCATGGAGGGCCGCCCGCTGCTGCATGCCAAGGGCGTGGGACGCAGCCTCGGGGCCTTCAACCTGTTCTACAAGGTGGACGACCGTTACGACACCTGGTTCGACCGCGACGGCGTGTTCCCGTGGATCTTCAAGCGCAGCGTGAGCGAGGGCGGCTACAACTTCACGCAGGACTACGTGTACCTGCAGCACATGCAGGTGGTGACCACCCAGAAGCAGCGCACCCATGCCGTGCCGATGCACGTGCAGGACATGCTCAGCGCCTTCTACTACGCCCGCACCCTGGACCTCTCGGACATCGCGCCCGGACAGGAGTTCACCATTCCGTGTTTCCTGGATGATGAGCTGTGGCCGCTGCGCATGCGCTACGTGGGCCGCGAAACGATCAAGATCCGCAGCGGCCGGTACCGCTGCCTGAAGTTCCAGCCCGTGGTGCAAGAGGGCCGCATCTTCGCCAGCAACGAGGACCTCAACGTGTGGATCACGGACGACGGCAACCGCATCCCGGTGCTGGCGCAGGCCAAGGTGCTGGTGGGCTCCATCAAGATGGAGCTCCGCGCCCACGAAGGGCTGGCCCACCCCATCGCCCGCGAGAAGTAGGCACGCTATCCCCAGCGCACCGTTGAAATGATCGGGGCGCCCCGGCCGTTCCGAACATGGACCATGCTGTTTCTTGCCCGGCCATGAGGAGGATCCGCCTGTGGGGCACACTGGCCGGCATGCTGGTGCTGGTGCTCGCCATCGTGTTGACCGTGGACCTGGCACCGCCGGTGGAATACATGCCCGACCCCGCCACGGCCGCGGTCGAGGACACGCTGCCCGACCCACCAAGCGCGTACGGCATCCCCCTGGACGGCTTCGTGGTGGAACGCGCCAAGGTGCACAGCGGCAGCACCTTCGGCGATCTGCTGGCGGCGCACGGCGTTCCCTACCCACTGGTGGACAGCCTGGTGCGCCTGGCCGACGGCGTCTTCGACGTACGGCGCATGCGCGCGGGCCATCCCATCGCCTTCATCTTCACGGACGACGCCCACCGCCAGTTGCGCTACTTCGTGTACGAGGCCGATGCCGTGGAGCACGTGGTCTTCACCACCACCCTGCCGCTGGGGGTGCATGTGCACCGCCGGCCCATCTCCACCGCCGAACGGGCCGTGGAGGTGGAGGTCACCGCTGCGCTGTACAACGACCTGGAACGGGCCGGCGTGGACCCGTTGCTGAGCCTGCAACTGGCCGAGGTCTTCGCCTGGACGGTGGACTTCTATCGCATCCAGAAGGGCGACCGCTTCACCGTGGTGTTCCTGGAGCACAGCGTGGACGGTGCCCCGTACGGCGCACCGCAGGTGCTGGCCGCACGGTACAACAGCGGAGGCCAGGAACGGGACGCCTTCCTCTTCACGGCGGAGGGCGGCAAGGGTGCGTACTACGATGGGGAGGGCAACAGCCTGCGCAAGGCCTTCCTGAAGGCGCCCCTGAAGTACAGTCGGATCAGTTCAGGCTTCAGCATGCGGCGCTTCCATCCCGTGCAGAAGCGGTTCAAAGCGCATCTGGGCACCGACTACGCCGCGCCCTACGGCACGCCCATCCTTGCGGTGGGTGATGGCGTGGTGGAGAAGGCGGGCTACACGGCGGGCAACGGGAACTACGTGAAGATCCGCCACAACGGGACCTACAGTACCCAGTACCTGCACATGCGCAAGGTCCTGGTGCGGGCCGGCCAGCGGGTGCAACAGGGCGAGACCATCGGTCAGGTGGGAAGCACCGGCCTGGCCACCGGGCCGCACGTGTGCTTCCGCTTTTGGAAGAACGGCAGGCAGGTGGACCATCGGAAGGAGGAGTTCCCGAGCGCCGAACCCGTGCCGGCCCCTCATCGCGCCGCCTTCGCACACGAGCGCGACCGCCTGATGCTGGCGCTGTCCCAGGCCGCAGGCCGCGAGGTTCAGCCCGTGGTGTTCTGAGCGGCCATCCGGCGGATCGCGGCGTGGTGATGCACCTGCACGCCCGTGCCGGGTCGGCGGGCGGCATACAGCAGCGCGGCGGCCAGCACCTCGTGCGGCATAGGCCTGTATCGATCGGGCAGCATTGGGGCCACCACCGATGCACAGGCCAAGGCCATGCGCTCGCCCAGCCGCGGCACCACCCGCGGACCGGCAAGGACCGAGGGGCGGAACAGGTGGAGCGACGGGAAGCCAAGGGCCACCAGACCCGCCTCCATCTCACCTTTCACCCGGCTATAGAAAAAGACCGAACGCGGATCGGCCCCCACCGAACTGACCACGCAACAGACCGGTACACCCTGCGTCCGGGCCCATTTCCCCACGCCAAGCACCAGGTCGTGGTCCACATGGCGGAACCGGCTGCGGTCGCCCCGCACCTGCCGCATGGTGGTGCCCAGGGCGATCACCACCGCATCCACCCGCTCGGCACGCAGGCCGTCGAGCAGCTCCGGGCTCCCTGTCCAGACCTCCAGTCCGGGGCGCGGGGCCAGGAGCTTGCGCACCAGGGCCACCACACGGTCCTGCCGACCGCCGGCCAGGGCCAGGTCCAACACGGCCGAACCCACAAGCCCCGTGGCACCCACGACCAAGAGCGTTGGCATACCACAAAGAGAGCGGATCATTTGGTTCATATTGTAAACATGATTATGTTTGCGCCATAAACATCAATCGCATGGACGCCCCGATGACCCCGGAACAGAGCCTGCGTGTGATCGAGCGCATGATCGACCAGGCCAAGCAGAGCTTCAGCCGCTTGAGCTTCTACTTCCTTTTATGGGGGGTATTGTTGACGCTGGCCATGACGGCCACGCACGTCCTGGCCGATGAAGCGCAAGCGCTGCGGTACGGAGCACCCTGGGCCGTGGCCGGCCTGCTGGGCGGAGCGCTGAGCTCGTGGTACGGCTCGCGGCAGTCCCGGAAGGAGCAGGTGCTGAACCCCATGGACCGGATCATCCACTGGCTCTGGGCCAGCTTTGTGATCGCGCTGCTGCTGGTCCTGTTCACCACCCTGCTGGCAGGCGGCGACCCGGCTGTTCCGATCACGTTGATGACGGGCATCCCCACCTTCCTCACCGGGCAGATCATGCGCTTCAGGCCGTTGGTGTGGGGCGGCATGTTGTTCTGGGCGGCGGGCGTGGCCATGCAACTGGCCCCCGACCCCGGTACGCGGGCGGCGGTGTACTGCGCGGCCATGATGCTCGGCTACATCGTGCCCGGGATCCTGCTCATGCGCAAGGAGAATGGCCTTCGCCCCGCTTGACCCGGTGCTGCACAACCAGTTGAGGCTTGCCATCGTGAGCCTGCTGGTCGGTGTGGAGGAGGCCGACTTCAACCACCTCCTGACGCACACGGGGGCCACACGCGGCAACCTCAGCGTGCAGATCGGCAAGCTCAAGGACGCCGGCTATATCCTCGTAACCAAGGGCATGCGCGGCAAGTATCCCAACACGAAATGCCGCTTGACGGCTGAGGGGCTTCACGCCTTCGAGGTTTACGTACAGGCGATCCGGGGGTACCTGGGCCGGGGTTGAGGCGGGGTCGTCGACGGGCAGGCCCTGTTCGTCGAAGCAGCGCATCCGTGGGCGGCAGCGCCCGTTCAACCGGCCATGTTCTGCCGCACGGAGCACTGGGAGCACTGCGCCACCTTGCGCGCCACCGGTTGGTGGCTGCTGATGGGCACCGTGCTGGCCCTGGCCGCCTGCCGCAAGGAGCCCGAGGTGATCGGGGGCAATCAGGCCCCGACCTACGAGGGCGTGCCCACGGTGCTGGTGGAGAACTATGTGCACCGGCTGTTCATCGACCTGCTGGGGCGTGAGCCGCTGGACGCGGAGATGAGCGCCGAGGTGGGGGCCCTGGAATCCGCCGGCCTCTCGATGGCCTCGCGCACGGCCCTGGTGCAGAAGGTGATGACCAGCACGGCCTTCCTGGCGGACGACAGCAGCTACCGCAACAAGTTCTGCACCCGGCTCTATGAGCTGTGCAAGGCGCGCTTCCTGGAAGGGGTGAGCGATGCGGTCATCGACGGCTACATCGGCAACGCACAACAGCAGGCCCTGGCCGACTCCCTGGACGGCAACACCAGCGGCCTCAATGCCGCCAACACCGAGCTGGGCCGTCTGGTCGCGCTGAAGCGCAGCCGCACCGACCTGCGCGACGGGCTCATCGGCATCACCGAGATGATGCGGCGCATGGTGCTGAACGCGGTGTACGACGAGATCAACATGAACAGCTTCAACTACGTCAACGCCACGTTCGACAACCTGCTGTTGCGCTATCCCACGGATGCGGAGTTCGCCATCGCCTATGGCATGGTGGAGCACAACACCGCCGGGGTGCTGTTCGGCCAGAGCGCACAGAACAAGGGCGAGTACGCGGCCCTGCTGAGCGCCAGCGCCGAGGCGCGGGAGGGCCTGGTGCGCTGGAGCTACGCAACCTTCATGGGTCGCCTACCGGACACCGGGGAGACCGTGTCCGGCCTGGATGCCCTGGGGCCCTCCACCGACATCGAGGCGCTGCTCCTGCAGGTCCTCACCACCGATGAATACGCCAACCTCAACTGAACCATCCGAACCATGGAACCGAAGACCCGCACCCTCGTTCAAGCCGCGCTGATCGCGCTGATCATCACCGCCATCGTGCTCGCACGCCGACCCGCGGAACGCCCCGCCGACGGACCGGGCCCGCAGACCACCGCGATGGCACGCTGAAGCACACGGCCATGCACCGCTCCCTGCTGCTCGCGCTGACGCTGCTGCTGGTGGCCACGGGCTGCCGCAAGGAGCCCATCTACGAGCTGGAGCAGGTGGACCTCCGTCCGCCCAGCCCGGACAAGGACCAGCTCAAGACCAACGAGGAGTAT
The DNA here is from genome assembly GCA_014584605.1 of Bacteroidota bacterium. Lineage (GTDB taxonomy): Bacteria > Bacteroidota > Bacteroidia > Flavobacteriales_F > PHOS-HE28 > PHOS-HE28. Next base: position 9,276 of record JACTMO010000039.1, on the reverse strand, counting down.
GCGGCCATCCTGTATGCCAACCTCTTCCAGACCGGCCTCTCGGCCAACGCGCTCTTCGAACTGGGGCAGTGCATCGAGAGCATCGGGGACAAGGAGCTGGCGCGGGAGGTGTTGATCAGCAACTTCATGAACGAACCCGGGGTGATCCTGCCCTCGGACACCGCGATGCGCGCCGACCTGGACGCGTTCATCACGGACACCTACCGCCGGTTCCTGGTGCGTGACCCCTCGGAGGCGGAGCGCACCTGGTTCCGCAACCTGATCGAGGCGGACCCCAAAATCACCCCCGAACTGGTGTACTACGCCTTCGCCCTGAGCAACGAACACCTGTACTACTGAACCATGGACCGTCGCCGTTTCATCCGGAAGGCCGGGGCCGCTGCGGCGGCTGCGTTCGCCGCACCATACCTCCTGCCCAGCGGGCGGTTGTTCGCCGCCAGCGGCGGGGGCATGGCGCAGCATGTGGTGCTCGTGCTCTTCGCCGGAGGTGTCCGCCAGCAGGAGAGCGTGCTGCAACGGTACCTGGCCGACAGCCAGGGCGAGCCCTACGAGGGCAACGTGCTCTACAACATGCTCACCGGTGCGCCACCGGAGATGAAGATCGTGTACGGCACCGGGCCGGGGGGCATCAACCCCATCCCGACCATCCTGGGACAGTCGTTGCAGCAGCAGGGCACCCTCTTCCGGGAGATGCACGCGGTGAGCACCGGCCACTACGGCGGGCTCAACTCGCTGTTGCAGGGCAACACGGCCGCCACGCAAGGCCTTCAGCAGAAACCCTTGAACCCGACGATCTTCGAGTACCTCCGCCGTCATGCCGGCGTGCCGGCCAGCAAGTGCTGGTTCGTGGGCAACAGCATCGGGGGCAGCGTTCCCCTGCTCAACTACAGCGAGCACCCCACCTACGGGGCGCGCTACGGGGCCAACTTCTTCGCACCGAACGTCACGTTCGGCCCCCTGGGCCAGCAATACCTCGGCAATGCCAAGGTGTACCACCCCGAAGAACAGCTCGGCCCGGTCCACGCCATGAAGGCGTTCCTCGACAACAGTTTCGAGCACATGGTGGACGCCCCTTCCGGCATCGGCAACACCGCCGCCGAGAAGCAGGACATCAAGGCCTTCATGGCCGAGATGTACCAGCGCACCCAGAACGGGGCCATCGCCCACCCGCCGGTGCACGACAACGGCGACCTCAACACCGTGGGCTATGCGTGCGAGGTGATCCGCTGGTTCCAGCCCACGCTCACCGTGGTGAACCTGAGCGGGGTGGACGGCTGCCACAGCAACTTCACCGGCTACCTGGCCAGCCTGCACCGCGCCGATCACGCCATGGGCCACCTCTGGGATCTCATCCAGACGCAGGTACCGGGCATGGCGGGCAACACCACCTTGATCGCGGTGCCCGAATGCGGCCGCAACGACGACCCCAACGCGATCAAGGACCAGAACGACTGGTTCAGCTACGACCACAGCGATGCCAACGCCCACCGGGTCTTCGGCCTGATGGTCGGCGCCGGTGTGCAGGCCGGACTGCAGGTGGGCTCCGAGGGTACGCCCGTGGGGCTGGTCACCGACGTGGTGCCCACCGTCGCCGACCTCCTTGGCATCAAGAGCGAGGTGCTCTCCGCCGGGCTGATCGATCCGCAGAGCATGAGCCTCTTCGACCGCATCTGAACCATGGACGGCCGCACCCTCGTTCTGCTGTTCAGCGCACTGGCCTTCACCGCCTGCACCAAGGAGGAGAACCCGTTCGATGCGCTCGAACGGCCTGCGGAGGAGCCCGCCGCACCGCTGCTGCCGCTGGACAACTTCGCCGGACTTCATCAGCGCATCTTCCGGCCCACCTGCGCGGTGAGCGGATGCCACGACGGCACCTTCGAGCCGGAGTTCCGGTCCATCGCCGGTGCGTACAACTCGCTCGTCCTGCATCCGGTGACGGCCAACGACCCGCAGCAGAGCTTCACCTACCGCGTGGTGCCGGGCGATGCCCCGGCCTCCTTTCTGCATGAGCGGCTCACCGCCTTCGTGCCCAACACCAGCGGCATGATGCCGCTGGACCTGTTGCAGGACAGCGACTGGCCGGCGAACGCGCAGGCGTACATCGCGGCCATCACCGCATGGATCGAGGGTGGCGCCCTGGACATGTACGGCCAGCCCCCCACGGTGGGCAACCAGCGCCCCCAGGCCGTGGGCCTGCGGGCGGTGCCCGCAGGCAGCACCGGCCCCGCCTATCCACGCGCCCCGGGCGTGGGTGTGCAGCCCATCGAGGTGCCCGCCGCTCCGGTGGACCTGTGGTTCGCCTTCGCGGATGACGCCACGGCGCCCACCGCGTTCACGCACAACACCTTCCGCGTCGCACCATCGCTCGCGGCCTTCCCGACGGTGCCGGAGCAGCCCCTGCACACCGGCGCCACCTGTGCGGGGACCGACTTCAGCGGTGCCCCGGTCACCTTCACGCACCGGGCCTCGATCGACCTCACCGGCATGAGCTCCGGCAGCACCCTGTTCGTTCGCGCCTATGTGGACGACGGCGATCACGACACGGTGACCGAGGCGCCCAACGACGGCAGCAGCAACGAGGTGGTCACCCTTTTCACCCTGCGCATCCCGTGAGGACCCCGCTCGCCGTCCTGTCCTTGTTCCTGCTGGCGGCCTGCCGGAAGGAGGCCGCGTTGGACCCGGTGCCCGCGATCGAACTGGTCAGCGCAGGTCCGCAGCAGGTGACGGCCTTCGACGAGCCGGTGGTGCTGCGGTTCACCTATGCCGACGGCGATGGCGACCTGGGCACTGAGGACCCCGACGCGTACACCCTCTGGGTGAAGGACAGCCGTCTGGGCTCGGCGGACGGATACCACATACCGCCGCTGGCACCGCTTGATGCGCAGGTGGCGATCCGGGGCGAGCTGGAGGTGGAACTGACCTCGCTCTTCCTGCTGGGCAACAGCGGCCAGGAGGTGATGACCTACAGCTTCTTCGTCACCGACCGCGCGGGCAACCGCAGCAATACGCTCACCACCGCTGCGATCACCGTCGTGGCGGATACCGCGCAAGTCCCTTGAGCCATGCGGCAGCTCCTCGTCGCGATCGCCGTCCCGGGCCTGCTGCCGCTGCACGCACAGCTGCTGCCGGAATTCAACATGGCGGACACCACCGTGACGCTCTGCAAGGGCATCCTGCTGGACAGTGAGGAGGGTCCCGGGGGCAACATCTACGGCAACAACGAGGACCTGGTCTTCACCATCGATGCGGGCAGCACGATCACGCTCGTGTTCGAGCCCACCTTCTGCCTGGAACAAGGGCTGGACCTGCTCACCTTCCATGATGGGCCGTCTATCGCCAGCCCACAGATCGGGCCGGCGTACTCGGGCATCGTGGCCCCACCCCCGACCGTGGCCACCAGCGGGCAGCTCACCATCCATTTCGTGAGCGATGAGAACGTGGCCTACTGCGGCTTCGAGGCCCAATGGACCAGCGTGGCCGAGCCCCCTGTGCCGCCGGTGATGAGCGTGCCCATCGCACCCTTGTGCACCGCCGCGGGCATCACCCTGCAGTTCAGCCATCCCATCCCCTGCGATTCGATCGACCCGGGCGCCTTCGTGGTGAGCGGGAACGGTGCACCTCAGGTCACCGGGGCCACCCCGCTGAACTGCAACGCAGGCGAGACCTCCACGGTGCTGCTGGGCGTCGATCCGCCCTTCGACCGCAACTGCCCGTACTCGGTGGCGTTCACCCTCGGTCTGAAGGACCGTTGCGATTCGCTGTGGTACTTCACCCTCACCGCCGCAACACAGGTCACGACCTGTCCGCTCGGTGTCCTGCTGGAGGTGGCGGACGATACGCTGTGCGCGGGCGCCTGTACCATGCTTCTGGCCGAGGTGCAGGGATGCCTCACCTACACCTTAAACTGGGACCAGGGGGTGACCGGTGGGCCCGGACCGCACAGCATCTGCCCCACCAGCACCACGACCTACACCGTTCAGGTCACCGAGAACGGGACGGGCCAGACCGCGACCGGTTCGGTGACGGTGGTGGTGGACGATCCGCAGATCGCAACCCTGCCGGCGAGCGTGTGCCAGTCCGCAGCTCCGTTCGCCCTTCAGGCCGCGCCCCCCGGCGGATGGTGGACGGGCGCCGGTGTGCTGGACAGCCTGACCGGCACGTTCGAGCCGGACACCGCAGGCCCTGGCACCCACGTGCTCACCTACACCCTGCCCGGTGGTTGCAGCGACGCCATCAGCCTGGTGGTGGACAGCATGGACGCCAGCTTCACCCACGCTGCGTGCCCGGGCACGGCACCGTTCATGCTGCCCGACGCCACGCCCCTCGGCGGCACCTGGAGCGGTCCGTACGTGCAGCCCAACGGCCTGTTCGATCCGGCCGTGGCGGGGTCCTTCCTGCTCACCTACACGGCCGGCGCATGCAGCGACACCGTCACCGTGAACGTGGGCGACATCACTGCACAAACCCAGCTGGACACCGTGTGCCAGAGCACCTGGCCCTTTGCCATCGCCTCCCAGCCCTTCGGCGGGCGTTGGTTCGGGCCCGGCATCGTGGACAGCATCCTGGGCGTGTTCGACCCCGATGTGGCGGGAGGTGGTGACCACCTCATCGACCTTGTGCTGCACGGTTGCGAGGTGCAGTTCAGCATCCACGTGAAACCGGTGGACATCGGGGAAGACCGCAGCGCCTGCCCGTCCCAGGGCCTGTTCACCTTGAGCCCGGCGCCGATGCCCGCAGGCGGCCTGTGGGCCGGTGCCGGCATCGCGGACCCGGTGGCGGGCACTTACGACCCGGTGCAGGCGGGCCATGGCTGGGACGCGCTCACGTATGCCGCGCCGAACGGCTGCGTGGACACGATCGGCGTTCTGGTGGGATGGACGGCGCTGAACGACGACACCTTGTTCTTCTGCGCAGGTGACGATGCGTTGGTCCTGGACGAGCAGAGCACCGGTCGCACGCCATGGGACGGGACCTGGTGGGGCACAGGCATCGGCATCAACGGCGATGGCGATCCGGTCTTCGACCCGAACATCGCCGGCATCGGGGTGCACCTGTTGCACTACGAGGCCAACACTTGCGGCGACTCGATGCTGGCCATCGTGCATCCTGCACAGTTGTCGCCGGACCAGCTCACGGTGTGCAGCGCGGATGCACCCTTCCTGCCGGTCCCGGTCCCGCCCGGCGGGCTGTGGTCCGGCACCGCGACCACCCCCGGCGGCAGCTTCGATCCCGCGGCAGCCGGCGAAGGCACGCATGTGCTGCACTTCTCCACACCGGCGAGTTGCGCGGACAGCGTGACGGTCACCGTACTGCTCTTCCAACAGGCGGTGATCAGCGGGGTGGAGGACACCTACTGTTCCAACGATGTGCTGGTGGATGTGGGCCTCTCCCCACCCGGAGGGGTGTTCACCGGCCTGCCCGACACGCTCTTCAACCCCTCCCAGCTTGCGGACGGCACCTACACCATCGTGTACGCGGTCGGCAGTGGCAACTGCCAGAGCAGCGCCAGCTTCAGTTTCACGGACCATCCCGCGCTCACCACGCAGGTGGACGTGAGCAACAGCACCATCTGCGAGGATGGCGGCAGCAGCATCACCGTGAACACCAGCGGCGGCCTTCCCGGGGGCTTCATCACGCACCAGTGGAGCGACGGCCTGTTCCCCGTACCCACGCAGAACGTGCAACCCGATACCACCACCACCTATATCGTGGCCACCACCGACGGATGCAGCGACCCCGTGGTGGACAGCATCACCATCATCGTGCATCCGCCCTTCCAGGAGGCCTTCGTGTTCAGTGCCCTGCAGTGCTACGGTGAACCGGGCCATGTCGTCGGGACGGTGACCGGGGAGGGCACCTACACCTTCACCTGGGGAAGCTCCCCGGTGCAGACGGGGGACAGCATCGCACTGCCTGCGGGCACCGTGGTGAACGTGGCGGTGACGAACGACCAGACCGGGTGCACGCATGACACCCTGGTGCAGGTTCCCAGCTGGCCGGCGGTCACCGCGCTCTTCAGCCCCAACCCGGATGAGGCCTGTGTGCCCTGGGAGCAGCGCGAGGTCACCTTCATCGACCTGAGCCTCAACGCCACCGGCGGCTACTGGGTGATCGTCGGCGACACGCTGCCCTATGCCTGGGGCAGCGACCCGCAGTACGACCACGGGGCGGCCGGCCACTACAGCGTGCAACTGGTGGTCTGGAACGACGGCGGATGCACCGACAGCCTTCGCATGGACATCTGTATCCGCGACAGCGAGGCGGTCTTTGTGCCCGATGCCTTCAGCCCGAACGGCGATGGCGTCAACGATGTCCTCTTCGCACGCGCACCGGCCGCGCTGGAGCTTGCGTTCGCCGTGTACGACCGGTGGGGGGCGCAGGTGTTCCGCAGCAGCAGCCCCCATCACGGCTGGGACGGCACGGTCGATGGCGCGCTGAGCCCCAGTGGGGTCTACCTCTACACGCTGCGCGCCCGCCTGGACGATGGGGCGATGGAGGAGCGCACCGGGAACATCACCCTGGTCCGATGAGCCGCACACGCACGACACCCCACCTCCCGGGCCTTGCCGCCCTGCTGCTGCTCCCGCTCATCGGGACCGCGCAGGATGTGCACTTCAGCCAGTTCTTCGATGCACCGCTGGTGCTCAACCCCGCCATGGCCGGGGACATCGAGGACGATCAGCGCGCAGCCCTCTTCCACCGCACCCAATGGCAGAGCACCGGCAGTCCCTTCCGCACCTATGCGATGAGCTATGATGTGCCGCTGTTCCGCAGCCGAATGCACGGACGTTACCTCGGTGTCGGCGTTCATGGTTTCAGCGACCGTGCGGGGAGCACCCGCTTCGGCGACACGCAGGGCAACCTCAGCCTGGCCTATGCCTTGCGCAGCGGTGAGCGGACCCTCATCGCCCTGGGGCTTGTGGGCGGCTATGGCCAACGCAGCGCCGTGCTGAACGGCATGCGCTGGGACAGCCAGTACAACGGGGCGGGTCACGATCCCTCGCTCGAGAGCGGCGAGACCGTGGCCTCCAGCACCAGCGCGTTCCTCGACCTGGGTGCGGGCCTCCTTTGCAGGGGGGAGACCCGGGCCGGCCTGCAATGGAGCTCGGGGCTGGCGGTGATGCACCTCAACCAGCCCGGCATCTCCCTCTTCGGATCGTCGGAGGACCGATTGCTACGGCGCTATACCGCGCACGCGGAACTCCGCATCGCGGGCGATCGCTGGACGTGGATGCCCAAGCTGTACGTATCGCAACAGGGTGCTGCGCGCGAGGTCATCTTCGGCACCTTGATGCACCGCCGCATCGGCCAGGACTCGCGCTACACCACCGACAAGACCTCGAGCGCCTTCCACCTGGGGCTGTTCTACCGCTGGAATGATGCGGTGGTGCCGATGCTGCGGTTCGAACACCGTCGCAAGCTGGCCATCGGGCTCAGCTACGACATCAACGTGAGCCCGTTGCGCAGCAGTACGCACCTGCGCGGCGGCATGGAGATCAGCCTGCAGTGGGTGGGTGCGTTCAGCGACCAGCGGCGGGTGCTGCCCAAGGGCAAGGTGCACTGAACGTCCCGGGGGCTGCGGTCTCGTTGCCGGGGCCGGGCGGCACGCGGAAACCTGGCGGCGATCCTTTCAGTTGGACGGCGGCCGTGTGCCCGCCGGAAGAAGGAAGGGCTCGGGCCCTTCCGGACATCAGCACGGCTTCCCGGGACCAACAGATCAAGGGGGCGCAGCCGGAGCGGAGCTTCCCTGGTGTTCGCGGCCGCGAGCGGGATCAAACCGCAGAACCGCCGTGCTGCACCGGGGGCTCCACCCACATCCCGCCCTCCTTGATCAGCGCGATCGCCGGTACCGACATATCCGTAGTCCGCGTCGGCCATTTCCCCCGGTCCGTTCACGATGCAGCCCATGATGCCGATCTTGACCCCCTTGAGGTGGCTGGTCCGGGCCCGGGTCGTTGGTGGCCAGCGCCCGGACATCGGGGTTCTCCAAGCTCACATAAGGCTTGTTCCCGAAGACCGCCCGCACCAAGGTGGTCTTGCCCGACCGCCGGGGCCCCACCACGGCCACCGCCTTGAACTGTGTGGCCAAAGTGCGCAGGACGGGTTCCGCTTCGCGCTTGAGCATGTACAGTCTTACAAAACTGGAATTGAAATCCAAAATTGTAAGAAATGACGATAATGGACTGATGCTCAGTAGTCCATCGCCTATCCCGATCAGCCCTCCACCGCCTCAACCCGGTCCCCGACTTCCTTGATCAGCGCGATCAATCCGTCCGCAGCCCGCACGGTCCATGGACCTTTCATTCCACCGGTGGACGGAAGTACCTGAGACGCTCCATTCGTTCATCCCCCATGCCGATGCGCCTGCGCCGCTTCTCATGGCCCGGCAGGAATTGCCCAGGTCGCAGACCGCTGAAAATACCGTACGGAACGGGCCTATCACGTTCATTGGCCAGATCATCGAACGGGGTCGCGTCCAATTCCGGGTGGATCAGGCCTTGTTTCAGCCTCCGTTTGAAGTCCCTGGCGTGCGCTGTGGTCAACTCGGGATCGCAAGGCATCACGAAGGTGGAGAATTCGATGTTCATCCCATATTCGCCAACGGTTCGGCTGTGGGAAGCGGTTGCGTATAGCCCTTGTTCTAAGCCGTTCTTATTCTTTCAATACGCGCTCAACATGCAATGAAATACCCTGGTCAGAGAAGTAATGCAACAGGTAAACACCTGATGGATAAGGCATTGCCAAGGTATGGTTGGATTTATTGTGGAAGGTGATCTTCTGAAGTTCTCGGCCCATGACGTCTGTCAACGAGATCCACCCGGCCATAGAAGAATATGGCACTATCAAATAGGTAGAGCATGGATCGGGGTAAGGAGCAAAGGCCCATGTTTCATGAGTTCCTTCTTGGATCCCAACAGGTGAACCGCAAGTGTCGGAGGATAGTGCTCCGGTGGATTTGGCGGCTTTGTTGATGAACTGGCCCTCAAGGGTATCGCCGATCGTGGCCACAAAGAGTGAGTCGTGGTAGAAAGCCATGCTCCATATGCCACTGGCTTCGGTCGTCATGTTACCTGGCAATACACACCACTGTTCGCCATCCCAGGTAGCAAGCCCATTGGCAGGCATACTGTCTACGAAGAAATAGCCCCCACCTGCGTAGAGCAGTCCATTGTGTTCGACCCATTGCTGTCCGGTTAAAAGTCGAACAAAATCAACTGGTTCGGGATGTTGGCTGGTTCTACTGCTGATCGATCCTTCTGGAAGGCCTGCTGGATG
>JACTMO010000071.1 GCA_014584605.1 Bacteroidota bacterium | reverse complement strand
TACCGGGCTGCGCTACACCCCGAGATCCCTTGTCCCGCATTTCGCAGCGACCATCCCGCCCGCAGGCGGGATGCGCTACCGGGCTGCGCTACACCCCGAACGGGCCGCGAATATAGCGGTTCCATCCATTCTGAGGTCAGCAGCGACGCATCCAGGCCCCATGCAACGCAAGGTGCCTTACAACTGTCCCAAGGAGACCAGCAACGCAAAGGCCGTCAGGGCCAGGTAGATGCCAAAGGTCAGCAGGCTCGTGTGGTGCTTGCGTAGAAAAGTGTTCATAGAGGCTGTGATCGGTATCGACAAAGATCCGGCAGGGGTGACCGCCCTTCCAGGCTTCCCGGACGCTGCTTTGGCAAGGTTGTCCACAGGGTTGTTCACAAGTCCGGATACCGTTCATGGGATCCGTAGGACGCTCATGGATGCCGACCGGGCATTCTCCGCCCCCCCGGTAGTTTTGCGCCCCGCATGCGCTTCCACCTGCTGACCGCATTCCTTTTCGGGTTCACCGCCGTCACGGCGCAGGACCGTTTCACATTGAGCGGTTATGTCAAGGATGCATCCAGCGGCGAGGCCCTGATCGGCGCGGGGGTGTACCTGCCGGAGATCCAGAAGGGCACCAGCACCAATGCCTACGGTTTCTACTCCCTGACCCTGGAGCGGGGCACGTACACGGTGAACACGAGCTACCTGGGCTATGGCGACCGCTCCATGAGCGTTGAGCTCACCGCCGACAAGGTGATCCACATCGAACTGCAGCCACGCGCCATCATCGCCCAAGAGGTGACCATCACCGGCAAGGATGGGCGTGAGAACACCGAGAGCACCGACATGGGCCGGGCCGAGCTCGATGTGCAGCAGGTGAAGCTGCTCCCGGCCCTGCTCGGGGAGGTGGACCTGCTGAAGACCCTTCAGTACCTGCCCGGCGTGAAGAGCAACGGGGAAGGCAATGCCGGCTTCTACGTCCGCGGTGGCGGGCCGGACCAGAACCTCATCCTGCTGGACGAGGCCACCGTGTACAACGCCAGCCACCTCTTCGGCTTCTTCAGCGTGTTCAACGCCGATGCCGTACGGAACATCGAGCTCATCAAGGGCGGCATTCCGGCGATGTACGGCGGCCGGGTCAGTTCGGTGCTGGACATCAGCATGAAGGAGGGCAACGACAAGACCTACCATGCCCAGGGCGGCATCGGCCTCATCAGCTCAAGGCTCACCGTGGAGGGTCCGATCGCACGCGAACGCGCCAGCTTCCTCTTGAGCGGGCGCCGCACCTACATCGATGTGCTCACCAAGCCCTTCATCCCGGACAGCTCGGCCTTCGCCGGCTCGGGCTATTACTTCTACGACGTGAACGCCAAGGTGAACTACCGCCTCAACGACCGGGACCGCCTGTACCTGAGCGGCTATTTCGGACGCGACGTGTTCACCTTCGCCAACAGCGATCCTGACGCGCCCACCTTCCGGATCCCCTGGGGCAACGCCACGGTGAGCGCCCGGTGGAACCACGTCTTCGGGCCGAAGCTCTTCATGAACACCACGGCCACCTTCAGCGACTACCGCTTCGAGTTCAAGGCCGATCAGGAGCTGTTCGCCTTCAAGCTCTTCAGCGGCATCAAGGACCTTGGGCTGAAGGTGGACCTGAGCCACTACGCCAGTGTGCGCCACACCCTGAAATACGGCGGGCAGTACATCCATCACACCTACACACCCAGCACGGTGGAGGCCCGCAGCGGCAACACCACCTTCGACATCCTGGCCCCCAGCCTGCTCATCGCGCATGAAGGGGCGCTGTACGTGCAGGACGAGTTCGACCTCACGGACGAGGTCCGCATCAACGCCGGGTTGCGCCTCACCGGCTTCGCCCATGTGGGGCCCTTCGACGAATATCTGATCGACGACCGGGGCGAGCGCACCGGCACGCGGTCCTACCCGGGCGGGAAGACCGTGGGCAGCTACATGGCCCTGGAACCCCGGCTGAGCGCCCGTTACCGCATCAACGAACGCAGCAGCGTGAAGACCAGCTTCAACCGGGGGCAGCAATACGTGCACCTGGCCAGTTTCAGCAGCATCGCCCTGCCCACCGACGTGTGGATCCCCGCCAGCCGCGAGGTGAAACCCTTGATCGGCACTCAATACGCCGCCGGGTATTTCCGCAACTTCCTGGACGACATGGTGGAGACCAGCGTGGAGGTGTACTACAAGGACCTTCGCAACCTCGTGGAGTACGCTGAGGGTGCCGAGCCCCAGGGCAACGGCAACGCGAACTTCTACACCCAGCTCGTGTTCGGCGACGGTTACAGCTATGGCGCCGAGCTCTTCGTGAAGAAGGCCACCGGCAAGCTCAACGGCTGGGTGGGCTACACCTGGAGCAAGACCATGCGCATCTTCCCGGACATCAACGGGGGCCGCGAGTTCCCCAGCCGGTGGGACCGCCGACATGACCTGAGCGTGGTGGCCGTGTACGAACTGAACAAGCGTTGGAACTTCGCCGGAACCTTCGTTTACGCCACCGGCCAGGCCACCACGCTGCCCGTGAACCGCTACTTCGTCGAGGGCAACCTTGTGAGCGAATACACCGAGCGCAACGGCTTCCGCATGGCGCCCTACCACCGCCTGGACCTGGCGGTGACCCTCAACAACAAGGAGCAACGCAAGGTGAAGGACAAGGCCACCGGTGAGGTCACCTACCGAATGCGCCGGTGGCGGAGCAGCTGGACCCTGTCGGTGTACAACGTGTACAACCGGGCCAACCCGTACTTCATCTATTTCGACAACGAGGGCAATGTGGCCGACGGCAGCCTGCGCGTGGTGGCCAAGCAGGTGAGCCTTTTCAGCATCCTTCCCTCCATCACCTGGAACTTCAAGTTCTGATGAAGCACAACGTCCTGCCCCTTATGCTCGCCACCGCTGCGGCCCTGTTCCTTGGCGCCTGCGAGAAGGAGATCACCGTGGAGGTGCCCGCCACCGAGCCCCGCCTGGTGGTGGAGGGCACCATCGAACCCGGGTCGCCCCCCATCGTGATCCTCACCCGGACACAGAGCTACTTCGCCCCCACCGACCTGAACGCCTTCACCCAGCTCTTCGTCAAGAACGCCACGGTGACCGTCAGCAACGGCCTGGTGACGGTCACGCTCGACATGGTCTGCTCCTCCCTGCTTTCCGACGAGCAGCTCCTGCTCGTCGCACAAGCCACCGGCCTCGATCCCCAGCTGCTGGCCAGCGCGGATATCTGCATTTATTCCACCACCAACCCCGCCATCTTCGGCCAGGAGGGGGGAGTGTACGACCTCCATGTCGAGGCTGAAGGGCACACCCTGACGAGCACCACCACCATCGTTCCGGCCGTGCCGCTGGATTCCCTCTGGTTCAGTCTCATCGACCAGGACGGCAGCGATGGCGACGACAGTACGGGCTTTCTGTGGGCCCGCAGCACGGACCCCACCGCCACCGACAACTTCTACCGGGTGATGACCCGCCGGCTCAACCTGGGCACGGACGGTCTGGCCCAGGACCCCACCTTCGCAGCGCCGCTGGGCAGCACCAGCAACGACGAGTTCTTCAACGGCCAGGCCATCGAGTTCATCATCGCCCGGGGCAACAGCAGCTTCTCCGACCCCGACGACCGGGGCAGCACCTTCCTGCGCGGCGACACCGTGGCCGTGAAGCTCATCTCCATCGACAAGGCGACGTACGACTTCTACCGGAGCTACGAGAACAACGTCGCCACCCAGGGCGACCTCTTCACACAGCCGGCCAACGTGCGCAGCAACATCAGCGGCGGCCTCGGCGTGTGGGCCGGCCTGCACGCCTTCACGGACACCCTGGTGTGCGAACCCTGAGGACGGTGACCCGCATCACCGGGAGGCCCTTCCGCTGCGCGTAGCTTTGCCGCCCACAAGACCATGCCCACACCCGAACACGTCAAGTGCCTGATCATCGGATCGGGCCCCGCCGGCTACAGCGCCGCCATCTACGCCGCCCGTGCCGACCTCAAGCCCCTGTTGATCGAAGGCCCGCTGCCCGGCGGCCAGCTCACCCAGACCACCGAGGTGGACAACTACCCCGGCTACCCCCAGGGACGCACCGGCCCGGACATGATGGAGGACCTCAAACAGCAGGCCCTGCGGTTCGACACGCGCATCCGCAGCGGATGGGTGACCAAGGTGGACTTCACCGGGCCGGTGCACAAGGTGTGGGTGGACGAGAAGGAGGAGATCCATGCCGACGCGGTGATCATCAGCACCGGCGCCAGCGCCAAGTGGCTCGGCCTGCCCAACGAGGCACGCCTGCGCGACATCGGCGGTGGGGTCACCGCCTGTGCCGTGTGCGACGGGTTCTTCTACCGCGGCCAGACCGTGGCCCTGGTCGGTGCCGGCGACACGGCCTGCGAGGAGGCCACCTACCTGGCCAAGCTCTGCCCCAAGGTGTACATGCTGGTGCGCCGCGACGAGTTCCGAGCCAGCAAGGCCATGGTGCACCGCGTGGAGAACACCCCGCAGATCGAGGTGCTCTTCAACACCGAAGTGAAGGATGTGCTGGGCGAACACGCCGTGGAGGGCATCATCGCCGTGAACAACAAGACCGGCGCCGAGCGTAAGCTGGACGTCACCGGCCTGTTCGTGGCCATCGGCCACAAGCCCGCCACCGACCTGTTCAAGGGCTGGCTGGACATGGATGCCAACGGCTACCTGAAGCACGACCCGGACCGCACCAGCACCAAGGTCCCCGGCGTGTTCGTGGCCGGCGATGCCGCCGACCACGTGTACCGCCAGGCGGTCACCAGCGCGGGCACCGGCTGCATGGCCGCGCTCGACGCAGAGCGCTGGCTGGCGGCGCAAGGGAAGCACTGACCGCTACGGCCACGCCTCCCACTGGGTGGTGCGCAGGAAGAACCGCACCCGCTCCATGCGCTGCATGGGCAGGTCCCAGTCCCCGTCGTAGTGCACGTGCGTGGGCACCAGCAGTCCGTCACGCACGTCCAGGTCCACCACCATGGCGATGTCGAACCGAACGATCAGGCCCGCGTGCTGCATACGGTACTCCCGGGCGATCACCTGCCCGCTGGCCTTGTCGAACCAGGTGTCCATGGTGCGCACCACCACGGCGTTCCGTGGCGCATCCGGCCGGACATCCGCGCTGAACACCCAGCAGTCGTGCCCGTTGCGCACACCGCTCCAGATGCTCATGGCGTAGTGCCGGGCGATGTCCGGATCGAAGAGGGCCAGCTTGTCCCCCACGATGGGCACCTCCAGCTCCTCGCCGGGGCTGAACATGAACCGTTTGAGGTCCGCCCGATAGCGGTCGAAACGTGAGCCACCGGAACGCCGGCCGTCGAGGTCGGCCACCGAGCGCGGCACCGGGCGCGGTCCCTCCGGGAAGAAGAGGCTCTCGAACATGCGCGCCGTTAGGTAGCGGTGGTCGCCGTCCCGCTGGCGCAGCCTCCCGGTCTCGCGTACGCTGTCCGTCACCTGCACCGTCCGGTCGGCACCGTCGGTGCCCTGGATGCGCACCAGATGGGCCGTGCGGAAGAAACCCGCCCGCTCGCGATCGCGCGGGTCCTGCACCCGCAGCTCGCCCTCGGTGCGGTGTGGATGCACGCGCAGGTTGAGGAAGGCATGCCGGAAGGTGGTATCGGTGCGCACCCTGGCGATGAAGGCCGCCACGTCAAAGCCCTCCCGCTGGGCCACCACCACCGCCTCGTCCAGCAGAATGTCGGCCGGCAGGCTGTCCGGTTGCGCTCCTGCACGTGAGCCCCAAAGCAGGAAAGGCGCGAACAGCGGAACAGCCCTGCGGAGCGATCCTCGCACGTGCATGGCACCGGAGATCAGTAACGCCGGGTGGGCCCCAGGCTGGTGTACAGCTCGTACTTCTTCTTCACGTAGAGCAGGAACTCATACTGGCTGAGCCCCTGCATCACCGCATCGGGCACCGCGCAGAAGTCGATGAAGTCGTCGAAGCTCTCGTCGCCCAGGTTGATGATATCGTACTCGGCGTACTTGTGCAATAGCTCCTTCAGCAGGGCCCGCTTGCGGTCCTCGTTCTCCAATCGGGCCACCTCGCGTTTGCTGCGCTCGCGCCGGCTGAACTCCTGGTAGAGGAAGGTGATCGGGCTCTGTAGCGCGTCCACGGTGCTCACCCGGTAGTCCGACTCCTTGTACCCCAGTTCCGCAATATCCTGTTGGATCTGCCGCAGCGTACGCTCGCTGAGCACACTGGCCTCGGGCAGCACGATGGTCCACGGCGATAGCACGATCAACACCCGGTACTCCGGCTTCGGCACGCTGTCCCGCAGGGTGAACGGTCGGGTCACAAAGCCGCCCAGACCCACCAACACGGTATCGGTGGGCAGCATGCGCACGGTGAACGTGCCGTCCGCATTGCCGAAGGCACCGGACCGCGTGCGCTTGTTCACCACCATCAGGTCGTAGTAGCTGCCCTGATGGCCCTGGGCGCTCACCCTGCCGTGAACGGTGACCTCCTGCTGGGCGAGGCTGACAGTCCCCACCGACCATGCGCAGACCGTGAGCAGCGTGACAAGCGAGCGGGCCGGCCGGGACATGAGGGGCAAAGGTAGCCCGGTGGGCAGGCAAGGTCCGTGCCGTTCCGAATGCGACGAAGGGCCCCACCCCTGCCCTTGCGGACGGGGTGAAGGCCCTTCGCATGAAGGCCTGTGCATCTGTAAGCCGGGTTCTGTACCCCCGCCTTGCGGCGGAGGCCCTCGTCATCTATCCAGGACCCACCTCACGATGGGCCTCCATCGACCTACCCGCCGGGGTCGGACGGGCCGTCCTTACCACATGAGCCCCTTGCGAGGCCCGGTGGTTCCCGGCCTATTTGGTCTTTCAGCCCGTGGGGTTTACCAAGCTGTCGTTGTCACCAACGGCACTGGTGGGCTCTTACTTCACGTGCCGAAGCACGTCATCCCGCCCGAAGGCAGGCCCACCTTTTCACCCTTGCCTCGCCGGAAACTGGCCAGGGCGGACCCTGTCCCGTTCCGGCCTCAGGCCTCGCGGCCTTGTGGCGGTCTCCCTTTCTGCGGCACTTTCCGTGAACGTAGCGTCCCCGCCACGCCCCCTTCCCGTTAGGAAGCACGGTGCCCTGCGCTGCCCGGACTTTCCTCCCTCCCCGCTTTGCGGCGGGAACAGCGACGAAGCGATGCACAGGATGTCAAGGAACTTGCTCAACGGCGCCGGTGGATCAGTACCTCGGTCGCCCCCGAGCCGAAGCGCCGGGGGTCGGCATCGTGGTACTGCACCGTGTCGTAGTACTGCAGCAGGCGCCGCACCTCCTCGCGCAGCACGCCCTCGCCCACGCCATGGATCACGATCAGCTTGCGCTTGCCGTCCCGGATGGCCGCCTCGAGCGCCCGCTCGAAATAGGCCAGCTGGTAGCTCAGTTTCTCCGCGTCGCTCAGCCGCGTTTCATCCTCCACCAGTTCGTGCAGGTGCAGGTCCACCTCCGCCACGCTGTTGTCCTCCGGCCGCTTAGGGGTCTTGCCCGGCCGCGTTTCCCGTCCCGCGTTCCGGATGCGCCGCCGTTCCTCCATCGCATCGTTGGCCGCGATCATGCCCGCCTGGTGGTCGGTGACCCGGTGGTCGTGCTCACCCATCACCCGCAGCACCACCGCCCTGGCCGGGTACTCCAGCTCAAATCCATCGTGCGTACGCACCACCACGCGCCCCCGTGGAAGCAGCCGGAGCACGGTGCCTCCACCCTCCTCGTCGAGGAAGGACACCTTGTCGCCCGCACGCAGTTCCGCGCCCATGCCGCGAAGGTACGCGGCGCCCGGGCCGGTATCTTGGTCGGCCCGCATGACCATGAAGGAACGAGGACCCTGGACCACCCTGCACGAGGAACTGCGCTACGAGACCCCCTGGATCGCGGTGAGCCATCACCGCGTGATCGACCCCGGCGGCCGGGAAGGCATTTACGGCGTGGTGCATTTCAAGAACCTGGCGATCGGCATCGTGCCGCTCGACGAGGACCTCAACACCTGGATCGTCGGCCAGTACCGCTACCCGGTACAGGCTTACAGCTGGGAGATCCCCGAGGGCGGCGGCAAACGCGACATCCCTCCGCTGGAAAGCGCGCAACGCGAACTGCGCGAGGAGGCCGGCATCGTGGCCCGGCGCTGGACCGAACTGCTGCGGATGGACCTGAGCAACTCGGCCAGCGACGAACATGCCATCATCTACCTGGCGCAGGACCTCAGCTTCCATCCGCCCCAACCGGACCATGATGAGGAGCTCACCCTGCGCAAGCTGCCCTTCGCCGAACTGCTGCGGATGGTGCTGGACGGCGCGGTGACCGACAGCCTCACCGTGGCCGCCGTGCTCAAGGTGCAGGTGCTGCTGCTGCAAGGCGGGCGCGATGCCCTGCGTCAGAAGTAGAGCCCGTGCAGCAGGATGCGGCCATTGCTCCGCCATTCCACCGCCGGTGAGGGCAGCTTGATGCAGTTCAACAGGAACAGCACGGTGCGCCAACCTTTGCCCCGGACCGGGATCCGTTCCAGGTCCACATCCATGGCCAGGACCAGCTGCCGGTAACGTCCATCGCCCGGCAGGGCTTCGGCCGTGCGCATGCCGTCGCCGCCGTGGCCCAGGGCCAGTCCCAGCCAGTCCAAGGGGCCAGGCGTGCGCGCCCAACCGCCCCAAGCCGTGGTGAGCCAGATGGTCTGTGCGTTGTAGTCCTTGATCATCTGCTCCGCCACGGAACGGCCCAGCACGTCGGGGCGCTCGTCGGCGTAGGGGCTCGGCCATACGCTGTACTTCAACTTCACGCGCTGCTGCCCCCAACCCAGTTCCTGCCCCAGGAAGAGGCCGGCACCGGCCGCGTTGGCCACCATGTCCCATCCGCTGAACCCCCAGGCCGTGCTGAATCCGTCCAGGACCTCCACCCCGGTGAGGAAGACCAGTGCGGTGCCCGCACCCGCCCACGCCGCCTGCCGCCCTGGCATCCCGGTCGTGCGCAGCAGGCCCTGGCCCCAACGTCCGATCCAGTAGCTGCTGAAAACATGGCCTGCCTTGTCCATCTGCAGCCATTCGGCACCATCATCGAATCCGTGGAACCGGCTCCTTCCGTACTGATCGTACCAGGCCTCGTTCAGGCCGATCAGACTGCCGGCCATAAGCGCCGACGCACCGACCGAAACGGCGGCCAACCGCCCGGGTCGTATCGTCGTACTGTCCGCAGCGGTCGGTTGCCCCATGGCCCGGGCCGGAACGAACAACATGGCCCACACCCACGTTGAAAGGAAGCGGTGCCATCCCCTACGCAGGCGTTCCATGGCAAGACCGGTCCATGCGGCTAAAGGTATTCCCACCCTCCGAGGGATTTGCCAGGGGGTGTCCATGCCCGTATTTTTGTCAGTTAAACCCCGAGCGTTCACGCGCAGCCCTATCGTGAGCTACATCCGACACCTGCTTACCGTGTTCGTGCCGGTCTGGTGCCTGCTGGCCTCCCAGGTCGCCTGGGCAAGCGTCCAGGACCTGCGTCGCGAAGGGCTCCGACCAGTATGGTCCGGCACCCTCGCAGGTCATGGCATGACCGGAGAGGTCCGAGCCGGGGGCTTCACGATGAACGACGCCCATGGAACATGGGCCCAATCCCTGGCCATGCACCGGGTCGGTCGCAGCGACCGCAGCCTGGCCTGGTCACCAGCATCGGTCAGCGATGAGAATGGAGACCTGCGCTGGCGGCAGCGGAACGTGGTGGTGCAATACCTCGCCACGGAGGAAGGTCTGCGGCAGAACTTCCTGTTGGCCGAACGCCCGGCCGGTGACCGGGAGCTTCGTATTGACCTGGTCTCCACCGGTGACCTGGTGCCGGTGGCTACGGACCCCGGCGAGATCCGCTTCCTGGACCCACAGGGCACCCACCGGTTCAGCTACCGGGACCTGCGTTGCTGGGATGCCCAAGGGCGACCACTGGCGGCATCGCTCAGCGTGGTGCATGACCACCAGGCCATCGTCCGCATCTCCGTGGATGACCACGGGGCCATCTATCCGGTCACCATCGATCCGGTGAGCGCGAGCCCGGTCCTCGTGCTCTCCTCACCCGTCACCGGGGCGGACTACGGCACGGCCGTTTCCACGGCAGGCGACCTCAACGGCGACGGGTACAGCGACCTGGTCATCGGTGCGCCCATGGCGACCAATGGACAGACGAACGAAGGTCTGGTTTATGTGCACTATGGGTCGAACACCGGCATCACGGCCGCGCCCAGTCTGGTGCTGGAGGTGAACCAACAGGGTGCCCAGTTCGGTTGCGCCGCCAGCACCGCAGGCGACGTTAATGGCGATGGCTACAGCGACCTCATCGTGGGCGCGCGGACCTGGGAGGATGACGTGGCCAACCAGCTCTCGGAAGGGGCCGCATTCGTGTACTACGGTTCGGCCACCGGCATCGCCCTTGTGCCCGACATCACCCTGCAAACGAACCAGGCCGCGGACAACTTCGGCTCCAATGTGGCCTGTCTGGGGGACATCAACAACGATGGATACAGCGATGTGGGTGTCGGGGCCTATCTCAGCGCGTATCCCTCCTTCCAGGAAGGAGCGGTGTTCGTGTACCTCGGCGGTGCCACCGGACTGAACCCGGTGCTGCGACATCGTCTGGAACGCAACCAGGGAGGTGCGCACTTCGGCCGCAGCCTGGCCTGTGCCGGCGATATCAATGGCGACGGGTACAGCGATGTGGTGATCGGAGCTTCGCAATGGACCGTGGCGCCCGGTTTCGACCAGGGTGCTTCCTTCATCTACCACGGCGGGCCCACCGCCCTGGGCGCAGGGGCCAATCCCGCACCCGACCTCACCCTGTTCGGAACGCCCACGGTGAACGACAACAACTTCGGATGGAGCGTTGCCTGTGCCGGCGATGTGAACGGTGACGGGTACAGCGATGTGGCCATCGGTGCCTACCGGGACCAGATCGGCACCCAGACCGGCGAAGGGGTGGTCCGCATCTTCCACGGTAGCACGACAGGTCTCAACACCATAGCGGCCACGGCCTTGGAAAGCAATCAGAACAACGCGTGGATGGGGCGTTGGGTGAGCACCGCTGGGGATGTCAACGGCGACGGCTATGGCGACCTGCTGGTGGGCATCCCCTACTACGGGAACCCGCAGGTCCAAGAGGGGCAGGTGAGGCTCTACTTCGGCTCCAGCACCGGCATCCTGTCGGCAGCGATCTTCAACTATGAACTGAACACCCCCGGTGCCTTCCTGGGCGAATGCGTGTCCACGGCGGGCGACCTCAACGGTGATGGTTTCTCCGACTTCATCTTCGGGGCGTTCAAGTATGGCTTCGGCGGTGGCGCGGCCGTGTACATGGGCGGCACCTACGCCATGCAACTTACGCCGGCGACCACGGGCACCGGCGGCGCTGCGGGCGTCGGCCTGGGCGCCGCCGTGGGCAACGCCGGAGATGTGAACGGTGATGGCTACGCCGATGCCCTGGTCGGCATTCCCGATGGCAGCAACGGCCAGGCGGGCGAAGGTCTGGTGCAGTTCAGGCTGGGTGGGCCTGCCGGCCTTCCGACAGCACCCACCAGCACCTTGGAGGCCAACATCCCCGGTGCCCGGTTCGGAGCCAGTGTCTGCACCGCCGGCGACGTCAATGGCGATGGCTACGCGGACGTCATCATCGGGGCTCCGCTCTCTGGCGGTACGGGGCGGGCCACGATCCACCACGGCGGGCCCGGCGGGCTGGCCTTGGCGCCGACCACCTCCCTCACCGGCACGGCTGGATCAGAGTTCGGCGCCAGCGTGAGCGCCGCAGGGGACATCAACACCGACGGATATGCCGATGTGCTCGTGGGCGCACCCGGCACTTCACAGACCTACGTGTACCTGGGCTCCCCGGCCGGGATCCCCGTGGCGCCCCACGTAGTGCTCGCCGAACCACCTGCGGCCAACCGCTTCGGGCACTCGGTGTGCACGGCCGGCGATGTGAACGGCGACGGGTTCTCGGACATCGTCATCGGAGCCCGGGACCTCAGCAACGGCCAGGCGGGTGAAGGCGCGGCCTTTGTGTACCACGGCTCGGCCACCGGTGTGGTGCTGCCCTACGTCCGCCGCCTGGAGATCGACCAGGCCGGCGCACGCTTCGGGGTCGGTGTGGCCGGTGCGGGCGACGTCAACGGCGACGGCTTCTTCGATATCGTGGTCGGTGCCGACCGCTGGGAATCCGGGCAGACGGACGAAGGCGGTGCCTTCGTGTACCATGGCTCGGCCACAGGCGTCGGCGCGGCCCCGAACACCACCCTGCAACGCAACATCACCAACGGCTTCATGGGGGCCAGCGTGGCCGAGGCCGGCGATGTGAACGGCAACGGTTACGCCGATATTGCCGTGGGCAGCCCCGGCTACGAGAGCACCGTGGCCCAGGCCGACGAGGGGGCACTTTATGTGTTCCAAGGCACACCTGCCGGCATCAACGGCGCCCTGGTCGACATCATCGAGGCCAACATTGCGGGCGAACAACTGGGCAGCGCCGTGAGTGGCGGCGGCGATGCCGACGGCGATGGCTACTCGGAGGTTCTCGCCGGTGCGCCGTTCGCCTCGCCCACCTTTGCCAACGAAGGGCGCTGGCATTGGCACCGGGGCGATCGCGGCTACGCCCTGGACCGCTATTCGCGGCAATACATGGCCAACCTGGTCTCCCCGCTCGCCACCAATTGCATGGACTTCGGCGTGCCGGACTACTTCGGGATCGGCCATCGCGCCCGCAGCCCCATGCATCGGTGCGATGGCCGCCTGCGCTGGGAGGTGGTGTTCGAGGGACAGGCCTTCTCCGGGGCCCCCATCACGAACAGCCTGGGCAGCACAGGCCAGAGCGCCGCATGGACCGACCTGGGCGTGGGCGGCACCGAGATCAAGGAACTCATCTACAAGACCGCCGGCCATCTGCGCTACAAGTGGCGCGTACGGGTGGAATACGAGATGGCCAAGCTCTTTGACGGGCAGCGCTTCAGCCGATGGTTCTACGGTTATGCCTCGGGCATGGGCGACATCGGGGTGCTTCCCGTGGAGCTCCTGAGCTTCACCGGATGGCCCGAGGAGCACGCGAACCGCCTCTCCTGGAGCACGGCCACCGAGCATCACACATCTCGTTTCCACATCGACCGGGGCAGCGATCCGGACGACCTGCTCCCGATCGGCAGCGTGGACGCTGCGGGTGAGAGCCAGAGCACGCGGACCTATGCATTCGATGACGCCGACCCGCCGGAGGGGCTCGTGTACTACCGCCTCCGGGCCGAGGACACGGACGGGACCGTACAGGACGGTCCGATGATCGCGATCGACCGTGCAAACCTGCCGCCCGTGATGGTCGTGTCCCCACGGCCGGCGACCGGGCTTGTGCAGGTACGCTGGAACTTCCCGGCCGCACATGCGGAGCTGGTGGACATGGCGGGCCGCCCGCAATTCCGCCGCTCCATCGCCGCTGGGGACCGCTCCCTCACGATCGACCTCGGCCCCTACCCCCTTGGGGTGTACATCCTCACCCTGCGCGACGCGGCCGGCCAGGCGATGGAACGCACCTCCGTGGTGAAGGAGTAACGGCGCTCAGGCCCCGATCGTGGCCTTGCAGGCGGCCAGGATGGCCCGTGCGCCCGCCAGGGTCCCGCTCTCGGCATAGGTGCGCAGCACCGGCTCCGTCCCGCTCGCGCGGATCATGAGCCACTGGTCGTCATCGAAATGGTACTTCCAACCGTCGATGGTCTCCACCCTCCGCACCTCCAGGTCGCCGAAGCGGGTGAACGCATTGCCGGCGCACTTCTTCAACACCTCCTGTTTCAGCGCTTCCCTGATATGCAGGTCGTTGCGGTCGTAGCTGAAGGGGCCCACGATCTCGTACACCTCCTGCACCAGGTCGTCGAGCTTCTTGCCGCTCAAGGCCATGAACTCCCAGATGGTGAGCCCCATCCAGATGCCGTCGCGCTCGGGAATGTGGCCCTTGATGGCGATGCCACCGCTCTCCTCGCCACCCAGCAGCACGTCCTCGGCGATCATGATGCCGCAGATCCACTTGAAACCGATCTTGACCACCTGGTACTCCAGCCCGTAGTGGCGGCACATCCGCTCCACCTTCGGCGTGGTGCTCACGGCCACCACCACCTTGCCTTTGTAGCCCTTGTATCTCACCAGGTAGTGGATCAACAGCAGGATGATGTGGTGGCTGTCCACGAACTCGCCCCGCCCGTTGTACAACCCGATGCGGTCGGCATCCCCATCGGTGGCCAGGCCGCAATCGATGCCGCCCTGCCGGATCCGCTCACTGAACGCCGTGAGGTTCTTGTGGATGGGCTCCGGGGCCTGGCCCATGAAGGACGGGTTGTGCTCGCAGTGCAGCAGATCGGTGGCCGGCAGGATGCGCCGGATCACGTTCTGCCCCGCACCGTACATGGCATCGTAGCCCAGACGCAGTCCGCTCTTGCGGATGGCCTCCAGGTCGAAGCTGCGCTCCACGTGCTGCACGTACATCGTTTCCAGGTCCACATGGGTCAGCAGCCCGTCGGCCTCGGCTTTCTTCAGGTCGATCGCAGCCAGGTCGACCCCATGCACGGCCGGGATCATGTCCTCGACCTCCTGAACGTGTTCGGGGACCAGGGGCCCGCCGTAAGGTCCCTTCAACTTGTACCCGTTGTAGCTCGGTGGGTTGTGGCTGGCGGTGAGGATCACCCCCATGGAGGCCTTCACGCGCAAGGCACCCAGGGAGACCATCGGCGTGCTGACAAAACCCCTGGCCAGGTGTACCCGGATGCCCATGGAGACGAAGACCTTGGTGGCCGTCTCGGCGAAGAGCTCACCACCGAAGCGGCAATCATGGCCCACCACGATGGTCGGCGCATCGGGGAAATGCTCGAGCACCCACTTGCCCGTGGCCACGCTCACGCGAGCCACGTTGTCCACCGTGAAATCCTCCGCGATGATGGCCCTCCAGCCATCGGTACCGAACTTGATCTTCGTCATCGTCATCGATTTGCAGGCGCGAATGTAGCCGCCAACAGGGGCCTGTTCCCGTGCCGTCGTCGGCCGTATCAACAGATCAGCGGTAAATGCCGCGCGCGTTCAGGGCACGCTGGTAGCGCCGGGCGTTCACCAGGTGCTGCTCGTAGGTGCGGGCGAAGTTGCTGTACCCGTCCAGGGTCTCCCGAGCACAGAAGTAGAGATGGTCGTGCCGGGCGGGGTTCAGCACCGCGTCGATGAATCCAGGTTCGGGCATATTGATCGGTCCCGGGGGAAGCCCCTGATGCGCATAGGTGTTGTAGGGGGAATCCACCCGCTTGTCGATATCGAGCACGCGGTTCACGCTGTCCAGCCCGAGGGCGAACTTCAACGTGGGGTCGGCCTGGAGCGGCATACCGATGCGCAGGCGGTTGAGGTAGACGCCGGCGATCATGGGGGCCTCGTCCAACCGGGCTGTTTCAGCCTGCACGATGCTCGCCAGGGTGCTCACCTCCATGGGCGTGAGGCCGAGCGCCCTCGCTTTGGCCATGCGCGATCCGCTCCAGAAACGATCATGCTCCCGCTTCATCCGCCGGATGAAGGCTGCCGGGGTCTCGGTCCACCACACCTCGTACGTGTTGGGCAGGAAGAGGCCGATCATCGTCTCGGCCCGCAGCCCGAGCCCTTCGATGGTCGCCGGGGCGGTCATGGCCTGCAGCAGCGTCGTGGAATCCGTCTCGATGGAGCGTGCCAGCTGGCCGGCCAGCTGGGGCAGGGTGCGGATGTTGGTGAAGGTGACCCGCACGGGGTCCTGTTCACCGCTGCGCAATCGGTCGATGAGCGCGTTGAGGCTCGTTCCGCCCGCCACCACGTACCGGCCTGGCTTCACCCGCCCGGCGTAGCGCTTGCGACTGGCGAGCCAGCGAAAGGTCGCCCGGTCCGTGACCAGCCCGGTGGCGACCAGGCTGTCCAGGACCTGATCCACATCCGACCCTGTGGGGATCAACAGCACGCGTTCGGCCCGTGGGCCGGGACCCGGACCGAACAGCTTGCGCCAGAAGCCGTAACCGAACGCACCGGCGAGGAGCACCAGGGCCACCGCCCCGATCAGCACGATCCGCCAGCGTCTCATCCGTCGATCCTTCCTGTGAAGACCTGGTTGACCGGCCCGATGAGCCGGACCTCCTGAAAGCCGTTGGCGGTGGGTCTGGCCTCCACGGTCAGCACCCCTCCTGCGGTGCGCACCGCGCAGGGGCCGTTCCACAGACCACGGGCCATGGCGGACAACGCGGCGGCCGTCACCCCCGTGCCGCAGCTCAAGGTCTCATCCTCCACCCCGCGCTCGTAGGTCCGCATCTCCAGCCCGGCCGGGCCACGACGCACAAAATTGACGTTGATACCTTCCCGGGCGTGGCACGGGCCGTAGCGGATGGCCCTGGCCTCGGTCAGCAGGTCCACGGCCTTCGGGTCGTCCACCCAAACGACCAGATGGGGCGATCCGGTATGGACGCTGTCGGTGCGCTCATCCACCCTCTCCACGGCGCCCACGTCGCGCATGCCCACACGCACCAGGTCACCGTGCCACTCGGCCCGGTGCTCCCCATCGATCGCCGTGAAGCGGGCCGGTGACCGGTCCCCGGTGAGGGTCGACCAGAAGGCGTAGGCCGCCCGGCTGCCGTTGCCGCAAAAGCTGCGGCTGCCATCGGGGTTCAGGAATTCCATGTGGAAAGCCGCACCGGTCAGGGTGGCCTGCCGGATCAGCACCAGACCATCGGAGCCAATGCCGAAATGACGGTCGCACCACCGGCGCACACGGGCGTGGTCCTGGTCCGGGAACCGCATCGAACGGTCGTCGATCACGATGAAATCGTTCCCCGTCCCCTCCCACTTGCTGAACAACCAGCCGTCGGTCATGCCGCAAAGATGGGTGCGCGATACCGGCAGCCATACGGTCGGACCGGTGGACGATCAACACATTTTAACGGCCACCGCCCACCGTAACACCTGCCAGGAACGTTGTTTCGTGCAGTGCGGCATACCACTTGATGCACCACTGAACACCATGAAACGCACGCTTTCCTATTTCCTGGCCGCGCTTGCCGGAGGCATCCTGGCCATGGGCGCGTACGACCTCCTGCGTCATCCATCCCCCGCGCCGACCGCCCTTTCGACCACCCTGCATGCACCGGCCGTGCCCGCAAGCTATACGGGTGCCGCAGTTCCCGTGGACCTGGTGCCCGCTGCGGAGATCTCGGTGAACGCCGTGGTCCACGTCACCACCGAGACCATGGTCCATTACCGGAACCCGCTCCAGGACTTCTTCTGGGGCTATCGGCCCAGCCAGCCCCAACCGCGGGAAGGGATAGGCAGCGGTGTGATCATCGCGCAGGACGGCTACATCGTCACCAACAACCACGTGGTGGAAGGCGCCGACAAGATCTCGGTGCACCTGAACGACAACCGGTCCCTGCCGGCACGGGTGGTGGGGCGCGACCCCAGCACGGACATCGCCCTTTTGAAGGTGGACGCCGAGGGATTGCCCGTCCTCGCCTTTGCGAACTCCGATGAGGTGAAGGTGGGCGAATGGGTGCTGGCCGTGGGCAACCCGATGAACCTCACCAGCACGGTGACGGCCGGCATCGTGAGCGCCAAGGCGCGCAACATCAACCTGCTGCAATACGACCCGGGGCGTGACATCTTCCCGATCGAGAGCTTCATCCAGACGGATGCGGCGGTGAACCCCGGCAACAGCGGCGGCGCCTTGGTGAACACCCAGGGACAGCTGATCGGCATCAACACGGCGATCGCGAGCACCACCGGGCAGTACACCGGATACTCCTTCGCCGTTCCATCGAACATCGTGAACAAGGTGACCAGCGATCTGCTGGAATACGGCAGCGTGCAACGGGCCTATCTGGGGGTGAGCATCCGCAACATGGACCAAACGCTGGCCGACCAGGCGCGCATGGACCGCATCCGCGGGGTCTATGTGAACGGACTGTCCGAGGGTGGGGCCGCGCAGGCCGCAGGGCTCAAGGAAGGGGACGTGATCCTCAAGGTGGACAACATCGAGGTGAACAACGTGCCGCAACTGCAGGAGCAGGTGGGCAAGTTCCGCCCGGGCGACCAGGTGACGGTGACCGTGCTCCGCGATGTCAAGGAGCGCGTGGTGGACCTCACCCTTCGGGGCAGGGACGGTACGGGCACCCTGACCGCAGCGCCGACCAAGCGTGAACTGAGCCAGGTGCTCGGGGCACAACTGGCACCAGCCACCGCCGATGAGCTGCGCGCCCTGAAGCTGGAGAACGGTGTGAAAGTGGTCGCCGTGGATACCGGAAGGCTGCGCAGCAGCGGGATCCGCGAAGGCTTCATCATCACCCGTGTGGACGACCAGGCCATCCGCACCCCGGAAGACATCGAACGCGCCATCGCCAACAAACGCGGAGGCGTGCTCATCGAGGGCATCTACCCCAACGGCACCCGGGCCTACTACGGCCTGGGGATCTGAAGCGGTTGTGACCCAGCCGTTTGAAATGGCCTTTACACACCTCCCGACCGGGGCGTCTTGTCCCGTAGGGAGGTGTGCCCTTACCTTCGCGCCGAGACCCTACCGGGGCCCCGTCCGGTCCTGTGTAGAACAATTCTGACCCCAACCTCTAACACCTCCAGCACCGTGACCAGCAGGATGCGCCAGCTCAAGATCACCAAGTCGATCACCAACCGGGAGAGCCAGTCGCTGGACAAGTATCTCCAGGAGATCGGCAAGGAAGGGCTGATCACGGCGGACCAGGAAGTGGAGCTGGCGCGCCGGATCAAGGAAGGGGACGCGCGGGCGCTGGAAAAACTGGTCAAGGCCAACCTGCGCTTCGTGGTGTCGGTGGCCAAACAGTACCAGAACCAGGGGCTCAGCCTGCCGGACCTGATCAACGAGGGCAACCTCGGCCTGATCAAGGCGGCCCAGCGCTTTGATGAAACGCGCGGATTCAAGTTCATCAGCTATGCGGTGTGGTGGATCCGTCAGAGCATCCTTCAGGCCCTGGCGGAGCAGAGCCGCATCGTACGCCTGCCGCTAAACCAGGTGGGTTCGCTCAACAAGATCAACAAGGCCTTCGCCAAGCTGGAACAGGAGTACGAGCGCCCGCCCAGCGCCGACGAGCTTGCCGCCCTGTTGGACCTCCCGCCGGAGAAGGTCGCCGACACCATGAAGGTGAGCGGCCGCCACATCAGCATGGACGCCCCATTCGTGGAGGGTGAGAGCAACAGCCTGCTGGACGTGCTGCCCAACAACGACAGTGCTCCGGCCGACAGGCTCCTGCTGAACGAATCGCTCAGCAAGGAGATCGAACGGGCCCTGAGCACCCTGACCGAGCGGGAGCGCGACGTGGTGAAGCTCTTCTTCGGCATCGGCATCAACCACGGCCTCACCCTGGAGGAGATCGGCGCGAAGTTCGATCTGACCCGCGAGCGGGTGCGCCAGATCAAGGAGAAAGCCATCCGCCGATTGCGGCATACCAGTCGAAGCAAACTGCTCAAGGCATACCTCGGCTGACCCTGCGCCCCGCCCTCGGCGGGGCGCGTCCTTTCACCGAACATCCCGTCCAACCCCCCATCAACCAATCCATGCAGACCCTGGAAGCCAGGACCGGCTACGAGACCGGCCTGAAGGATTTTGTGGACCGCGAGAAAGCGGCCGTCGATCTGGTGAATTCCGTCGGCCAGCTCATGTACGGCCGCGGTGTGGAGCTGGTGTTCTTCAGAAACCACCTGCTCGATATCAGCATCAGCGAGGTGCTGAACCTGTTCAACTACGCCAAGAACGTGGTGCAGAAGCCCATCGATGTCTTCACCACCACCGAGGTGGCCCGCGCCCTTCTCGGCATGGAACTGGCCCCCAGCAAGATCGATATCGGGAAGCTCTCTTGGGAGTACGGGCAGAGCGGCAGCAAGGACCTCGGGAAGTTCCTGGCCACGACGCTCAGCGGCTTCATCGGTGCGGACAAGCACAAGTTCGAGCCGCGGGACGTGGTGCTGTACGGCTTCGGCCGCATCGGCCGCATCGCCGCGCGTGAACTGGTGAAACAGGCCGGCAAGGGCCAGCAGCTGCGCCTGCGCGCCATCGTCACGCGTACCCTCACGGACGAGGAGATCGTCAAGCGCGCGGCCCTGCTCCGCAACGACAGCGTCCACGGTGCCTTCCGGGGCAGTGTGGTGGAGGACCTGGAGAACAAATGCCTGGTCATCAACGGGCAGCGTGTGCAGCTCATCGCCGCCAACAACCCCGAGGACGTGGACTACACGGCCTACGGCATCAACAACGCGCTGATCATCGACAACACCGGCGCGTTCACCAAGCGCGCCGACCTGGGCCGCCATCTCCATGCCAAGGGCGTGAACAAGGTGATCCTCACAGCCCCGGGCAAGGAGATGCCCAACATCGTGTACGGGATCAACCACAAGGACCTGGACATCGAGAAGGAGCAGCTCATCAGCGCCGCGAGCTGCACCACCAACGCGATCTGCCCCGTACTGAAGATCATCGAGGACCGTATCGGCATTGAGAAGGGCCACATCGAGACCGTGCACGCCTACACCAACGACCAGAACCTGCTGGACAACTACCACAAGAAGCCGCGGCGCGGTCGCAGCGCGGCGATCAACATGGTTATCACCAGCACCGGCGCAGGCAGCGCGGTCACCAAGGCCATCCCCAGCCTCAAGGACAAGCTTACCGCCAACGCGGTGCGCGTGCCCACCCCGAACGGCTCGCTGGCCATCATGAGCCTGAACCTGAAGAAGGCCGTGACCCGCGACGAAGTGAATGAACTGGTACGGGATGCCGCGCTGAACGGTGAACTCGTGAACCAGATCCACTTCCAGATCGACCCTGAGCTGGTGAGCAGCGACATCATTGGCGATACGTGCTGCAGCGTGTTCGACAGCAACGCCACCATCGTCGGCCCGGACGGTCGGACCGCTGTGCTCTACGCCTGGTACGACAACGAGTTCGGCTACACCAAGCAGGTGATCCGCCTGGCCAAGCATGTGGCCAAGGTGCGCCGGCTGATCTACTACTGAACCGACGGCGTCCCCATCCGGAAAGCCCCGCGAAAGCGGGGTTTTCCGCTTTTATAGCCGTGGTTGCCGCAGGCCCGTTCAACGGGCGCCGGCGCTCTGCTGCTTCCATCCCCGGTCCGTGCCGTGGGCCACGGTCCGACGCATGGTCCAAGCTGCGCCTTAGCGGTCGTACCGCTCCAGCGCATGTGCCTTGTCGTTCTGCACTGGTGCAACCTGAGGCCCCGCGATGGGGAAGCCCTTTGCGCCCGCCAATTCCTGCCTTGCGGGGAGGCCACGACGGGTCCGATGCGGCCCTGGTGGGTCCATGTTACTGAGGCGGCATCAAAGAAGCGGTCGGTTCGACCCGGTCGTGAAGAAGAAAGGGGTATAATGGACAAAAGGGATGGTGTTTTGGGAGCGTATGTGCGGTAATGGACAAAAGGGATGGCGAGTTTTCAACCGTTTTCAGGTCCCTTGTCGCA
>JACTMO010000076.1 GCA_014584605.1 Bacteroidota bacterium | reverse complement strand
CTTCTCTTCCTTGCTGAATTTCCGTTTGTTGCTCATCGGGACACAGTTTACAGTTTTGCCACTGTAATCGTGTCCGGGTCATTAGGGGGCTAGAGCACCAGTGTCATTGTCGCTGACCAATAACCATGGGAACAACGGGTATGTGAGCACTCAGAATCAACAACAGCACACTGTGCCGCTGGAGGTCGTCGAGCGGTTAATGGGCGAAAGCCGCGAGCGTACGAGGATACTCGAAGACCTGATGAAGGCCCAGCTTGAACTGCTGAATGGGCTTGTCTTGAAGCTGCGGTCGGAGTAAGGGGTCATCGATTGCTTTGTTCGTCTTCGGAGCTTAAGGCGGCTGTTGTCGTAACCTCCTGACGGTCAAAGTCGTACATCGGCCCGGTCCGCTGGCTACCTTTGCCACCCCGGTCCGCCGCCGATGGACAAGCATTCCTACCTGAGCAACGCCGATCCGGCCGCGCTCGAAAGCATCTACCAGCAGTATCTGAAGGACCCCGCCGCGGTGGATCCCGGATGGGCCCGCTTCTTCGAGGGCTTCGAGCTGGCGCGGACGCACCACGAGGTGTTGCCCGCCGCCACGCCGGCCGCCGGTGCGGGCTCCGAGCAGCTGGCCCGGGAGTTCAAGGTGATCGAGCTCATCAACGGTTACCGGGAGCGCGGCCATCTGTTCACCCGCACCAACCCGGTGCGCGAGCGCCGCAAGTACGCACCGCCCCTGGGCCTGGCCACCTTCGGGCTGGGCGAGGCCGACCTGGACACGGTGTTCGCCGCAGGCGCCGAGGTGGGCCTGGGGCCGGCCCGGTTGCGCGACATCGTGGGCCTGCTGGAACAGACCTATTGCCAGAGCATCGGTGCGGAGTTCCGCTTCATCCGCGACCCGGGCAAGGTGAAGTGGCTGCAGGAGCGCATGGAGGGCACGCGCAACACGCCCGTCCTCACCATCGAGCAGAAGAAGGCCATCCTCGCCAAGCTCAACGAGGCCGTGGTGTTCGAGAAATACCTGGGCAAGAAGTTCATCGGGGCCAAGCGCTTCAGCATCGAAGGGGCCGAGGCCCTGATCCCCGCGCTGGACATGGTGATCGAGCATGGCGCCGCCCTGGGCATCACCGAGTACGTGATCGGCATGGCCCACCGCGGCCGCCTCAACGTGCTGGCCAACACCCTGCGCAAGAGCTACGACCGGATCTTCAGCGAGTTCGACGGCAAGGACTACGCGGACGAGCTCGTGGAGGGCGATGTGAAGTACCACATGGGCTACAGCTCGGTGCGCCGCACGAACAGCGGCCGCGAGGTGCGCCTCACCCTGGCACCCAACCCCAGCCACCTGGAGAGCGTGGGGCCCGTGATGCAGGGCATCAGCCGCGCCATCATCGAGCGCGATGACCATTTCCGCAAGGGGGCCACCGCACCGATCCTCATCCACGGCGATGCGGCGGTGGCCGGCCAGGGCGTGGTGTACGAAATGGTGCAGATGGCCGGCCTCAAGGCCTACGAGGTGGGCGGCACCATCCACATCATCGTCAACAACCAGGTGGGCTTCACCACCAACTACATCGACGCACGCACCAGCACCTACTGCACGGACGTGGCCAAGGTGACGCAGTGCCCGGTGTTCCACGTGAACGGCGATGATGCCGAGGCCGTGGCCCTGACCATGGAGCTGGCCATGGATTACCGCCAGCAATACGGCACCGACGTGTGGGTGGACATCCTGTGCTACCGCAAACACGGCCACAACGAGGGCGACGAACCCAAGTTCACGCAGCCCCTGCTGTACAAGGCCATCGCGGCGCATCCCGATCCGCGCGAGATCTACACCCGCAAGCTCATCGACAGCGGGGTGGAGGGCGCCGCGGAGCTGGCCGCCGAGATGGAGCGCAGCTTCACGGCCATGCTCGACGAACGTCTCATCGAGGCCAGGCGGCAGGATGTGGGGCAGATCACCAACTTCATGGCCGAACGCTGGAAGGGCTTCCGCCGCGCCAGCACCGCCGACCTGCTTGCCGCACCCGCGACCGGGGTGCCCAAGGCGACGCTGAAGCGGATCGGGGAGAAGCTCACCGTGCTGCATCCCGACGGCAAGAAGTTCTTCAGCAAGCTGGAGAAGATCCTGAACGACCGCCGGAAGATGATGGCGGACGAGGTGCTCGACTGGGGCATGGCCGAACTGCTCGCGTACGGGTCCCTGCTGGTCGAGGGCCATCCCGTGCGGTTCACCGGACAGGATGTGGAGCGGGGCACCTTCAGCCATCGGCACGCCGTGGTGAAGGTGGAGGACAGCGAGGAGGAGTTCATCCACCTGAAGCACATCCAGGAGGGGCAGGCGCTGCTGCAGATCCACAATTCGCTGCTCAGCGAGTACGCGGTGCTCGGCTTCGAGTACGGTTATGCGCTCACCAACCCCGAGACGCTCACCATCTGGGAGGCGCAGTTCGGCGACTTCGTCAACGGCGCGCAGATCATCCTGGACCAGTACCTGTGCTGCGCCGAGGAGAAGTGGGACACGCAGAACGGGATCGTCCTGCTGCTGCCCCATGGCTATGAAGGCCAGGGCGCCGAGCACAGCAGCGCGCGCATGGAACGATTCCTGCAGAGCTGCGCCGACGGCAACATGGTGCTGGTGAACTGCACCACGCCCGCCAACTTCTTCCATGCCCTGCGCCGTCAGATGGCCTGGGACTTCCGCAAGCCGCTGGTGGTGTTCACCCCCAAGAGCCTGCTGCGCCACCCCAAGTGCGTGAGCCCGCTCGACGAGCTGGCGGGGGGACGCTTCCTGCCCTTCATCGACGACGCCGGCGCCGACCCCGGGCAGGTGCGCACCGTGATCCTCACCCAGGGCAAGGTGCACTACGACCTGGCCGAGCATCGCGACAAGAACGGCATCACCGACACGGCGCTGCTGCGGATCGAGCAACTGCATCCGCTGCCGGTCGATGCGATCAAGGCCGCGTTGAAGCGCTACAACAAGGCCGGGCGTTTCCTGTGGGTGCAGGAGGAACCCGGGAACATGGGTGCCTGGACGCACATCCTCACACACCTGCAGCCCGCGCTCAAGACACCCCTGGAGTGCATCAGCAGGCCGGCCAGCGGCGCACCTGCCACCGGCAGCAGCAAGCGCAGCGCGAAGCAACAGGTCACGATCATCGAACAGGCCTTCGCAGGCAGTTCCCCCGCCGGTGAAAAGGCCGCCACCGGCCGCAAGGCGCGCGCCTGAGCACCGAGGCCCACATCCGTACGTTCCATCATTCCCACACCCCTCGAATGGCAACCGTAGACGTCAAGGTCCCGAGCCCCGGAGAGAGCATCAGTGAGGTACGCATCGCGCAGTGGCTCGTGAAGAGCGGCGACACGGTGGAGAAGGACCAGGTGATCGCAGAGATCGACAGCGACAAGGCCACGCTGGAGCTGAGCGCCGAGGCCGAGGGCCGCATTGAAGTGCTTTCCGCCGCCGATGCCACGGTGAACGTGGGCGACGTGGTGGCGAGGATCGATACCAGCGTGAAGGCGGAGAAGAAGGTGAAGGAGGTGAAGGTGGTGAAGGTGGAGAAGGTGGAGAAGAAGTCCGCTGATGCACCGGCACCCGCCACTGCGACGGCCGCGCACGCCACCCCCGTGGCCAAGGCCATGCTCGACGAGAAGGGCGTGGACCCGGCGAAGGTGAAGGGCAGCGGTCCCCATGGACGCATCACCAAGAGCGATGTGGAGGCCTACATCGCCGGCGGCGTGGAGGCCGGCGGCAAGCTGATGAACGGCTGGGGCGGCACCCGCAACGACAACAGGGCCAGGATGACCACCTTGCGCAAGAAGGTGGCCGAGCGCCTGGTGAGCGTGAAGAACAGCACGGCCATGCTCACCACCTTCAACGAGGTGGACATGAGCGCGGTGATGGCGCTGCGCGACAAGTACAAGGAAAAGTTCAAGGAGCAGAAGGGCACGGGTCTCGGTTTCATGAGCTTCTTCACCAAGGCGGTGACCGAGGCGCTGCGCCAGTTCCCCGCGGTGAACGGCCAGATCCAGGGTGACGAGATCGTCACCTTCGATCACGCGGACATCGGCATCGCGGTGAGCAGCCCCAAGGGGCTCATGGTGCCCATCCTGCGCAACGCGGAGCGCATGAGCCTGGCCGAGATCGAGGCCCGGATCAAGGAGCTCGCGGTCAAGGCGCGCGATGGAAAGCTGAGCATCGACGAGATGACGGGCGGCACCTTCACGATCACCAACGGCGGTGTGTTCGGCAGCATGCTCAGCACGCCGATCATCAACCCGCCGCAGAGCGCCATCCTGGGCATGCACAACATCGTGGATCGCCCGGTGGCCGTCCATGGCCAGGTGGTGATCCGGCCGATCATGTACGTGGCGCTCAGCTACGATCACCGCATCATCGACGGCAAGGAGAGCGTGAGCTTCCTGTACAAGGTGAAGGAGATGATCGAGGACCCGCACAAACTGGTGTTCGGCGGCAAGGACCCCGGCGAGGTGCTGCTGGGCCTGTAGGCCCCAACGGGCGGGGCGTTCCATCGCCGTGCGTGCGGCAGCTGCCGCGTGATCGACATGGAACGTGCGGCGGTGACCGGTTCCGCGTAGTTTCGCGGGACAACAACACCCCATGCGCCCGCGCCTCCTTCCCCTGTACCTCGCCGTCCTGATCCCCTGCACATCCCGGGCACAAGGCCTCGCCAACAGCAGCTTCGACCAGTGGAGCACCTCCGTGCTGTACGAACGGCTGCAGGAATGGCGCACCGGGGGCTCCGCGCCGTTCGGTCTGGACAACACCACGCGCGTGGCGGGCGCCTCGGGCACCTACGCCGCCCGCATGGAGACCGTGGTCGTGGGCACCGACACGGCCTTCGGCTTTGCCATGCTCGGGAACATCGACCAGAACGATGTCCCCGTGGCCGGCGTGCCCTTCACCACCGCGATCGATGCGGTCCAGGGATACTATCGCTGCGACCTGCAGCCCGGCGATTCGGCCGTGGTGCTCGTGGGGGTGTGGAGCTTCGGGGTCCTGGCCGTGATGGACCTGCACACCATCGGCGGCGCCCAGCCCACCTGGACCGCCTTCGATCTGCCGGTGAACCAGGGCGTGCCCATCGCCCCGGACAGTGTGATCGTGGCCTTCGCCAGCTCCAACCCCCTGGTACCTGCGGGCATTGTCCCGGGCTCCTGGCTCGAGGTGGATGCCGTGCGGTTGACCTCCACGATCACGCCCATGCCGGATGAGCTGCCCAACCACGAGTTCGAGCTGTGGGACCCGGTGACGAGCGAGGACCCGGACGGTTGGACCTCCTACAACAACCTGCTTGCACCCCTGCAGCTGAGCGCGGTGACGCCTTACACCCCGGCCCACGGCGGTGCCTTCTGCGCGCGCATCGCGACCCTGGGCCTCGGCAACGACACCCTGCCGGGCATCCTCACCAACGGCAGGCTGGCCGATGACGCCGTGAGCGGAGGGGAGGCCTACACCGACATGCCGACCACCATGAACGTCTGGGTGCGTTACGAGCCGGCGGGACAGGATACGGCCAGTTTCCTGGCCATGTTCTTCAAGAACGGCCTGCCCGTGGGACTGGGCTATACCGAAGTGGGCGGCACGGTGAGCAACTGGACCCTGGTGAGCGCGACGACCAACATCTTCATCGCCCCGGACACCGTGCTGATCGCTTTCCAGGCGGGAGACCGGCCTGGCTCCGTGCTATACGTGGACGACCTGGAGCTGGTGGGTGGCAACGTGGGTCTTCCGCCCGCGCGTGCGGGCGCTGTGCGCGTGTACCCCTTGCCCGCAACGGATGAACTCGTCGTGGAACCGGCCAGCGGTGCGGCCCTGAACGCGTGGACGCTTCGGGATACGATGGGCCGGCCGCTGTTGCAGGGCAGCTTTCCGCGCGGCGACCGGGGTGTGATCGACCTGCGGGCCGTCGCCCCCGGCCCCTTGTTGCTGGAGCTCCTGCTTTCCGATGGCACACGGAGGATCGAGCGCGTCGTGAAGCGTTGAGCTCGCGCGGGCTTTGAAAGGGGGACTGCGTGAAGGCTTAGAGCCACGCGGCCATCCCACATCACCGTGTTGACAACTGCGGGGGGCGCCGCACCGGCGCCCGGCAGAGGCGCGGCTACGTTTGTCCGGCACCTGAACGGAGCATGGGCGGATCACACGCCGACGGATCCCGCAGGGCAGCGGGCCCCGGCGGATCGGTGACCCGGCCGGAAGGCGACCCTGCGAACAGGGACAACGCCGTGCTCCCGCAAGGGCCACAACCGGCCGGTCCATGACCCGAACCCTACGCTCCCACTGCACGTCGCGCGTCGCGCAACTCCTCCGTCGATCCCTCGCTCCCCTGGCCGTGCTCGCCATGCTGGGTTGGGGCCATGAGGCCCGCGCCACCCACGCCATGGGCGGTGAGATCAGCTACACCTGTGTGGCCCCGAACCAGTACCTGGTGACGCTGGACTTCTACCGCGATTGCAACGGTGTGGCCGCGCCCACCAACTGCAACAACGGGCTCAGCTTCAACGTGCGCAGCACACAGTGCGGAGCCAACTTCAACCAGTGCTTCACCTTCCAGAGCGTGCAGGTGATCACGCCCATATGTGCCAGCGAGACCGACCGCTGCCTGAACAGCAATGGCGTGTACGGTGTGGAGAAGTACACCTACACCAAACTGGTCGACCTCAGCGCCTGGGCCGGTTGCGGCACCGATTGGGTGTTCAGCTGGTCGCTGTGCTGCCGCAACAACGCCATCACCTCCCTGCAGAACCCCGGCAACCAGAACCTGTACCTGGACGCCACCCTGAACAACACCGTGTCGCCGTGCAACAACTCGGCGGACTTCCTCACCAACCCCACGCCGTTCTACTGCCTGGGCCAGAGCGTGAGCTACAATCCCGGTGCGGTGGACCCCGACGGTGATCAGCTGACCTATGAACTGATCGCCGCCCGCGGCGCCAACGGCAACAACCTCACCTACGCCGCCGGGTACAGCGCCCTGCAACCGGTGCGCAACGGCGGTGGTGGCGGCGCGGTCCAGCTCAACGCCACCACCGGCACCATGACGGTGGTGCCCAGCCAGCTGCAGGTGGCGGTGGTGACCTATCGGGTGCGCGAGTTCCGCAACGGGGTGCAGATCGGCTCGGTGACCCGCGATGTGCAGGTGGTGGTGCGCTCGTGCGCCGGCAACACCGCGCCAACGGCCAGCGGCATCAACGGTTCGGCGAACTACACCGCCTCGGTATGCGCGGGCGTGCCCATCACCTTCACCATCAACTCCAACGATGCGAACGCCGGGCAGACCGTGCAGATGAACTGGAACGGCGGCATCAGCGGCGCCACGTTCACCACGGCCGGAACGCCCTTCCCCACGGGCACCTTCAACTGGACGCCCACCGTGGCCGACATCGGCACCAACAACTTCACGGTGACGGTCACCGATGACGCCTGTCCGCTGGTCGGCACCAACGACTTCGGCTATTCGGTGATCGTGACCCCGCCCTTCACCCCGGCCATTGCCGGGCCCGACCAGCAGGTGTGCGGCGGCACGGCCACCCTGGCCGGACAGCTGCCCTACAACCAGGTGACCGGTACGTGGACCGTGGTGAGCGGCAGCGGCACTTTCGCCGATGACAACTC
This sequence comes from Bacteroidota bacterium, assembly GCA_014584605.1. Taxonomy (GTDB): domain Bacteria; phylum Bacteroidota; class Bacteroidia; order Flavobacteriales_F; family PHOS-HE28; genus PHOS-HE28. Next base: position 26,546 of record JACTMO010000076.1, on the reverse strand, counting down.
GCCCACCAGCGCGGTGAGCGGCCTGGCGCAGGGGACCAATGTGTTCCAATGGAGCGTGGACTACGGCACCTGCGGCATCGCCACCGACCAGGTGACGATCACCAGCTTCAACCCCGGACAGGCCGCGGCCAACGCGGGACCGGACCAGGCGCTCTGCCTGCCGGCCACCGGCACCACCCTGGGCGCCAACACGGCCGCAGCACCCGCGGTGGGCACCTGGACCCTGGTGAACGGCACCGGCACCGTGACCAACCCCAACAGCCCCACCAGCCCGGTGACCGGTCTGAGCGTGGGTGCCAACACCTTCCGGTGGACCATCAACAACGGGCCCTGCGGCGCACCGACGATGGACGAGGTGACCATCTTCGTGTACAACAACGCCCAGGCCGCGGCCAACGCCGGTCCCGACCAGCAACTGTGCACCCCCACCACCGCCACCACCCTCGCCGCCAACACGCCCATCTTCCCGGCCACGGGCACCTGGACCGTGCTGCAGGGCAGCGGGGTGTTCGCCAACGCCAACAGCCCCACCAGCGGTGTGTCCGGCCTGAGCATCGGGGTGAACCGCTTCCGCTGGACCATCAGCAACGGGCCCTGCGCACCTCCGAGCACCCAGGATGAGGTGACCGTGACCGTGTTCGACCAGAACAGCCCGAACGCCAATGCCGGAGCGGACCTCACGCTCTGTGCCCCGCCGAACAGCATCACCCTCACGGGCAATGCGCCCATCGCACCCGCCTCCGGCACCTGGACCCTGGTGAGCGGTCAAGGCACGCTCTCCAACCCGAACAGCCCCAGTACCCTGGTGACCAACCTGGGCTTGGGCGTCAACATCTTCCAGTGGACCCTGAACAACGGGCCTTGCGGGAACGGCGTGACCCAGGACCAGGTGAGCGTGACCGTGTTCAGCAGTGCTTCGCCCTCGGCCAACGCCGGGCCCGACCAGGAGATCTGCAGCAGTACCAACAGCACCCAGCTGGCCGGCAACGCGCCGATCCCGCCGGCCACGGGCACCTGGACCCTGGTGAGCGGCAGCGGCACGATCGTGAACCCGGGATCGCCCACCACCCCGGTGACCAACCTGGGCGTGGGCAACAACGTGTTCCGCTGGACGGTGAACAACGGGCCCTGCGCCAACGGCCTCACCAACGATGAGGTCACCATCCGGGTGTTCGATGTCAACGCACCGGCCGCCTATGCCGGGCCGGACCAGTCCATCTGTTCCTCCACGACCTCCATCACCCTGGCCGGCAACACGCCCACCTTCCCCGCCACCGGGGTGTGGACGCTGGTGAATGGCAGCGGCTCCATCGCAAGCCCCGGCAACCCCGCCAGTATCGTCACCGGCCTGGGCCTGGGGGCCAACGTGTTCCAGTGGACGGTGAGCAACGGGGCCTGTCTGAACCCGGTGAGCAGCGATCAGGTGACCGTGATGGTGTATGACGTGAACCAGGCCGCTGCGGCCGCCGGTCCGGACCAGGCGCTCTGCGCGACCACCACCACAAACCTGGCCGGTAACGCCGTGACCGCACCGGGCATCGGTACCTGGACGCTGGTGAGCGGCAGTGGAAGCATCAGCACACCGAACGATCCCAACAGCGCGGTGACGGGTCTGGCCGTGGGCAACAACGTGTTCCAATGGACGGTGGACAACGGAGCGTGCGGCGCACCGACGACCGATCAGGTGACCATTGCCCTGTACGACCCGACCATGCCCGCGGCGAACGCCGGTACCGACCAGCAGCTCTGCACGCCCACGAACAGCACCACCCTGACGGGCAGTGCGGTGATCTTCCCCGGTACCGGCACCTGGACCCTGGTGAGCGGTGCGGGTACCATCGCCTCGCCCAACACGGCCAGCACCGCCATCACCGGCCTGGGCGTGGGGGTGAACGTCTTCCGCTGGACGGTGAGCAACGGCCCTTGTGCGGGCAGCAGTTCCGATGAAGTGTCCATCACCCTCTTCGACAGCACCAATCCGGTGGCCAATGCCGGGCCCGACCAGCAGATCTGCGTGCCCACCGTGCCGTCGGAAGTGAACCTGCAGGGCAGTGCCGTGATCCCCCCGGCCGTAGGCACCTGGACCCTGCTGAGCGGCTCTGGAACGATCGCGGACCCCAACGACCCGAACACGCTGGTGACCGGCCTGGCCGTGGGCATCAACGTGTTCCGCTGGACGGTGAACAACGGCGTCTGTGCCAACGGCCTCACCACCGATGAGGTGACGGTGTTCGTGTTCGATGCCGCCAATCCCGTGGCCAATGCCGGGCCCGATCAGAACCTGTGCACGCCGATCACCGGCACGGTGCTCGCCGGCAGCCCGCTCATCGTGCCCGCCACGGGCACCTGGACCCTGGTGAGCGGCAGCGGCACCATCGTGAACCCGGCCGACCCCAACAGCCAGGTGACCGGCCTGGGCCTTGGGCCCAACGTGTTCCAGTGGACCGTAAGCAACGGCAACTGCGCGAACCCCATCACCAACGACCAGGTGACGATCAACCTGTTCAACGGCAACGCCCAACCTGCTGACGCAGGTCCCGATCAGACGATCTGCAGCACCACCACGACCATCACCATGGCCGGCAACACGCCCACGGGCCTGGCCACAGGGAGCTGGACCGTGCTGCAGGGCACGGCCACCTTCGCCGATCCCACGAGCGCCACCACCCAGGTCACCGGCCTGAGCGTGGGCACCAACGTGCTGCAGTGGAACATCGACAACGGTGCCTGCGGAGTGAGCACGGATGTGATGACGGTGACGGTGTTCGACGCAACACAGGCCAACGCGACCGCGGGCCCCGACCAGAGCATCTGCATCCCCAATGTACCCAACCAGGTGACGCTTGCCGGCAACGCGGTGACCTTCCCCGCCACGGGCACCTGGACCCTGGTGAGCGGCAGCGGCAACATCCTGAACCCGAACGACCCGCTGACCGTGGTGAACGGCCTTGGTGTCGGGGTGAACGTGTTCCAGTGGACCATCGACAACGGCCCCTGTGCGAACGGCATCACCAGTGACCAGGTGAGCATCACCGTCTTCGATGGCGGAAACGCGGCGGCGGATGCAGGTCCCGATCAGGAGCTGTGCACGCCCGCCAGCAGCACTTCGCTGGCAGGCGGTCCGGTGACCTTCCCCGCCATCGGCACCTGGACCGTGGTGAGCGGCAGCGCGAACATCGCGGACCCCAACGACCCGGCCTCCCTGGTGACCGGCCTCGGCGTGGGCGAGACCGTCCTGCGGTGGACGGTGGACAACGGCGTGTGCGGCACGCCGAGCTTCGATGAGGTCAGCCTCTTCGTCTTCGACCAGAACAACGCGGTGGCCGATGCAGGCCCCGACCAGGAGCTCTGCATCCTCACCACCCTCACCGTGGTGAACGGAAGCCCGGTGACCTTCCCGGCCACCGGTACCTGGGCCGTGGTGAGCGGCAGCGGCACCTTCGCCGATCAGAACGCCCCCTTCACCAACCTCAGCGGCTACTCGGTCGGCACCAACCTGTACACCTGGACGGTGAGCAACGGTCCCTGCGCCAACGGGATCACCGTGGACACCCTGCGCGTGGTGGTGTACGACAACAACAACCCCATCGCCAACGCCGGGCCCGACCAACAGTATTGCACGCCGGACGATGCGGCCGTGCTCGATGGAAGCGAGCTGCTGGCCCCCGCCACCGGCCTGTGGACCCTGGTCTCCGGCAGCGGCATCCTGGCCGACCCCACCGATCCCAACACCACGGTGGACGGCCTGGCGATCGGCATCAACACCTTCCAATGGTCGGTGGACAACGGTCCCTGCCTGAACGGCAATACCAGCGACCAGGTGAGCATCCTGGTGTTCGACGCGAACCATCCGCCCGCCGATGCCGGGCCCGATCAGGAGCTGTGCACACCGAACACCAGCACCACCATGTCCGGCAGCCCGCTCACCAGCCCCGCCACCGGCACCTGGACCCTGGTGAGCGGTGGAGGCACCATCGTCACGCCCGGCAGCCCCACCACGGCCATCACCGGCCTGCCGGTCGGGGAGAACGTGTTCCGCTGGACGGTGAGCAACGGTCCCTGCTCCAACCCGATCACCTTCGACGAGGTCAGCCTCTTCGTCTTCGACCAGAACAACCCGGTGGCCGATGCGGGCCCTGACCAGGAGCTGTGCACGCCGAACGTGAACGCCACCATGGCGGGCAGCACCCTGACCTTTCCGGCCACGGGGAGCTGGACCCTCATCGCCGGAAGCGGCACCATCAACGATCCGGGCATGCCGAACGCCGTGGTCAGTGGCCTGGGCGTGGGTGAGAACGTGCTGGTGTGGACCGTGAGCAACGGTCCGTGCAATGGCGCCATCACCTCGGACACGGTGAGCGTGTTCCTCTTCGATGCCAGCAACGCCAATGCCGATGCCGGCCCCGATCAGGCGCTGTGCACACCGACCAGCAGCACCACCCTTGCGGGCAACACGCCGATCTTCCCGGCCGTCGGCACCTGGACGGTGGTGAGCGGCAGCGCCCTCATCGCCGTCCCCAACGACCCGGGCAGCCTGGTGTCCGGTCTGGGCGTCGGGGAGACCGTGCTGCAATGGACGGTGGACAACGGTCCCTGTGCGAACGCCGGCACCAGCGACCTGGTGAGCCTCTTCGTGTTCGACGATGCCAACCCGGTGGCCGACGCCGGTCCTGACCAGGAGCTGTGCGCGCCGGACAATACGGTGACCCTGGCGGGCAGCCCGGTGACCTTCCCGGCCACCGGCCTCTGGACGGTGGTGAGCGGCAGTGCCACCATCGTGAACCCCGCCGACCCGAACAGTGTGGTCACCGACCTCGGGGTGGGCGAGACCGTGCTGGCGTGGACCGTGGACAACGGCCCCTGCACCAGCGGCATCACCACCGATCAGGTGAGCATCCAGGTCTTCGATCCGCAGAGCGCCAGCGCCGATGCGGGCCCCGATCAGGACCTGTGCACACCCACCACCAGCGCCACGCTCGCCGGCAGCCCCGCGATCTTCCCAAGCGTGGGCACATGGACGGTGCTCGCCGGTGGCGGCAGCTTCGCCGATGCCAACGACCCGGCCACCACCGTGAGCGGGCTGTTGGTGGGGCAGAACGTGCTGGTTTGGACCGTGGACAACGGCCCCTGCGCCAACGGGCTGACGAGCGATACGCTCAGCATCTTCCTCTATGACGAGAACAACCCCGTGGCCGATGCCGGCCCCGATCAGCAGCACTGCACGCCCGACACCACCACCAACCTGGCCGGTAGCCCGGTGACCTACCCGGCCACCGGCCAGTGGACCCTGGTGAGCGGCAGCGGCACCATCGTGGACCCCACCGACCCCAACACGGCGGTGACGGGCCTGACGGTGGGCGAGAGCGTCTTCCTGTGGACGGTGACCAACGGCCCCTGCGCCAACCCGGTGACCAGCGATGCGATGAGCGTGTTCATTTACGACAGCACCAACCCCGATGCCAACGCGGGCCCCGACCAGGAACGGTGCACGCCCATCACCAGCGCCACCTTGAGCGGCAGCCCGGTGACCTTCCCGGCCACGGGCCAGTGGACGCTGGTGAGCGGCCAGGGCACCATCACCGACCCCAGCGACCCCAACACCACCGTCACCGGCCTGGGCATCGGCCAGAACGAGTTCGCCTGGACGGTGAGCAACGGCCCCTGTGCCAACGGCCTCACCACCGACAACATGGTGATCGACCTCTTCGACGAGAATGCGCCGCCGGCCGATGCAGGCCCCGACCAGGAGCTCTGCGCACCCACCAGCACCACCCTGCTGCAGGGCAACGCCGCCGTGGGCGTGGCCATCGGCACCTGGACCGTGGTGCAGGGCACCGGCGTGTTCACCGATGCGAACGATCCGCTGACGGAGGTCACCGGGCTCACCGTGGGTGAGAACATCTTCCAGTGGACCATCGACAACAGTGTCTGCGGCATCAGCGACGACCTGGTGAGCATCTTCGTGTTCGACCCGAACAGCCCGGCGGCCGACGCGGGCGTGGACCAGGAGCTGTGCGTGCCCACCGACAGCACCTTCCTGGCGGGCAACACGCCCATCTTCCCCGCCACGGGCACCTGGACGGTGATCGCCGGCACGGGCGTGTTCGCCGATGCCAGCGACCCCGGTACGCTGGTGAGCACCCTGAGCATCGGTGTCAACACCTTCCGCTGGACGGTGGACAACGGCCCCTGTGCCAACCCCATCACTTTCGACGACGTGACGGTGATCCTGTATGACGACAGCACCAGCGCCGCCGATGCGGGTCCCGACCAGGAGGTGTGCCTGCCCCTGACCAGCACCACCATGGCCGCCGCGCCCCCGCAGGCCCCGGCCACGGGCAGCTGGACCATCATCGGCGGCTCGGGCACCGTCGTGGACCCGGCGAACCCCACTTCGGCGGTCACCGACCTCGCCGTGGGCATCACCACCCTGGTCTGGACCCTGGACAACGGTCCCTGCCCGCCCAACGGCATCATGAGCGACACGATGCAGGTCTTCGTGTACGACCCCACGGCGCCCACGGCCGATGCCGGAGACGACCAGGAGCTGTGCACCCCGCAGGTGAACACCATGATGCAGGGCAACATCCCCGCGTTCCCGGGTGAAGGCACCTGGAGCCTGGTGAGCGGGTCCGGCACCATCGTGGAGATGCACAACCCCTTCAGCATGATCACCGACCTGGCCGTCGGCGAGAACGTGTTCGTGTGGCAGATCTACAACGGCCAATGCGGCTTCGGGCCGCCGAGCACCGACACGGTGAGCATCTTCATCTTCGACGAGAACCAGCCGCCCGCGCAGACCGGTCCCGACCAGGAACTGTGCACGCCCACCACCGGCACGGTGCTCACGGCCAACGACCCCATCTTCCCGGCCACGGGCCAGTGGACGGTGCTGCAGGGTGGCGGAACCCTGGCCGATGCGAGCGACCCCAACACCGCGGTCTTCAACCTGAGCATCGGTGACAACGTGTTCGTGTGGACCATCGACAACGGGCCCTGCCCCAATGCGGTGACCACCGACACCATGCAGGTGACGCTCTTCGATCTGAACTCCGCCGTTGCGGACGCCGGTCCCGACCAGGAGATCTGCATCCCCACCTTCCCCAACACGGTGACCATGGCCGCCATCCCGCCCACCTACCCGGCCACCGGCCTGTGGACCCTGGTGAGCGGCACGGGCACCATCACCGACCCGGCCAGCCCCACCACCACCATCACCGACCTGCAGGTGGGCGTGAGCGTGTTCGAATGGACCGTGAGCAACGGGCCCTGCCCCAACGGTACCACCACCGACCAGGTCAGCATCAGCGTGTTCGATGCGGGCCAGGATGCGGCGGACGCCGGTCCCGACCAGGAGCTGTGCACGCCCACCAGCAGCACCACACTGGCCGGCAACGCCCTCATCTTCCCGGCCACCGGTACCTGGACGGTGCTGGGCGGCAGCGGCACGGTGACCGACCCGGCCAGCCCCACCAGCACCATCATCGGGCTCACCCCGGGCACCACCGTGCTGCTGTGGACCATCGACAACGGGCCCTGCACACCGGGTCTCACCACCGACACCGTGGTGATCCAGGTCTTCGATCACACCGCCGCCGCCGCACTTGCCGGCGACGACCAGAGCTTCTGTTCACCCGCACCCAGCACCACCATGTTCGCCAGCTCACCCATTCCCCCGGCCGTTGGTCTCTGGACCTTGATCACCGGCACCGGCACCTTGGCCGATCCCACCAGTCCCTTCACCGCGGTGACCGACCTGGGCCTGGGTGAGACGGTCTTCGAGTGGACCATCGACAACGGCGCTTGCGGCACCACCAGCGACCAGATGAGCTTCTTCGTGTACGACAGTGCGCTGGCCCCGGCCGATGCGGGCGATGACCAGGAGTTCTGCCAGCACCTGTTCAGCGGCACCGCGCTCGATGCCGAGCCCGTGTTCGACGACCTGGCCACCGGGGTCTGGTCCATCGCGGGCGGCACGGCCACCCTCAGCGACCCGGGCGACCCGGCCTGCTTCGTGGAAGACCTGGCGCTGGGCAACACCTGGTTCGTCTGGACGGTGAGCAACGGGGTGTGCGGCACCACCATGGACTCGGTGCTGGTGCGCCTGAAGGACTGCCTGACGGTGATCGTGCCCGACGCCTTCAGCCCCAACGGCGACGGCGTGAACGACACTTACGTGGTCCACAACCTGGAGAGCTACCCGGACAACAGCCTGCAGGTGTTCAACCGCTGGGGCGCCAAGGTGTTGGACCGTTCGCCTTACACCAACGATTGGGACGGCCGCAGCGAGAACAGCCTCAACTGGGGCGAGGAGCTGCCCGAGAGCACCTACTACTTCATTCTGGACCTGGGCAACGGTGAGGAACCCTTCACCGGTTACATCTACATCCGCCGCTGACCATGCGCATCCCGAGGAACCATCCCCGCAACACCGCGCCCTCCGGCGTTCATACCATGGCGACCATGGCCTCCCGTTGGAAAGCCCTGTTCCTGGCCCTTGTGCTCGTGGCACCGGCGGCCGCACAGCAGGACCCGCAGTTCACGCAGTACATGTTCAACCTGCTGGCCATCAACCCGGCCTTTGCCGGCGGCGCCGAGCGCGTGAGCATCAAGGCCCTCACCCGCCACCAGTGGGTGGGCTTCGAGGGGGCGCCGAGCACGCAGACCCTCACGGTGCATGCCCCGCTGGCCCGCGAGACCGTGGGCCTGGGCGGCACCATCATGCGCGATGAGCATGGACCCGTGAGCCAGTACGGCTTCATGATCGATGCGGCCTACCGCATCCACTTCGCCAACGAACGCAAGCTGGCCTTCGGCCTCAAAGGCGGCATGACGCTGGTGCAGGGCCGTTTTGGTGAGCTGAACCCCCTGCAAAGCGGCGACCAGGTGTTCCAGCAGAACGTGAACACCAAGCTCGACCCGCAGTTCGGCTTCGGGGTGATGTACTACGGCAACCGCTTCTACCTGGGCCTGAGCACCCCCAAGCTCCTGCGGACCGAGTTCTTCAAGGACGCCCCCATCGACACCACGGGAACGGCCTGGCAGCAGGGTCAGCGACCCCACTACTTCCTCACGGGCGGCTACGTGTTCAACATGGGCCTGTACCACAAGTTCAAGCCCACCTTCCTGGTGAAGGCCGTGCAGGGTGCTCCGGTGAGCTTTGACCTCAGCGCCAACTTCCTCTTCTTCGAGAAGTTCTGGCTGGGTGCCATGTACCGCCACGAGGATGCCGTGGGCGCCCTGGCCCAGTACTACTTCACCGACGGCATCTGTGCCGGCTATGCCTACGACTACCCGCTGAGCCCCCTGCGCAACTACAGCGGGGGCAGCCACGAAGTGATGCTCGGCTTCGACTTCGGCAAACGCCTGAAGGGCATCCGCTCACCGCGCTACTTCTGAGCCATGACGCAGACCCACCGAACGATGAACCGCACCACCGCACGCACCTTCGGCCTGCTGCTCCTGGCCGTGCTGCCGCTGGCCGCCGCCGCCCAGAAGCTCAAGGAGCGCGTGGCGAACCACTACGCCGAGCAGTTCGACTATCCGACCATGGCCAGGATGTACCAGGGCATGGCCGACAAGGGCAAGGCCGACGCCACCGCCCTGCGCCGCCTGGCCATGGCCTACAAGCGCATGGGTCGCCTGGACATGGCCGAGGCCACCTATGCCAGGCTCACCGCCGGTACCCCCAGTGCCCAGGACCTCTTCGACCATGCCGAAGTGCTGCGCGCCAACGGCAAGTACACCGAGGCCAACCAGCTCTATGCCCGCTCCCTGGAGCAGAACCCCGACAACCCCCGCGCCCAGGTCTATGTCAAGCATCCCGACCTCTTCGACCGCCTCAACCGCGACAGCAGCAGCGCCAGCATCCGCACGGTGCCCATCAACAGCCCGCAGGCCGATCTGGGCCTCACCGTCCTGGACGAGCTGCTGATCTTCAGCAGTGCACGCGGTGAGGGCGCTGGGGGCAGGGCCGCCTACAACTGGGACGAGCAACCTTATCTCAACCTGTACAGCGCCCTGCTCAAGGGCCAGACCGCCGAGGAGCCCATGGTGATGCGCAAGGACGTCAACAGCCGCTTCCACGACGGCACGGCCAGCTTCGACTCCCTGGCCGACCGCCTCTATTTCACCCGCAACAACTTCTTCTACGGCACCAAGGACCTGGCCGACGACGGCGAGCTCAAGCTCGGCATCTTCTTCAGCGACATCACCACCGGGGAGTTCGGCAACCAGGAGTGGGGCAACCTGATCCCCTTCGACCACAACAACCCGCAGTACAGCACCGGCCACCCCTGCGTGAGCCACGACGGTCGGCGCATGTACTTCGTGAGCGACATGCCCGGCGGGCAGGGTGGCACCGACATCTGGTACTGCGACAACCTGGGCAACAACTGGGGCGCGCCCCAGAACATGGGGCCCAAGGTGAACACCCCGGGCAATGAGATGTACCCCTACATCGGCCGCGACAGCACCTTCTACTTCGCCAGCACCGGCCACCCCGGCCTGGGCGGCCTCGACCTCTTCCGCGTGAAGCTGCTGCCCGGCGGGCCCGGCACCGTCTTCAACCTCAAGGCGCCGATGAACTCGCGGTACAACGACTTCGGCCTGCTCCTGCTGGCCGACGACAGCACCGGCTTCTTCGTCAGCGACCGCCCCGGCGGCAAGGGCAGCGACGACATCTACGGATGCACCGTGCGCCCGCCCATGATGTACCTCGCCGGCATCGTCATCGACAAGGCCACCCGCGAACCCATCGAGGGGGCCACCATCCTGCTGAAGGACGAAAGGAACGAGCACGTCAAGCGCTTCCAGCTGGAGACCGAGCCCGGTGGCAGGTTCAAGATCGACGCCGAGTACCGCAGCAAGTACGTCATCGTGGCCAACAAGAACGGCTACTTCCAGCAGGAGGTGACCGTGATGACCGACAGCGACCCGTTGGAGGACATCACCGTGGAGATGACCAAGTACGACTACGCCGCCGAAGGTCTGGTGCTGCACGGCGAGACCGAAGCCCCGCTGGAAGGTGCACGGGTGACCCTGCTGGACGGCAACGACCAGGTGCTGGAGGAGCGCATCACCGACGCCACGGGCAAGTACGCCTTCGCCCTGAAGCCCGAAAGCGACTACCGCCTGCGCGTGGAAAAGGTCGATTTCTTCAAGCAGAGCGCACGCATAAGCACCAAGGGCAAGCCCAGCGCCGTGATCCACACCGATTTCCGCCTCTTCCCGCTGAAGATCGACCAGGTGGTACGCCTGGACAACATCTACTACGACTACAACAAGTGGAACATCCGGCCGGACGCCGCCCTGGAGCTGGACAAGCTGGTGCAGACCCTCAACGACAACCCCACGGTGAAGATCGAGCTCAGCAGCCACACCGACTGCCGGGGCAAGGATGCGTACAACCTCAGCCTTTCGCAGAAACGGGCCAAGAGCGCCGTGGACCATATCATCCGCGCGGGCATCGCCAAGGACCGCGTGACCAGCAAGGGGTACGGCGAGACGGCGCCCAGCGAGAAGTGTGTGTGCGAACAATGCAGCGAGGACCAGCATCAGCGCAACCGGCGCACCGAGTTCAAGGTCCTGTCGAAATAGGGTAGGGGGGTAGTTGGAAGAGCGGCGGGCCTCTGCGATGCAGGGGCCCGTCCTCGTTCCGCGCAAGCCGCGGCCTGTGGGGCCTTTCCCCGGGAAGCCGCCGCCGTGTATCTTCGGGGTATGATCGCCACCCGCATCCCCCAGAAGGACGCCCGTTTCTACTTCGTGAGCTACCCGGCCGAGGACCTTCTGCGTCGGGTGCGCTTCATCAGCCGCTACTACGCCGAGGGCGAGGTCGGCATCGGCGCCGATCCGGGGGCCAAGGACGATGAGGTGGCCGCCTTCATCGGCCGGATCGAGCGCAGCGACGCCGCCTTCCAGCGCACCATGAGCAGGGCCAAGGTGAAGGCCATCCGCAACTTCTACGAAACCGCCGTCACCCAGCCCCCCATTCCGGGCACCGTGCTGCTGTTCACCAGCGAAACGCTCGACTTCAGCCCCTTGGGCCAATACCAGCATGTGGGCGACCTCAAGGAACCGCGGGAGAAGTACCTCATCATCGACGGGCAGCACCGCCTGGCCGCCCTGGAGTTCTTCTTCCGCAGCCATCCCGAGGAGGCGCGCAGCATCCACGTGCCCTGTGTGGTGTTCGACGGGCAGAGCGAGGACTTCGCCGCCGAGATGTTCGTGATCATCAACAGCACCCCCACCCGCATCAACAAGAGCCATCTGATCGATCTCTACGAGAAGGTGAGCTGGGAGAAGCCCGACAAGCGGCTGGCCGCCAAGGTGATCGAACGGCTCTACGCCGATCCCGACAGCCCGCTGCGCTACCGCATCAATCGCCTGGGCAACCGCAGCAAGCAGGAGAAGTGGATCATGCAGGCCGAGCTCTTCAACGAGGTGCACCGCTGGATCGTGCGCAGCACCAAGCGCGGAGAGACCGTCGATGCCAACGCCCGCACCGTGGAGAAGCGCTACCGTACCGTGCAGGAGTTCCTGCGCGCGGCCCGCAGCGCCTGGGGCGACGCCTGGGGCCACCCCAAGTACCACGTGACCAAGCCGGTGACCCTCAAGGCCATGCTGCGCGTGTGCGCCGACCTGGCCTTGGCGGACGGGCTGGCCGACGAAGGCCGCGAACGCCGCTGGGCCCAACGACTGGGGCCCTGGAGCGAGGTGGCCCGGGAGTTCCGCGACGAGGGCTTCTACGAGCGCTTCGCCGCCAAAGGCCAGGTGGAACGGGTGGCCAAGGTGCATCGGTACCTCGCCCAGCGCGTCGGCCTGTGATCAGGTCCGCCGGAAGCGCAGGTTGAACAGCGTACGGTCCACGTACACCTCGCGCAGCACCCCGCCCAGGTACGTGTAGTGGTTGGTGCTGTTGTCCGGCATCGTCAGCACGTAGCGGCCGTTCCCCAGCGCCACCAACGGGCAATCCTGCAGCACGCTCTCCACGAACACGCTGTCCTGCCCCACGGGCTCCTCGTAGTACATCCGCGCCACGGTCCACCCGCCGGTAGCGTTGCCTACGAACACCTTGCCCGGATGCACATAGCACAGCCGCCGTCCGCCCACCAGCAGCATCGAACTGCTGTCGCGCAGCTCGGTGTCCACATGGTAGGTGCTGTGGCAGCGGGTCAGCCGCCCGTCCAGGTACTCGGTGCACAGGTCGCTGCGCACATCGTGGGTCCAAAGCACCGCGATCGAGGAGCGCGAGGTCATCCGGTACACTGAACGGTCCCCGGTCTCCGTGCGCCGCACATCGATCCGGCCCACACGCTTGTCTCCCTTGATGATCTCGAAGACACCGTCCTGCGCCGGAACGGTATGCGCCATCAGCAACAGGAGGACGGTGCAGATGCGGCGCACGGGGGCAAGATAGGTGCGGGATGTGGACGGGAAAGAAGAAAGCGAAAAGCGTAAGCGGGCCGGAGGGGTCGGAACATGGCTTGCGGCCATGCGGCGGGTCGGGTGCGATGGACCTTGTCAGGAAGGCGGGGATCGAAGGAAGGAGGCTGCCTGAAGTGCGGCGCGGCCCACGGACGTGAAAAGCCGCAGACCGGCCGTGAGGTCAGCGGAGCGGGCAGGAAGGCTGAGGCTGACCTCGTTGCGGCCCTGTGCGTCGGGTGAGGCCCGGGGCATCGACCTCAGGTACGACCGGCCCTGGGGCGGCCGTCCGCTTCACGTGAGCGACGACCCCGTCCGTCCGTTCCGAAGGATCGAAGTGGACACCACCCGATCCGGTATGCGGGTGATCCGCGTACGGGAAGGAACGGTGCGGTCCGTTCAGGATGGCCCGTCCGGACGACGGTCCGGAGCGGGCCACCCGCGTGGTTGAGCCTGGTGTGGTGGCCCCTGAATTCATTAACCATCTCCGCCGCCGCGTTGGAACATTTCGCCGTAGCGCCCGCTACGCCGCGCATGTTCCGCCTTGCATGAAGACGAAATAGGGGCAGATCTTCAGTTAACCAACTTAGGGGCCACCACACTAACTGCCGACCCCACGGTTCCGAACTCCGCCCCGTCCGGCCAGGCAGGTCCACGCAGCCCGCCCCTCCCCTACAACTTGAACCCCTTCACGCCTTCGCCCTCGGCCAGGTACACGGTGTTGGTGAAGGCATCCACCTCGTAGCGCGGTGCTTTCTCGGTGCCCAGGGGGATGCTGCCGACCTCATGGCCATCGCTGCGACGCAGGGCCTTCAGCACGTGTTCGCCCTTGCCGGCCTCGGTCATCAGGAAGTGGATCTCGGCGGTGGTGGTGCTCGCCTTGAAGCGGGCGTTGGCCTCCTGGAAGAAGCGGGCGGCGGCGCCGGTGGCGGCCACGGCCCCCTCGCCGTACACCTGGCTTACCGCGCCGGTGATGTCGCGTGCGGCGGCACTGCCCGCATCGGTGACCTGGATGCTCTGGCTGGCCGCACCGAAGGCCGCACTGGTGTAGCTGTAGGCCGCCGCCGCGTAGATGGCGCGCACGGCGCTGGCGTACTTCAAGGCGCGCACCAGGCCGCTCTCGCGCGGTGCCGGCAGGTACTTGCGGTACTTCAGCGATCCATCCGTGCCCAGCAGCGCCAGGTTCTGGTCGCTGCTCAGCACCAGGCCGTCGGGAGCGCTCTCCAACGCGGTGGGCTTCTCCTTGCCTTCGAAGACCACGGGCGTGGTGCCCAGCGCACGGGCCGCACCGCCGTTCTCCGGCACGGTGTACAGCAGTCCATCCTTGGTGTTGAAGACGTAGGTGGTGCTCGCGTCCACGGCCACCAGGTCGGCCCCGCCCTTCAGGGGGTCGGGCAGGCGCGAGAGGCCGGAGGCGAGGTCGATGATGTCGACCTCCTCGGCGGTGGCCACCAGCACATCGCCGCCCAGCAGGCGCACGCTGCGCACCACGCCGTCCAGCTTCACGGGCTTCTTCCACAGCTCGGTGCCGGCGGCGTCCACCAGGCTCACCACGCCATCATCGCCGCCGCTGGTGAGCAGGGTACGGTCGCCCAGTTCCACGGCGCCGGCCAGCACGCCCTTCACGTTGATGCCCTTGCCGTTCTTGCCCCACTTGCCCGCGCCGGTGGCGTAGTCGAGCAGGTCCACGCTGCGGTTGTCGCCGGCGCCCACCAGCAGGCCCTGCTTCAACGGCACGATGGTGCCGAGCTTCTGCTGCATCTGCAGGGGCGCGCTCCAGGCGTAGCCGCCGTCGTCCAGGCGGAAGGCGTTCACGAAGGTCTTGTACGTCACCGTCACGGTCTTCTTGCCCTGGCTGTCGGTGCTCTCCTTGCGCTGCTCGGTCTGCATGCCCATGAAGCCGAGGCCGGGTGCGTGGGGGGTGGTGACGAAGAGGCCGGTGATCCCGGGCACGTTGATGTTGGCGCCGCCCTTGTCCAGCATGGCGGCCAGGCCGCTCATCTTCTCGAAAGCGGGGTCGGGGCTCTTCTTCCAGAGCTCGGCGCCGGTGCGTGCATCCAGCTTGTAGGCGAAGAAGAGGGTGCTGAGCAGGATGGCGTCGGGGTCGGCGCTGTTGCAGGCCGTGACACGGCTGAAGCTGTCGTCCTTGGTCCAGCGCACGGCGCCGGTGTTCATGTCCACGCAGGCCATGGCGGCGGTCTTGTCGGCCTTCTGGCCCACCACCACGATGGCGTTGTTGGCGTAAAGGAACCAGGAGCCTGTGACGTTGCTGATGCCGGCCGCATCGCTGCTGAAGACCGTGGTGCCGCTGAAGGGCTCCACCATGAAGAGGGCGTCGGGGCGGCCTTGCGGGGCCAGGGCGATGAAGGGACTGCGCTCCACCTCGCGGTAGCCGTCCACCGGGGCGTTGGCCAGTTCCTTCAACGACCAGGCCACCGTGCCGGTGGCGGGGTCCACCCCCTTGAGGGCGTCGGCGGTGGCCACCACGAGGGCGCCGGCGCTGGTGGTGCGCATCCACTGCACGGGGCCGGTGGCGGCGGTCCAGGCCGGGCTCAACTGGGCGCTTGCACCGGTGGTCAGGGCGACGAGTGCGAGCAGGGCGGAAGGGCGTAGCGGGTGCGTCATGGTCGGTGGGTCTTGGGACGTAGGGCAAAGGTCGTGCCTGGGAATGGGCGTGCGGCCTTCCCGCAGGGCGGAAGCAGGAGGGAGGAAGGAGCAAGGAGGAAGAGCCAGGAAGAAAGATGGCTGGCGACCTGACGGCGGCAGTGGACAACGACACACGCGGAGGGGAATTGAACGGTATGAAGGCCCCTCCTGTCCGGCGGACCGCTCCGCCGGGCCTGGCAAGGAGGGGGACGGGGTGGTTACCGCTGAAGGAGAGATGGCGTGTTCTCTGAGTTGAAACCTCCCCCAGCCCCTCCTTGTTCGGCGCGTGGAGCGATCCACGCGCAGGAGGGGCGTTGGATGGGATGAAGGCCCCCAGGCCTCAGGCCGGTCGGAGGCCGTTGATCGGCTGGCGGGTGGGTTGGGGGTTCTTGGTCCTTGGCGAAGCCGCTAAGCCTGAGCATGTCATTCGTTCAGGCTGAAATCCACCGTTACCATCGTCGCAACTGCGACCGGTGATCCTTTGACCGTACCCGGTGACCACTTCGGCATAGCCTTTACCAGTCGCAAGGCCTCCGCATCAAATCCTGGATAGCCTGAGGCCAGAACCTTGATGTTCGTTGGGCGACCATCGCTTCCCACCACGAAACGGACCCTGACCTTCGCGACATGTCCCGCGTTCCTTTCTGTTTGTGGGTATGCTCGGCTGGCCAAATAGGCCTTCAATCCTGAACGGCCACCGGGGAACTCCGGTGCGACATCCACTTCTTGCTCCGTGTAGATCCTGTACCCGGGCTCCACTTTGACAGTGGCCTGTGTGATCGGTCGGTTCTCGATCGGCGCGATCGTTCGCACCGGATCTTCAGGTGATACTGGAGCTGAACGCACTACCGGCTGGAGCCCGACCAGTTCGTCCATGAACACGATGCGTCCTTGGGTCGGGTCACCGTCCTCCGTTGAAATGGTCTTTCTGACCACCAAACGCCATCCTTCGCCGTCCTTGGGCAGCGCTTTGATGGGATATCCATCGATCAGGTCGGATGGACAGTGAAAGGAGCGTTTCATCGTTCCAGAGGGACCTTGCACGTCGAACCATGCGAAACAAGGGCCCGTGCTGCAGTCATAGCTGGTGTACTGGCCGAACAACGTATCCAGCTGGGCCTCCAGGCTGTCACGCAAGGCCCGTAGCGCGTCAGCACGGGACTGGCGGGAGGACTCCATGGAACGTGCGTAGGCATCCAGGGCCACCGCAGTGGCTTGCCGGTCCCTTGAACTACCACGGCCATCGAAATGAATGCTGTCCTTGTGGTAGCTGATCGTGATCAGATCGCCTCCGGTCCTGTACACCAAACTATCGGGCAGCATTATGGACCGATGGTGCAATGTGAACTCCGTTCCGAGCTTCCGGTTGGCCAGGTAAAGTTCGTGCGTGACGTGGATCGTTCCGTAGAGATCCGCCGTGTATCGTGGTCCAGGCACCGTGAACGTGGTGACGGTATCCACCCCATTATGATCTCTGAATCCGAATTTGCGGCCTTCGTAGGTGTTGAACAGCGATCGGACCTGCTTATGTTCCAAGCTGGTGAGTTCATGTCGCCTGCCCGCTTCGATCATCACACCCGTCAAAGGGTACAGCGCATAGAGGATGATCAAGGCGCTCCCGAACACCCAGACCTGCGCGGTCGACAGCGGGGTAGCCCTACGACCGGTACGTTCATAGAGCGTGAGGACCAGCCCGGCACAGACAAGGATGAACAGGATAATGAGCAGGACTTGTTCACGCTCTACATAGACCTGAGCCAAGGACCGCTCATCCACGAACGCAAAAAGCGCCATGAGATCCCTAAGCAGTAGGATGGCCGAGACACCGACCCAGACCAGGGCGGCCGTTCGCAAGCCCTTGACCAGGCCGTAGGCCAGCAACCCCAGGGTCGGCAACGTGATGAGGTGAGCGTGCAAGGGCAACGCGAGCACCAGGTAGAACAGCAGGCCAAGCAAGGCACCCTCCCACGTGAACAAGCGGCGCTCCGCACCTGTCGCATCCACGGGTTGCTGCCCGGCGCCGATGGCCACATGCTTCGTGTTGTTCGCGATGGCGAACAGTACCTCCATGGAATCGCCCATCCAGCGGCTGAACAGGATGATGAGGAATCCGCCGATCGGTGCGGCGATCACCTGCCAGGTCCAGTTGAAGGAGAACAGACCGCTCAGGACATTGAGCAGTGGCACGGCATCGAGCAGGTCCCGTGCCGGCATGAGGACGGGATAGGCCAGGAGCCCGAAGAAGCCGACGAGCAGGCCGGACGACTCGCCCAAGATCCGGACGAGATGTGCCACCACCGGACCTACGATATAGACCTTGTGGCCTTGGGTATCCCGCTCAATGTCCTCCTTGCGCATCCACCACAACCGGGCGAGGACCATGGCGATGAACAGGATGGCCGCCGCCAGCAGGATCGCCGCGCGGACGCCTTGCACCGCGATCACGTAGTGCTGTTCGACGTACAGCCGCACCAGCCCGTACAGACCGATCGAGACCAGCGCAACGGCCCACAGCACCCCGGCGATGGCAAGAAGCGCGGCGATCACCGCATACCCCGTGCGCCAGGGCCGGCGAAAGAAGGCGCCGCCATCGATCAGGGCGATGATCCGGTCAGTGAGGAGCGTCGTCCAGGACCACATGCGGAAGGGTCATTGGGGAGCGACGTTCACGATGCGGCGCAAGGTGCTGGAGTACACCAGCTCCCTTCGCGTCTCCGCATCGCTCTGAAAGCGAAAACCGATCGCAGGCTTTTCGAAGAACACGGAATCGAACTCGGCGATGGACAGATCATAGAGCAGGTCGCGGCCCGCCCGGGCTCCAGAAAGGCGCCAATCGTCCACGGAGATCGGGTTGGGCTGGAATGCACCCGGTGCCAGGGCCATACGCACCCGCAGCATCTCCATCTCCTCGCCGGTGGTCCTGCCTGCATCTGAGGCACCTTCCAAAGGCACCGGGTATAGCTCCTCCCGATACGTGGCTCCTGTCAGGGTGCTGATCCAAAGTTCATGTTTCAACCCACCCATGGGCCCGTGGCGGGTCACCACCCTGAAGGTGTCCAATGCGAACGGTGTGCTGAACTCATGCAGCAGCGTATACACGCTGACCGCTGCGAAGTCCTCCGGGTGTTCCGTGATCACTTTGTAGGCCAGTCTTCCTTCGTCCGGAGATCTGGTCGTTGTGCCAGCAATGGTCGACAATGAATCCTGTTGAACGTGTTGACCAGGCGGCGGAGCCGCCACATTGGTCACTGCAGCACCTCCCGAGAGGTCCACCTCTTGCTTGGTATCACCGAGGTGTTGTGCCTGCACGGGTGGCATGGTTCCTGACCCGATAGGGCTGCGTGCTCCCGTCCGTATCGCGGCGGAAGAATTTGCGAGGAACCATTGGTCCAGACAGGCTCGCTGTTCCTCAAGCGTCCTGCGTTCTTCTGCCATCCACACCACCTGCAAGGGGCCGGACTTGGTCACCAACGCCAGTTCGTTCGGCATCTGTTCACCTACGGCCCGCCATTCCTGGTCGGTCAGTTGCATGCCATGCCACGTACTGCCGTCCGGGCGCACCTCCGCCTCCGCAGGCCGTAGGTCGGAGGCGATCACCAAGCGCCGCCCATCGCTCCAGGCCAGGGTGGCACGCACGAGCGGAGGGGGCGCACCTGATGCCGGAAGCAGGCGCAACCAAAGCCAGCGCTTCCCGTCGGCACGCCCTGCCCACTGCACACGGAGGGCGGTCGAACTTGCTGGAGGCGCCGAACCGACCTCTTCCGATCGCACCTGGGTGACAGTGCCATCCGTCCGCTCCAGGGCCACCGCACATCCTGCGTACTGCGCATCCTGCACCGCAGGAGCCTCGGACCTTGGGGTCGGCACCACCGGAGGCACCATCCCTTCATGAACAGGGTCCGCAGTTGCGCGGAGCGCCGTATCCGCAAAGGTGATCGCTGTGTCCTGCGGCGGTACAGGGAGCAGCGCATCCACAGGAGGTGGCGGGGTCACCAGGACGGGTGCAGCTGATGGCGGTTGGACCATTGGCATGGTGTCCTGAACCCGCGCGTTGGTCGCTTTCCGCGCCCTCCGCAGCTCACGCGCCTCCTCGGTGCTCACGGGTTTGACCCCGCCCCAGTTGGATGCTGGTATGCTGCGTACAATCTGGAAGCAGATACCGAAGCCAAACGCATAGGTCCTCCAATTCGATTCCATTCTCGGTATGGTGTTATAGGGAAGTGAGCGACTCATTTCAGGACTTCGCGATCCTCTGATAAACAATCCGATTCCGTTCTTAAACTCATACCCCATCTCAGCAAACCCCTCGATAATAAGGGGCCAACTTCCACCGTAATAAAGGACTTCAGGCTTCCCTGATACAGTTTCATCATGCTCGTACACGTACTCCTGTCCGAGATCATCCTTGATCGTCCTAGTCCATTGTGTCCGTTGGCTAGCGTAGACTGGTATGTACACTGAGGCGCCCAGGCGAATGACCAATCCGCGCGCTACTCTAACCTTCAGTGCAACCGAACCCTTCGTACTGAATACATTCTGCACCCTAAAACCCTTGTCGCTATACCCTGAACCATTCAGAGGGTACACAATATTCGTCGGAAATGGTGGCGTTTCTGAGCTAAAGTGGAATCGACCTGACAACTGAGTGAAGACCACCGTAGGGCTACATACAAAAGATAAATGTCGAAGCCTTTTTAAAGGATAATCCATTAGTATGCCTGTACGCACACCTCCTCCAGACATACTAATCGGCGTACACCAGAGCTGACCATTCACATACTTCGCCTGACTCTCTTGAATCGACCTGTCGAGCTGGACTTCCCGCCACGTGCCATCGATGAAGTATCCGAGGTACTGTGCGCTGGCGCCCTCATTGCTGACCGCAGTGATGGTTAGTGAGGCAATGACCGATATGGATCGGAGTGTAGCGATGGTCATGGGTAAAATGTTATTTCAAGTATCCGCACCGAAACACTGTCGATGGTGCGTTCTGGAACTGGATACTGTATTTGGCCTGAGATTCCATTTCGATATCGACCGGTTGTCCGGACACGATTTACAGTAGTATCTCTATAAACCACTTCATCATTAGAATAATACGACGTTTCCAATGTTATAAAATCTGGGTCTGGTGACCCTGACATATCTATAGGGTCTAAACAACAATCCTCTATATTGAGGATGAAGAAGGCTTCAGCATCCCTGTTCATTGGATGATAGGACGAATTCAGCTCATAATAGGGCACGTCTATTCTGCACGGACCCATCCCACACACATCGTCGGTAACGACACAGATCGCTCCGCGGTCCATATTTATGCACGGCCCCTCCAACCAGCCGGCGACCCTGGCGGCCATGTAAGGTATCACAAAGCCAGAGACCGAATCCGTCACCGTACCACGCCAGATCCGCGAACCGGCATCCACAAACCGGCAGCAGCTCCCATTGGACGCATTCGCATCCGGATCGTAGTTGTCGTACTCCATGTCCGTGCATCCGTACTTGTCCAGCGGTTCATTCTTCTGGCAGGCGCCCAGCGTGAGCAAAACGACGATGCCAATGGCCCAAGGGCTCATGCTCATTCCTGTGCTCCGCTTGCTCGCTGTGCTGATGTGGTCAAGCTGTTCCATCAGATCAGGTTCATCGTGTTTACAAAATCCCCACCCGTTCCCGCAGCCGGGTGATCTCGTCCAGCGCCTGGCTTAGCGCGGATGGGATCGCCGCTTCGTGCGGGCGAACATGGCTCAGCAGGCCCATGCTTTCGAAATGAACTGAGCTTCGATCGGGCTGGTCCCGATGCGCGCTGCTTGGGTTGTTGATTCCGGTAGCCATGGTTCTGGTCATACCCCCTCTCACCCCTCCTCCCTCAACCGCTGCAGCACCTCCTGCACACGATCGCGGGCGATGGGCACGGTGCTGCCGTTGCTCAGGTGGAGGCGCTCCCCATCCGGCCGGATGAAGTCGCGTACATGGGCGGGGTTCACCAGGTGGCTGCGGTGGGTGCGCAGGAAGCCGGGGCCCAGTTCCTTCTCCACCTCGCCCAAGGCGCGGGAGATGGTCATGGGCCGGGGCTCGCCGGCCAGGTGCAACAGGGTGTAGCTGCCCTCCGCGCTGGCCACCACGATGTCCTGCACCCGTACGCGGGTGAAGCCCGTGGCGGTAGGCACCTCCCACCAGACCCGGTGGCCGGTGCGTCCCTCCTCCCGCGGACCCGGCTGGCGCAGGCGCTCGGCCACGCGCGCCAGGGCCTGGTCCAGGGCCTGCACATCGATCGGCTTCAGCAGGTAGTCCACGGCGTCGAAGCGGAAGGCGCTCACCGCATGGTCGGCACTGGCGGTGGTGACGATGACCCGCGGCGCGGAAGGCCCCAGTTGCTCCAGCACGGAGAAGCCCTGCACCCCATCGCGCAGGCCGATGTCCAGGAACAACAGATCGGGCCGGTGACGGGTCACCAGCTCCAGCGCGTCGGCCACGGTGGAGGCGATGCCGAGCACCTGCACCTGGGGGTGGCGCATGGCGAGGAGGTTCTGCAACAGGTCCGCCAAGGCCCGTTCGTCCTCGACGATCACCGCCTTCATCGCCGGAAGTGGATGGGGGCTCATGGGCTGCGGAACGCGCTCCAACCAAGGTACCACTTCCACGCTGGTGGGGTTGGCTCCGGGGATGGGTGCGCGTTTCATGCCGCAACCTGCGCAAGGGGCGACGGTCCAGCGGGCGTGATCACACGGATCGTCGATCCGGATCCATGGATCGTCGCTCAATTCATACGGATCGTCGGCAGCCGGAGGACCAGCCGCGTGCCCTGCGCCACAGGGTCGTAGCGGTAGTTGCCCGCCCGGCCGCAGCGCCGCGAGAGGGCCTTGAGCCGTGCACCCGTGATGCGCGTGCCCCACGATGCGCCTGACCGGTGGTCGGCCGTGGCGCGCATGCCGGGTCCGTTGTCCTCCACCACCACCTGCAGCGTGCGGCCGTCCAGGGTGAAGCGCACTTCGATGCGCCCACCTTGCGGCAGGGCCTTCACGCCATGCTTCACGGCGTTCTCCACCCAGGGCTGCACCAGCATGGGCGCCAGGTGCACGGCATCGGGATCCAGGGCGCGCTCCACGTGCAGGGCGAAGGTGAAGCGGCCGCCACAGAGGGCCTGTTCGATGGCCAGGTAGTTGGCCAGGGCGTCCATTTCCTGCCGCAGGGTGATGGCCTCAGCCGCCGAATGGACCAGTGTGTTGCGTATGAAGCGGTCGTAGCGCACCAGCACATCATACGCCTGCTGGCGCTCCTCCTTCATCACGTAGCCGGAGAGGCTGGCCATGGCGTTGCCCACGAAGTGCTGGTCGATGCGCAGGCGCAGGGCGCGGGATTTCTCCCGCTCCACGCGGCCGCGCTGCCGCACCACCAGGTAGGCGGCGGCGGCCACCAGCACCACCCCGATCAGCAGGGCCCACAGGCGGTCGTTGGCCAGCCGGGCGGCATGCGCCTCGTGCAGCGCCTGCTCCCGCCTGGCCGACTCGGTGCTCAACGACCGCCGCAGCATGTGCTCGCGCGCGGTCTTGTTCGCCATGCGTTCGTTCAGCTCCCAGTACTTCCCGTAGGCTTCGTACGCCGCTTTCCAGTCCCCCAGGTCGCGCATGCAGTTCATGACGCAGTGCCATCCGTCCCGCTGTAGGCGCAGAAGACCGTGGCGGATGCCATAGTCCAGCATCACCCGGCATTCCGGCAGGGCCAGGTCGGGTTGCATCAGCCGGCTGTGCAGCTGGGCCCTGTTCTCATGCACGTGCACCAGCATAAAGGAATCCTGCAACGCCCGGGCGAGGAGCAACGCGGTGTCGTTGTGTGCGTCAGCCACGGCCAGGTCCTCCAGGTTCATGGCGATCAAGGCCGAGTTGATGTGAAGGCGGGTCAACTCCCGGCGGTCGCTGGCCAGCCGTGCGAGGGCGCGGGCGGTGTCCATGGTCAGCCTCGCCAGTGGTAGCGAATCCAGTTCGTCGTCCTCCGCCATGGTCATCGCGCGCCGGCCGTAACAGGCCGCCAGTCCGGCCGTGTCGCCCAGCTCCCGGTAGAGGCGTTCGCAGACGTCCAGGTGGGCGTAGGCTTCCACTGCCTGACGCCCCACGTAATGGGCGTAGGCCAGGCGCATCCGCACAGCGGCGATGGCCCTGCGGTCGCCGCGCCGGGTGGCTCCGTCCAGGGCCGCCTCCAGGTGCTCCACCGCGCTCACCAGATCGCCCATCCGCAGGTACACCTCACCCTGCATGCGCTCGGCACGATCAAGGGCCACGGTGGCTGTCGTCGCCTTCGCGGCCAGGATCGCCGAATCCGCATGGGCCATGGCCGTGTCCAGCTCCGCCAGCTCCATGTAAGCGCGCGCCAGCCTCTCGTGAGCCTGGCCCATCTTATCGTCGCCCAACCGACCGGCCAGCCACCGGGCCTCCCGCGCCCAATGGAGTGCCTGGCGCGGTTCAGTGCGTTGTAGACTGTCGCTTAAGGTCAGCGCATGGTCGAAGCGGACTTGCAGGTCCGCCGCCCCACCTGGGCGTTGGGCGTGGATGATCAAGGGGATGGCGATGAGCACCAGCCCGATCCATCTCCCCGGCATCCGGACCCGTTCGGTATGGCCAGCCGACCCGCCCATCGTCACCTGCCGTACTTCTCCCGGAGCTCGAGCTTCTTGATGCGGGCGGCGATCGCCCCTGGATCACGCCCGAAGATCACGGCCAGCTCCTTGTTCTTCTTCCCTCCGCAGAACAACTGCTCCAGGCGCACATCATCTTCTTTGGTCCAGCGCGCGTAGGCTTGCGGGTGTTTCTCGCGCTTCTCCTCCACGCTGTACGCCTTGTCCTTCTCCACGGGCACCGGTTCCTTCTTGAACTGCTGGGCCATCAAGCGCCGCACGGCATCCGCCATGCTCTCAAGCAGGTCCTCCGCATGCTCCTTGTCCACCACAATGCGGCTCTGCTCGAAGGCCTCACCGGTCTTGCGGCTTTCCGTGATCTTCAGGTAGGCATGGCCGTCGTCGCCCTCCTTCACATCCAGGAAGTAGGTCCTGCGGCCTGCGCGCAGGCGCGTGCTGTAGATTTCTTTGTCGGGCATGGTGCGGTGTGGGCGTTGCAGGATAAGATGCTGATCGTTCCCGTGGTGCCACTGATCTTCGGGCAGGCTTCGCAGAAAGGCACCGACCTCTTCCTGCGCCCCGTGCCCCGCTGCCCAATGGACGTGCTCCTGGAACCGAGGCACCTTGCTCAGGAGCGGTGTGTCCCACCAGGCTGCCCGGATCAGCGGCAGCGGTGGCTCCAAGCCGGCGCCCTTGCGCCTATTGCCGGGCGGCATGTTCCATAGCTTATTCCAACATTGGGGCTGAGGGCACACGCGGTCATTCGCCTTACAGTATGCCAGAAGTTGTTCCGGGTGTTCCATCGCTCTGCACCTATACCACTTCTATGATCCTCTCCGCGAGCCGGTGCCCTTTCCACACGCTTCCACCCCTGCCCGCCCCCTGCACCAGCAGGCCCTGGTCCACCAGCGCATCGCGCACGGTCCGGTACTGGTCCTCGCTCCACCCCAGGGTGGCTCGGGCCTTCTGGTCGCCCATGCGCCCGGTGCGGTGCTCCAGGTCCAACCGCTGCTGTTCCTCATGCGTCATCGCGGTGGGAAATTATCTGTTGGCCGCGAGCTGTAGAATGAGCCGACGCACCATCCCGCACGGACCTGATCCTACCCGATGCGGGCTCCGCCTGCCTGCCTGCCTCTGTACCCGGGAATAAAACCCGGCCCGTCCGCTCCGGGCGAGGGCCCTGGACCGAGGATCAACGCCTCCGCCATTGGTGGTCGGCGGCAGGCGTTATGCAATTCCAGAGATCCCGAACAGGGGAAAAATGCGTGGGTCAGAAGATCATCCCGCAGGGCGGTACAGGTCGATGTTACCCGGCCTTCCCGCAGGGCGGGAGCAGGAGGGAGGAAGGAGCAAGGAGGAAGAGCCAGGAAGAAAGATGGGAGGCGACCTGACGGCGGCAGTGGACAACGACACACGCGGAGGGGAATTGAACGGTATGAAGGCCCCTCCTGTCCGGCGGACCGCTCCGCCGGGCCCGGCAAGGAGGGGAACGGGGTGGTTACCGCTGAAGGAGAGATGGCGTGTTTTCTGAGTTGAAGCCTCCCCCAGCCCCTCCTTGTTCGGCGCGTGGAGCGATCCACGCGCAGGAGGGGAGTTGAGTCTACGCGTCCCTCAGCAGCGGCATCTCCACCTCCACGCGGGTGCCGGTGGGGCGGTCCACGTAGCGGAAGCCGGCGTGGCCGCCGTGCTGCTTCTGCACCAGATCGAGTCGGCTGCGGGTGATGGCCGTGCCCAGGGAGGTCTTCTTGGTGGGCTGCTCGGGTGCGGCGGTCTTGGGGGCGTTGCGGCCCACGCCGTCGTCCTCGATGATCCACAGGAGCTGGTCGCCGCGCGGCTCCACGGTGAGGGTGATGTGGCCCTTGCCCTCCTT
>JACTMO010000018.1 GCA_014584605.1 Bacteroidota bacterium | reverse complement strand
CGCTTCGTCCTTGATGTCGTCGAGGCGGCGGTAAAGCGCGAGACGTTCGGCGGTCTCGCTCACGTAGCTGTTGGGGATCAGCATGGTGAGGTCGGTCTCGATGATGCAGTCGTCGCTCTGGTCGCGGCGTGATCCCCGTGCCAGCGAATGGTCCTGCGCGTCGGCGAAGAGCTCCTTGAAGTGCTCGTCCTTCAGTTCGCGCACGGCCTCTTCCAGGATCTTGTGGTAGGTCTCGAAGCCGATGTCGTTGATGAAGCCGCTCTGCTCCGCGCCAAGCAGGTCGCCCGCGCCGCGGATGTCGAGGTCCTTCATGGCGATGTGGATGCCGCTGCCCAGGTCGCTGAACTGCTCGATGGCCTGCAGGCGTTTGCGCGAGAGGTCGGGCAACAGGTGCGGGCTCGGTGCGAGCAGGTAGCAATAGGCCTTCTTGTTGCTCCGTCCGACGCGACCGCGCAATTGATGCAGATCACTAAGGCCGAAGTTCTGCGCCTCGTTCACGATGATCGTGTTGGCGTTCGGGATGTCCAGGCCGTTCTCCACGATGGTGGTGCACACGAGCACATCGGTATTGCCCTCGATGAAGTCGAGCATCACCTCCTCCAACTTGTGGCCTTCGAGCTGACCGTGGCCCACGCCCACCCGCGCACCGGGCACCAGCTTGCGGATCATGTCGGCGATGAACTCGATGTTCTTCACCTTGTCGTGCAGGAAGTACACTTGGCCGCCTCGCGAGAGTTCGTATTCGATGGCGCCGCGGATGGTCACCTCGTCATACGGTTGCAGCATGGTGCTCACCGGATAGCGGTTGGGCGGCGGCGTGCTGATGATGCTGAGGTCGCGCGCGCCCATGAGGCTGAACTGCAGGGTGCGCGGGATGGGCGTGGCCGTGAGGGTGAGCGTGTCCACCGTGGCGCGCAGGGTCTTCAGTTTATCCTTCACGTTCACGCCGAACTTCTGCTCCTCGTCGATGATCATCAGGCCGAGGTCCTTCCACACCACGTCCTTGCTCACTAAGCGGTGCGTGCCGATGAGGATGTCGATCTTGCCTTCCTTCAGGTCCTTGAGGATCTGCGTCTGCTGGGCGGATGTGCGGAAGCGGTTGATGTAGTCCACGCGCACGGGCAGGCCCTTCATGCGGGCGGAGAAGCTCTTCCAATGTTGCAAGGCGAGGATGGTGGTGGGCACCAGCACGGCCACCTGCTTTCCGTCGCATGCCGCCTTGAACGCGGCACGGATGGCCACTTCCGTCTTGCCGAAACCCACGTCGCCGCAGACCAGTCGGTCCATGGGCGTGGCTTTTTCCATGTCGCGCTTCACGTCCTGCGTGGCCTTCAGCTGGTCGGGCGTGTCCTCATAGATGAAGCTGGCCTCCAGCTCGTGCTGCAGGTAGTTGTCCGGCTGGTAGGCGAAGCCCGGTTTGCTCTTGCGCTGGGCGTAGAGCTTGATCAGGTCGAAGGCCAGCGCCTTCACCTTCGCCTTGGTCTTCTCCTTCAGGTTCTTCCACGCGGGACTGCCGAGCTTGCTGATGTTCGGTGCCTTGCCACCTTCCTCGCCGCTGTACTTGCTCACGCGGTGCAGGCTGTGGATGCCCACGTACAGCACGTCGTTGTCGCGGTAGATCAAGCGGATCGCTTCCTGCATGGATCCGCCGGCATCGATCTTCTCCAGCCCGCTGAAGACGCCCACGCCGTGGTCGATGTGCACCACCAGGTCGCCGGGCTTCAGTTGCGTCAGCTCCTTCAGCGTGAGCGCCTGGGAGTTCTTCCGAAAGCCTTCCTTCAGCCGGAAGCGGTGGTAACGCTCGAAGATCTGGTGATCGGTGTAGAGCGCAAGCTTCAGCTCAGGATCGATGAAGCCTTCGTGCAGGTCGAGCACCAGTGGGGTGAAGGCCACCTCGTGCTCCATGTCGTTGAAGATGGTGTAGAGGCGTTCGCTCTGCTTGGCGCTGTTGCAGGCGATGAGGTTGGTGTAGCCCGCGTTCTGCTTGTTGTGCAGGTCGCCGCTGAGCACTTTGAATTCTTTCGCGAAGGCGGGTTGGGGGCGGAGGGAGAAGTCAACCGAAGTCTGAGCATGGTGGTCTGGTGTGCGTGTCTGCTCACTTGGTTTGGTGAATGGTGAATGGGAGTTGGTGAATGGACCTGATGCGTCGCGTGCATTCTCCTGTTCACCAATCGACCATTCACCCTTCGCATTCTCCGTGCCCTCTGTGCCTCTGTGGTGAACTGAGCCCGCCCAGAACACCTTTCTGAACCCCAGCGTCCCCTTGATCAGGTCCGTGTCCGTGGCGAGCAGTTCCTGCGGTGTGGGGTGCTTTTCGCGGTCGCTGAGCTTCGCATACGCCTCGCCCAGCAGCTTCAACTGTTTCTTGGCCGCATCGCCGATGGCCTGCAGGTCGCGCAGCCAGAGCACGCTGTCCTCTGGTAGTTGTGCGAAGAAGTTCTGCTGCCGCGCGATGTCCTCGTCCTGCAGATCGGGCACGATCACGGCCTCGGCCAGGAACTCCACGGTGAGCTGGTCCTGCGGATCGAAGCGGCGCACGCTCTCCACAGTATCGCCAAACAGCTCGATGCGGTACGGCTTGTCGCTGCCGTAGCTGAACACGTCCACGATGCCGCCGCGCACACTGAACTGGCCGGGCTCGTACACGAACTCCACGCGCGCGAAGCCGGTCTCGTTCAGCCATTCCTCCAGCGTGTCGATGGGCAGTTCCTCGTTGCGCTTGATGGCGAGGGTGTTCTTCTGCATCTCCTCTTTGCTGATCACAAGGGGGATGAGAGCATCGGGGTAGGTGATGATGAGTTTGGCGGGTGATTGGTGGTTGGTGATTGGTGATTGGTGATTGGTGGTTGGTGATTGGAGGGGATCGACATTTACCGTTCGCTGGTTACTATTCACCTTCATCAGCGCCTCCAGCACTTCCGTGCGCGTCACCCGCTCGGCGTCGTGGTGCCCGTCGGGATCGTACGGGGAACGGGAAGGAGCGGGGAAGAAGAAGAGGTCCTGTTCCTGCGCTTTACTTTCTCTTGCCTTTTCACCTTTCTCACCCTTTTCACCCTTTTCACTTTCCCCCCCCGCGTTCCGTAAAGCCTCCAGATCATTCAGGAAATACGCGGCCTCTTCCCGGTCGGTGAGTACGAACACATGCACGCCGCCACGCTTCTCGATCACGGCGTTGGCGATGAGCGCCTGCACGGAGCCGATGGTCCCGGCGATCTGCACGCGTGCGGACTTGTCGCGCAGGCCATCGGCCACGCGGGCTACGCGGGCGTCGGAACGGTAGAGGGAAAGGAGGTCGGGGAGGGAGGTGATGGACATGGACGCTGAAACGCCCGAAACCCGGTGCCGCACATCGCGGGCATCGGGCTCGGGAACGGGTGCGAAGGTAGCCGGTATCCCGGCCGGGCTGGAGAAAGCAGGCCGTACTTGCTGGTGCCGCCGAAAAGGTCAGATGCTCACTCCACGAGCATGCGAGTGATGCTGCTGGTCCCGTCGCTGTGGTGGACCTGTATGGTGTACAAGCCCTTGGCTTGGGTGCCCAGGTCAACTTCGACCGGTGCCGAGGCATTCGCCACAGTTCGTGCCATTACCACGCGGCCAATGGCATCCACCACATGGAAAGCCCGGATCCCTCCGCGGCTACAGGCTTGCAGGGTGAATTGCCCGCTGGAAGGGTTCGGGAAGGCCACTGTGATGGTTCCAACAAGGTCCGTTGTGGCGGTGTTGATGTCCGTTTCCAGGCAGAAGTTGTCCAGGAAGATCACTTCGTTGGTGCCGTCGATGAACTCCAGGTCCAGCCTGATCTCGGACACGAAGTCGAGCAGTGCGCTCCAACTGCCGGATAGCATTTCCCAACTGCCTGCATCGATGGGGATCTCGTGCGTGTACCATTGGTTGGTGGTGAGCGCGGTGATCGAATCGGTGGTGGTGTAGCGCGCCACGCCGCCCGGTCCGCTGAGGCGAACGAGGTATTCCTTCTCGAAGTAGTTGGAACTGCTGGTCTCGAGGAAGAGATCGAAGCGCATAACGCCTTGTACGTCGAAGTCCGACCAGTCGCCTCTGAACTTCGGGGCGGCCACGGCATTGGTGAGCGCATTCGCTGCGTCGCCCATGCGCACGGATCCCGGCGGGTTGCCCTGGGTCATGCTCACCTGGATGCTGCCCACGTCCTGGAAGCTCCAACCGTCGTAGAAATTCACGGTGTCCCACGTGGAGCAGATGGTACCGATGAGCGGTTCGATGAGCGGCGAGATCGAGAGTTCCACATTGTCGAGCTGCACCCATTCGCTGCCGGAGATGAATTCAGTACGGATCTTCACCGTCTGCACTTCTGCGAGCAGAGCGGTCCAGCTGCCGGTCACGATCCAGGAGGCGCTGTCCAAGGCGATGTTGAAGTGCTGCCAGGTGTCGAACAGCGGTACCGTGTCGATATAGGCTACGGCTGTGCCGCCCGGTCCGGAGAGCGTGATCAGGGGCAGGTTCTGCGTTTGCAGGGGACCGCCGCTGATCTCGTGCGCATAGAGGTCGAAGGTGAGCGAATCATTCGATTGTGCCGACGACCAATCGCCGGTGTAGGCCCATGGCAGCACCATCTGGTTGATGACCCCGACGGCATGGTCCGTTACGCGCACGCAGTTGCCCGGGTTCCCCGTTGTGGAGAGCGACGGTACACCATCGGCCTCCACGAGCCACTGATCGATGAGGCCGTCCTCGAAATCGGTGAGGACCTGTGCGTGCAAGGCGGTGGATAACAGCGCTGTGGTGCACAGAAAGCCGTAGTGGGCGTATCGGATGGCCATTGGAGGAGGTTGAAAGTGGTGAAAAAGCGCAACTGAATGGGTTGGACCATCAGTTCATCGGTAAAGGTACCGAAATGTGAACAGGCCCAGCGCAGGGCGAAGGCCGATATGGGTGCACGCGCGGTGTAGGTTGTGCCATTCCTGGAAGGAATCCTGTACCGAATGGTACGGGTCAGGGTACCGGCGACCAAAGCAGGGTTGAAGTAGCGAAACGCCGGAATTGGCCACAGCCAGATCGGCAGCCGTCAGTCCTTTTCGGCTCATTCCGGCCGTTTTTAGGCGTGGAAGTCGACAGGTACGGCAATTGCTGGCAAGCCATACCAGAACGCAGGGATCAGGATAAAGGCCATGGCAACCCGAAGCATCGAACGGACCATCGCACCGCCCGCACCCCATATGGTGGGCAACGGCTTCCGCGTGCACAACTTCATCCCCGGTAGCGGCGTCACCATGCGCCGCATGAGCCCGTTCATCCTGCTGGACTACAACGCACCTGTCGCGTTCACGCCTTCAGAGACTCCACGCGGGGTGGGCGTGCATCCGCACAAGGGCTTCGAGACGGTGACCATCGCCTACAAGGGCCGCGTGGCGCACCACGACAGCAGTGGCGGCGGCGGGGTGATCGGCGAGGGTGAAGTGCAATGGATGACCGCCGCCAGCGGTGTGCTTCACAAGGAATACCACGAGGAAGCGTTCAGCCGCTCGGGCGGCGATTTCCAGGAGCCACGTATAGCTACTGCCTCAAGCGAATCGAAAAGGCATCATGCCCCTACCAAAGCTCCGGCTTGGGAACCTGAATATGCGCCTTCAGCTCCTTCACTTTCGGGCGGACAATGGACCATTCATAGTAAATGGCATAGCCAATGAGGGCGACAAGGCCAATGCCGGCGGTTAATGCGGCGAGGCCGATGCCTAGCACGGCTAATACCAAATAACCAAGTGCATTGTTATCGATGTTGATCGGTCGGGTGCATTTGTACACGACTTCTTTGACCTTCGCATCATTTACGAACCTATTGTTCGTGGAGTGGTTGATGATGGCGATGTAGGGACCTTCCGTTTTGCCTTCGGGGATGGCCCATACGGCGGTCACGATATTGCCCTCGCGCACGGCGAGGTCGAAGCCTTGCAACTGAAGCGAGCGTTCTTCGCCGTCCTTGTTCTGGATGAAGAGCTGGTCATGCACTACCGTGGTGGACGTGATGTTGACCGGGGCGCTCCCTCCTGTGCCTTGGTATGTGAAGCCACCTCCACCACCGCCACTTACGCGCGTCTCCATGTTCTTCGAGGCGTTCACGACCTTGCCGGTGAACTGGTAGAGCGTGGCCGTCCGTTTACCTACATTGAATGACATGTGCGTCTTGGCTCATTGGAGAAATGGTATTGGGGTTGGCAATATATTCAACACCCCAATACCCAATACCGCACAGCGCGGGCATCGGGTTCGGGAACGGGTGCGAAGGTGCCGCGCCGGTCGCCCGGCACTGGTCGGGGCCTGTGCGTACCCGTTCGGGGCGGATCTGCCATCCTGTTCGCATCAATCCATCATCCGTGTACCCTATCGGGTTTATCCAACCTGAACAGATGTATATGCACCCGTCCGGGTATACGATAGCCTGCTTCATGAAAATTTCGGCATAATAGCACCCTTTCGGGTGTTTTTTCGTTGAAATTTCTCCACTTCAACCTATATTGCACCCGAAAGGGTATCCAATGAGTGCAGAATCACTCGCTCAGTTTGTGGCCAAGCGCCGCAAGTCGTTGAAACTGACCCAGCCTCAACTGGCCGACAAGGCCGGGGTGGGCTTGCGCTTCCTCCGCGAGTTGGAGGCTGGCAAACCCACCCTGCGCGTGGACAAGGTGAACGACGTGCTTCGTCTCTTCGGCCATGAACTGGGGCCGGTGCCCATGGACCGCAACAACCTCGGCGATGCGAACGGCTAAAGTGCTTCTGCGCGATGAATGGGTCGGGATCCTTGGGGAAGAGGATCGCGAGTACGTCTTCAGCTACCGGCCCAACTACATCGGCAGGGAAGGCGCGGAGCCGGTGAGCCTCACGCTGCCGTTGCAGGAAGCGCCCTTCCGCAGCAAGGAGCTCTTTCCCTTCTTCGATGGCCTGATCCCCGAGGGTTGGTTGCTGAACATCGCGGAGAAGAGCTGGAAAGTGAACGCGCGAGATCGCATGGGCCTGTTGCTCGTGTGTTGCAAGGACCCCATCGGTGCGGTGAGCATCGAGCCGCTCGATAATGCGCAGGCTGATGTCCGCTGAAACGTGCCTTGGATGTTATCGGAAGCTCGGTGCGGGGGAGGTGTCCTACCATCCGAAGTGCAGCCGGAAGCTGTTCGGAACGCCGGTGCCGCCGCAACTTCCGTTCGTAGAACAGGACATACTGGAACTCGCGGAACAAAGCGTGTTGCGCAGCGCCACCGTGGCGGGCGTGCAGAGCAAACTGTCCCTTGGATTGTTGCGTAGCGCAGCGAAGAACGTTCCGGACCGGTTCACCATCCTGGGCGTGTGGGGCAGCCACATACTGAAGCCCGCCTCGACCAGCTATCCGCATCTGGTGGAGTTGGAGGACCTTACGATGCACTTGGCGCGGATCGCAGGGATAACGACCGTTCCGCACGGGCTGATCCGCATGCAGGATGGCGCTCTCGCGTATGTGACACGCCGCGTGGACCGTGTGGGCAGGCCGGGCGGCAAGCGCATGATGAAGCTGCACATGGAGGATATGTGCCAGCTCACCGAGCGCATGACGGAGCATAAGTACCGTGGCTCGCACGAGCAGATCGCGAAGGCCATCGCGCGCTTCACGGCGAATCCGACCTTGGATGTGACCGTGTTCTATGAACAAGTGCTCTTCAGCTTCCTCACCGGCAACGCCGACATGCACCTGAAGAACTTCTCCTTACTGAAGGATGCCAGCGGCCACTACAACCTGAGCCCCGCCTACGACCTGGTGCCATCCACGTTGCTCATCAACGAAACGGAAGAACTCGCACTCACCCTCAATGGTCGTAAGAGCAAGCTCACCCGCGTCGACTTCGAGGTGGCCATGCGCGCGGCGGGATTGAACGAGCGCGCCATCCTCAACCTCTTCAACCGCATGAAGAAGGCGCTGCCGAAGTGGATGGATCTCATCCCCCTGGGCTTTGTGCCGGAGGACCTGAAGGAGCGATACCGGACGTTGATCAACGAGCGGGCAGAGCGCATGGAGCTGCGTTGATCGAAGGCAGACGATCCGAGCCTCCGCCAGATCGACAGCCGATCAAGTCAACCAGCCCATTTCGGCAGATATTTGCCATGGAAAATAACTGGCACGGCGCTTGCTGACGGCACGCCACCGGTTCATCGGAACCGCTCGACCATGAGAACGAGAAGCATCGAACGGATCATCGCGCCGCCCGCGCCGCACATGGTGGGCAACGGCTTCCGCGTACACAACTTCATACCCGGCAGCGGCATCACCATGCGCCGCATGAGCCCTTTCATCCTGCTGGACTACAACGCACCCGTCGCGTTCAGCCCCTCGGAAACCCCGCGTGGCGTGGGCGTGCACCCGCACAAGGGCTTCGAGACGGTGACCATCGCTTACAAGGGCCGCGTGGCGCACCACGACAGCAGTGGCGGCGGCGGGGTGATCGGCGAGGGCGAAGTGCAATGGATGACCGCCGCCAGCGGTGTGCTTCACAAGGAATACCACGAGGAAGCGTTCAGCCGCGCAGGCGGCGATTTCCACATGGTGCAGCTCTGGGTGAACCTGCCCGCCAAGGACAAGAAGAGCGCACCGAAGTACCAGGCGATCACCAAGGCCGCCATGCCGCGCCATGCGCTGGCCAGTGGCCTCGGGGAGGTGGAAGTGATCGCCGGGGAGTACGCCGGCACCAAGGGCGGGGCCAGCAGCTTCACGCCGCTGGACCTGCTGAACATTCGCGCCAAGGCGGGCGCGGAAGTGGCGCTGCACCGCCCGGCCAGCTGGCACACGGCGCTACTGGTGATCGAGGGCCAAGTGGAAGTGAATGGTAACGCCGTGCCCACGGACCATTTCGTACTGATGGCCAACGACGGCACCGACTTCACCGTGAAAGCTGCCACCGACGCCGTGGTATTGGTGATGAGCGGCGAGCCGATCGATGAGCCCATCGCGGCTTACGGCCCTTTCGTGATGAACACGCACGACGAGATCCAGGAGGCCATGAACGAATTCGCGCAAGGCAAGTTCGGCGTTCTGGAGGATTGAGGCGGCCGGGGCGGATCACTTTCCCTCCAGCCCCTGCGCCAGTTCGTGCATCTTCAGCACGGTGTTCCAGTTGCGGGCGGTGTTCACCACGCCGATGCCCTTGTCGAATTTCTCCGCCAGCTTGCTGGTGCCGAAGCCGTGCGGGGTGTGCAGGTAGCACAGGTGGTAGGGTCCGATGGCCTGCTTCATCACCTTCAATTCCTCATCACCAACGGCCAAGGCTTGTAAGGTTTTCACGGCTTCCGGCTTGGGCATCGCCGACAACAGCACGGCATGCACATGCTTGCCCTCGGCTTTTTGCGGGAAGGGGTGGCGCTTCACCACCTCGGCCCATTCCGCAGCGGTGGGGATGAAGATGGGCCGCTCGTAGCTGAACTTCTTCCGGCAGAGCTCGGCCACCTTGGCCAGGGTATCCTCGCGGGGGAGCGCGCTGCGCACCAGGGCGTTGCCGCTGTTGATGTAGGTGGTGGCATGCTTGAACCCGGCCTTGGTGAGCCCGGCACGCAGTTCGGCCACGGGTAGTTGTACGGGGCCGCCCACGCCGCGGAAGAGGAGAAGGAAGGTGGTGACGTCCATGGTTCAACGAACGGTGCTTCCGAGGTCCTGCGCAAAGGTGGAAAATGCCATGGCAAGGCGGTGGCCCTCATCGCGGTACCGGAACGGTGCGCGTGCGCCAGGTTGGAACGCCAGCTTTCTGCTCCAGATCCCGAACAGCAGCAGCGGGCAATAGCCTTCCCACACGATGCGCTCACCATCGGCCCTGACCTCGAAGACGATCAAGCCTCCTTCGCTCGTTTCCTTGAAAAAGGTATCATAACTCGATCGCTCATCCAACCTGAACACAATGGTCTCACCCATCCTATCGGTGGTCACGCGCAGCTTGCCATGATCAAAACATGCCCTGGTGAACCCTTGGGTCGTGAACCAGTTCAGGATGGCGCTACGCCTGTCGCCCAACGCTGTGGTTCCGGCTGGATCGCGGGTCATTGGTCAAGCGGCACACTGTGATCGAGCGGCTGTGATCAGAGTAGAAGCCCGCTGTTCACTGGCGCACAGGTTCAGGACACGAAAGGTGGTGGTGAAGCGTTCGCTCATGCTTTCATCGCCTGCTCCACCATGGCCTTGCTGCCGATGTACAAAGGGCAGCGCTGGTGCAGCTCCGTGGGCTTCAGGTCCAGGACGCGGGTGGTGCCATCCGTGGCCATGCCGCCCGCCTGCTCCACGATGAAGGCCAGCGGGTTGGCCTCGTACAGCAGGCGCAGCTTGCCTTTCGGGGCTTTCTGCGTGCCCGGGTAGAGGTAGATGCCGCCCTTGAGCAGGTTGCGGTGGAAGTCGGCCACCAGGCTGCCGATGTAGCGGGCGCTCATCTTCTTCTGCTTGCACGCATCGAGGTAGCTGCGTACGCCCTCGCTGAACTCGTACCAGTTGCCCTCATTGATGGAGTAGATCTTGCCGTCGGTGGGCGTCTTCATGTCCGGATAGCTCAGGCAGAAGGTGCCGATGCTGGGGTCGAGCGTAAAGCCGTTCACCCCGTGGCCCGTGGTGTACACGAGCATGGTGCTGCTGCCGTAAACGATGTAGCCGGCCGCCACCTGTGCGCTCCCTGGTTGCAGGAAGTCCTCCAGCGTCGCCTTCGGCCCGGTGCTGACCCGCTTGTAGATGCTGAAGATGGTGCCGATGCTCACGTTCACATCGATGTTGCTGCTGCCGTCGAGCGGGTCCATCGTCACCACGTACTTGCCGCCGTTGTCGAAGTGCACGATGTCCTCGTTCTCCTCGCTGGCCACGGCGCATACCGCGCCCTGGGTCCGCATCATGCGGATGAAGAGGTTGTTCGCGTACACGTCAAGCTTCTGCTGGGCCTCGCCCTGCACGTTCTCGGTACCCTCCGCGCCGAGGATGTCGGCCATCAGACCGGCCTTGTTCACCTCGCGGTTCACGATCTTGGCGGCCAGGCGGAAGGCGGTGAGCAGGCTGCTCAGCTCACCCGTGGAGCCCGGGAAGTCGGCCTGGCGTTCCACGATGAACTCGGAGAGGGTCTTGATATCGGGCATGCCGCAAAGATGCGGTGCTGCTTTCTTTGTGTGCATGAACCTCGTCATTCGAAGGGCCGAGGCACGCGATGTGCCGCGGATGCTGGAACTGGTGCGGGAGCTCGCCCTTTTCGAGAAGGAACCCGAGGCGGTGACGGTCACCGAAGGAGAGATGCGTGATGCGGGTTTCGGGCCGCGACCGGTCTGGTTCGGCTGGGTGGCGGAGGAGAGGAGTCGGGAGTCCACGGAGTCGAATGAGTCCACTGAGTCCGCTGAGCCGGGAGCCCCTTCGGGTCTCCTGGGAATGGCCGTGTGCTACGAGCGCTACTCCACCTGGCGGGGGCGCTGCCTCTACCTGGAGGACATTGTGGTGACGGAGGCGGCGCGCGGGAGGCGCGTGGGTGAACGGTTGTTCAAGGCCTGCGCAGCGTTCGCGCTGGACCAGGGTCACCACCACATGCTCTGGCAGGTGCTCGATTGGAACACGGAGGCCATGCGGTTCTATGTACGCCTGGGTGCGACCTTCGACCCGAAATGGGTGAACGGGAGGATGACGCGGGAGGATATCGAGCGACTGGTGGGGAACGGGGGATGAGCTGGAAGTCCGATAAGTCTGAATGAGTCGGGAGTCCGCTGAGTCGGGAGTCGGCTAAGTCTAGATGAGTCTTGAGTCCGTTGAGTCTTGAGTCCGCTGAGTCGGGAGTCCGCTGAGTCGGGAGTCGGCTAAGTTTAGATGAGTCGGGAGTCCACTGAGTCTGAATGAGTCGGGAGTCAGTTGGATGTGAGGCAGTTTCCATGGTAGGTTCGCTGAAACCATCAAACGCAATGACCATGGGTAAGGTGCAAGACCTCTTCGCATACCAGAAAGGCTTCAAGCTCTCGATGGCCATCTTCCACC
Source organism: Bacteroidota bacterium (assembly GCA_014584605.1). Taxonomy (GTDB): domain Bacteria; phylum Bacteroidota; class Bacteroidia; order Flavobacteriales_F; family PHOS-HE28; genus PHOS-HE28. The sequence continues at coordinate 9,884 of JACTMO010000018.1, read as the reverse complement.
GGACCAAGAAGTTCCCGAAGGAGGAGCAGTATAGCATGACGGACCAGATCCGCCGGAGCTCGAGGTCGGTGGTCACCAACTTGGCCGAGGCTTATCGCCGACGCCGGTCGCAGAAGTATTTCGAGGCCAAGCTGAACGATTGTGAAACGGAGCTTTGCGAGACCCAGGTCTGGTTGGACTTCGCATTGGCTTGCGAGTATCTCAAACAGAAGGAGCATGATGACCTGTATGCCCTCGCCGAGGAGGTCGGTAGCTTGCTCAACTTCATGGCGAACAACCCGAAGAAATTCCTGTAGCAGCTTGCTCAACAGGCTGCCCACAGGGCTAACGACTCAGGCGACTTGCGACCCACGACGCATTCAACCATGAAGGTCTTCAAGTTCGGTGGAGCATCGGTGAAGGACGCCGGGGGCGTGCGCAACGTGGCGCGCGTGCTGGGGCACTATCCCAAGGACGACCTGTTGATCGTGGTGAGCGCGATGGGCAAGACCACCAACGCCCTGGAGGAGGTGGTGCAGGCCCATGCGCAGGGAGGCGACGCCAAAGGCCGGACGGAGACGCTCCGCACGGCGCATCTGGCGGTCCTGGAGGAGGTCGCCCCCGGTGATGCGGCAGCACAGGATGCCTTGAAGGTCTCGTTCCGCGAGCTGGAGCGGGCCCTGGCGCAACGTCCGGGCGGTCGTGCGGACGAGGACTACGACCGCATGGTCTCCATGGGCGAGCTCTGGAGCACCCTGGTGGTGAGCGCGCACCTGAGGCACGTCGGCATCGCCAACACCTGGCTGGACGCGCGTACGGTGGTCCGGACCGATGCGGGCTTTCGGGCCGCGAAGGTGGACTGGCAGGCCTGCGAGAACCTGGCCGCACGCTACCTCGGGCCGCTGTTCCACAATACCCCGGGCCGTGTGCTCACCCAGGGCTTCATCGGCCGCACGGCCGACGGAAGGACCACCACGCTCGGACGCGAAGGGTCGGACTTCAGCGCGGCCATCTTCGCCTATCTGCTCGGCGCGGAGAGCGTGACCATCTGGAAGGACGTGCCCGGCATGTTCAATGCGGACCCCAAGCGCTTCCCGGACACCAGGCTGCTCAGCCACATCAGCTACCGCGAGGCCATCGAGCTCAGCTATTTCGGCGCCAGCGTGATCCACCCGCGCACGCTCCAGCCCCTGCAACGGAAGCGGATCCCGCTCTACGTCCGCTCCTTCATCGACCTGGACGCGCCCGGCAGCACCATCGACGACCGCGGCGACAACGACTCGCTGGTCCCATCGTTCATTGTGAAGCCGAAGCAGCTGCTCATCAGCATCACGCCGCGCGACCTCAGCTTCATCGTGGAGGAGAACCTCAGCGGCATCTTCTGGCTCTTCGCGCAGCACAACGTCCGCATCGACCTGATGCAGAACAGCGCGCTGGCCTTCAGCGTGGTGGTGGACGACACGCCGCGCAGCCGGCAGCTGATCGTGGAACTGGGCAAGGGCTATGAGGTGCGCTACAACGAAGGGTGCGAGCTGGTGACGGTGCGCCACCATGACGAGGCCACGCTGGCGGCGCTCACCACGGGCAAGGAGGTGCTCCTGGAGCAGCGCAGCCGCACTACCGCCCGCTTCGTGCTGAAGCCCTGATCAGCCTTCCTCCTCCAGCACCCGCAGCACGCGGTCCGGGAAATCGCTGATGATGCCGTTGACCCCCAGCGCCACCATGCGGCGGATATCGGCCTCCTCATTCACGGTCCACACCACCACCCCGATGTTCCGCTGCTGGAGCGACCGTACCACGGTGGCGTTCACCAGGGAGTAGTGCGGGCTGTACACCTCGGGGACGTAGCTCAACCGGGCCAGCTCCACGTCCGGGTCGGTGCCCGCCTCCACCAGCAGCGCGGTGCGCAGGCCGGGGTCCAGCGTGTGCACGGCCTCCAGCACGGCGGGGTCGAAGCTCTGCAGCATGCAGTTGGCGCCGAGGTGCAGGTCGGTGACGGCCGCGACCACGGCGGCGGCCAGGGTGTCCGGTCCCGGCTGGTACATGCCGTACCACGCCGGATCGCTCTTGATCTCGATGTTGTAGGAGAGCGGCCCCACCCCTTCGGCGAGGATGAGCTCCTCCATGGCCTCGACCACCTCGGCCAGGGTGGGCTTGCGGGCACGGCGGTTCTCCTGGTCGGGGAAGTCGGGATGGACGAGCGAGCCGCAATCGCAATCCTGCGCCTGGGCGAGCGTCATGCGATGGATGTTCAAGGCACGGCCCAGATCCTCGGTGAGGACCTCACCGTCCGGTCCCTTGCAGATGCGATGGTCCATCCAGGGCTCATGGCTCACCAGCACGTGCCCATCCCCGGTAAGGACCACATCGAGCTCCAGCCAGCTGCATCCCAGCCGCGCGGCGTGCTGGAAGGCGGCGATGGTGTTCTCCGGTTCCAGGCCGCGACAACCGCGGTGGCCGTACACTTCGGGTGGTTCGGGGGCGGTGGACATGCAGGCGGGGAGCAGGAGGGCGAAGGCGGGGAGGGCCCTAAGGTGCGGCATGGGGGAAGCGGGTGAGGATCTTTTCGGCGAGCACGAGGGCCATCTTGAGGCGGCCCTCCCGGGTGACGCCGGCGATGTGCGGGGTGAGGATCACACGATCGTCGCGCAGCAGGCGTTCCAGCACGTGGGCCTCCTCCCCCGGGTCCAGACCGGAGAGGTCGGGGCGCTCGAACTCCAGCACGTCCAGCGCGGCCGCGCGCACACGGCCACCGTCGAGGGCATCGAGCAGGGCCACGGTGTGGAGCACGGGCCCGCGCGAGGTGTTCACCAGCCAGATCGGCCTGGTGAAGCCGACCAGGAAGCGCGCATCGGCGTAATGCCGGGTCTCGGCCGTGAGCGGCAGGTGCAGGCTCACGATGTCGCTTTCGCGCTGCAGCACGGCCAGGTCGCACTCCTCCACGTGGGGCGGGGCATGGCCGCGGCGGTACTTGTCGTGGCCCAGCACGCGCACCCCGAAGCCTCGGAGCCGCTCGGCAAAGGCCAGGCCCATGTGGCCCAGGCCGATGATGCCGACTGTGAGGCCGTGCAGGTCGGTGCCCCGGTTCTCCTCGCGCGCCCACACCCCGTTGTGCACCTGGCGGTCGGCGCGGGGCAGGTGGCGCAGCAGGGCCAGCACGAGCAGCACGGCGTGTTCGGCCACCCCGTCGCGGTTGCCCTCCGGGGAGTTGAGAACGGCCACGCCCCTTGCGTTGCAGGCCGCCGTGTCGATTTTCTCCAGGCCGGAGCCCACGCGGGCCACGAAGCGCAGGCGGGGGGCGCGGCCCAGCAAGGCGGCATCGACCGGACGGCTGCGCACCACCAGGCCCTCGCAGCCGTCGAGCACGCCCGCCTGCGGACCGTCGTGCGGGATGCACACATGGCCCTCGGCACGGAGCCGTTCCGCCAGCACGGGATGGACCTCGTCCAGGAAGTGGATCCGCATGGTCAGGGGAAGAGGCCGTACATGATGTGGCCCACCGTGAAGTAGGTGAGCAGGCCGAAGATGTCGTTGAGCGTGGTGACGAAGGGGCCCGTGGCCAGGGCGGGGTCCACCTTGATGCGGTGGAGCAGCAGGGGGATGAGGGTGCCGAAGAGGGCGGCGGTGAGGATCACCGAGCACAGCGCGATGCTGACCGTATAGCTCAGGGCCTGCCGCTGGCTCAGGGCGAGGTTGACGGCGAAGATCAGGGAGCCGCAGATGAGGGCGGTGATCATGGCCACGCGCAGCTCCTTCCACAGCCGGGCACGCACCTGCATGTCGCGCATGGTGCCGGCGGCGAGCCCCTGCACCACGATGGCGCTGGACTGCACACCCACGTTGCCGGCGGTGGCGGCGATCAGCGGCATGAAGAAGGCCATCTTGGGATCGATGCGCAGCTCCTCCTCGTAGATGCCGATGATCTGCGAGCTGAGCACACCGCCGGCCAGGCCGATGAGGAGCCAGGGCAGGCGCGCCCGGGTCTGCACGATGGGGCTGTCGCTGGCGTCCACGTCCTCGCTGATACCGCTGGCCAGCTGGTAGTCCTCGGCGGCCTCCTCCTGCATCACGTCCATCACGTCGTCGAAGGTGATGCGGCCCACCAGGCGATCGTCGCGGTCCACCACGGGCAGCACCACGATGTCGTACTTCTTCATGACGTTCACCACTTCCTCCGCCGGGGTGTCCACCCGCACACGGGCGACATCGGTCTCGCAGATGTGCTTGATGAGGGTGCGTGTGCTCTCGGCGGTGAACAGCAGGTCCTTCAGGGGGAGGATGCCGATCAGGCGGGCGTCCTTGTCCACCACGTACACCGTGTACACATGGTCCACCCCGGCGGCCTGCTGGCGCATCTCCACGATGGCGCGGGCCACCGAGGCGTCGGCGCGCACGCTCACGAGCTCCTTGGCCATCAGGGCGCCGGCAGTGCCCTCCTGGTAGCGGAGCAGCTCCTCGATGTCGTCGGCCTGCTCCTCATCGTCGAGCAGGTCGAGCACTTCCTTGGCCTTGGCCTCGGACAGGTCGGCCATCACGTCCGCCGCGTCGTCCGAGCTGATGTGGCCGATCACCTTGTCGGCGATCTCCTGGCTGGTGAGCCCTTCCAGCAGGCGTTCGCGCAGGTCCTCGTCGAGCTCCAGGATGGCCTCGGCGGCGGTCTCTTCCTCCAGCAGGCGCAGCACGTAGCGCGCCTCGTGGATGGTCAGCCGGCCCAGCACACCCCCGATGTCGGAGGGGTGCAGCTCGCTGAGCACGGCCAGGATGTCCTGGTCGCGGCCCACGCCCACATCGCTCTGGATGCGGTCCAGCAAGCCTTTGGTGAGCTCGAACGACATGTGGGCGGGTGGTCCATGGAGGCCCCGGCGGTGGGGCGCTCAAAGCTACGAAGGGGGGCCGCTGGCTCAGCGCTGCGGGCCACCGGCGGCGGCGGCCAGCGCCACGAAAGCGTCCACGGACAGCTGCTCGGCGCGGCGCCCGGCGAGCTCCGGCGGCAAGCCGCCCTCCAGCCCGGGGAAGTGCCGCAGGGCGTTGGCCAGGGTCTTGCGCCGCTGGTTGAAGGCGGCCTTCACCAGGCGGTGGAACACGCCCTCATCACAGGCCAGACGGGTGGTATCGTTGCGCTGCATGCGGATCACCGCGCTGCGCACCTTGGGCGGGGGAATGAAGGAGCCGGGCTCCACCAGGAAGAGCGGCTCCACCCGGTACCAGGCCTGTGCGAGCACGCTGGTGATGCCGTACACCCGGCTGCCCGGTGCGGCACGGATGCGGTCGGCCACCTCCTTCTGGAACATGCCCACCACCTCGGTGCAGCGGTGGCGGTGCTCCAGCACCTTGAACACGATCTGCGTGCTGATGTTGTACGGGAAGTTGCCGACCAGCGCGAAGGGACCGTCGCCGATCGCGTCGAGGTCCGCCTGCAGGAGATCGCCCTCGATGAGCCGCAGCCCGGGGTGCTCGGCGCGCAGATGGGCCAGGCTCTCGGTGTCCACCTCGATGGCCGTGAGCGTGATGTCCGTGCGGCGCAGCAGGTGGCGGGTGAGGGCTCCCGTGCCCGGCCCCACCTCCAGCACATGCCGGTAGCCGCCGTGGCCGGTGAGGGCACCGACGATCCGGGCGGCAATGGCGTCCTCCTTGAGAAAGTGCTGACCCAGGTGCTTCTTGGGGCGGACGTGCATGGCGGGCGGGCGCGGATCAGGCCGTGTGCAGCACCTCCAGCAGGGTGCGGAAGGCGGCGAGCCGCGGGCCATAGCGCTTGTGCGTCTCGGCCTGCAGCCGGGCGGCGTGCTGTTCGCGGTAGCGCTCGTAGGCGGCCATGTCCGCGCAGGTGTACTGCACGGCATAGGTGAGGCCTCCCTCGTCCTCGGCCAGCACGCGCATGATGCGATGGTCCAGGAAGAGGCCGGTGGCCATCACGTCGGGCACATGGACGGTGCGCATCCAGTGCAGCCACTCCTCGGCCACCTCGGCGTCCACGCTCACCGTCACGTTGTACACGATCATTGGGGCGGAACGGTTGGGCCGTCGGCCGGCCCGATGTCCGGAGCGTCGCCACGCAGGCGGCGGAAACGGGCGCGCGCTTCGGGCACGAAGATGCTGCCGGGCTGGTCGAACAGGAGCTTCTCGTAGTACGTCATGGCCTTCGCCGGGTCCTTGAGCTGATCCTCGTACAGCCGGCCCAGTTCGAAGAGGGCGTTGTCCACCAGGATGTCCAATGGATGCTCGGCCACGATGCGCTCCAGGTAACCCGCGGCCTCAGCCGGGGCCTTGCGGTCGCGGGCGATGCGGTGGCGCAGGAAGAGCACGTCGTCGGCGATACCGTCCATGGGATGGGCGCGGTCCAGGCTGTCGAGCACGGTGACGGCCTCGGCGTAGCGGCGCTGGAAGGTGAGCAGGTCGGCCTGTGCGAAGAGGGCAAGCGGCGTGCTGTTGCTGTCGGCGCCGATATGGTCGCTGATCAGCAGGCTGAGCTCCATGGCGTCGTTGGCGATCAGCTTGGAGGTGGAGGCCTTGAGCACATCGAGCTGGCCCTTGGCCCACAGGAAGTCGCCGGCGTAGAAGCTCACCTTGGCGTTGCGCAGGCGGGCCTCGTGGCCCAGGGCGTCGTGCTTGAAGTCGAGGTCCACCTGGCTGTACAGCAGAGAGGCTTCCCAGATGTCGCCGTCGAAGAGGTGCACGTCGCCCAGCTGGAGCTTGATGCGGCCGCGAGCGGCGGCATCGATGTCGGGCAGGGCCAGGGCCTGCTCGAGCAGGGCGGTGGCGGCGGGCCGGTCGTTGAGGTAGAAGGCCTGCACCCGGGCGAGGTCCTCCATCAGTTCCAGGGTGGCCTTGCTGCGGCCCAGCTCGTCCAGGGTGGCCTCGTAGCGGGTGCGCAGGGCCGCAAGGTCGGTGGCGGGCGGGTCGGCCATGGCGGTGAGGCGCGCCATTTCGGTGCGCACCTGGCCGATGCGCGCCCGGGCGTACAGGCCGTCGCGCCGCCCCAGGCCCACCACATGGTCGTAGCACTTCATGGCCGTGCTGTGGTCCCCGTTGGCCAGGGCGATCTCGGCCAGGTCCATCAGCCGGGTGCCGCCTTCGTCGAAGCGCTTGTCCAGGGCCTTGCACTGCACAAAGGCGCCCTCCAGGTCCTTCTGCTGGATGTACATCCAGATCAACAGCTCCTGGTGCACGGAGCGCTCGGGGTTGCGCTGGATGCGGCGCAGCAGCTCGGTGCGAAGGGCGTCGGTGTTCGCGTCGCGGCGGGAGAAGTCGATGGCGCGTGAAAGGCCGTTCTGCACCGCCTGGATGTACCCTTCGTTCACCGAAAGCAGGTCCAGGTACGCGCTCGTCATGGCGGGCACGTCGCCCTTCATCGCGTAGAGGTTGGCGATCTCGAACTGGAAGCCGGGGCCTTCCTTCAGCAGGCGCTGCCCGCGCTGGTAGGCCTCCAGGGCCAGGTCGTGCTCGTTGTGCCGGATGAAGGCGTTGGCCACCTGCCGGACGCTGTTCTGGTCGGCCCGCATACCGCGGAGCACCTTCTCGAACTGCTGGTGCGCCTTGTCCTCCTCGCCGGCGAGCCGCAGCACCACGCCCAGGTCCACCACATAGCGCGGGTCGCTGTCGCGTTTCATCTGTTCGCGGGCCAGCTTCTCGGCGCGGGGGTAGTCCTTCAGGGCCAGATGGCTCTTGTACAGCTGCTCATAGAAGAAGGCGTTGGGCTGCCGGCGGTAGAGCCGTTCGTAGTACAGGATCGCCTTCTCGTGGTCGCCGGACTGGAAGTACTGCGCGGCGAGCTGTTCATCGCTGCCGTCCTGCCCGAACGCGGGGGCGGCGACCGCGGCAAGCAGCAGCAGGAGGGGCGGCACGAGCGCGCGCATCACGGGGCAGGTCGGGGTGTTGCCAGCAGTTCGGCGACGACCCGGTGCCTGGCCTGCCACTCCCGCTGGCAGGTGCCGGCGCTGCGCATCACGGTGGTCACCTCCTTCCCGAGCCGGTCCAGCACCAGGCGTTCCTGCTGCAGGTAGGTGTTGCGCGGCCCTTCGGGGAGCAGGTCGCGGCCGATGTCGTGGCGCAGATCGGTCAGCTGCACCCGGCTCCGGTCCAGCTCCTCGCGCAGATCGGCGGTGCGTTTGCGCACGCGCCCCAGCGAGCGGTCCATGGCGCGGTAGTAGTTGCCGATGGGCACGGCCTGCTCCCGGGCCATGGTGTCCTTCAGCAGTTCCTCCAGGGCGGAACGCTGGCCGCGGAACACGGAATCCATGCGGTCGTAGGCCGCCAGGTCGATGGTGTCCACGATGCGCTTGAGGCTGTCGGCGCGGCGCAGCATCACGTCCACCTCGGCGAGCAGCTCGGGGTGCGCGTTGCGGGTGCACGCGCCCAGCGCAAGCAGCAACGTGGCGAGCAGGGCGATCGGTGCGTGGCGGCTCATCGGGTGATGCGGTCGAAACCGGTGTAGGGTCGCAGGGCCTCGGGGATGCGGATGCCGTCCGGCGACTGGTTGTTCTCCAAAAGGGCGGCCACGATCCGGGCCAGGGCCAGGGCACTGCCGTTCAAGGTGTGTGCCAGGCGCGGTTTCTTGTCCTCGCCGCGGTAGCGCAGCTTCAGGCGGTTGCTTTGGAAGGTCTCGAAGTTGCTGATGCTGCTCACCTCCAGCCAGCGTTGCTGGGCGGCGCTGAACACCTCCATGTCGTAGGTGAGCGCGCTGGCGAAGCCCATGTCGCCGCCGCAGAGCAGCAACTGGCGGAAGGGCAGCTCCAGGTCGCGGAGCAGGCCCTTCACGTGCTCGACCATCTCCTCGAGCGCCGCGTAGCTGTCCTCGGGCCGTTCCACGCGGACGATCTCCACCTTGTCGAACTGGTGCACGCGGTTGAGGCCGCGCACATGGGCGCCGTAGCTGCCGGCCTCGCGGCGGAAACAGGGGGTGTAGCCCACGTTGCGGATGGGCAGCCGCGCGGCGTCGATGATCTCGTCGCGGTACAGGTTGGTGATGGGCACCTCGGCCGTGGGGATCAGGTAGAGGTCGTCCACCGTGGCGTGGTACATCTGGCCCTCCTTGTCGGGCAGCTGGCCGGTGGCGTAGGCGCTGGCGCCGTTCACCAGGTGCGGCGGGATGATCTCGCGGTAGCCGGTGGCCGTGGCGCGATCGAGGAAGAAGGCGATGAGGGCACGCTGCAGCCGGGCGCCCTGGCCGCTGTACACCGGGAATCCGGCGCCGGTGAGCTTCACGCCCAGGTCCATGTGCAGGATGCCGTACTCCTCGCCCAGCTCCCAGTGGGGCTTGGCGCCGGGGCCCAGCGCGGGGATGGCGCCCTCCTGCACCACCACCACGTTGTCCTCCGGGGTGCGGCCGGCGGGCACGCGGTCCGCGGGGGCGTTGGGGAGGGTGAGCAGGTGGTCGGTAAGGGCCCGCTCGGCGGACTCCAGGACGGTGCGCAACTGGTCCATGCCCTCTTTGAGCACGGTGCTCCGGGCCTTGGCCGCCTCGGCCTCGGCTTTCCGGCCGGCCTTCATCAGCTCGCCCACCGAACGGCTCAGGACGTTGATCTCGGCCTGGCGGTCGTCCACGGCCACCTGGGCGGCACGGCGTTCCTCATCCAGTTGGCGGGCGCGGTCCAGCGCGGCGCGGGCATCGATGTTGCGTTTCGCGAGGCGCCGTTCGGCCTCGTCAGCCTGGTTGCGCAGGAAGGTCAGTTCGAGCATGCGGGCGGTGGACGGTGAAAGGGCAAAGGTAGCGGGTGGGCCGGGGGCCTTGTCCCTTTCGCTCGTCAATGACTTCATCCACTCGCTCCTATACGCATTCCCCTCAGACATGTACCCACGTGAAAATACAAGGGTGCACCCACGTGAAAATACGTGTACACAGTAGCGTGAGCGTTCCCGTGGTTCGTGGGACCTACCCGAGGCCCAGGCCGATGCCTTCGGACACGGAC
>JACTMO010000015.1 GCA_014584605.1 Bacteroidota bacterium | reverse complement strand
CCAGTCCCAGGCGCTCTTCGAGCTGCAGGATGTACAGCGCCTGCTGCTCGATGGTCTCCAAAAGGCGGCGCTGGATATCGCCCACTTCCGCACCACCGCTGGCCTCCACCTCGGTCGCGGAGGGTATCCCCGGCAGGTGGTGGTGCTTCTGCAGGAAGGCCCGCAGTTCGTTCAAGGGCATCAGGCGGTATCCGCTTTGGAACACATGGTCCGGCCAGGTCCCGTGCTTCACCAGTACGTCCCGTGTGGCGATACCGTCCTCCACGAACACGCGGTATTGGTCGATGGGGCCGGTTGGCGGGACCGTTCCGATCCCCAATTTTCCATCCACGGTCAACACCATCCGCGACTCATCATCCGTGATGAAGGTGACCGGATTGGGGGTTCGGGTCCCGATCCTCGGTGTGACCTCTGGATCGCATTGCGGGTGCAGGAAAACGTTCCCGTCGATCCGCCAATGTTGGTCAACCTGCGGATACGAGCCCAACGTGAGGGCGCACGGTGTAGCAGGTATGGGAAGGGCCATGGGGAGTGATCCTGCTCGCAAGATCCCGTCGGTATCGCGGTAAAGCGGTCCTTCGCCCAGCCCGGGGATGTTGAGCTTCACCTCACCGTTCGCCAGAAGACGGATCCGCTCAAGGCCATTGGTCCGGAGGACCATGTCCTTGTTGTCGCTCGTGCCGATGTACTGCGTGACGGGGTCCGTGCCCGCATTCCCGCTCATGGTCCAGTCGTTGCGCTGCGGTTCACGCAGGGATACGGTCACCGGGGCCGCCTCACAGCCGTTCGCATCGCGCACCACCACGGTGTAGTCCCGTGCGCCCAGGCCGCTGCGGTCCTCCACGGTGGGGCCGTCCCTCCATTCGTAACTGTACGGCGCCACACCGCCGATGGCCCCCGCATCGATGCTGCCGTTGTAGCATGAGTGGCAGCTCACGTTGAAGTCGTTCGGGTACTCGAAAGCCGTGGCTGTCCCCAACAAGAGCTCCGGCTCGCTCAGGGTGATCTCCCGTTCCACATAGCCCGTGTCGCTGTCGTACACCGCCACGCGGTAGTACCCTGCGGCCACGCCGGAGATGTCCTGGGTATTGGCACCCGTGCTCCACTCGTAGGTGTAGGGCGGTGTGCCGCCGGAAACCGTGAGGTCGATGCTCCCATCCCTCCCGCCGAAGCAGGAGATCGCGAAGCCGTTGTGGTCGCTGGGGTCGAGTAGTACGCTCAGGGCTTGGCCGCTCATCCCCTCAGGGATCGCGAAAAGAAGCGCGAGGATCAGCGGACTTCCAACTCCAATACCCCCCCCCATTCGGTCCGCCGAACGCCGCGCACAACGGGCGTGTGTGCGCATGGTCCGGTCGTTTGATGCGGTGAAGCTATTCGCCCGGGAAATTAAAACCAAATCGATCTGAGGAACGGTTTTCGGCCTCCAGCCTCCAGCCACCGGCTTCCGGCCTCCAGCTTCCGGCCTCCAGCTTCCGGCCTCCAGCCACCGGCCACCGGCTTCCAGCTTCCGGCCTCCAGCCTCCAGCTTCCAGCCACCGGCTTCCAGCCTCCAGCCTCCAGCCACCGACTTCCAGCTTCCAGCCACCGGCTTCCAGCTACCGGCTTTCAGCCTCCAGCTTCCAGCCGTCGGTTTCCAGCGGCTTGATCCTCAACGAGGCCGTGCACAATGCCACTGCCTACCTTTGCCCCATGCTCCGCCGTGCCTGGCCCGTGCTGCTGTTGTTGCTGCTCGTGCTGCCCACCGAATTGTGGGCCCAAGGCTGCGCCATGTGCAAGGCCACCGTGGAGGGACAGCAGCAGGCCTTCGGTGGCGAGCAGAACATCGGCCGTGGGTTGAACAGCGGCATCCTGTACCTGATGGCGGCGCCCTACGTGCTGCTCTTCCTGCTGTTCCGCAAGAGGATCGTGGGTTTCTTCAAGGAGTTCGCGAACGCCGAAGGTTGAGCCCCGGCGCCGAGGTCCTGGCGGCGGCGTGCTTCGAGGCTCGAGCTTCCCGGGTGCGGACATGACCCGAATGCCGATCTTCGCTCATTGCGTACGATCCCCCTTGTAGCCATGATGTACCGGCACACACTCTCCATCGCCGCGGGCCTTCTGTCCGTGTTCGCCGCGCAGGCCCAGCCCAAGTCCCCCTTCACCTACCAGAAGATGCTGATGCTGGACCGCATCAGCGGCCTGGACGTCAGCCCCGACGGGCACTACGCCGTGTTCAACGTGCGGGCAACGGACATGGAGAACAACAAGGGCGTGACCACGCTGTGGATGAAGGACCTCAGCGATCCGGCCAAGCCCGAGGTGAAGCTCGGCGTGTCCGAGGGCGGCGCCAACGGTGCGCAGTTCAGCCCGGACGGCCAGAGCATCTACTTCCTCTCCGGCCGCGGCAGCGACGGCATCACGCAGGTGTGGAAGACCGACCTGAAGGGGGAGATGGCGGCGCAGGTCACCACCCTGCCGCTGGACGTGGGCAGCTTCCGCATCACCCCGGACGGCAAGGGCCTGGTGGTCTCCCTGGCGGTGTTCCCGGAGTGCCAGGGCAACGAGATCGCCTGCACCGTGGAGCGGATCGAGGCGCGCAAGGCCGACAAGGCCACCGGTACCGTGTACACCAAGATGTTCGTGCGTCACTGGTCCACGTGGGAGGACGGTACGCGCAACCACCTCTTCCACGTGCCCATGGCCGGCGGCATGCCGGTGGCGATCACCGACGGACTGGACGGTGACGTGCCCTCCAAGCCGTGGGGCGATGAAGGCGACTACTGGATCGCGCCCGATTCGAGGACCGTGTACTACAGTGTGCGCACGGCGGGCACCACCGAGCCGTGGAGCACCAACTTCGACATCTGGAGCGTGCCCCTCACAGGCGGCGCGGCCACCAACCTCACCGCGGAGAACAAGGCTTGGGATGCCAGCCCGCGCGTTTCCCCCGACGGAAAGACGCTGGCCTACCTGGCCATGCAGCGGCCGGGCTTCGAGGCCGATCGCTTCTGGATCAAGCTGCGCGACCTGGCCACCGGCAAGGTGACCACGCTGGCGGGCGATTGGGACCGCAGTGTGGGCGCGATGAAGTGGAGCAAGGACGGCGGGAGCCTGCTGGTGACCGCGCAGGACGTGGGCCGCACCAAGCTCTTCCGGATCGACGTGAAGAAGGGCATCGTCACGCCGCTGAGCAAGGATGGGCACATGGACGCCTTCTTCGAAACGCCCAAGGGCTTCGTGTTCCTGAAGAGCGGCCTCAACAACCCCTCGCAACTGTTCGCCGCCAAGCCCAAGGCCAAGCTGATCGATGAGGGTGCGACCAAACTCACCGCCATCAACAAGGAACTGGAATCGCTCGCCTTCGGGCAATACGAGCAGTTCAGCTTCCCCGGTTGGAACAACGAGACGGTGCACGGCTACGTGATCAAGCCCGCGAATTACGTGGAAGGGAAGAAGTACCCGGTGGCCTTCCTGATCCACGGCGGTCCGCAGGGCAGCTTCGGCGATGGGTGGAGCTTCCGATGGAACCCGCAGACCTACGCCGGCGCGGGCTATGCCGTGGTGATGATCGACTTCCACGGCAGTACCGGCTACGGACAGGCCTTCACCGATGCCATCAGCCAGCACTGGGGCGACCGTCCGTTGGAGGATTTGCAGAAGGGCTGGGCCTACGCGCTGAAGACCTATCCCTTCCTGGACGGTGACCGCGCGGCCGCGCTGGGCGCCAGCTACGGCGGTTTCATGGTGAACTGGATCGCCGGCACCTGGCGGGATGCGTTCAAGTGCCTGGTGTCGCACAACGGCGTCTTCGACCAGCGCGCCATGGGCTATTCCACCGAGGAGCTGTGGTTCACCGACTGGGAGGTGGGCACGGACGTGTTCAACCACCCGGAAGCCTTCGACAAGTTCAACCCGGTGATGCACGCCAAGGACTGGACGGTGCCCATGCTCGTCATCCACTCCGACCACGACTACCGCATCCCGCTTTCGCAGGGACTCGGTGTGTTCACGGCCTTGCAGGCCAAGGGCATCGATTCGGAGTTCCTGCGTTTCCCCGACGAGAACCACTGGGTGCTGAAGCCACAGAACTCCATGCAATGGCACAAGGAGGTGTTCGGATGGCTGGCGAAGTACATCGGCAATGGCCGGTGATCTCAACGAAGGGGACTGCCTTGCCGTAACTTCGTGTTTCAAACAGGGGAAATGACCAGCGGTGAACTTCGTCAACGCATTCATGCACTCATTGACCAGGTGCATGGCGAAGCGTTCCTGGAGAGGATCCATGGATTGCTGGCTGCTGCACAAGCTGGCCAAGGAAACGGGGTTTGGGCCGACTTATCACCTTCTGAACGTCAGCGCGTCCTGGATTCATACCGGTCCGCAATGAGCGGCATGCAGCTTTCCACCACGGATGAGGTGATGAAGCGCCGCAAGGCATGAAGTTGCGGTCCCTTTGGACGCCTGAAGCAGAAACCGCTTTCGCGGCGATAGTGGAATACTTGGATGTTGAATGGGGCCATCAAGTGGCCGGGGTCTTCGTCCAGGAGGTGCTTGATACCATAAGCCTGTTGGAGATTTTTCCAAATGGCGGAATTTTGGAGATCCCGAACCTCGGCATACAGAGCATTCCGGTGGCCCGGTAGGTCAGGCTGTTCTATGTGGTCAGGGAGGAGGCTTTGATCGTACTGGAGTTCATCGATACCCGCAGCGCCCGATACCAGCGGATAAAAGATTGAGTCTTGTGCATTCCTGGATCCCCAAAGGGTGGGAGTCAACATTCCACTTGCGGGATCACGGGGTGCTGAAGCCGCAGAACTCACGCATGTGGCATGACACGGTGTTCGGCTGGCTGGAGAAGTACTTGAAGTAGCGCACGTCCATACGACCGTTGTATCTTCGTTGTATGGTGGTGGTCATCAAACGGGGCATGTCCAAGCAGCGCATCCAGGTACAGCTGCGGAAACTGCGCACGCAGCGGGCCAAAGCACAGAAGCCTGTCGACGTGTACAAGTATGTAGGTGTCCTCAAGCTCGACGAAGACCCTGTTGCACTCCAGCGCACGTGGCGGGATGAGTGGTGAGAGCTTGGTGTTGGACACCAATGTGGCCCTTTATCTCCTTCGTGGGGACAGGTCCGCAGCAGATGCGATCTCAGGTCAACGGGTGGTGATCTCCTTTATCACGTACATGGAGCTGCTCAGCAAGCCCGGCATGAGCCGAGCTGAGACCAAGGCTGTGACCGCATTCGTGAATGAGTGGCCGATGATCGAGTTGGACGCGAGGATCATGGAAGAGGCCATCCGCTTACGGAAGACCTACCGCCTGAAGATCCCTGATGCTATCGTGGCCGCCACAGCCTTGACCCAGCAGATACCCTTGCTCACCGCCGATACCGACTTTGAGCGCATCAAGGACGAGGCCGCGGTGTTGATGTACGAGGTGTAGGTGGTCGGTCATCAAACGCTCACCACAGGGAAACATAAGGAGCGCCGCTAACAACCTATCTTCGCGCCCACGTTCTTTCCATCGCTTATCCAGAAAGGCAGAGGGACTGGCCCTGTGAAGCCTTGGCAACCGTCCGGTGGGAGACCTTCGGGTAGGTGCTAAATCCAGCTCCGGATGTTTTCGGGGAAAGATGAGCCGTGATCAGGAAGCAGCGTTCCCCGCGAACATTGAAGCCTCATCCGGATCATCGGGTGGGGCTTTTGTCTTTCTGGGGTTCGGTGAATGGCGAATGGTCGATGGTGAATGGGGATACCCCATCGCCGAACCGCTCAGTCCCATTCACCAACTCCCATTCACCTGCATTTGGAAGGAGCGACCGGAAAGCACGAACGACCGTACATCGATGACCACCTTAGAACGCATCGCCCAAGAACGCATCCTCGTCCTCGACGGCGCCATGGGCACCATGATCCAGCGCCTCGGCCTGACGGAGGAGGACTTCCACCCCAAGGGCATGGAGGACCACAAGATCCTGCTCAAGGGCAACAACGAACTGCTCTCGCTCTCGCGGCCCGACGCGATCCGGAAGATCCACGAGCAATACCTCGAGGCCGGTGCCGACATCATCGAGACCAACACCTTCTCTGCCACCAGCATCGCGCAGGCCGAGCACGAATGCAGCCACCTGGCCCGCGAGATGAACCTGGCCTCCGTTCGCCTGGCCAAGGAAGCTTGCGCCAAGTACACCGCGATGGACCCCTCCAAGCCGCGCTTCGTGGCCGGTGCCATCGGGCCCATGAACAAGACCGCCTCGCTCAGCCCCGATGTGAACGATCCCGGCTTCCGCGCCGTCACCTTCGACCAGCTCGTTGCGGCGTACAAGGAGCAGGTGGAGGCGATGATGGACGCCGACGTGGACATCCTGCTGGTGGAGACCATCTTCGACACGCTCAACGCCAAGGCCGCCTTCTACGCCATCGACGAAGTGTTCGAGGCGCGGGGCAAGCGCGTGCCGCTCATGTGCAGCGTCACCATCACCGATGCCAGCGGGCGCACCCTCAGCGGCCAGACCATCGAGGCCTTCCTCATCAGCATGCAGCATGTGCCGCTCTTCAGCATGGGCCTCAACTGCGCGCTGGGCGCGGCCCAGATGCGGCCCTACCTGGAGGTGATCGCCGAACAGAGCCCCTGCCGCGTGAGCATCTACCCCAACGCCGGCCTGCCCGACCAGATGGGCGAATACCGCGAAACGCCCGATGTCACCGCGCGCCTCGTGGGCGAGTTCATGGCCAATGGCTGGGTGAACATCGTAGGCGGGTGTTGCGGGACCACGCCGGAGCATATCGCGGCGCTGGCGAATGAGGCGGGGAAACATGCACCACGTGCGGTTACGGCTGTCCATTGAGAGAGGCATTCGCATGAACAAGGACTTTCGCGATAAGAGCATCAGCGAGCTGGAGGGCTGGATTTGGAAGGATCCAGTTCCTTCACCGGAGGACTCGTCCGGTACCGTGTGTCGCTTCTATCGGCTCCATCGAACGCCGATCAAAGACCTTGAACTGGGAGATTTGCGATTCTTGATCGGCCAAAACTCAACGCTCAAGTACCTTGTACCAATGGCTATGGATCAACTGCGGAAGGACCTATTCATTGAAACAGAATACTACCCCGGTGATCTTCTCTGTGCACTGCTCCAGATTAATAATGAGCCGAACTATTGGATTTCACATTCAGACCAGCGTGACATGCTGGTCAGTCTGTACGAGGAACGGGTGCAGCGCATGCGGATGCAGGAGATGTCCTTCGTTGACATGAAGAAGATTGAACGTGAGTATGAAAAGTTCATCGCACAGCGTGGTTAGAATGCCCATGCCTTTCTTCTCCGGCCTCGAGTCCCTCCTTATCCGTAATGGTCTGAGCGTGCCCCTCGGCCAAATGCGCCTCGGGTCGCGCTTTCCGCTGTACTCTACACTTGCGCGCCAAGATGGTGAAGACCTTCGAGGCGGAACCGACACTCTTCGGACACCACTTTCGCAGCCGCTATATTGGACCAAAGCCAATGGTCGGATTTCTCGTCAACGGCTGGGTCTGTTCCAATCCATTGAACATGCAAGACGACGAAAAGTACCTGGCGATCCTTGTGGAGCCGATACGCGCATGTGCCACGTACCGACCAAAATTCGGACAGGGATCAGATGCAGGTCTTTCCTTGGAAGAGTTCCAAGCCTTATACCGCTCAGACCCGTTCTATTCTTGGTATGGCCTAGACCATCCAATGATGTACGCCGCGCACAAGGCCGCAGGCGGAATGACCAGCATCTATCGCCAGATCGGCATTGGCGGAGAAAGACTTTTCAGGACAATCCTTCAGGACTCACTGGGACTTACCACAGAGCAGGCCGCATGGTCTTACACCGTGAAGGGACCTCGTAAGAAACCCAAGACCCTTTATCTGGACGGGCGCATTGACCTGAGTGATGTCATGGATAGGAGCAGGCGCAAAAGAGTTGCTGATTGGATCGAGGCAGCATCAGCCGATCTCGGCGTTGCCAAGGGGATCAGGTCATCGCTTTCAGGTACTGTATTCGAAGTGCGGCAGGGCTATAAAAGCAAGGACTCAAAGCGACAGAACGCTGACCTGGCCAATGCGAGTACTGCATACACAAGAGCGTACCTGCCTTGTGTTGTTGTCCTGTCGAATCAGATCGATGCCGACATTGTGACACGATACCGTCTTGAGCGGTGGGTGATCCTAACCGGTTCGACTCTCGAGAGCTCACCACTGCGGTCCACATACGCATTCGCCCAAGAGGTGCTGGATTTTGACCTCGCGGGTTTCTTCCAGCGCAATAGTCGCACTTTGAAGACCGAAGTAGAGAGGGTTCTTCATGCACTTCTTGAAGCTCAATAGACACAATGACAACGATCGCTGCTCCGATAATGCGCCAGCGCGCAGACCTCACGTTCAAGCAGAATGTGCAACACGGCCGTCATGGCTGGCTGAGGCTAACGCCAGCATATTCCGTTAGGCTTGTAGAGCAGGTCCTGGACGAGTTCGGCGCCGGTGCGCGTAGTGTCTTCGAGCCGTTCTGCGGTACAGGCACCACGCCTCTATGCGCGTCATATCGAGGTTTGAGCGCAGTGGCAACAGACATCAATCCCTTCCTGATCTGGCTAGGCAGGACAAAGGCGGCAACATACACCCTGGCGGATCATGAGCTGTTCTCTGCGCATGTGCAGAGCATTGCCGAAGCGATCAGTACCGGGTCATCGATCGAAGCTGCACTACCACCGATTAAGAACATCGAGCGATGGTGGAACGCGGCCGAGCTAGCCTTTCTTGGACAGTTGAAGGCCAGGATCCAGTGCATTGAGCAGTCTCCAACTAAGGAATTGCTGAAAGTGGTCTTCTGCCGAACAATGATGGCGCTTTCCAATGCGGCGTTCAATCATCAGTCCATGTCGTTCAAGGATACGCCGACTGATCAACAATTGGCGTTGGATCTCGAACAAGCCACACAGCGATTTCGTCAGCAGTTCATTTTGGATGCCAAGGTGGTCGGCGATTCCTGTCTCGACAACCCGATCGGAGACATCACTATTGAACGGATCGATGCTCGGGAACTTGACCGCAACGGTTTCCGGAATTTCGATATGGTCATCACATCGCCGCCGTATCCGAACCGCATGTCCTATATCCGGGAGCTCCGACCATATATGTATTGGCTGGATTTTCTTGTGGAGGCCAAAGCCGCAGGAGAGTTGGATTGGGAAGCGATCGGTGGCACTTGGGGCATCGCTACCAGCAGGCTGCAATCATGGACTCCGACAGATGCCTTCGTTCCTGACTACCTCTATCCGGTTCTAGATTCAATTCGTGGCGCTCATCCTAAGAACGGACCTCTGCTTGCTGCTTATGTCCACAAGTACTTCGATGACATGTTTCATCATTTCCGCACCACTGCGTCATTGGTGCGGCAAGGCGGAACCGTGCATTACATCGTGGGCAATTCAACTTTCTACGGCCATCTTGTTGCGGCAGAAAGGCTCTACATGGATCAAATGTCCCGGGCTGGATTCCGGAATGTCTCTGCTCGGGCGATTCGTAAACGTAACTCCAAAAAGGAATTGATTGAGTTCCATGTCATAGGCACTCGTTAAGCATCGCAAGGAGAATTATACCTACCACAACGTCGAAAAGGTGTAGTACTGACAGCTTCAGGTAGCCGTATGTCCATCCCCACCTACTCCGGCCTCGAACCCCTCCGCATCTTCCCGGGTTCCAACTTCGTGAACATCGGTGAGCGCACCAACGTCACGGGCAGTGCGGCCTTCCGCAAGCTGATCAAGAACGGCAACTATGATGAGGCCGTCACCGTGGCCCGCCAGCAGGTGGAGAACGGTGCGCAGGTGATCGACGTGAACCTCGACGAGGGCATGATCGACGGCGTGCAGGCCATGACCAAGTTCCTCAACCTCCTGGCCGCCGAGCCGGACATCGCCAAGGTGCCGGTGATGGTGGACAGCAGCAAGTTCACCGTGGTGGAGGCCGGGCTGAAATGCCTGCAAGGGAAAGGCATCGCCAACAGCATCAGCCTGAAGGAAGGGGAGGCCGAGTTCCTGCGGCAGGCGAAGATCATCCGCCGCCTCGGTGCCGCCGCCGTGGTGATGTGCTTCGATGAGCAGGGCCAGGCCGACAACTACGAGCGCCGCACCGCCATCGCAAAGCGCAGCTACGACCTGCTCACGCTGAAGGCCGGCTTCGCGCCGCACGACATCATCATCGACGCCAACATCCTCACCGTGGCCACCGGCATGGCCGAGCACGACCGCTACGCCATCGACTTCATCGAGGCCGTGCGCTGGATCAAGCAGAACCTGCCCGGCGCGCTCACCAGCGGCGGCGTGAGCAATGTGAGCTTCAGCTTCCGCGGCAACGAGCCCGTGCGCGAGGCCATCCACACGGCCTTCCTTTATCACGCCATCAAAGCCGGGCTGGACATGGGCATCGTGAACGCCGGGCAGATCGGTGTGTACGACGACATCCCCAAGGACCTGCTGGAGCATGTGGAGGACGTGTTGCTGGCGCGTCGTCCCGATGCTACTGAGCGCATGGTGGCCTTCGCCGAACAGTTCAAAGGAGCACCTTCCGAGGAAGCCGTGGCCGCACAGGCCGCGTGGCGCGAAGGCACCGTCGAAGAGCGCCTGAAGCACGCGCTGGTACACGGCATCACCGACTTCATCGAACAGGATACCGAAGAGGCCCGCGTGAAGTACGTGGACCCCGTGCTGGTGATCGAAGGTCCGCTGATGGCCGGCATGAGCGTGGTGGGTGATCTCTTCGGCAGCGGCAAGATGTTCCTGCCCCAGGTGGTGAAGAGCGCCCGCGTGATGAAGCGCGCCGTGGCCTACCTGGAGCCTTTCCTCGAGGAGAAGAAGAATGCGCCCTCACCCCCCAGCCCCCTCTCCGAGGGAGAAGGGGAGAGTCTCACACTTGGAACGAGACAAGAAGGAGCGAAGAAAGTGCTGCTGGCCACGGTGAAGGGCGACGTGCACGATATCGGCAAGAACATCGTGGGCGTGATCCTCGCGTGCAACGGCTGGCAGGTGATCGACCTGGGCGTGATGGTGCAGAGCGCCACCATCCTGAAGACCGCCCGCGAGATGAAGGTGGACATCATCGGCCTCAGCGGCCTGATCACGCCCTCGTTGGACGAGATGGTGCACGTGGCGAAGGAGATGGAGCGCGAAGGCTTCGAGACGCCCCTGCTGATCGGCGGCGCCACCACCAGCCGTGTACACACCGCCGTGAAGATCGCGCCGCACTACAGCAAGCCCGTGGTGCACGTGCTCGATGCAAGTCGCAGCGTCCCGGTAGTGAGCAACTTGCTCAGCGAGAACGAACGTGCGCGCTTCGAGAGCGGGATAAAGGAGGAGTACGACAAGGTGCGCATCCAGTACGAAGGCCACCAACGCGAGAAGGAGTACGTGCCGCTGGCCGAGGCCCGCGGGAAGAAGTTCGCGATCCACTGGAAGGCCGAGCCGCCCGTGGTGCCCAAAAGCACCGGTGTCTTCACCTACCGCAATTTCCCCCTCGCCGACCTGGTGCCCTACATCGACTGGACACCCTTCTTCATGAGCTGGGAACTGGCCGGAAAGTTCCCGCGCATCCTTGAGGACGAGGTCGTGGGCAAGCAGGCCACCCAGCTGTACGACGATGCACGGAAGATGCTCGACCGCATGGTGAAGGAGCAATGGGTGCAAGCCCACGGCGTGGCGGGCATCTGGTCAGCGAATCGTCCAACAGGCATCCTGCCTGTTGCAGAAAGCCCAACAGGCGGGACGCCTGTTGCACCTTCAGCTGACGACGACATCGAACTCTACGGCGATGCCGCACGCACCAAGGTCATCGGTCGTGTGCACACCATGCGCCAGCAGAGCAAGAAGGCGCCCGGTGTGCCCTACCTCGCGCTGGCCGACTTCATTGCCCCGGCCGGCACGCCCGACTTCCTCGGCGGTTTCGCCGTGAGCGCTGGCCACGGCGTGGATGAACGTGTGAAGCGCTTCGAGGCCGCGCACGACGACTACAGCGCCATCCTGCTCAAGGCCCTCGCCGACCGCCTGGCCGAGGCCTTCGCCGAGAAGCTGCACGAAGTGGTGCGCCAGGAGCTCTGGGGCTATGAGACCGTCCGCCTCAGCAACGAGCAGCTCATCAAGGAGGAGTACCAGGGCATCCGTCCGGCGCCGGGCTACCCCGCCTGCCCCGACCACACCGAGAAGCCCGAGCTCTTCCGCCTGCTCGACGCCACGAAGCATACGGGCATCACCCTCACCGAGAGCCTGGCGATGAGCCCGGCGGCCGCGGTGAGCGGCTGGTACTTCGCGCACCCGCAAGCCAAGTACTTCGGCGTGGGCCGCGTGGCCCGGGACCAGGTGGAGGACCTGGCGCGGCGCAAGGGCGAGGGCGTGGAGCGGATGGAGCGCTGGCTGGGGAGCAATTTGGCGTATTGAAGCTGAGTCCGGTGTCTCAGCAAAGAAGTGCTATTCAGAATGGAACCATCGGATAGTATTGGCAGATCATTTCTCTTCCACCGTCAAGGTGACCTAACTCTTTAAGGATAGATATTTAGGCACGTCTTCGAATTCATTTTATTCAGTTTCGGATTTAGCTAGGGAATCAAGTACGTGATTTATACGATGCAACTGCCCTTCCAGCCCCTGAGCGTTTATTTGCAGTACCTCATCTACTTCACCGTTGTGAGTCAAGATCATTCCGCTGCCTTTAAGGATGCCTAGCTGCGCAAATTGACCATCGTCGAAACGCACATTCGGGGTTTCTTTGATGAAGGCGCCCATATCCATCGATAGGCCGACTGCTTGAACCAAGAAGAGCGTATTGCGCGTTGAGGTGTGTCGTCCTATCGCGTCTAAGAACGCTCGATTGCAGACAGGACAGCCTTCATCGCTGATAACCAAAATCGCGTGAGGCAATTCCTCTATGGCAAACTCCTGTTGCACGTATCCTTGCAGCAATTTCTGTTCCTCCTGGTGCATTGTACAACCATGTACAACAAAAAGTAATTGAATGCAGAGAATTACCTTCATAACTACGCAGAGACTTGAATATGGTGGAACACCTTAGGTTTTCGCACGTTCTTGGGGCCATGACTGGCTGCAAGAATCCATGAACTATTCGAGAAGGTGAGCAGCACGTTTGCTGAGTATTTCCCCTGGTCAAACTGGCTTTCCGAAATAACATGCATGTTGCCGTCAAGAACTAGTATGGAGAAAGCTCTTGCTGTATAATCAACTTCTAGCTCATTTTCTTTATCCGATTTATGATAGACGATGGCCAGGAATTTGTCGCTACGTGCGTCATATTTGAATGCGGCAATCTTTGGTTCCCTAATCAGACGAGAGTTGTAGCCCTGCATCCGAATATCCTCAGAAGAAATCGGCGGCGGGTAAATTGCAGGGACACCGCCACTGAATGATAGGGGATAACGAGCAGTAACGAATAATTCGTCATCGTCTAATTCGAGCACTTCTGGGCAGTACGCACTTATCGCAAAAAGCCTCCCTTGCGTAAAGATCCTCAAGACACCACCGATTGTGCATCTTGGTGTATCGCTTAAGTGAACGAGGATGTCGCATGCCCCAAATTTGACAGCGCTTTGATCTTCTATTTTAATTGCGGCTACCTTGCACTTCCTGGTTGCGTCTCGGAAGTAATCGCGGTGTGCTGCTTCAAGCGATTTATGTCTACTGTCTTGGGGACTCACGCACGCACCAATCCAGTCTGTTTCCATGTATACAGTTCCTTTGTGGTACGATGGACCATTGGATGCACCAGAAAGAGCGTACCGGTCACCGTACTTGTCGCACAAGGCGTCCTTAAGCGACCAAGTTTGAACTACTTGACCGTCGCTTGCGAACACGGCAACTCTCGGACCATGCACCTGTTGTGCGAAGAAGCGGTCAGGGCTAATCATAGTGAAGGAATCCAGTTCACCCAAGCTGTCGAGTACAGTGCTGAGGGGAACATCCTTGAGGACGCCTCCGGCAGGATTGAAAACACGAATCAACTGATGGGTGTGCGGATCACCGGAGAAAATGAACTCCCGTCCAGTACTGTCGTCAAGAAGTGTTCCGCTGTATCTCTGCATCCAAGGCCATTCGGTTTGAAAGCTCACTGTTTGCTGAATGTTGATCACAGCATCCCGCTCTGAAGAGCTACAGCCATGGGTGAAAATCACGGCTTGGATGGCCAGGATAATCTGACGCGAGCTACTTAGGTCAATTCTGCCTATTGTCATGATAATTAGTGGGAGGTGCAGTCCTGGATGATGCAATGCCGCAGAGTCAATCAGGCCGCGCGAAACGGACGTACTTACTCGTCGTAGTCGAAGCGATAGGCGGTCACTACTTCAGATTCGTTCAGGTCAGTTAGGATTATGAAGTAAACTTCACCATCGGCACTCGTGTCGGAGGTTGCAATGAGTTCCTCGTTAATCACATCGTTGATATCATTGCTGTACATCACCCTGTTCAGCTCTTCTTTGTTGGTCTCAAAAGCGGAAACAATGTTAACTTGCTCTCCACTTTTTATTGCACTTAGCACGGCGCCGACCCCGCAGTCATCGTCTGGTGCCAACAACGAGATTTGAACACAGTTGGTTGCGGGCATCGGGCATCGTGGGCCGGCTTCATCACGGACGAGCGTCCAATCCTGACCCCCAATTTTGAATGATTCCAATTCGTCGATTACACCGGATGACCCGGGTATGCGAGTTGACTCTTTCTCGCAGCTTTGTAAAGTGGCAACGAGTATCACCAGAGTGCTCAAGGTTGTAAGTCTGTTTCCCATGACAGTGGCTTAATGTAGCTAAGCCTACTCTCTCCGAGCTTTTCGGCTTCCGCTCGCAGCCGAAACTTCCAACTGCTGAGCGAACTTGAGAACGCCCTTTCATCCTTCCAAGTATTTTAGCGCCTAAGTTGGGCATAACGTTCGTCCAAAGATGGCAATGGAAAGCTATCAAAACAAGCGGGAGGCCACGAAAGTCAAGCGCCAGGACTATGGCAAGAGCGCGCGGCAATGGCGTGAGATGCGGGGCATCAGCCAGGAGGCCATGGCGCGCGCGCTGGGGCTAACCGACGCCAAGGCCGTTAGCCGCTTGGAGAATGGGGAGTCCCCTTGGACCTTGGAGTTGCTCGAGGCTTATGCCCATGAGGTGGAAGCTGGGTCCGTCCCCAACCTGCTCGCTCGGCCGGATCGTGTACACATAGCCCATGCCAACGAGGCCAATCCTTACGAGAATCACATCTCCTATCACGAGGTCAGCGCCAAGGAGCGTGAGCAGCTCTTGGAGCGCATCAAGCACCTGGAAGAAGAGGTCTTGCACCTGCGTAGGAGCGAAGAGTTCCTGCGAGAGCAGTTGAAGAAGGCGCTAGGTAGCTGAGCGGCTGGTACTTCGCGCATCCCAGGAGCAAGTACTTCGGCGTGGGCCGCGTGGCGAAAGACCAAGTGGAGGACCTGGCGCGGCGCAAGGGACAGTCGGTGGAGTGGATGGAGAAGTGGCTGGGGAGCAACCTGGCCTATTGAACCTTCGGGGGGCACCCTGCGTATGCAGGTCCCGTGCGACCCATCCGCATCCTGTTCCTGTTGTCCTGGGGCCTCGCCGCGATCGCGCTGCAGGGCCAGGAAGCCTCGCGTCTGACGCAGGAGAACGGGGACTGCACCGGGGCCATCCCCATCGCCGATTCGGTGTACCATCAGCCCGACGCCGTGCGCGGCTTCGGCAACAAGCTGGAGATCAAGGAGAACCCGGTGGACCACCTGCAGTGGCTCGAGCGCGAGCACCACAGCACGTGGTACAAGTTCCGGAGCCCCGTGACCACCACGCTCACCTTCGACATCATTCCGGACAACCCAGAGGACGACATCGACTTCCTGCTCTTCGAGGGGGCGATCCCCGGCATCTGCGACAAGATCCCGAGCCGGGTGGTGCAGCCCGTGCGGTCGAACATCAGCCGGAACGACCCCGCGCTCGGCAGCCGCTGCGGCCTCAGCAAGGATGCGGTCGACGACTTCGTCCGCTCCGGGGTGGGCGCTAGCTACAGCCGGGCCATCGAGGTGAAGGAAGGTGACCTCTTCTATCTGGTCGTCGATTATCAGGACCGTCCGCTGGCCGGCTACACGATCCACTTCCACTACGACCCGCCGCCGAGGCCGGTGGTGGAGGAAACGACCACGCAGAAACAGCAGCTCGTCATCAACATCACCGATGCCAAGAGCGGCAGGCCCGTGGACGCGAGCCTCACCATCGACGGCATGGTGTTCGACAAGGTGGTGGAGGCCAAGGGCCGCAGCACGTACAGCTATGAGATGGACATGTACCGCAACCTGAAGATCGGCTGCGTGCGCGAGGGCTACATGTTCACCTCGGTGAAGGTGAAGGGCAGCATGGAGCCCACGCTCACCGTGGACCTGAAGTTGACGCCGATCGCCCCGGGCGAGCATGTGGTGCTGGAGGACATCCGCTTCGTGGGCAACGAGGACAAGGTGCTGCGCTCGTCCGAGGCCTCCCTGCTGCTGCTGCTGCGCTTCCTGCAGGAGAACCCGCGGCTCCGGATCGAGGTGGAGGGCCACGTGAACGGACCCACCTTCAAGAACAAGAAGGAGTTCATCGATCTTAGCGCCGCGCGCGCCCGGGCCGTGTACGACTTCCTGATGGTGAACGATGTGGAACCCGAGCGTGTGACCTATGTCGGCCTGGGCAACTCGCGCATGCTCTTCCCCGAACCAAAGACCAAGGAGGAGAGCGAGGCCAACCGCCGCGTGGAGGTGAAGGTGGTGAGCAACTGAGCCCCACCGCTCGCCCCCGTCCATCACCGTTCATCCGTTCGTCCCTCAGCGCCCTTCACCCCCGGGTATTTTTGCCCGTACCGCCCGCTGTTCCGATGCAGTCGGGCGGCGGACATGCGATCGATCGCCCCGTTGCTCCTGCTGGTCGTGCCCATGGCGCACGGCCAATCCGCCTGGACCCTCGAACAATGCGTCGCGCGCGCCGAGGAGCGCAACCTCACCCTGCGCGGTGCCCTGCTGGACACCGAGCTGGCCGACCGCACCCGCCAGCAGTCGTTCTGGAGCTTCTTTCCCGACCTGAACGGCGGGGCCACCCACGGCTACAACTACGGCCGGGTGATCGACCGCTTCACCAACACCTTCGCCACCGACCGGGTGCGCACCAACAACTTCTTCCTGAGCAGCGACCTCACGGTGTTCAACGGCCTTCGCCTGCACAACGAGCGGCGCCGTGCCGGGCTCGACCTGGAGGCGGCGCAGGAGGCGGGCGATGCCGTCCGCAACGATGTGCGCACCACCGTGGCGCAGCAGTTCATCGAGGTGCTGAGCGCCGAGGAGCGGATCCGGGCGGCCGAGGCCCAGCTGGCCAGCACCACCCAGCAGACCGAGCGCATGCAGGCCCTGGTGGATGCGGGACGGAACGCGCGGTCCGAACTGATCAACCTCCGGTCGCAGCAGGCCCAGCAGGAGTTCACGCTCGTGGACCTGCGCAACCGGCGCGAGCAGGCCCTGCTGCAGCTGGCGCAGACCCTGCAGCTCACCTCGGACGAACTGCGCGGATTCTCCGTGACCAGCCCGGCGCTCTCCGCCATGAACGTGGCCGAGCCGACCGCCGACGTGGAGACCGTGCTGGCGGCCGTGCTCGCGCAGGACCCCTTGTACCGCCAGGCCGAGCTGCGCGCCTCGAGCGCCGAGCGCGGTGTGGCCATCGCCCGGGCCGGCAGCTATCCGGTGCTCTCCTTCAACGCGTCTGCTGGCACCGGCTATTCCGGCCGCAACTTCGAGGCCATCGGCGATCCCATCATCGGGCCGCCGGAACAGATCGGGTTCACCGAGAACAACGAGGCCGTGTTCATCCCCAACGTGGACTACGAGACCCAGGTGCGGCCCTTCGGCAAGCAGTTGGACGACAACCTCAACGAATCGCTCGGGCTCACCCTTTCGCTGCCCATCTTCAACAACCGCCGCACTGAACTGGCCGTCAGCCAGGCGCGCATCCAGCAGGAGCGGGCGGAGCTGGAGGTGGTGACCGTGCGCGACCGCCGGCGTCGGGACGTGCAGGACGCGATCCTGGCACAGCGCGCGGCCTATACCCAGTACCAGGCCGCCCAGCGCAGTGTGGAGGCCGCCGAGGAGAACCTGCGCTTCGCAGAGGCGCGCTATGAGCAGGGCGCCACCAACGCGCTCGAACTGAACACCGCCCGCAACGACCTGCAGCGCGTCACCGCCGATCGCATCACCGCCAAGTACTCCTACGTGCTCGCCGTGAAGCTCCTCGACATCCTGCAGGGCCTGCCCCTTACCCTCTGAGCCATGACCCTGGTGCTTGCCATCGAGACCTCCACCCGGCTGTGCTCGGTGGCGGTGGGCCGCGACGGTGCCCTGCTGGCCGAACGCAACGAGGAGGGCGAGGGCTTCATCCATGCCGAGCGCCTCCATGTGCTTGCGGAGGAGGTGATGCGTGAAGCGGGCGAGGGCTTCGCCGCGTTGGATGCCGTGGCCGTGGGCATAGGGCCGGGCAGCTACACCGGCCTTCGCATCGGCCTGAGCGCCGCCAAGGGCTACGCCCATGCCCTGGGCTGCCCGCTCATCGGTGTGAGCACCTTGGAGGTGTTGACCGCTGCTCTGCCAGCCACGGGCCCTGACCCCACGACCGGACCGGTGCGCCAGCCCATGATCGATGCACGGCGGATGGAGGTCTTCACCTCGGCCTACACCATGGACGGTAGGCCCCTGACCACGCCGGAACCCCGCGTGTTGGATGCCGGATGGGCTGCTGGCCTGGCCACAGGGACCTTGGTCTTCGGCGATGGTGCGGACAAGGCGGCAGCGCTTTGGGCCGCGACGACAGGTGTGGTGCATGTGCCCGGCGTACGGCCCTGGGCGAGGGCACTGCTCGGCCTGGCCCTGCAGCGGCTGCGCGCCGGTGCGGTGGACGACCGGGCCTACCTGGTCCCGCTATACGGCAAGGAGGCGGGCGTGACACGTCCCCGGGCGTGAAGGCTCATAGCCCGGCCAGGATCACCATCAGGGCGGCGGGGCTCAGCTCGCCCTCGATCACCAGGATGGCGTCGCCCTTGCGTGCGAAGGCCCCGTCCGCCAGGAACACCGCATTGCCCTCGATCCGGAAGGCTGCCTCGGCCTTGCTGCAGAAGGCCCCGTCGCTGCGGAACACCGCGGGTCCATCGACCACCAGGGCGCAGGTTCCGCGTGAGCACATCGGTCCACCGGCATGCACCAGCCCGTTCCCATCCAGCAGGTAGGCGCAATCGCCGCGCGACCAGTTGCCGTCGGCACTGCGGAACACCCGGTCGCCCTCGACGAGGTAGACGCATGGACCGCGGGTTCCGAAGGGCCCGCTGGCCGTGTGGATGGCGCCGCCCTCGACCACGAAGGCCCCATCGCCGGGCCGTGCCAGCGGGCCGTAGGCCCATCGGACCAGCGCCTGCTGGGCCCGCCCCTCCCCGGGTGCGCTGATGGCGAGCAGGGCCAGCGAAAAGGCGAGGTGGAGGCGGGTCATCGGCGTTCGGTGTGGTAGCGCACCACGTGGATCTGTCCCGTGGCCATGTCCTTCGTGAGCCGTGCCTTCAGGAACATCGTGTGCTCCTCGTAAAGGAACTCCTCGTGGCGCACATGGCGGTCGTCGTGGTATACCTCGAGGGTGGTGAGGTTCCCCGCGGCATCGTAGCGGAAGGTCTCGGTGGTGCTCCGTGCCTCGCGCAGGTCCGGCCGCACGATGCGCTCGGCCAGCCGACCCTTCTCATCGTACCGGAAGCTCACGCGCGAACGGCGACCGCTCACCAGGTAGCGGTCCTCGATGCTCCGCAGGTAGCCCCACTGATCGTTCGCGTGGCGCTGCTCGCGGTAGGGCAGGCCGAGGTTGTTGCGGTATTCCCGCACCCAGGCGGTGTCGCTCTCGATGCGGTAGGCGTAGCGCTCATCGCTGATCACCGTGCGATCCCCCGGCTGGAACCGGTAGCGGTCCGGCCCGGTGTTGGCCACGCGCACGTACGTTTCGTTCACAGGGCGTCCAAGGCTGTCCAGCGCGGTCTCCAGCAGGTAGTGCCCGGCGAGGTCCGTGCGCAATTGGATCACCGTGCGGCCGTCGGCATCGTAGGTCCAGGCCACCGAGGTGGTGTCCAGTCCCGTGCCGGGACGACCGTGCGTACTGTTGCTGTACACCAGGCGGCCTTCCCCGTCGAAGCGGTGGAGAAGCCGTTCGGGCAGTTCGCGCATGGGCCTGCCGTCCGGTTTCACCGAAGGCACCCCGGTGATGGCCGTGATGCCATTGCGAGCGATGAACGCAGGGGCCCAGGAGGGATGCTCGGCCTCGCGTTCCGAAGGGACCACGCGGAGCATCTGTGCCTCCGTCGTAATGGGCAGCAGGAGCAGGGGAAACAGCACCGTCCTCATCGCAACTGCCGCAGGGCCTCCTCCACCGTGCCCACCGGCATCCGGCAGGTCTTGTTCTGGCACACGTAGATGGTGGACGCCCCGGGAAGCAGCTTGCCCTCCAGCAGCGGCAGGGCCGATGCGCCCGTGGTGCCCAGGAACACTGCGTTCGGCACGTAGTGCCGGCCGAAGCCGAGCCGCAGGGCTCCGGCCTCGGGGCCGGTGATGGCGACCTCGTGGAACGGGAACACATGCGCCTGCATCAGCAGGGCCCAGTTGCTGTATCCCCCCGGGTAGCTGTCCATCTGCCCCTTCACGTTCTGCAGCATCTGTTCGCTGAGGGCGAGGTAGCGCGGACGGTCGAGCAGGTGGCCGAGCAGGAAGAGCCCCCTGGCCATGCTGCTGTTGGAGGCGGGCATCACGTTGTCGTTCACCTCCTTGCGGCGCGCGATCAGCGGCGGGTCCAGGTCGCTGGTGAAGTGGAACATGGCGCTGGTGCTGTCGTGGAAGTGGGCGATGGCGTATTCGGCCAGCCGTTCCGCCGCGCGCACGTGCGCCTCCTCGAAGGTGACCCCGTAGAGGGTCAGCAGCGCCTCGATGGTGAAGCAGTAGTCCTCCAGGTAGCCGTTGATGGTGGCCTTGCCGTTCTTCCAGCTGTGCCAGAGGCCGCCGTCGGGCCGTCCGCATTCCCCGAGCAGGAGGGCCATGGTGCGCTCGGCCTGCTTGAGATAGGCCGGATCGCCGAGCGCTTCGTAGGCGTCGGCATAGGCCTGCACGGTGAGGGCGTTCCAGCTCACCAGCGCCTTGTCGTCCAGCCCGGGCCTCGTGCGCTTGTCGCGTTCGGCCAGCAGCCGGGCGTTGATGGCGTCGATGCGGGTACGCAGCGTGGTGCTGTCCATGCCGTGACGCCGGGCGAACGCCGCATCATCCAGCGGGCGGAGCAGGATGTTCCGCCCATGTTCCCACAGGCCCTCGCCGCCCACGCCGTAGTACTTGCCGGCCAGTTCGAGGTCGTCGCCCAGCACGTCGCGGAGCTCCGCTTCGGTCCACACGTAGAAACGGCCCTCCTCTCCCTCGCTGTCGGCATCGAGCGCGCTGTGGAAGGCCCCCTCCGGCGAACGCATCTCGCGCTCCAGGAAGGCCAGCGTACGCTTCACCACATGCCGGTATCCGGGATCGCCGTACGCTTTCCAGGCCTGGCAATAGAGGCTGACGAGTTGCGCGTTGTCGTACAGCATCTTCTCGAAGTGCGGCACCTTCCACAGGACATCGGTGCTGTACCGTGCGAAGCCGCCGCCCACCTGGTCGAAGATGCCGCCGCGGGCCATGCGGTCCAGGGTGAGCCGCACATACGCCCCAAGGGCCGTGTCGCCGGTGAGGGTGGCCTGGCGCAGCAGGAACAGGAGGTTGTTGGGCATGGGGAACTTGGGCGCACCGTCGGTGCCGCCGTGTTCCCGATCGAACTGCCGCTCCCACACCTCCACGTAATGGTCGAGCTCCTTGCGGGTGAAAGGGGCGGGGTCCTCGTTGAGCACCACCAGGTCCAGTTCGGCCAGCCCCTGCTGCAGCCGTTCGGCATAGCCCCGCACGCGCCCGGGTTCCTGTGCCCAGGTGGTGGCCAGGTCCTGGAGCAGCTGTTCCCATTGCGCCGGCGGGAAGTAGGTGCCGCCGTACACCGGCCTTCCGTCGGGCAGTGCGAAGCAGTTGAGCGGCCAGCCCCCCCGTCCGGTCATCAACTGCACGGCGCCCATGTAGACCTGGTCCACGTCGGGGCGCTCCTCGCGGTCCACCTTCACACAGATGAAGTGCTTGTTCATGAGCGCCGCGATGCTGTCGTTCTCGAAGCTCTCACGCTCCATCACATGGCACCAGTGGCAGCTGCTGTAGCCCACGCTGATGAGCAGGAGCTTGTTGCCCGCGCGTGCCGCCTCCATGGCCTCCTGCCCCCAGGGATACCAGTCCACCGGGTTGTGCGCATGCTGCAACAGGTAGGGGCTGGTCTCGTGGATCAGCCGGTTGGCAGGGCGGTGCGCGGTGCTGTCGTCCATGGTTGCGGTGCGCCCGCTGCCTGGGTCACCACATCCCCCGGCGGACAGCAGCAGCGCTGCGCAGCAGGGGAGCAGGGACCGCCGGGACACGGGGTCAAAGAAAGGCCCGTGGTACGGCGACCGGGTGCGACCGTCCCCGCAGGTCGTCAACGATCGGGCGTGCGCAGCGACGGTCATTCCCGCAGCGGGGCCTCCAGGCGGAAGGGGATGCGCCGGCCCACCCAGCCGGCACGCACATGCACGGTGCCCTCGGCGCGCAGCACCGGCGTGCGGCCCAGCAGCATGCCCAGGCCCGTGGCCAGCAGCGGGCCGCCCTCCAGGCGGGCATGCAGGGGCACCCGGACCACGGAGGTGGCCCGCGCGGGCACCGTGAGCGGGGTGTCCAGTGCGGCGGTGCCGACGCGCGTGCCGTCCAGGAAGAGTTCCAGGTCCGGGTCGCGCAGACGGATGCGGTAGCCGTTGGGGTTGTTCACCCGCACCTCGGCCCGCACCGCCAGGCCACGCGCGTCGAGGCCCGTCAGGCGCAGGGCCTCCACGCCTTCCACGGTCACCTCGCGGTAGCTGAGGCAGCCGGCGAGCAGCACGCTCAGCCCGAGGGCCGGCAGCGCGGCCACCATGCGCAGCGGGTGGGGCAGCTGGCTCACGCCTTGCCGTTCATCAAGGCGGCGTAGTGGTGGAAGAACCGCGGGATGGTGCGGATGCCCATCATGTAGTTGAACACCCCGTAGTGCTCGTCGGGGCTGTGGATCTTGTCCGAATCGAGGCCGAAGCCGAAAAGCACCGTCTTCAGCCCCAGCTCGGCTTCGAAAAGGGCCACGATGGGGATGCTGCCGCCGCTGCGCGTGGGGATGGGCCGCTTGCCGAAGGTCTCCTCCATGGCCATGCTCGCCGCACGATAGGCTGGCGAATCGATGGGGGTCACCACGGATTCCCCGCCATGGTGCGGCCGCACCACCACCTGGATGCCCGCAGGGGCCATGCGCGTGAAATGCTCTTGGAACAGCCGGGTGATGTCGGCGCTCCGCTGGTCGGGCACCAGGCGCATGCTGATCTTGGCGTAGGCCCTGGACGGGAGCACCGTCTTGGCCCCTTCTCCGATGTAGCCTCCCCACATGCCGTTCACATCGAGGGTGGGGCGGATGCTGGCGCGTTCCGGGGTGGAGTATCCCTTTTCTCCGCGAACGGCGTTCACCTGGAGGTCTTTCTTGTAGACCTCCTCATCGAAGGGGGCCTCGGCCAGGGCCGCACGCTCGGCAGCGCTCAGCTCGCGCACACTGTCGTAGAAACCGGGGATGGTCACGCGCCGGTCGCTGTCGTGCAGGGCCGCGATCATCTCGCATAGGGCGTTGATGGGGTTGGCCACGGCACCACCATACACCCCGCTGTGCAGGTCCCGGTCCGGCCCGGTGACCTCCACCTCCAGGTAGCTCAGCCCGCGCAGGCCCGTGTTGATGCTGGGTACGTCGTTGGCGATCATGGCCGTGTCGCTGATCAGCACCACATCGGCCTTCAGGCGCTCCTTGTTGGCCTTCACGAAGGCCCCCAGGTGCACGCTGCCCACCTCCTCCTCGCCCTCGATGAGGAACTTCACGTTGCAGGGCAGGCCTTCGTTCCGGAGCATGGCCTCCACCGCCTTCACGTGCATGTAGAACTGGCCCTTGTCGTCGGCGCTGCCCCGGGCGTAGATCCGGCCGTCGCGCACCACCGGCTCGAAGGGCGGGGAGGTCCACAGCTCCACCGGATCGGCCGGTTGCACGTCATAGTGCCCGTACACCAGCACGGTCGGCCTGGCCGGGTCCACGATCTTCTCGCCGTACACGATGGGGTGGCCCGCCGTGCGGCAGACCTCCACGCCCTCGGCCCCGGCCTCCACCAGGCGCTGTTCCACGGCTCTGGCACAACGTTCCACATCGGCCTTGTACCGGGGGTCCGCGCTCACGCTGGGAATGCGCAGCAGGTCCATCAGTTCGGCCAGGTAACGGTCCTGGTTGGCATTGATATAGGCCAGCATTTGGCTCACGATAATTCGGTATTTGACCGTTGCGCAGCCCTTTCGGACCTTAGCCCGGTGGAAAGGAGCCGCAAGATAGCCGCCCGCCGGATGCGCGATCG
Organism: Bacteroidota bacterium; assembly: GCA_014584605.1. Taxonomy (GTDB): domain Bacteria; phylum Bacteroidota; class Bacteroidia; order Flavobacteriales_F; family PHOS-HE28; genus PHOS-HE28. The sequence goes on along the minus strand of JACTMO010000015.1, from coordinate 76,571 downwards.
TTCAGGCCACTTGCTCGGCGGAATTGCCGTCTTGGGTATGGCACGGGTTGCTTTGCCTCCCGAATGCACCCATACACCATGAACCGCTTCCTGATCCCAGCCCTGCTCGGCCTCGCCGCGCTCACTGTCTTCCGGCCGGAGGTCCAGGCGCAGTTGTTGATCAACAACGCGCCCACGCCGCAGAACCTGGTGCAGAACACCCTGCTGGGCGGTGGTGTGGCGGCCAGCAATGTCCTGTACAACGGCATGGCCGGCGCGCCGGGTGGGCAGGCCGGCTGCGGGGCCTTCACGGCAAGCGGCACCAACCTGGGCCTCTCCGCAGGGATCATCCTCGCCACAGGCAGCGTGTATGACGCGCCCGGCATGGGCGACTTAACATTTGCCAGCACCTCCATTTTCGGCGGGTCCGACCCCGACCTCCAGCTCCTTTCGGGGGTGAACATCCTGGACGCCACGGTGCTGGAGTTCGACTTCGTGCCCACCGGCAACTCCATCTCCTTCAACTTCGTGTTCGCCTCGGAGGAATACCCCGAGTACGTGTGCAACACGGTGAACGATGCCTTCGGCTTCTTCCTCAGCGGACCGGGCATCAGCGGTCCGTACTCCAATGGCGCGGCGAACATCGCCCTGATCCCCGGCACCTCCGTGCCGGTGACCATCAATACCCTGAACAGCGGCGTATCCGGTGATCCGGCGTTGGGCTCCGATCCCACATACTGCTTTGCTGCGGATCCCAACTGGACGGCCAACAGCGCCTACTACGTCGACAATTTCTACGGCAACACCATCACCTATGACGGCATGACCGAAGTGCTCACCGCCAGCGCTGTGGTGCAATGCGGTCAGACCTACCACATCAAACTGGCGATCGGGGACGGGGGCGATGAATTCTTCGATTCGGCCGTGTTCCTGGAGTCGGGCAGCTTTGTCAGCGCCCAGCCGGTGGTGACCGTCAGCCCCGATGTGAACCTGCCCTGCAGCGGCACGGTGGACATCAGCATCCTGAACGTCACCGGGGGCACGCCGCCGTACAACTACCAATGGACCTTGAACGGGAGCCCGGTGAGCAGCAACCAGACCATCACCGTGGGGCAGGGGCAGCAGGGTAACTATGTGGCCACCGTGACCGATGGCTGCGGGGCCGTGGTGCAGGAGACCGTGGTGGTGGGTGCTCCGGTGAGCCCGCCCATGACCCTGACGCTGACGCCCGACCTGAACCTGCCCTGCAGCGGCACGGTGGACCTGGAGGTGCTGAACCTCACAGGCGGCACGCCTCCCTTCACCTACACCTGGACGCTGAACGGCACCACGGTGGGCACGGGCACCTCCATCACCGTGCCCAACACGGCCCCCGGGACCTACGTGCTGACGGTGAACGACAACTGCGCCGGGACCGTGCAGGAGGACGTGGTGGTGGGCCCGCCGGTAAGCCCGCCCATGACCCTGACGCTGACGCCCGACCTGAACCTGCCCTGCAGCGGCACGGTGGACCTGGAGGTGCTGAACCTGACGGGCGGCACGCCCCCCTTCACCTACACCTGGACCCTGAACGGCACCACCGTGGGCACGGGCACCTCCATTTCCGTGCCCAACACGGCCCCGGGGACCTATGTGCTCACCGTGAACGACAACTGCGGCGGCACCGTGCAGGAGGACGTGGTGGTGGGCGCCCCGGTGAGCCCGCCCATGACCCTGACCCTGAGCCCCGACCTGACCCTGGACTGCCTGGGCACCGGCAACCTCAGCGTGCTGAACGTGGCCGGTGGCACCCCTCCCTTCACCTACACCTGGACCTTGAACGGGAACACCGTGGGCACCGGCACCACCATACCGGTGGACGCCACCGTACCCGGCACCTACACGGTGACGGTGAACGACAACTGCGCCGGTGTGCAACAGGGTACCATCACCGTGACGGTGCTGCCGCCCGCCGTGCTGGCCGTCACCGCTTCGCCGGATGTGGAGCTGCCCTGCCAGGGCAGCGTGCTGCTGGAGGTGCTGGACGTGACCGGTGGGGTGACCCCGTACACCTACGAATGGACGTTGAACGGCGCCACCCTCGGGACCACCGCCCAGCTGAACGTGCCCGCCGGAGCGCCCGGCGCCTACGTGGTGACCGTGACCGACGCCTGCGGCGGAAGCGGAACGGCCACCGTGCAGGTGAGCCCGCCCAACATGCCCACCCTCACCATCACCCCCGGCGGCCCTTACACCGTGCCCTGCCTGGGCGATCTGGTGTCCATCACCCCGGTCGTGACCGGCGGCGACGGGCAGTACTCTTACCTCTGGACCGATGGTGCCGGTAACGGTGTCGGCAACGGAGCCACCTTGAACGTGCCGGTGAACGGCGACGTCACCTACACCCTGGAGGTCACCGACAATTGTGGCCAGCAGACCAGCGCCACGGTGGAAGTGGATGCTCCTGCACCTCTGGAACTGCTGCTGCCCACGACGGCCGTGGCCTGTGAGGGCGGCAGCGCCACCGTGACCGCTGCGGGCGTCGGCGGTGGTGGGAACTACGGCTTCCTGTGGGATCCCCTGGGCAGCACCGACAGCGCCGTCACCGTGTTCCCCTTGGGCGACACCACGCTCACCGTGACGGTGTTCGATGCCTGCGGGGACAGCACCAGCGGGTCCGTGACCGTCGTGGTGGAGATCCCCGTGGTGGACATCATCGCCAGCGAACTGGGCGGCGACGAGTTCCGCTTCACGGCCCAATGCCTGCCCGGGGCCGAGAGCTACCACTGGAACTTCAGCACCGGGGCGCAGGCCTTCGGCAGCCCCGTGGAGACCACTTTCGCCGACGGGGACCAGTACTGGGCCACCGTGACGGCCGTCACCCCGGCGGGTTGCACCGATGTGGACAGCGTGTTCCTCCAGCCTGCGGGCCAGTTGTTCATCCCCAACGCCTTCACCCCGGACGGCGATGGCATCAACGACACCTGGGGCCCGGTGTGGTATGCCATGTCGGAAGTGAGCTACACCATCTACGACCGCTGGGGCGAGGTGATCTTCACCACCGAGGAGCTGGGCCGGACGTGGGACGGTCGTTTCACCAACGGTCAGCCCTGCCCCACCGGGGTCTATGTGTACCAGTACAAGGCCAAGGGCGTACGCTTCCCCTCCACCAAGGGCACCGGATCGGTGACCCTGCTGGGGCAGGACGTCGCCTCGGATTGACCCCACCTTTCGGGGTGCTCCGGGCAACCGATCGCCCTTCGTGGGGGTCTTGTGGTCGTCAAGGCTTATTTTTCAAGTTCCGTTCCGCCATGCAACCTTCGATCCGCCCGCTGGTCGCGCTCTGTACATTGTTCCCCCTTGGTGCTGCGGCCCAGTTGGTGGTGACCAACACGCAGACCCCGGCCCAGCTGGTGCAGAACGTGCTGCTGGGCGGGGGGGTCACCGCCAGCAACTTCTTTTTCAATGGGGCGCCGGGCAACACCATCCACCCCCAGGCCGGTGAGTTCGACGGCACGGCGTCCAACGTCGGCCTCGCGGCGGGCATGATCATGGGCTCGGGCGATGTCACCTTCGCCATCGGTCCCAACAACATCGGCAGCGGGTCCTCCGGCGGCGGCAACTGGGGCTTCAACGACCCCGACCTCGACCAGCTGAGCGGCGTGGCCACCCACGATGCCGCCATCCTGGAGTTCGACTTCATCCCGACCGGCGACTCCCTCCGGTTCAACTATGTCTTCGGTTCCGAGGAGTACGATGAGTACGTGTGCGGCACCGTGAACGACGTGTTCGGCTTCTTCCTCAGCGGGCCGGGCATCACCGGGCCCTTCAGCAACAACGCCATCAACATCGCCCTGGTGCCCGGCACCCAGGTGCCCGTCTCCATCAACACGGTGAACAACGGCACCGTCGGCATGAACGGCACGGCCTCCAACTGTGCCGCGCTGGATCCCAACTGGATGAACAACAACATCTACTACACCAGCAATGCCAACGGCACCACGGTGCAGTACGACGGCATGACGGTGGTGCTGACGGCGCGTGCCGCGGTGGTCTGCGGCCAGACCTACCACATCAAGATCGCCATCGCCGACGGTGGTGACACGGCCTTTGACAGCGGCGTGTTCCTGGAGGCCGGCAGCTTTGTCAGCACCGGGCAGGTCATCCCCGACCTGGTGAGCGGAGTGCTGGTGAACGACAGCACCATGCTGGAGGGCTGTGGCCTGGTGGATTTCACCTTCTTCCGCGTGGGGGACACGTCGATCACCGACACGGTGAACCTCAACATCCTGGGCACCGCCACCCCGGGCGTGGACTACAGCCCGGCCTTCCCCGGTCAGCTGATCTTCTACCCGGGCGACACGGCCATCACCTTCCTGCTCACCGTCCCCCAGGACGCCGATGGCCTGGAGTCCATCATCATCCAGATCCAGCAGATGATCCAGTGCGCTGGCCTCCAGGTGCAGACCGAGTTCCATTTCTACATCGATTCACCACCACCCCTTGATGTGCAGGCCAGCAACATCCAGAGCGACTGCAACCTCACCGAGCTGCTGGCGCCGGTGGTCTCCGGCGGATCGGGCAACTACGATTACGCCTGGAGCACGGGCGAGACCACGCCGACCATCTCGGTGAGCCCCGGGGTCACCACCACCTACACCCTTACCGTGAGCGATACGTGCAGCATCGTACCCGTCACCGTGGACATCACCGTGGATGTGCCCGTGTACGCGCCCATGGTCCTGACCCTCACGCCGGACACGGCGATCCCCTGCCTGGGCAATGCGGACCTGAGCGTACTGAACGTGGCCGGGGGCGACGGCACCTTCACCTACCAATGGACCGTGGGCGGCACGGTGCTGAGCAACACCGCCACGGTGAACGTGCCCGCCGGGCCGCCCACCTACTACGTGGCCACGGTGACCGACGGATGCGGCTCGGTGGCGGTGGACAGCGTGCTGACCTCCACGGCCCCGCTGCCCCCCATCGCGATCGTCACCAACGGCGACCCCACCGTGATCTGCACGGGCGACACCATCACCATCTCCATCGCCTCGGTCACCGGCGGCAACGGCGTGTACACCTACACCTGGGAGGATGCCAACGGCACGGTGATCGGCACGGGGACCAGCGTGGACGTGCCGGTGCCCACCGACGCGGTGTACACCTTCACGGTCAGCGACCAATGCGGCTACACGGGCAGCGCCACGGTGGCCACCTACATCCCCCATCCGCTGCCGATGGCCATCAACCTCACGGACGACCAGGTGATCTGCTACGGTGACAGCATCCTGTTGAGCGCCCAGATCACCGGTGGCTCGGGCATCTACACCATCGAATGGCCCCTGCTGGGCCACAGCGACCCCGAGGTGATGGTGGCCCCCCTGGCCAACACCACGTACGTGGTGAACGTGTACGAGGAGTGCGGCCTCTTCAGCACCGCGCAGGTGGAGATCGAGGTGGAGCCCACCCTGGCCGACATCGTGGTGACCAACCTGGATGTGGACGGCTGGCAGTTCGAGGCCGCCACGCACCCGGAACCGATCGCCTACTTCTGGAACCTCGGTGACGGCACCAAGGCGAGCACACAGGAAGTGGTGCACCACTACAACGACATGGAGGACCACTGGGTGCATCTGGAGATGGTGACCGCCAACGGATGCCGGGCGTCCGATTCGGTGTACATCATCCCTCCGGCCCAGATCCATTTCCCCAACGCCTTCACGCCCGACGGCGACGGCCTCAACGAGCTCTTCGGACCGGTGAGCCACATGGTGTCGGCCTTCGAGATGGCCATCTTCGACCGCTGGGGTGAACTGATCTTCGCCTCCAGCGACGAGGAGCCCTTCTGGGACGGCAAGGTGATGGGCGGCCAGATGGCACCCACCGGTGTGTACGTGTACAAGTACAAGGCCGAGGGCCACTACATGCCCCCGCGCGAGGGCTACGGCCATGTGACCCTGATCCGGGGAACGATAGAGGACAACTGAGATGAGGAACGGGACCTTCCGTGGCCATTTGACGGCCACCCTGCTGATGCCCATCGTCGCATCGGCACAGCTCACCGTGGATAACAGCCTGACCCCGCAGCAGCTGGTGGAGAACGTGCTGCTGGGCGGTGGGGTCACCGTGAGCAACGTGACCTTCAACGGTCAGCCCGGCAACCAGGTCAACGACCAGATCGGCAGCTTCGACGGCAGCAACTCCAACCTCAACATCACCCAGGGGCTGGTGATGTGCAGCGGCAGCATCCCCGAGGTGGTCGGCCCGAACAGCAGCGAGTCCAATTCCCTGGGCCCGGCCTCGCCGGCCTTCACCGGCGATGCGGACCTGGAGACCATCTCCCAGCAGGCCGTGAACGACAAGGCCGTGCTGGAGTTCGACTTCGTACCGGCCGGCGATTCGCTGGTCTTCCGGTTCGTTTTCGGCAGTGAGGAATACAACGAGTACGTCTGTTCCTCCTTCAACGATGTCTTCGGTTTCTTCCTCAGCGGGCCGGGCATCAACGGCCCCTTCAGCAACAACGCCGCCAACATCGCCCTGGTGCCCGGCACCAATGTGCCCATCGGCATCAACACGGTGAACAACGGCACGCCCGGCAGCTTTGGCGATGCCTCCAACTGCGCCGCTGTGGACCCCAACTGGCAGAACAACAGCATCCACTACTTCGACAACGCCGGTGGCCTGACCGTGGAGTACGACGGGTTCACCGTGGTGCTCACCGCGAGCGCCATCGTGCAGTGCGGCCAGACCTACCACATCAAACTGGCCATCGCCGATGCCTTCGACTCGGCCTTCGACAGCGGTGTGTTCCTGGAGGGCGGCAGTTTCAGCTCACCCAATGCCATCGAACTGGAGGTGGTGACGGCCAGTGCGGACGGGACCATGACCGAGGGATGCACCGACGCCAGCATCACCATCACCCGCCCGGGGGATGAGGCGGACCTGGACGTGGCGGTGGTCGTGTCGGGCACCGCGACGAACGGCGTGGATTACACCAGCATCCCGGCGGTGATCGTGATCCCGGACGGACAGAGCTCCGTGAGCTTCCCCTTGAGCGCCTTCGAGGACGGGGTCGCCGAAGGCGTGGAGGAGATCATCCTGACGGCCACCTACATCAACGCCTGCGGCGATACTTCGGTGAGCACGGCCTCGGTCCCCATCCAGGAGTACGTGCCCATACAGCTCTTCACCGAGGACCTTGCACTGGATTGTGAGGATGATTCGGTGATGCTCACGGCCTCGGCCACCGGTGGGTTCGAGGACCTGACCATCGCCTGGAACACCGGCGACCAGGGCAGCTCCACCTGGGTGCCCGGCATGCAGAACGGAACCTACCAGGTGACCGTGACCGATGGCTGTGCTCGGACCGTGACCGGCGAGGTGACGGTGGACAGCGGCTGCGAGATCGTGATCCCGAACGTGTTCAGCCCCAATGGCGACGGGAACAACGACACGTTCCACATCGAAGGGATCCTGGGGACCCACAACAAGGTGAGGATCTTCAACCGCTGGGGCCAGGTGGTCTTCGAGGCCAACAACTACCGCAACACCTGGGATGGGCGCAACGTGCCCGACGGCACCTACTTCTATGAGGTGGTGGTGGAAGGTGGTGAAGGGCCCTTCACCGGCCACCTGACCATCCTGAACAACTAGCGGACCCTCACCCGGCCTCCACCAGCGAGCGCCCGGTCATCTGCGCGGGCTGGGGAAGGCCCATGAGCTGCAGCAGGGTGGGCGCCACATCGGCCAGGATCCCATCGCGCAGCGTCCATCGCCGGTCGTCCACCAGCACGATGGGCACCGGGTTGGTGCTGTGGGCGGTGTTGGGCGTACCGTCGGGGTTCAGGGCCTTGTCCGCGTTGCCGTGGTCTGCGATGATGACGAAACCGTATCCCGATGCACGGCCCGCGTCCACCACACGGCCCAGGCAGGTGTCGGTGGTCTCCACGGCCCTCACCACCGCGCTGAACACGCCGGTGTGGCCCACCATGTCGGGGTTGGCGAAGTTGAGCACCACCAGGTCGGGGCCGTCGGGTGTGAGGGCCTGCGCCACGCGCTCGGCCAGTTCGGGTGCGCTCATCTCGGGCTGCAGGTCGTAGGTGGCCACCTTGGGGCTGGCCACCAGGATGCGCTCCTCGCCCGGATAGGGTGCTTCGCGGCCGCCGCTGAAGAAGAAGGTGACATGCGGGTACTTCTCCGTCTCCGCGGCGCGCACCTGCCGCAGCCCCGCAGCGCTCACGGTCTCGCCCAGCGTCATCGGCAGTTCGTCCTTGCCCAGCACCACGCGCACATCGCGGTAGGTGGGGTCGTACTCGGTGAGGGTGACGTAGTGCAGCGCGAGCGGCGCCATGCCCTGCTCGGGGAAGGCCTGCTGGGTGAGGGCCTGCGTGATCTCGCGGCAGCGGTCCGTGCGGAAGTTGAAACAGACCACCACATCGCCGGGCCGGATGGTGGCAAGCGGCGCACTGTCGGGCCCGGTGATGAAGTGCGGCACGATGAACTCGTCGGTGATGCCTTCGGCGTAGCTGCGCGTGTAGGCCTCCATGGCGTCGGCCACCGCCGTGCCCGTGCCGTGGACGAGCAGGTCGTAGGCGCGCTTCACCCGCTCCCAGCGCTTGTCGCGGTCCATGGCGTAGTAGCGGCCCACCACACTGGCGATGTGCACCGGCAGCCCCTTCACCCCGGCGAGGAAGTCGCGCAGATAGCCCAGGCCGCTCTTCGGGTCCGCGTCGCGCCCGTCGGTGAAGGCATGTACGAACATCCGGGGCACACCGGCGTCCACGGCCGCATGGCACAGCGCCCGCAGGTGGTCCTGGTGGCTGTGCACGCCGCCCTTGCTGAGCAGCCCGATGAAGTGCAGCCGCGTGCCGGGGGCGCACGCCGCCCGGAAGGCCTCCTGCAGCACGGTGTTGCGCGCCAGGGAGCCGTCCTCCACGGCCTTGTCCACGCGCAGCAGGTCCTGGTAGACCACGCGGCCCGCCCCGATGTTGAGATGGCCCACTTCGCTGTTGCCCATCTGGCCGACAGGCAGGCCCACATGCTCGCCGTCGGTGCGCAGGGTGGCGTGCGGGCAGTGGTCCAGCAGTTCCTTGAAGCGCGGCGTACGGGCCTGCGCGATCGCATCGGTGCGGTCGCCGGCACCAATGCCCCAGCCGTCGAGCACGACCAGGGCGACCTTGCGGATGGCGGACATCAGGTGGCGGTGGGGAAGGAGGCCGCGAAGATAGCCCCGCCTTGCGGGGCGTTCCGGACCGTGAGGGTGCCGCCCATGCGCCGCATGAGCCGCCGCGCGATGTAGAGGCCGAGGCCGGTGCCTTTCGTGGTGCGCACGGACTCGTCGCCCCCGCGATGGAGGCGCTGGAAGATCCGCTCGCGGTCCTGCTCGGCCACCCCGGGGCCCTGGTCGACCACCTCCAGCACCGCGCCTTCGCCCTTGCGCCGGATCCCCACCCGCACCAGGCTGCCGACCGGGGTGTACTTGCCGGCGTTGTCCAGCAGGTTGTCCACCACCGACCGCAGGGCCAGTGCCTCGGCCTTCACCGTAAGGGACGGGGGCACCTCCAGCTCCACCTGATGCTGAGCGAGGGTGGTGCCCCGGGCCTGGTCCACCGCCTGGCGTACCAACGATGCCAGGTCCATCGGTCCCATCTCCAGGGGCAGGTCCGTCTCTTCGGCCCGCACGGCCAGCAACACCTTGTCGGTGAGCGCCGCCAGCCGGTCCAGGTCGGCCACCGCCTGGGCGGCGAGCTGGTCGCGTTGTTCCTGCGGGAGGGCATGGCGTTGCAGGGTCTGCATGTTCAGCTTGGCCCCGGCGATGGGGGTGCGCAGTTCGTGGGTGACCGCCAGCAGGAAATTGCGCTGGGCCCGGGCCAGCTGCAGGTCGCGGCGGATGGCGCGGAAGGTGAGCACCAGGGCGGCGATCAGCAGGGCCAGGAACACGCTGCCCTCGCCCAGCACCATCCGGAAGGTGCGGTCGGCACGCCCCGGGCCGCTGTCCGTGGCCAGCTGGAACGCATCGATCAGGGCCTGCATCTCCTGGTCCTTGCGCACCAGCAAATAGGCCCACCACAACGACTGCAGGACGATGTACACCGCCAGGATGCCGAAGAGCAGCAGCGTTCGCCGGTGGCCTTGCGGGAACATGGGGGCCAAGGTACTGGTGGGCGGGGGCCTTATCTTGGTCGCCTCCGTATGGACCTCCAGGCCGCCAAAGCCTATATCCTGCGGAAGCTGCGCGAGGAGCTTCCCGAACGGCGCACCTATCACAGCCTGGAGCATACGCTTGATGTTTACGCCTCGGTGATCGACATCGCCGCGCAGGAAGGTGTGCACGGCGACGATCTGCTGCTGTTGAAGACGGCCGCCCTCTACCACGATGCCGGCTTCACGGAAGCGGAGGTGGAGCACGAGCTGGCGAGCTGTGCCATCGCCCGCCGGGTGCTGCCCGGCTTCGGTTACTCCCCGCAATACATCGAACGGGTCTGTGCGCTGATCATGGAAACACAGGTCCCGCAGCGCCCCACGAACCTGCTTGCCCAGGTGCTTTGCGATGCCGACCTGGACTACCTGGGCCGCGAGGACTTCGAACGGATCGGCAACCTGCTCTTCGAGGAGATGAGGACCTACGGCAAGCTCACCACCGAGCTGGAATGGAACCGCCTGCAGGTGCGCTTCCTGGAAGATCATCGCTACTTCACGGCCACCAACCGGCGTTCCCGGGGCCCCGTCAAGGTCGTGCATCTGGAGGCCCTGCGCCGATGGCTGCAGGAACACGGAGGGGCCTGAACGCCGGAGGCCGGTCGTTTCGACCGGCCTCCGCAGGGTGGTGCCTCCCAGAATCGAACTGGGGACACACGGATTTTCAGTCCGTTGCTCTACCAGCTGAGCTAAGGCACCCTATGTTTCGCCTGCCTTTCGCCCAACGGGCGGCGGACAAGGGCGGCAAAGATAGGACTTGATGCGTTCCCCGGACCATACCCGCATCGACCTGGTGGTGGACGTCGGCAACTCCAGGGTGAAGCTGGCCCTCTTCCGGCAGCGGCAGGTGCTGCGTTCCACCCGGATGGACCGGCCCGATGCCGATGCCCTGCGGAACTTCCTGGAAGACGCCCGACCCGTCTGCATCGCCGTGGCCTCCGTGGGCGAGCCCGCTGCGAGCATCCGGCCGCTGCTCGAGGTCCACGGTCCCGTGCTCGAGCTCACCGGCAGCTCCTCCGCACCCATGCCCGTGGCCTATGCGACCCCGGCCACCCTGGGCGTGGACCGTCTGGCCAATGCCGCCGCGCTGCACGACCGCTTCCCGGGGCGGCCCGCCCTGGCCATCGACCTGGGCACCTGCATCACCTACGACCTGGTCCTGCCCGGGACCGGCTTCGTGGGCGGGGCCATCAGTCCGGGACCCCGCATGCGCGGCCAGGCCATGCATCGCTACAGCGCCCGCCTGCCGCTGGTGGTGGAGCCCGGTTCGCCACCGCTGGTGGGCGATGACACCCTTGCGTGCCTGGCCTCGGGCATCCACCACGGGGTGCGCTTCGAGCTGGCCGGCATGATCGCCGAACTGACCCGGCAGCACACGGACCTCGCCGTGGTCCTTACCGGTGGTGCGGCCCCGGCCTACGCCGCCGCCCTCAAAAGTGGCATCTTTGCGGACCCGCTCCTCACTCTCCGCGGACTCCATGCCCTGCTTGCGCACCACCGCCACCTTGCTCACCCTCGGAGGACTGGCGGGGATCCCGGTCGCGGTGGCCCAGGAGAGCCTTGAGTCGCCCTATTCGTCGTATGGCTTCGGCGACCTGCTGAACAGCAACCAGGTGGTGCAGGCCAGCATGGGTGGCGTGGGCGTCGCCGCCACCGATCCGTACAGCGTCAGTGCCGTGCAACCCGCCAGCTATGCCCACCTCTTGAAACCGACCTTCGAGGTGGGCGGGCTCGCACGCTGGATGCGGCTGCGCTCGGCCGACGGGGAACAGCGCCGCAGCACCATGCGGCCTTTGGGCCTCAGTGTGGGCATTCCCCTCGCACAAGGGAAGGCCGGGCTGGCGCTGGGCCTGTCCCCCTTCACCGATGTGGGCTACCGCATCAACGACCAGGGTACGATGCCGGACGGTGGGATCGTGCGCTATGCCTATGAGGGCTCCGGTGGGCTCAACAAAGCTTTCGCCGGCTTCGGGACCACCCTCTGGCAGCAACGCGATTCCCTGGCCAACGGACACAAGCTCACCGTGGGGGCCAACTTCGTCTATCTCTTCGGAGGCATCGAGCGTACCCGCAAAGTGTACTTCCCCGAGGGGGGCAACTACCTCAACACACAAGCCTTCTCCTCGTTGGTGATGCGGGGCCCGACCGCCACCGTGGGCCTGCAATACCTGGGCGACCTGCGTCGGCGCAACAACCTGGACGAGGAATCCCTGCGCTGGGCCGTGGGCGTGAGCGTGGACCCCGGTCTGCCCATCAGCGCCCGCCGTACCGAACTGGTGAACTCCTTCACGGCCACCACCACCGGTGTGGAGACCTTCCGCGATACCATCTCTTCCATCGACGGGGCTCGGGGCACGGTGGGCCTGCCCACCGCCTATGCCATCGGATTCGGCGTTGTAAGCTCCACCTGGACGGTGACCGCCGAGGTGCGCCGCCGCGATTGGAGCAGCCTGCGCATCGATGTGGAAAGCTACACCCTGCCCGAAGGCCTGGGCCCGAGCATGAGCTATGCCGTGGGCGCCGCCTGGACCCCCCTCGGCCTGCGCAACGGTTCGTTCATGGGCCGGACCACCTATCGCCTCGGGTTGCGCCATGCCCAGGATTACCTGCGCGTGGGTGGTGAAGCGCTGCGCGTAACGGCCCTTAGCGCCGGTCTTTCGCTGCCGCTCCTGGGTTCCACCACCCGTTCACGCTTCAACCTGGGCGTTGACGTGGGTGAACGGTCCACCCCTGCCGCCGGCCGGATCACCGAAGGGTACATCGACCTCTTCGTGGGCTTCACGATCACACCGGACCTCCGCGAGGTCTGGTTCCGCAAGCGTCGGATCGAATGAGCTGCCGCACCGGCGGACCCCTGCCCTGGTTCGCCCTCGCCCTGTTCGGCGCGGGGTTGCTGGCGTGCACCAACGACCTGGACCGCGTGGCGGCCGTGGAATTGCCGGCCGATGCCCCGGACCGGGTGACCGGCGATGCCGTGTACCTGTACAGCGACAGCGGACGCCTGCAGAACAGGCTCCGCGCCGGGCGCATCGCCGAGCACCTGGCCCCGGAACGGCGCCGCACCGAGCTGAGCGAGGGGGTCGAACTGGTCTTCTTCGACCGCACCGGCCAGCCCGGAAGCGTGCTCACCGCACGCAGGGGCACCATCCTGCCCGCGATCGACCGCATGGAGGTGAGCGAGAACGTGGTGTTCACCAACCCCCGGGGCGAGCGCCTGGAGACCGAGCACCTGGTGTGGGACCGCGACAGCGGCCGGGTGCATACCGACCGCCCGGTGCGCATCGCCCGCCGTGCCGACGTCATCCACGGCGTGGGCCTGGAGGCCAACGAGGACTTCAGCCGCTACACGGTCAAGCGGATCACGGGCACCTTCCATGTCGCCACGGGTGATACCTTCGCCACCAACGCCCACTGACACCGTGCGCAAGGTCCATCGCTTCATGGAGCACTTCTGGCTCGCCGTGGCCATCGGTACGGCCCTGGCCGCGGTGTGGAGCATCGCCGTGAACGGTTGGGCGGAAGGCGCCCGCTGGCTGTGGTTCCCGGTGATCGCCGCAGCCATGTGGGGCATGCGCAGAATGATGCGCGGCAAGCTGGAGGCCCTGGACGACCGGGCCCGCAAGGCTTAGGCGCGGCCATGGCCACGGCCGACATCGTGCTTATCGTTGCCAGCCTGCTGGTGGCCGCCCTTTGCGCCGGGCTCGAGGTCGCCTTCGCAACGGGCAACAGACTGTACATCGAACTGCGGCGCAAGGAGGGGGACTGGTGGGCGGCCTTGGTGGCCCCCTTGCTCGACCGGCAGGCCCGGGTATCCGGTGCCCTCCTGGTGGGCAGCACCCTGGCCCAGGTGGTCTTCGGCCTGGTGGCCGCCAAGGCCATGGGCCCGTGGCTCCGTGGCCTGTACCCCGATGGGCTCTTCGTGCTTGTGGCGCAAACCGGCTTGTGCACCCTGATCGTGCTCATCCTGGGGGAGTTCCTGCCCCGGGCCCTTTTCCGGACCGACCCCGACCATGGCCTGGCCTTGTTCGCCCTGCCCTTGCGCGCGCTCTACCTCCTTTTTCGCCCTGTGGTGCTGCTGCTCACCGCCGCGAGCCAGGGCCTCCTTGGCCTGTTCGGGATGCGGGGCCAGGCCGTCCGGCCCACCATCGGCCGGGTGGACCTTGATGAGTTCCTGCGCAGCCTGGAGACCCAGGCCCCGCGTTCCGAGGCGCTGGACGCCGAGGTGGAATATTTCCGTAACACGTTGAGCCTCAGCGCTACAAAGGCTCGCGACCTCATGGTGCCCCGCGCAGAGGTGGAGGCCATCGGCGTGGAGGAACCCATCGAGGCCCTGCACCGGCGTTTCGTGGAAACCGGGCTCAGCAAGCTGCTGGTGTACAGGGACAGCATCGACAACATCATCGGCTACGTCCATGGCCATGAACTGTTCCGCAGGCCCCGCACCATCCGTTCCGTGCTGCGCCCGGTGGATCACATCCCGGGGACCATGCCCGCCGATGAGGTGCTGCGCAAGTTCACCCGCCAGCGCGGCCATGTGGCCGTGGTGGTGGACGAGTTCGGTGGCACGGCCGGACTGCTCACCATCGAGGATGTCGTGGAGACCATCGTGGGCGACATCGAGGACGAGCACGACATCGGACAGGAGGTGGAGGAGCGCGTGGGTGAGCACGAGTTCCTGTTCAGCGCGCGCACCGAGGTGGAGCACCTGGTCTCGGCCCATCGCCTGGCCCTGCCGCGCAGCGACCACTACGACACCTTGGCGGGCCTGTTGCTGCACCACACCGGCTCATTGCCCGAGCAGGGTCGGGTGATCGACCTCGGTCCCTTCCGCTTCACCGTGGCCCAGGTGGACCACAGCCGGATCGACCTGGTGCGCCTGCTGGTCACCGACCCCGCCAAGGGCTACATCCCCTAAGGACCAGCCTCCTATATTTGCACCCCTTTCAACAGAGCACCCATGGCAGTCATCGGCAAGATCCGTGAGCGCAGCGGCCTCCTCCTCGTCCTGGTGGGCGGCGCCATGGTGGCCTTCATCCTGACGGACCTCTTCAGCAACCGCGGCAGCAACGTCAACGACCAGGCCGTGGGCAGCATCAACGGCGAGGAGATCCCCCTGGTCCAGTTCGAGAAGCGCGTCAGCGACGAGCTGGACAGCTACCGCAACGACTTCGGCCAGACCGTGGACGGCCAGATGACCGAACAGGTGCGCAACAGCGTCTGGCAGGAGGTGGTGCGCGAGCACACCCTGCTGCGCAACGCCGAGGAGGCCGGCTTCGGCAGCACCCTGAGCAAGGAGGAGTACGACGACATCCGTTTCGGCAACAACCTGCTGGCCGAGTTCAAGGGCAACCCCAACTTCCAGGGTCCGGATGGGCAGCCCAACAAGGAGGCCCTGCGGCAGTATTTCGAGAGCGTGCAGACCAACGCCCCGGTCTATCACGAGATCCAGAAGCGGCGCATCATCACCAACCGCCTCATCACCAAGTACAACAACCTTGTGCGCAAGAGCGTGTTCGTCAACGCCGCCCAGGTGAAGGACGATCACATGCAGCGCAATGCCAAGGCCTCGTTCAACTTCGTGGCCAAGCGCTTCGACAGTGAGCCCGACAGCCTCTACACGGTAAACGAGCAGGAGCTCAACCGGTACTACGAGGCGCACAAGGACGACAAGCGGTACGCACAGAAGCCTTCGCGGGCCTTCGACTACGTGACCTTCCCTGTGACGGCCACCGCTGCCGACATCGAGCAACTGCGCACCGAGCTGGCCGCCCTGAAGCCCGACATGGAGGGCGCCGCCAACGATTCCCTGTTCATCGTCGCCAACAGCGAGGACCGCAGCTACGCGGTGACTCCGTACAGCCCGGGCACGGCCGACGCCCTCAACGACAGCCTCATCCAGGCCGCAGCCGTGGGCACCGTGGTGGGGCCCTTCCGCGAGGGTCAGAACTTCAAGCTCGTGAAGGTGAAGGAGCTGGCCAAGGTGGAGGAGGCCCGCGTGCGGCACATCCTGCTCAGCACCCAGAGCGGCAAGCCCGAGGAGGAGGTGAAACAGCGCGCCGACAGCGTGCTCGCCGCCGTCAAGCGCAACAAGGGCGTGTTCGAGGACCTGGTCAAGAAGTACAGCGAGGACCCCGGCAGCGTGCCCAACGGCGGGGTCTACGAGTGGTTCGACCGCACCCGCATGGTGCCCGAGTTCACCAAGGCCAGCTTCGACGAGAAGGTCGGTGCCATCACCATCGCCAAGACCACCTACGGCTTCCACATCGTGGAGGTGCTGGGTCAGCGCGAGCGCGACGAGCGCCGGGTGGTGAGCCTCTCGCGCCGTATCAAACCGCTGCCCGCCACCTTCAAGGAGGTGTACAAGACGGCGAACGAGTTCAGCCTCAACCACGCCAGCCCCGACAGCATGAAGGCGGCCGCCGAACGCCGTGGCCTGAAGTTCATGAACGTGGACGAACTGCGCGCCGACCAGCGTTTCGTGCCCGGTCTGCAGGAACCCTTCAGCCTGATCAGCTGGGTGAACCGTGCCGATGTGGGCAAGGTCAGCGAACCCATCGAGGTCGGCGAGAGCTACGTGGTGGCCCTGCTGCGCAAGGTGCGGACCCAGGGACGGCCGCAGCTGGAGGATGTTCGCGAGACCTTCACGCGCGAGGCCGTGAAGGAGAAGAAGGCCGAGGCATGGATGGCCCGGATGACCGGCAAGACCGACCTGAACGCCCTGGCGGGCGAGCTGGGCGGCGCCGTGCAGAACGCCACCGACCTGGCCTTCAATGCCACCAGCATCCCCGGCGGCTTCAACGAGAGCGAGGTCATCGGCAGCATCTTCGCCATCCCCGCCGGCGAGACCCGTGGGCCGCTCAAGGGCGACATCGGGGTGTACATGGTGAACATGACCACCCTGACCCCGGCCCCCGAGCTAGCCGATGTGAACGCCGAACGCAGTGGATTGCTCCAGCGCACGCAGGGCCGCGCCGAGGGCAGCCTCTTCACCGCCCTGCGCGAGGCCGCCCAGGTGGTGGACGACCGCAGCAAGTTCTACTGATCGCCACCAGGCGCTGCGTGACCGGAGGCGGGCCATCGGCCCGCCTCCGGTCGTTCAACGCAGTTGGGTCAGCCGTTCGGCGTCCATGCGCACCAGGATCCCCAGCAGAACGGTGAAGCCGATCAGGGAGCTGCCGCCGTAGCTGAAGAAGGGCAGCGGGATGCCGATCACCGGGGCCAGCCCGATGGTCATGCCCACGTTGATCATCAGGTGCATGAAGAAGACGCACGCCACGCAATAGGCATAGATCCGTGTGAAGCGGGACCGCTGCCGGTCGCTGATCTGGATGCACCGCAGGATGAGGAGCGTGAACAGCAGGACCACCACGGTGGTGCCCAGGAAGCCCCATTCCTCGCCCACGGTGCAGAAGATGAAGTCGGTGCTTTGCATGGGCACGTACTTGTACTTGGTCAGCGTGCCTTTCAGGTAGCCCTTGCCGGTGAAACCGCCGCTGCCGATCGCCGTCTGGCTCTGTTTCACGTTGTAGCCCAATCCCTGGGGGTCCTCCATCTGGCCGAGCATCACGAGGATGCGGTCGCGCTGGTGCTGGGCGAGCCCGCTCACCAGGTGGTCCACACTGCTGATGAAGCCGATGCTGCCCAGCAGGGCGAACAGGATCAGGCCGTAGAAGCGCTTGCGATAGCGCCTGACCACCAGGTTGCGCACGGCCCAGAAGGCCAGCAGGGCGAAGAGGGCGATGAGGGCCATCAGGAAGTACTGTCCGCCCAGCCGCAGCTCGGTGAAGGGCAGCCCGAAGCTGCTCTCCTTGAGGATCAGCGCCAGCACGCTCAGCACGGCGGCCACGATGGCGATGAGCAGGATGTTGCCCGAGAGCCCTTCGCGATAGAGCACCAGGATGAAGGCGCCCGAGACCAGCGCGGTGCCCGTATCGGGTTGCAGCATGATCAGCGCCACCGGGGCAAGGATCAGCAGGGTGGCGACGGCCCGTGAACGGAGGTCGGCCAGGGCCTTCAGGCCGCTGAGGTAGCGCGAGAGGGCCAGGCTGGTGGCGAACTTGGCGAACTCGGCAGGCTGGATGCCGAAGCTGCCCACCCCGAACCAGGCCTTGGCCCCGTTGACCTCCTTGCCCACCAGCAGCACCAGCGCGAGCAGCACGAGCACGGCGGCGTAGATGCCCCAGGCCAGGTCGCGGAAGAAGCGGCCCTGCACCAGCAGGATGCCGGCGCCCAGCACCAGGCTGGCCACGATCCACACGCTCTGGCGGCCATATTCCATGGCCTGGTCGAAGAGGCCGGGATGCTCCGGATCGTAGGCCGCGGAGTAGATGTTGGCCCAGCCGGCGCCCATCAGCACCAGGTACAGGAACACCAGCACCGGGTCCAGGTGTGCCGTGATGCGGTCGCGGGGCGTGCTCATCTGCGGCGGCGGGGAGCCTTGGGTTTGCGGCGGAAGAACTTCTCCTGCGCGATCAGGTCGGCCTCCAGCATGCGCTTCTCCAGGTCGGGCCTGCTGATGCTGTCGGTGAGGTATTGTTCGATCAGCAGGCTGGCGATGGGCGCGGCCCAGGTGCCGCCAAAGCCGCTGTTCTCCACGTACACGGCCATGGCGATCCGCGGTTGCTCCATGGGCGCGAAGCACACGAACACCGCGTGGTCCTGTCCATGCGGGTTCTCGGCCGTGCCGGTCTTGCCGCACACGGTGATGCCCGGAATGCGCGCCTGGCGCGCCGTGCCCCCGGGCTCGTTCACCACGCGCCGCATGCCCTCCTGCACCAGGTCGTACAGCCGCGGGTCCACGCCGGTGAAGTGCTTCTCCTCCCACCTGGCCAACAGGCTGTCGGGGCTGCCCACCGCGCGCACCACGTGCGGGTCGCGATACCAGCCCTTGTTGGCGAAGATGGCCGCCAGGTTGGCCATCTGCATGGGCACCACCAGCACCTCGCCCTGCCCGATGCTCACGCTGTAGATGGTGCTGAAGGCCCAGCTGCCCCTCCCGTAGATGCGGTCATAGAAGGCCGCGTCCGGGATGCTGCCGCCCTTGAGCGCGGGCAGGTCCACCTTGGGGCGCTGACCCAGGCCAAAGGCGTGCATGCCCTGGTTCCACCGGTCCAGGTTGATGCGAGCGGCCGTGAAACGGTCCTTGTGGTCCCCCAGCTCCATCAGCCGCTTGAACACCATGTAGAAGTAAGGGTTGCACGAGTACTGGATCGCGCTCTGCACGTTGCCGGCCATGGGGTGGCCGTGGCAGCCCACCAGCGCCTTGTTGCACGGGAAGCCGGTGTTGGGCGTGATGGCCGAGTCCTCCAGGGCCAGCAGTACCTGCACCAGCTTGAAGATGGAGCCGGGCGGGTATTGCGCCTGCAAGGCCCGGTCGAAGAGCGGCTTGAGGCTGTCGCGCTGCAGCACCCCGTAGTTGGCGTTGCGCACCCGGCCCACGAGCAGCTCGGGGTCGTAGGTGGGCGAGGACACCAGGCACAGGATCTCGCCCGTGGCCGGTTCGATCGCGACGATGCTGCCCTTCTTGCCCCGCATGAGCCGTTCGCCATAGGCTTGCATGCGCGCGTCGATGCTGGTGTACAGGTGTTTCCCTTCGTGGGCCAGGGTGTCGTACCGGCCGTCCTGGAAGGCCCCCTGCACCTTGTTGTGCACGTCCACCACCACGTATCGCACCCCGCGCTGTCCGCGCAGTTCCTTCTCGTAGTACTGCTCCAGCCCGCCCACCCCGATCACGTCGCCCGCCTTGTAGTACGGGTCCTGCGCCACCTTGCGGGCGTCCACCTCGCTGAGGTAGCCCAGCATGTGGGCGCCAATGCGCTGCGGATAGGTGCGCAGCGTACGGCTCTGCCCGTAGAACCCCCTGTACTTGGAAAGGTGCGGTGCGATGGCCGCGTACTGGTCGGCGGTGACCTGTTTCTCGAAGACCGATGGCTTGTAGCTGCTGTAGCGGCCGGCCTCGGCGATGCGGCGCCGCACCTCGGCCACGTCCACGCCCACCAGCGCGGAGAAGGCCGAGGTGTCGAAGGGGGCCACCTCGCGCGGTACCACCATCAGGTCGTACACCGGTGTGTTGGCCACCAGCAGCTCGCCGTTGCGGTCCAGGATCAGCCCGCGGGCCGGATAGACCGTGACCTTGCGCTCGCTGATGTTCGCCGCTTCGGCCTTCCACTGGTCGTCCACCACCTGCACCCAGAACAGACGCAGCACGAACACCGTGCTGATCAGGACCACCGCGGCGATGAGGACGTATTTGCGCTCCTCGAAGTTCATGCCCGTGCACGGCGTTCGCTTCGTATGAGGAGCTGGGCCAGCAGGACGAGCACCAGGGTGAAGGCGCCGCTGCCCAGGGCCCGCAGGAACGTTCCTCCGGCCCGGTCGAACCGGTGCAGCTCGAAGAAGAAGAGCCACAGATGATGGACCAGCACCAGCACCCCGGCGTAGGTGAGGGTCCAGGAAAAGCCCATGTGCCCCACATCGGGCCGCATGCCGAACTCGTAGCCCTCCCGTGGTGCGATCAAGCGCTGCCAGGGGCTGCGTACGTACATCATGACCAGGCAGGCCGTGGTGTGCATGCCGGGGGTGGCGCTCAGCAGGTCCATCAGCGCCCCGGTGGCGGCGCCGGCCAGCAAGAGGGCCCACGCCGGCAGTTCGAAGGGCAGCATCAGCAGGAAGACCACGTACAGGTAGGGCACCAGCCAGCCGTTGGCCACGTCCAGGTGGTCCAGCACGATCACCTGCAGCGCGATGAGCACCACGAAGCGAAGGATGTTGGTGAGGACCGTGGCGATCATGGGGCTTGGGTCCGGGCCTCAAGGGTGTCGCGCTCCGCACGATGCAGGTCCTTGATGATGTACACGTGGCCGCTGCGGCCCAGGTCCTCGGTGAGCAGCAGCCGGATGGTGCGGTAGTTGCTGGCCGGGTCGTCGATCACCTCGGTGACCACGCCCACGTCGATGCCGGCCGGGAAGATGCCGTCGCCGCCGCGGGTCACCAATGTGTCGCCCTTGGCCACCGGGGCGTGCTTGGCGATGTCCACCACCGAGGCGGTCCGCGGGTCGCCGGTGTCCCAGCTCAGTAGTCCGAAGTGCCCGCTGCGCTTCAGCTGCACGCTGGTGTTGAGGTCGGGGTCGAGCACGCTGGCCGCCACACAGAAGTGCGGCCCCACCTGCCGCACCACCCCCACGATGCCGTGGTCCCCGATCACGCCCATGTCGGGCGCCACCCCGGCCAGACTTCCCTTGTCCAGCGTGAGTGTGTTGCGTTGCCTGTGCACGGTGCTGTTCACGGTGCGCGCGGCCAGGTAGGCGTACTGCTGTTGCTGCACCGTGTCGTGAAAGGCGACGAACCGGGCCGACACCGGGGCGTAGTTGCCGCGTCCGCGCATCAGCAGGTCGGCGTTGGCGCGGGCCAGCCGTTGGTTCTCGTCGCGCAGGCCGGTGTAGGCGGTGAGTTCCGTGCGCCAGGTATACAGTGTGCCGATGGCCGTGCTGGCCGATCCGATGGCCCGCGACCGGTGGTGCTCGTTGCCGCCCAGCGCCCAGCCATAGGCCAGGACCATCAGCAGCAGGAACAGGAGCGTGCTGCGGATGCGGAAGAGGAAGCGGAAGAGGTCGCGCATGGCTTGCGAACAGGGAGGGCCGGCCGCGAGTGACGAGCGCCCCGCACGCCGTCACGCGCCACGCGTCATTCCCTCATCAGGAACTGGAAGCGGTCGATGTTCTTGAGGGCGATGCCGGTGCCGCGCGCCACGGCCCGCAAGGGGTCCTCGCTCACGTGCACCGGCAGTTTGGTCTTGATGCTGACGCGCTTGTCCAGCCCACGCAACAGCGCACCGCCACCCGCCATGTAGATGCCCGTCTTGTAAATGTCGGCGCTCAACTCGGGGGGGGTGGCCTCCAGCGCGCTGAGGATGGCCTCCTCGATCTTGCTGATGCTCTTGTCCAGCGCCTGGGCGATCTCCCCGTAGGTGACGGTGATCTCCTTGGGGATGCCCGTCATCAGGTCGCGGCCCCGCACGGCATAGTCGGGTGGCGGGTTCTCCAGTTCGGTCATCGCGGCGCCCACCTCGATCTTGATCTGCTCGGCGGTGCGTTCGCCCACCAGGATGTTGTGCTGGCGGCGCATGTACTCCTCGATGTCCTGCGTGAACTCATCGCCCGCCACCCGGATGTTCTTGTCGCACACAATGCCGCCCAGGGCGATCACGGCGATCTCCGAGGTGCCCCCGCCGATGTCGATGATCATGTTGCCCATGGGCTCCTCCACATCGATGCCGATGCCGATCGCCGCGGCCATGGGCTCGTGGATCAGGTACACCTCCTTGGCACCGGCGTGCTCGGCGCTGTCGCGCACGGCCCGCTTCTCCACCTCGGTGATCCCGCTGGGGATGCAGATCACCATGCGCAGGTTGGGGGTGAAGAGCTGCCGGCCGGGCTTGATCATCTTGATCATGCCCTTGATCATCTCCTCGGCCGCCTGGAAGTCGGCGATCACCCCGTCGCGCAACGGCCGAACGGTCTTGATGTTCTCGTGCGTCTTGCCGTGCATCTGCTGGGCCTGCCGACCGATGGCGATCACCCGCCCCGTGGTGCGGTCCACCGCCACGATGCTCGGCTCGTCCACCACCACCTTGTCGTTGTGGATGATCAGTGTGTTGGCCGTGCCGAGGTCGATCGCGATCTCCTGGGTGAAGAAGTTGAGCAGGCCCATGCGCAGGCGTCAGTGTTTGAAGTGTCGGTTGCCGGTGATGCACATGGCCATCCCGCGCTCGTCGCAGGCGTCCACGCTATCCTGGTCCTTGATGCTGCCCCCGGGCTGCACCACCGCCGTGATCCCGGCCGATCCGGCGATGGTCACGCAATCCGGGAAGGGGAAGAACGCGTCGCTGGCCATCACGGCGCCCTGGAGGTCGTTCCGGTGTGCGTCGGGACCGAACTTGCGGGCCTTGGCGATGGCCTGCTCCAGGGCGTCCACGCGGCTGGTCTGGCCCGTGCCGCTGGCGAGCAGCTGCAGGCCCTTCGCCAGCACGATGGCGTTGCTCTTGGTGTGCTTGACCACGATGTTGGCGAAGACCAGGTCCTGCAGTTCGGCCGCGGTGGGCGCTCTTTTGGTGACCGTGCGCATCGCGTCGGGTCCTTCCACCGACCGGTCGGGGGCCTGCACCAACAGGCCGTTGAGCGCGGACCGCCATTTGCGCGCAAGGCGACCGCCGCCCCGCCGCTCCAGGATGATCCGGTTCTTCTTCCGGCCCAGCACTTCCACGGCCTGGGGCGCATAGCCCGGCGCGCAGATGATCTCGAAGAAGATACCGTCGATGGCCTCGGCCGTGGCCTTGTCGATCGTGGCGGTGCTGATGAGCACACCACCGAAGGCGCTCACCGGATCGCCGGCCAGTGCCGCCTCCCAGGCCTCCTTCACCGTGGGCCGGACGGCCGCGCCGCACGCGTTGTTGTGCTTCAGCACCGCGAAGGGCACACCGGGCAGCGTGGCCATGTCGTCGATCAGTTCCAGCGCCGCGTCCAGGTCCAGCAGGTTGTTGTAACTGATCTCCTTGCCCTGAAGCTGCCGGAACAGCCCCTGCAGGTCGCCATGGAAGCCGGCGGATTGATGGGGGTTCTCGCCGTAGCGCAGCGGGTGTGCGGGCTGCCCTTCCGGGAGGGCCCCGTCCGCCTGCTCTCCGGTGAACCAGCTGTGTATGGCGCGGTCGTACCGGCTGCTCACCCCGAAGGCAAGCCCGGCCAGGCGTCGGCGCTCCGCCAGGTCCGTGCTGCCGCCCTGCTCGCGCAGGATGCGCAACAGGTCACCGTACTGGGCCCGGGCGGCGATGATCACCACGTCCGCATGGTTCTTCGCACCGGCGCGCACCAGGCTGATGCCGCCGATGTCGATCTGCTCGATGATGGCCTGTTCGCTGCTCCCCGCGGCCACCGTGGCCTCGAAGGGGTACAGGTCCACCACCACCAGGTCGATCGGCGGAATGGCGTAGGTCTCGAGCTGCGCCACGTCGTCCGCCAGGCCACGCCTGCCCAGGATCCCGCCGAAGACCTTGGGATGGAGGGTCTTCACCCGGCCGCCCAGGATGCTCGGATAGCCCGTGAGGTCCTCCACGGGCACCACGGGCACCCCCAGTTCCTCGATGAACCGTTGCGTGCCCCCGGTGCTGTAAAGTGCGACGCCGAGCCGGTGCAGTTCATGGACGATGGGCTCGAGCCCGTCCTTGTCGTGGACCGAGATCAAGGCGCTGCCGATGCGCTTGGTGCCGCTCAAATCGTCCGGTGGTGAAGGATGGGCGCAAGTTTACGCCAGCGCCATGGGCGTGGCATGGCGCGGACGGCTGCGTTGCCCATAGGTTACGAACAAGGTTGCCCACGGTCACCGCGCCCGCAGGCCGAGGCGTTCGCGCACGCGGCCCAGGGTCGCGGCCGCGATCTGACGGGCCTTGTCGGCACCGATCCGCAGGCGGCGTTCCATCTCCCCGCGGTCGGCCATCAGCCGGTCGTAGGCCGCCCGTTCGGCGCGGAAACCGTCGAGCAGGGCGGCAAGGAGCTCCTTCTTGGCATGGCCGTACCCGTAGCCCCCGGCGCGGAGCCTGGCGGCCATGTCGTTCGCCGCATCGCCCGGTGCCACCAGCCTGAAAAGCCTGTACACCGTGTTGGTCTCCGGGTCCTTGGGGGCTTCCAGCGGGGCGCTGTCGGTCACGATGCCCATCACCTCCTGCTTGAGCTCCTTCTCGGGGGCGAACAGGCGGATGAGGTTGCCGCGGCTCTTGCTCATCTTCTCCCCGTCGGTGCCCGGCACGATCATCACGTCCTCGTCGATCCGCGCTTCGGGCAGTACAAAGGTTTCGCCCATCTGGTGGTTGAAGCGCTCGGCCACGTCGCGGGTGAACTCCAGATGCTGCTTCTGGTCCTTGCCCACCGGCACCACCTCCGCATCGTACAGCAGGATGTCGGCGGCCATCAGCATGGGGTAGGTGAAGAGCCCGCCGTTCACGTCCTCCAGGCGGTCGGCCTTGTCCTTGAAGCTGTGCGCCAGCGCCAGGCGCGAGTAGGGGAAGAAGCAGCTGAGGTACCAGGCCAGCTCGGTCACCTCGGGCACGTCGCTCTGCCGGTAGAAGACGGTGCGCTCCGGGTCGAGCCCGCAGGCCAGCCAGGCGGCGGCCACCCGGTCGGTGTTCTCCCGCATGACCACGGGGTCCTTCACCTGGGTGAGGGCGTGCAGGTCGGCGATGAACAGGTAGGAGGAGCCTTGGGCCGCCTCGGCCATGGCGATGGCCGGCCGGATGGCCCCGAGCACGTTGCCCAGGTGCGGGGTGCCGGTGCTCTGGATGCCTGTGAGGACGCGGTTCATGGATCGGGCGCGCGAAGATAGCCGGTTAGCTTTGCGGGCTTTCCGCCGGTCATGCCCGCGCACCCGCACCACCACCGCCCCGCGATCCGCACGGGCGAGGAGCGCCGCAACCCCGCGGCCCGGTGGCTTTTCGCACCGTTGCGGCTGGTGTACAAGCTGTGGTTCGGGCTGATGTTCTGGTCGAGCCTGCTGCTGCTCTACGTGCCCTTCAAGCTGACCCTTCACCGGCCCAGCGGCTTCCGCGCCGCCTTCCGGCTGAAGCGCATCTGGGGGGCCTTCCTCCAGTGGACGGGCCTCTTTCCCCAGCAGGTCACCTGGCGCGGCCAGCTGCCCGAACCGCCGTACGTGGTGGTGAGCAACCACTCCAGCTACATCGACATCGTGCAGATGTTCAACCTGGTGCCGCACTACTTCCTGATGATGGGCAAGTACGAGCTGCAGCGATGGCCCCTGTTCCGCATCTTCTTCAAGGACATGGACATCGCCGTGAACCGGGGCAGCCGGGTGGAGGCCGCCAGGGCCTTCCGGCGGGCCTCCAAGGCGCTGGAGAACGGGGCCTGCGTGGTGCTCTTTCCGGAAGGCACCATCCCGCACACCGTGCCCCGCATGAAGCCGTTCAAGGACGGAGCCTTCCGCCTGGCCATCGAGCAGCGCGTGCCCGTGGTGCCTGTCACGTTCGTGAACCATTGGCGGCTCTTCGGCGACCCGGAGGACCTGCTGAGCCGCGGCCATCCGGGCATCAGCCGCGCCGTGGTGCACCCGCCCGTGACCACCGACGGCCTGGGCGAAGACGATGTGGTAGCTTTGCGCCAACGCGTCTTCGCCCTCATCGAAGCGCCCCTGCTGGAACATGAAGCTGGATGACGCCGCCCTGGACCGCATCGCCGAACTGGCGCGGCTGGACTTCAGCGACCCCGACCGGCGCGCGGCCGTGCTGCGCGACTTGGAGCGTGTGCTGGCTTTCGTGGAACAGCTCAACTCGGTGGACACACGCGGGGTGGAGCCCCTGGTGTTCATGACCGAGGAGGAGAACGTGCTGCGCGACGACGTGGCCCTGCCGGGCGTGAGCAAACAGGACGCCCTGCGCAACGCTCCGTCCAGGGACAGCGACTATTTCAAGGTGCCGCGCGTGGTGGACAAGGGCTGAGCCCCGTTATCGCCGCACTCTCGCGCTCACGACCACCGGTGCCTGCACCTGTTCCTCCGGCTCCTCCGCAGGCGCGGGGAACACCGTATCGGTATCCCACCGGGCACGCGGCCGCCGCGCCAGGTCCTTCGCACCGTACAACAGGGGCAGCAGCGCGCAGAAGGTGATGAACACCCAGCTGTAGGCCACGATGTAGTGCTGGTCGTTGGTGACGGCGAACAGCACCGGGGTGACGAAGAAGGCCGTGTTGCTGATGATCTGCATCACCAGCAGCACCAGACCGCTGCGCGTCATGTTGTACGCCCAGGTGAGCATAACCCCCAGCCCCAGCATGCAGCCCATGAACACCGGCACGGGGTAGCCCGGGGGCACCCCCTCGTTGATGATCAGCATCGGCAGGTACCACATGCCCCAGGCGAACCCGATGATCAGTGCCGAGGTGAGCGCGTTGTACCGCATCTGCAGCCGGGTGACCCCGAACTTCATCCAGCTGGTCTCCTCCATCAGGGCGATGTAGAGGATGGAAGGCAGATTGATCCCCCAGCCCTCCCAAAAGCCGTCCACATAGAACCCCGGAAAGGTGCCGTAGATCAGGAACACGAGACCGAGGGCCAGGTAGGCGTTGATGAACTTCCAGGTGAAGGCCAGCATGTACCAGCGTGCCGGGACCTTCCATCGCGTGTAGGACGCGAACAGTTTGGCCACGCCCTTGCCACCCTCCAGATACCACGTTACGGCCAGGCAAACGAGAATGGGCCCGAACAGCCGCAGGCGGAAGAGCGCATGGGCCGTGGCATCCTCCGAAACGTGTATGCCGGGGGGCGTGATGATCTTCACCGCAGCCACAAGGCCCCATTGCAAGGCCCAGGTCAGCGCGATATAGATGAATACGGGATTCCGTGCGATGAACGCCCTCATTTTGTCGATAAGGTGGCAATATTAGGCGGATCCGTACAAAATATCAACAGCTGTTGATGGACGCCCCTCGTCGTTGTGTGAACCCGTCTTCAATGCCGCGCGGGCGGTCCAACGGAGGGGCCGGTCGATGGACCGGCTCAATACCTTCGCCGTCCATCCAGCATTGTTCCCCATGTACGGCGCACTCCAGCACCATCTGCAGCGCGAACTGAAGGCCATCGACGAGGCCGGGCTGTTCAAGCGCGAGCGCATCATCACCAGCGACCAGGGCGCCGAGATCACGGTGAACGGCCGGCAGGTCCTGAACTTCTGCGCGAACAACTACCTGGGCTTGAGCGCCCACCCCGGGGTGCTGAAGGCGGCCCATGAAGCGCTCGACTCCCACGGGTACGGCATGAGCAGCGTGCGCTTCATCTGCGGTACGCAGGACCTCCACAAGGAGCTCGAACGCAAGCTGGCGGAGTTCCACGGTACGGAGGATACCATCCTGTACGCCGCCTGCTTCGACGCCAACGGAGGGGTCTTCGAGCCGCTGCTGGGGGAGGAGGACGCCATCATCAGCGATGCGCTGAACCATGCGAGCATCATCGACGGGGTGCGCCTCTGCAAGGCCAGGCGCTACCGCTATGCCAACAACGACATGGCCGACCTGGAGCAGCAGCTCAAGGCCGCCCGGGCCGACGGATGCCGCCACCTCATCGTGGTCACCGACGGTGTGTTCAGCATGGACGGCATCGTGGCCGACCTCAAGGGCATCTGCGACCTCGCCGACCGCCACGAGGCCCTGGTGATGGTGGACGAGTGCCATGCCGCGGGCTTCATCGGCAGGACCGGGCGTGGGAGCGTGGAGCATTGCGGGGTGATGGGTCGCGTGGACATCATCACCGGTACTTTGGGCAAGGCGCTGGGCGGTGCCATGGGCGGTTACACCACGGGCCGCAAGGAGATCATCGAGATGCTGCGCCAGCGCAGCCGTCCCTACCTCTTCAGCAATTCGCTCGCCCCGGCCATCGTGGGCGCCAGCATCGCCGTGATCGACCTGCTGAGCCGCTCCACGGAGCTGCGCGACCGGCTGGAGCGCAACGTGCACCGGTTCCGCACCGGCATCGAAGCGCTCGGCTTCAAGACCCGGGGGGCCGGTGCGGCCATCGTGCCGGTGATGCTGGGCGATGCCCGGCTGAGCCAGGTGATGGCCGATCGCCTGCTGGAGGAGGGCATCTATGTGATCGGCTTCTTCTACCCGGTGGTGCCCAAGGATACCGCCCGGATCCGGGTGCAGCTGAGCGCGGCCCATACCGACGCCCATATCGACAAGGCTCTGGCGGCCTTCGGCAAGGTGGGCCGGGAGCTGGGCGTGCTGGCCTGAGCGTAAGGGCGCTTGGGCGGTGCGCGCACACGTGCTACCTTCCCGCCTCCTAACGTGTGTCCGGCGGTGGCGATCAACGTCCTTCTGTCCCATGGTCCATGTCCCTGCCCGCAGCAAGTTCCTGGTCGCCGGAGCCCTCCTGGGAGGCGTGCTCATCACCTCGGCCTACGAGGTCTATGAGCTGCCCAATGTGGGCTCCGCCGTGCCGGTGGACCAGTTCGTCAACTTCGAGAGCCCCCACGTCCATCCGCTGGACCTGACCCCCGACGGCACCAAGCTGCTGGCGGTGAACACGGCCAACAACGCCCTGGAGGTGTTCCAGGTGACGCCCAACAACCTGCTGTTGCAGGCCAGCATCCCCGTTGGCCTGGACCCGGTGACGGTCCGGGCCCGGAGCAATACCGAAGCCTGGGTGGTGAACCAGGTCTGCGACGAGGTGAGCATCGTGGACCTCACCCAGAACATCGTGGTGCGGAGCCTGCTCACCGAGGATGAGCCCGCCGACGTGGTCTTCGCCGGGGGCGTACCGGCCACCAAGGCCTTCGTGTCCTGTGCCGGTCGCGAAAGCGTGCAGGTGTTCAACCTCGCCGACCTCGGTGCATCGCCCGCCGAAGTGCTCCTGAAAGGGGAACAACCCCGAGCCCTGGCCGTGGCTCCCGGTGGCGGCACGGTGTACTGCGCCTTCTTCGAGAGCGGCAATGCGACCACGGTGCTCAACGGCAACACCTTCTTCAACTTCACCCATGGCACCAAGACCGGTGTGTGCTCCCCGCAAGGCGGCTGCACGGTGATCCCCAACGACGTCACCAACCCCAACGGCCCCTACGGCGGCGTGGTGCCCATCCCCAACGACGGAACGGGTTTCAACCCGCCGATGAACCCGAACGCACCTGCCAGCCTGATCAACACGCACAGCCTCATCGTGCGCAAGAACGCCGCCGGACAATGGCTGGACGACAACGGCGGCGACTGGACCAACATGGTGAGCGGCACGGCGGCAGGGAAGGCCCGCATGGTGGGCTGGGACATGCCGGACCGCGATGTGGCCGTGATCGACGCCAATGCCCCCAGCACCGCCGGGGTGCAGTACCAGACCCGCCTGGGGAACATCCTCATGGCCATGGCCGTGAACCCCGCCACAGGCGGGATCAGCGTGGTGGGGACGGACGCCACCAACGAGATCCGCTTCGAGCCCAACCTGAACGGCACCTTCCTGCGGGTGAACATCGCCCAGTTCAACGCCTTGGGTGGGGTCAACACGATCTCGGACCTGAACCCGCACCTCACCTATGCCACGCCCAGCGTGTCCCCCGCGCTCCGCAAAGAGTCCCTGGGCGACCCGCGCGGCATCGCTTTCACCTCCGACGGCACCCTGGCCTGCGTCACCGGCATGGGCTCCAACAACGTGGTGCTGCTCAACGCCGACGGCACGCGGAACCAGCAGGCCCCGATCCCGGTGGGCGAAGGCCCCACGGGGATCGTGCTGAACGCCGCCAACGACCGCGCCTACGTCCTGAACCGCTTCGAGGGCACGGTGAGCACGGTGGACCTCACCACGCGCAAGGAAGTGGCACGGGCGAACTTCTTCGACCCCACGCCGCTGGTGATCAAGGCCGGGCGGAAACACCTGTACAACACCCACCTGGGTTCGGGCACCGGTCACCTCAGCTGCGGCAGCTGCCACGTGGATGCCCGCTGGGACAGGCTGGGCTGGGACCTGGGCGACCCCAGCGGCCCGGTGGACACCGTGGACGGCAACCTGTACCATCCCATGAAGGGGGTGAAGACCACCCAGTTCCTGATCGACATCATCGGTCGTGGCCGCGGCAACCTGCACTGGCGCGGCGACAAGGAGAGCCTGGCCGAGTTCGCCGGCACCTTCCAGCACCTGCAAGGGCTCGCCGCACCCGGCACACCGGCCATGATGCAGGAGCTGCAGGACTTCCTGGCGGCCACCTGGTACGTGCCCAACCCCTACCGCACCCTGAAGCCCGAGAGCCAGAGCAGCACCGCCCGCCTCAACCCTGACCGCGTGCGCGGCATCGGCACCACCTTCCAATCCATTCCGCCCACGGTGCCCCTGTTCCAGAGCGTGCAGATCAATTGCTCCCATTGCCACAACGCGCAAACGGGCAGGGGTGAGCTCTTCGGCATGGGCAATGTGGCCGGGACCGGGTCGGGCACCCTGGTGGACTTCACCCCCAACCGCAACATGTCCGCCGACCTGCGCAGCACCTACCGCAAGAACGGCTTCTTCTATAACACCACCGAGTGCAATGCCGGTTTCGGCATGATGAGCGAAGGGGTGATGGAGACCTGGTTCAACGGCTCCGGGGTCGGCAACTATCTGGGCGACTACGAGCCCGAGCTCCTTTCCTGGTCCGGTGGGATCGATGCCACCAACAGCCCGCAGAGCTTCAACACCAACAACTTCCCCCTGGCCAGTTATGCGGTGCAGGATGCCATGCCCGCCGTCGGCTTCCGGGAGACCATCAACGGCAGCGTCGGCAGCACCTCGCGCATCAACATGATGAAGGACCTTGCCGCCACGCGCACCACTGAGTACGGTATGATCGTGAAGGGGCGCTATGGCGGGGTGATGCGCGGCTTCCGTTACCTGGGGGGCAACGATTACCAGAGCGACATCGCCGGCCAGACGGTGACCCACGCCCAGCTGATGGCCTCGGCGCAGGGTACAGGCGGCCCGCTCAGCTGGACCCTGGTGCATCCCTCCACCGCCGTGCGCATGGGCGTGGACGCCGATGCGGACGGGATCCTCGACCAGGATGACACCCACGCCCACCTGGACCTCCGCCTGTTCTTGGACGGCCCCTACCAGGCGGGTGGTATGCGTGCGGACCTGGGCACGGCCGGCCTGTTGCCCGCCACCGACCCCTACGGGATGAACGCCCAGGCTGCACCCGACGTGCTGGCGCGGCAGGGCATGACCGCCCCGGTGGACTGGGCCTTGGTCGAGCTGCGCAACAACGCCGATCCGACGCAGATCGTGGCCACGCGGGCCGTGCTGGTGCAGCGTTCGGGTAATGTGATGATGCCCGCTGGCGAGCAGACGGTGACCTTCCCGTCGGTGCCGGACGGCAGCTACCACGTGGTGGTGCGTCACCGCAACCACTTGGGGGTCATGACCTACCAGCCGATGCTCCTGGGTGCACCGGGCACCCTGCTGGACCTTACCGTTCCCGGCACCGCCACCTACGGGACCGACGCCCGCCGTGACCGTAGTGGGGTGATGGTCCTGTGGGCGGGCGATGTCACGGGCGAGGGCACCATCAAGTACGCCGGCGGCAACAACGACCGCGACCCCATCCTGGTGGGAGTGGGCGGGGTGGTGCCCACGGCCACGGCCCCCGGCTATCTGGACGAGGACGTGAACCTGGACGGGGTGGTGAAGTACACCGGCAGCGCCAACGACCGCGACCCCATCCTGCAGTCGGTGGGCGGGGCGGTGCCCACGGCCGTCAGGGTGCAACAACTTCCCTGACATAATGTAAGCTACTGAGGGTCAGCCGGTAATGTTCGATGAGCCCGGGCCATCAGGCCGCTGCACTGCCGGAAGGGGCGGAGGCCGTGGACGGCGTTGTGGGCATCTTGCATGGGCTTGTGTTTGTGCGATCGGGGAAACGAACTAACTTCGCGGCCCCTTCCGAGGGGAGGTGTACACGACCCGCACGCCCATGGCATCGACAACGCATACGACGAGCATGGCCAACAAGGCCACCGTCACCAAGGAATGGCTCCTGGTGGACGCCGAGAATGAAACGCTGGGCCGACTGGCCAGCATGGTGGCCATGCTGGTGCGCGGCAAGCACAAGCCCACCTTCACGGCGCATGTGGATACGGGCGACCACGTGGTGGTGATCAATGCCGACAAGGTGCGCCTGACCGGCAGCAAGATGGAGGACAAGGAATACCAGCGCTTCAGCGGCTATCCCGGAGGCCGCACCGTGGAGGTGGCCCACAAACTGCACCGCCGCAAGCCCACGGCGCTGGTGGAGATCGCCGTGCGCGGCATGCTGCCCAAGACGCGCCTGGGCCGCGCCCAGTTCACCAACCTGCACGTGGTGGCCGGCACCGAGCACAAGCACGGCGCGCAGAGCCCCCGCAAGATCGACCTGAACAGCATCAAGTAAGATGGAGCCCATCAACACCATCGGCCGCCGCAAGACCTCCGTGGCCCGCGTCATCCTCACCGAGGGAAGCGGCGCGGTCACCATCAACGGTGTGGAAGCCAAGGAATACTTCCCCCTGCTGGCCCAGCAGTTCAAGATGAACCAGCCCTTCAAGCTCACGGGCACCGAGGGCAAGTACGACGTGCAGGCCCGTGTGGACGGCGGTGGCATCACCGGCCAGGCCGACGCCCTGCGTCTGGGCATCGCCCGTGCGCTGGTGGTGGTCGATGCCGAGAACAAACCCAAGCTCAAGGTCGAGAACCTCATGACCCGCGACCCCCGTGCCGTGGAGCGCAAGAAGTTCGGCCGCAAGAAGGCGCGCAAGCGCTATCAGTTCAGCAAGCGTTAAGCCCGCGCTTGCGAAACCCGCACGGGCCCTGGCACCGGCGGGTTCAGCATCCAATCCGGACGGACTCGTCCGCCTCACCG
This sequence comes from Bacteroidota bacterium, assembly GCA_014584605.1. Taxonomy (GTDB): domain Bacteria; phylum Bacteroidota; class Bacteroidia; order Flavobacteriales_F; family PHOS-HE28; genus PHOS-HE28. The sequence goes on along the minus strand of JACTMO010000015.1, from coordinate 43,015 downwards.
CGGAAGGCTACCACCCGGATGCCTGCAAAACGGGAAAAAGGAACGTGAACCCAGAACCAGATCAAGCCAATGGCCCGTACTGAATTCAAACAGCTGCTCGACGCCGGCGTCCACTTCGGACACCTGCGCCGTAAGTGGAACCCCAACATGGCCCCGTACATCTTCGGGGAGAAGAAGGGCATCCACATCATCGACCTCAACAAGACCGTGGTGAAGCTCGATGAGGCCGCCGCCGCCATGCGCAGCGTGGCCCGCAGCGGGAAGAAGATCCTCTTCGTGGCCACCAAGAAACAGGCCAAGGACATCGTGGCCGAGAAGGTGAAGGCCACCGGCATGCCCTACGTCACCGAGCGCTGGAGCGGCGGCATGCTCACCAACTTCGGCACCATCCGCCGCGCCATCAAGAAAATGGCCGCCATCGACCGGATGAAGACCGACGGCACCTTCGACAACATGAGCAAGCGCGAGCGCCTGCAGGTGATGCGCCAGCGCGAGAAGATGGAAAAGAACCTGGGCTCCATCGCCGACCTCACCCGCCAGCCCGCCGCCCTGTTCGTGGTGGACATCGTCAAGGAACACATCGCCGTGGCCGAGGCCCGCAAGCTCAACATCCCGGTCTTCGCCATGGTGGACACCAACAGCGACCCCACCCTGGTGGACTTCCCCATCCCGGCCAACGATGATGCCACCAAGAGCATCGAGCTGATCGTGGACGTGGCCATCGCCGCCATCAACGAAGGCCTCGAGGAGCGCAAGAACGACAAGAGCGCCCTGCCCGAGGGCGAGGAGAACGAGGAGGCCGAGGAGGTGCAGATGGAGGAGGAGGGCCGCGAGGAGGAGGCGAACTGAACCCCCACATCAACCCAATGCAAGTGAGCACGACCATGGCCATCACCGCCGCCGACGTGAACAAGCTGCGCCAGATGACCGGCGCAGGCATGATGGATTGCAAACAGGCCCTCAGCGAGGCCAATGGCGACTTCGACGCCGCCATCGACATCCTGCGCAAGAAGGGCCAGAAAGTGGCCGCCAAACGCGCCGACCGCGACGCCAACGAGGGCCTCGTGATCGCCAAGACCACCGCCGACGCCACCCGCGGCGTGCTGGTCTGCGTGAACTGCGAGACCGACTTCGTGGCCAAGAACGCCGACTTCGCTTCCATGGCCGAGCGCATGGCCGGCATCGCCCTCGAAAAGGGCGCCGGCAGCATCGATGCCCTCAAGGCCCTTCCGTACGACAGCAATGGCCTCAGCATCGCCGAGAAGCTCATCGAGCAGACCGGCGTCATCGGTGAGAAGATCGACATCAGCGCCTGCCACGAGGTGAAGGCCCCCTTCGTGCTGGCCTACAACCACCCGGGCAACAAGGTGGCCAGCATCGTGGGCCTCAACAAGGCCGGCTTCGAGGGTGCCGCCAAGGACGTGGCCATGCAGGTGGCCGCCATGGCCCCGGTGGCCGTCAACAAGGAGACCGTGCCCCAGAGCGTGATCGACAAGGAGATCGAGATCGGCAAGGAGCTCGCCATCCAGGAGGGCAAGCCCGCCGAGATGGCCGAGAAGATCGCCATGGGCCGGCTCAACAAGTTCTTCAAGGAGAGCACCCTGCTGGCCCAGGAGTTCATCAAGGACAACAAGCTCAGCGTGGAGCAATACCTCAAGAGCGCGGACAAGGAGCTGACGGTGACCGATTTCAAGCGGCACTCGCTCACCATCTGATGCCCGTATCACCACCATAGAAGGGGGAGGCTTCGGCCTCCCCCTTTTCTTTGTCCCCAACACCCCGCACCATGGCCCGCACCTACCAACGCATCCTGCTGAAGCTCTCCGGCGAAAGCCTCATGGGCACCAAACCATACGGCATCGACAGCCAGCGCCTCGGGGAATACGCCGACGAGATCATCGCCGTGGCCGCGACCGGTGTGCAGGTGGCGGTGGTGATCGGCGGTGGCAACATCTACCGGGGCATGGAGGCCGAGGGGGCCATCGATCGCGTGCAGGGCGACCACATGGGCATGCTGGCCACCATGATCAACAGCCTGGCCCTGCAAAGCGCCCTGGAGGCCAAAGGCCACAAGACCCGGCTGATGAGCGCCATCAAGATGGACACCATCGCCGAGCCCTTCATCCGCCGCCGTGCCGTGCGTCACCTGGAGAAGGGCCGCATCGTGATCTTCGGCGCCGGCACGGGCAACCCCTACTTCACCACCGACACGGCCGCCAGCCTGCGCGCCATCGAGATCGAGGCCGACGTGATCCTGAAGGGCACCCGTGTGGACGGCATCTACAGCGCCGACCCCGAGAAGGACCCGGCGGCGGTCCGCTACGAGCGCATCACCTTCACCGAGGTGTACGACAAGGGCCTCAACGTGATGGACCTCACCGCCTTCACGCTCTGCAACGAGAACAAGCTGCCTATCATCGTGTTCGACATGAACAAGCCCGGCAACCTGCGCAAGGTGGTGGCCGGGGAGCGCGTGGGCACGCTGGTGGAGTTCTGAAGCAGGCCGTGCACGGACGCACGAAAGGCGCCGCGCCGGGCGGTGCGGACATGCCTCGCACGGAGCGGCCGGAGCAGCGGTGCGGGGGCGGGTGCCGGGGTGGGCCCTGGCGTCGGTGACCGCAGGAAGGCGTAACGTCGGATGCGGCATCCCCGTGGCCTGTTAATTTCGCCATCCCGTAAACCACCTGACGATGGACGCGAAAACGCTGATCGCTCCCAGCGAGGACCTGATGAAGAAGGCCATCGAACACCTGGAGCACGAGCTCACCAAGGTGCGTGCAGGCCGCGCCAACCCTGCCATGCTGGAAACCGTACGGGTGGAGGCCTACGGCGCCCACATGCCCCTCCATCAGGTGGCCAACATCAACACGCCCGACGCACGGACCCTCATGGTCCAGCCGTGGGACAAGAAGATGATCGATGCCATCGAGAAGGCCATCCAGGCCGCCAACCTGGGTTTCAACCCCAGCAACAACGGCGAGAGCGTCATCATCAACGTGCCCATGCTCACCGAGGAACGTCGCAAGGACCTGGTGAAGGCCGCCCACAAGGAGGGTGAGCATGCCCGCGTCAGCATCCGCGGGGCACGCCAGAAGGCCATGGAGGCCGTCAAAGGGTCCAAGCTTCCCGAGGACGTGATCAAGGACGGTCAGGACCAGGTCGAGAAGCTCACCGGCGTGTACAACAAGAAGGTGGAGGTGCTGATCGAGGCCAAGGAGAAGGACATCATGAAGGTCTGACCGCAACTGCACGGTTGCAGCCGGGACGGCCGACTGCAGGACCGGACAGGAAGGTCAACAGGACCGGGTCACCAGGGGGTCTCCAGGTCCTTGGCCACGTAGGTGTGGTCGCGCACGGTCCACATGCTGCCGGTGGGCTTGCGCAGGGCCATGCCATCGGACCGGCCCAGCCGGCGCAGCAAGGCGATCGGGGTCAGCAGCGCGAAGAAGACCGCACCGAGCAGCACCCGGCCGTTGAACCAGCCCAGGGCATGGGCGAGCTTCATCCATCCAAGGTGCACCAGGTGCGCCAGCGGGGGGACCAGCAGGCCGATGAGGCCGGCGCACACCGCCACCACCAGCATCCAGGGCTTGTGAAAGATGAAATACAGCACCAGGAAACCCGTGGTGATCGCGAGCATGCTGGCGTCGGTGCGGTCCTCCGGACGGGCCTTGGCGCTCATGGCTCAGAACAGGGTGTAGATGAAGGGCGCCACGGCCGAGCCGCCGCCGATCACGAGCAGTACGCCCAGCAAGAGGAGCACGATGATCACGGGGGCAAGCCACCATTTCTTACGGCTCCACAGGAAGCCCCATAGGTCCTTGAGGAAATCCATCTGTTCAGCGCGCCGGGTATTGCCGATCGCGGGCCGAAAGGTAGGTCGACAGCCGATCCGCGCAGCGGGCCGCCACGGCGGCAGCGCCAGTCTTGGTGAAATGAAAGGCGTCGTAGTAGTTGACCGGCCCCCCGGGCAGCTCGCGGGCCAGGTCGATCAAGGGCAGGTGCTGCGCGGCGGCCACTTCACGGGTCACGTCGTTGACCAGCTCCAGGCGGAGCAGCAGGGTGCGGCCGTCGGTGCCGGTGAGCAGCGGCAGGTCCATCAACCGGCGGGCCAGTGCCGTGTCCGCAACGTTGGAGGCGATGCAGGGCTGGGTGATCAGCACCGGCAGGCTGCCCTTGCCCCGGCACAGCTCGATGAGGCCCTCCAGGCGCTGCCGGTAGGCGGGCAGCAGCCCCCGCTCGCGCATCAGTTGCGCCTGTGCGCTGTCCGGCACCAACGGGGCGGCGGTGGTGTGGAGGTCCAGCGCATGGTGTCCGATGCCCGCTTCGCGCACAGCGCGCGCCTGCCGCCAGATGCGCCAGGTGTTCAGCAGGGCGCTGTGCTCCGCCCAGGTCCGCGGCCGTGTGCGCCATTGTGCGCGGTCGTGCCGCCCCAGGTCGATGCGCCCCAGTTCGTTGGCACCGACCAGCAGGAGCACCACCTGCGGACGAAGGGGCAGGATGTGGTCCTCCAGCAGGAGGGCATGGCCGAAGGTGCTGTGGCCGTCCAGCCCGGCGTTGTTCACCCAGGTCCGACGCCCGTACGCGGCTTCTTCCGCCAGCCGGGCGCCCAGCAACGCGGGCCAGTCCTGGCCCTCGCTGAGGTACATGCACTCGGTGGTGCTGCCGCCCACGGCCACGATGCGCAGAAGCCCTGCGGTGTCGCGCGGCAGGTCGGGCCCACGCAGGCCCAGCCGGTTGCGATACAGGTGGATCACCGGGTCGGTGCCGGGCAGGGTGGAACCGCGGATCACGTCGTCCACCTCGGTGGGCAGTTCGATGCGGTCGCCCTGGACGCGGATGCCGAAGGGTGGCCACAGCCGGAGCATCAGCTCCGCGGCCCCTGCGGCGAACAGCAGCAGCAGCAGGGCCGTGCCGATACGCCGCGCCATGGTCAGTCGAGCACGAACTCCTCCTTCCAGTTGTCGGTGCGCTGCCAGGCCGGCTGCTCCGGCTTCAGGAAGAGGTGGTCGCCCACCACCAGGGCGTCCATCTCGGTGCGCATGAAACAGCGGTAGGCATCGTCCGGGGTGCGGACGATCGGTTCGCCCCGCACGTTGAAGCTGGTGTTCACCAGCATGCCCACGCCGGTGCGGGCCTTGAAGGCGCTGATCAGGGCGTGGAAGCGTGGATTGGTCTCCCGGTGAACGGTCTGCACCCGGGCGCTGAAGTCCACGTGGGTGATGGCGGGCAGGTCGGAGCGTTCGTGGTAGAGCTTCTCGCGGATGCCGAACTGCGGATAGTCGGCGGGCAGCTGCCTGCGCAGGTGCTCCCGCACGGGCCGCACGAGCAGCATGTAGGGCGACCGGCCCTGCAGGTCGAAGTAGTTGGACGCATCCTCGGCGAGCACGGCCGGTGCGAAGGGACGGAAGCTCTCGCGGTACTTGATCTTCAGGTTGAGCTTCTTCTGCATCCCGGTGTCGCGCGGGTCGCCCAGGATGCTGCGGGCACCGAGGGCACGCGGGCCGAACTCCATGCGTCCGTTCACCCAGCCCACCACCTTGCCCTCGGCCAGAAGTTCGGCGGTGCGCTCCACCAGTTGCCGGGGCTCTTCGAAGCGGTGGAAGGGTGCGTTGTAGCGGCGTGCGGTGCGCTCCACGTCCTGCGGGGTGACGTCCGGGCCGAGGTATCCGCCGTGCATGGCGTCGGGCTGCTCGGCGGTGTCGCGTGCGGCACCGCGATGGATGTGATGGGCGGCGTAGGCGGCGCCCAGGGCCCCGCCCGCATCACCCGCAGCGGGCTGGATGAAGAGCTCGCGGAACACACCGCTCTCGAGCAGCTTGCCGTTGGCCACACAGTTCAGCGCCACGCCTCCGGCCAGGCACAGGTGGTCGCTGCCGGTGAGCCGCCTGGCCTCGCGCGCCATGCGCAGCACCGCCTCCTCGGTCACCTGCTGGATGGCCAGGGCCAGGTCGCAATGGTGCTGGGCCAGCTCGTCCTTCTCGGGCTGGCGGCGCCGAAAGCCGAAGAGCTTCGCCCACGCCGCATCGTCCGCCATGCGCAGCCCTGCGGCGTAGTCGAAGTAGCGCTGGTCCAACCAGATCGACCCGTCGTCCTGCAGGCGCACCAGCTCCTGGAGGATGATGTCGCGATAGCGTGCCACCTCGGCCGAACCGGCGCGGCCGTAAGGGGCCAGCCCCATCAGCTTGTATTCGCCGCTGTTCACGCGGAAGCCGCAGAAGTAAGTGAAGGCCGAGTAGAGCAGGCCCAGGCTGTGCGGAAAGCGCAGTTCGCGGAGGATCGTGAGGTCGCGCCCCTTGCCATGGCAGATGCTGGCCGTGGCCCATTCGCCCACCCCGTCGATGGTCAGCACCGCCGCATCGGTGAAGGGCGAGGCGTAGTAGGCGCTGGCGGCATGGCTCAAATGGTGCTCCGGGAAGAGCAGCTTGCCCATCACCGCACCGGGGTCGCCGAAGGCCTTGAGCTCGTCGCGGATGAGCTTCTTCAGGAAGAGCTTCTCCTTCATCCACACGGGCATGCTCATCAAGAAGGACCGGATGCCCTTGGGCGCGAAGCCGTAGTAGGTCTCCAGCAACCGCTCGAACTTCAGCAGCGGCTTGTCATAGAAGGCGATGGCGTCCAGGTCCTCCAGCTTCGCACCGGCCTCCTCCAGGCAGTAGCGGATGGCGTGGGTGGGGAAGCCGGGGTCGTGCTTCTTGCGCGTGAAGCGTTCCTCCTGGGCGGCGGCGACGATGCGCCCGTCCTGCAGCAGGGCTGCGGCGCTGTCGTGGTAGAAGGCGGAAATGCCGAGGATCCTCATGTTGGGGGCGCCAAGGTAGCGGCCCGGGGGGAAGACGGGGGCCGGGGCCGTCCGCTGCCACCCCAACGCATGGCCCTATCGCGCCGTCATGGCCTGGATGCCGTCCACCACCCGCGCCGTGGCCCCGGACCGCTCGCGTACAAAACGGGCGGCGGCCTCCCCGGCGCTGCGGCGGGCCTCGGGATCGGCCAGCAAACGACGGAGCACCGCGCAAAGCTCCGCACCGTCGCGCACGGCGAACCCTCCGCCGGCATCGATCAGTCCGCTGCCTTCGACGAACTTGGTGTGGCGCGGGCCGAAGACCACGGGCAAGCCCCAGGCGGCGGGCTCCAGCAGGCTGTGGACGCCCTCGCCGAAGCCGCCGCCCACGTAGGCCACGTCGCCGTGGCGGTAGAGGCGGGCCAGCAGGCCCATGCGGTCCACCAGCAGGGTGGCCTCTTCCGCGCTTCCCAGCATGGCGGCCACGTTCGGCACCGGGGTGTGTTCCAACTCGCTCCAGCGGGCCAGTGGCGTGGGGAAGCGGGCTTCGGTCGCTTTCAGCCCGTAGGTCGTGAGCTCGTGCGGCACCGCCATGCACTTCACGGGCATGGCGGCACTGGCGAAGGCCTGCTGCAACAGCGCTTCGTCCGCCGGCCAGGTGCTGCCGCACACCAGCACCCGTCCGCCCCCGCGGAAGGCCTCGGCCAGGGGCAGGGGGTCCCGGTCCGTTGCGATGGCCCGCACCCGGTCGAAGCGCGTGTCGCCGCTGACGGTGACCCGGTCGATGCCGATGCCGGCCAGCAGCACCCGCGAGGCTTCGTCCTGCACGAAGAGCCGGTTGAACCCGCCCAGCATGCGCCGCCACGCCGCCCCGTACCAGCGGAAGAACGGCTGGCCGGGCCGGAAGATGCCGCTGACCAGGAAGGTGGGCACCCGCGCGGCCTGCAGCGCGCCCAGGACGCCCGGCCAGAACTCGTATTTCACCCACAGTACGGTGGACGGTCGCAGCAGCGTCACCAGCCGGGCGCCATTGGCGGGCGAATCGACCGGCAGGTAGTCCACATGGGTGGCCAGGGGCAGTGCCTTGCGGGCCTCGTATCCGCTGGGGCTGAAGAAGGTGACCAGCACGGGGCGCCTGGGATCCGCGGCATGCAGCGCCTCCAGCACGGGGAGGCCCTGCTCGAACTCGCCCACGCTGGCGCAGTGCATCCACAGGCAGCCCTGCAGCTCGTCGGCCTTCGCCTCCAGCCGGTCCCACAACCCGCGCCGGCCCTCCACCCAGGCCCGCGCCTTGGCGTGGAAGGGCGCGGCCAGCCGCACCATGGCCGCGTAGCCCGCCGGGACCAGATGCGCCGGTCCGGCCATCAGTGGAAGTAGAATCGGTCCGCCTTCCTCCGGTAGATGGGCACGGTCCATCCCGCCCGCAGGCCGGTGAGCACGTCGGTGCGGCGTGCGTCCTCGCGGGTGCCCGTGTCGAAGTTCATGGCACGCAAAGGCGTGGTGAGGCCCACGGTCATCTCGAAGGCCACGTGGAAGTTGATGAACCGCCGGTTGCCGATGTGCTGGTAGCCCAACGCGAAACCGAAGGCCGGTCCGGCGGCCAGCCGGTCGTAGCCCTCCAGGTAGTCCCCCTCCAGCTGGGGCACCGTGTTGTTCTGGGTCTCGATGCGGATCTTGTGGCGCATGTAGCCGCCCATCAGTTTGAGCAGCAGCCCGCTGTTGGGGTTGGGGCCCACCACGGGAACGATCTTGCCCGCCACGGCCATCACCGTGTAGCCGCGCTGGTAGGTGAACACGGTGGCCGGCTGCCCGTCCTGGTCGAGCACCTGCCCGGCCGAGTTGATCACGCCGTTCAGCAGGCCGGGCTCCACCACCTTGCTGCCGAACAGGAACCCGCCCTCGACGCCGAACAGGTAGTTGCTGCGCAGCTTCACCACCGCGCTCAGGCCCAGGTTGCTGTTGTGCCCGAAGCGCGTCGCCAGCATGCCGCCGGGCACCTGGTAGCTGTAGCTCACCGTCACGGGCACCAGCACGATCGACGAATCGCGCACGCTTTGCTGCGCGGCCGCACCGGTGGCCGTCAGGACCAACGACAGGAGCAGGGTGGCGCCGCAGTAGGCCATGGCCGCGCGAAGGTAGGCCGCACCCCGTGCATCACCGACCTGCCCGCAGCGCGGAACCGTCCACGGCCCACCGCCCGGCGGCGGCTGGGCCGATGGCTATCTTCGCCGCCGCGCCGCTCGCGCATCCCCGCATCCATGAAGCCGATCCAGATGGTCGACCTCGTCGGCCAGTATGCACGCATCAAGACCGAGGTGGACAGCGTGCTCCAACGCGTGATCGACAGCGCGGCCTTCATCAACGGGCCGGAGGTGAAGGCCTTTGAACAGGAGCTGGCGGCCTACCTCGGCTGCCGGCATGTGATCGGCTGCGCCAACGGCACCGACGCCCTGCAGGTGGCCCTGATGGCGCTGGGCCTCAAGCCCGGCGACGAGGTGATCACCCCGTCGTTCACCTTCGTGGCCACCGTGGAGGTGGTGGCCCTGCTGGGCATCGTGCCCGTCTTCGCCGACGTGCTGCCAGGCACCTTCAACCTCGACCCCGCGGACTTGCGCCGCAAGATCACCCCGCGCACCAAGGCCATCGTGCCGGTGCACCTTTTCGGGCAGGCCGCGGACATGGATGCCATCATGGCCATCGCGGGCGAACACGGCCTGTACGTGGTGGAGGACAACTGCCAGGCCATCGGCAGCGACCACCGGTCGGCTGGCGGTACCGTGCGCAAGAGCGGCACCATCGGCCATATCGGCGTCACCAGCTTCTTCCCCAGCAAGAACCTGGGCTGCTATGGCGATGGTGGCGCGCTGTTCACCGATGATGATGCGCTGGCGCACAAGGTCCGGCGCGTGTGCAACCACGGCAGCGACAAGCGCTATTACCACGAGGTGGTGGGCGTGAACAGCCGCCTGGACGCGCTCCAGGCCGCCGTGCTGCGCATCAAGCTGAAGCACCTCGACGACTACGCCCGGTCCCGGCGCAATGCGGCGGCGGCATACGACGCCGCTTTTTCCGGATTGCCCGAACTGGCCGTTCCCGAACGCAGCGCCTTCAGCACCCATGTGTTCCACCAATACACCCTCCGGGTGGCCGAAGGACACCGCGACGCCCTGCGTAAACACCTGGAAGAGCGGCAGATACCGGCCATGATCTACTATCCTGTACCCTGTCACCAGCAACTTGCGTACAAGAGCCCCCGCTTTGCGAACGGGTCGCTGCCGGTGACGGAGCGCCTGGCCCAGGAAGTGTTGAGCCTGCCCATGAGCACCGAGCTGGACCAGGAACAACTGGATCACATCACCGGTGCCGTGAAGGGCTATTTCACGGCGCAAGGGGGGGCGTAGCGGAAGACCAACGGACGACCACAGACCAAAGACACGGGCATTCGAATGAACATCGCAGTCGTAGGAACAGGATACGTGGGGCTGGTGACCGGCACCTGCTTCGCCGAGACCGGCAACCACGTGGTGTGCGTGGACATCAACGCCGAGAAGGTCGCCTTGTTGAAGGCCGGCCAGGTGCCGATCTATGAACCGCACCTGGACGTGCTCTTCGAGCGCAACATCCGCCAGGGGCGCCTGCGCTTCACCACCGAGCTGAAGGAGGCCGTGGCCCAGGCCCAGGTGATCTTCCTGGCCCTGCCCACCCCGCCGGGTGAGGACGGCAGCGCCGACCTGAAGTATGTGCTCGGCGTGGCCGACGACCTGGGCAGGATCATCACCGACTACAAGGTGATCGTGGACAAGAGCACGGTGCCGGTGGGCACGGCCGAGAAAGTGCACGCCGCACTGGCCCGGAACGCCAGGGTGGAGCTCTTCGACGTGGTGAGCAATCCCGAGTTCCTGCGGGAGGGCTTCGCCGTGGACGACTTCCTGAAGCCCGATCGTGTGGTGGTGGGCACCAGCAGCGAGCGTGCCCGCAAGGTGATGGAGGAGCTCTACAAACCCTTCGTGCGGCAGGGCAACCCCATCATCTTCATGGACGAGCGCAGCGCCGAGCTCACCAAGTACGCCGCCAACGCCTTCCTGGCCACCAAGATCACGTTCATGAACGAGATCGCGAACTTCTGCGAACGCGTGGGGGCGGACGTGGACAAGGTGCGCATCGGCATCGGCACCGACGGGCGCATCGGCAAGCGCTTCCTCTTCCCCGGCATCGGTTACGGCGGCTCCTGCTTCCCCAAGGATGTGCAGGCCCTGGCCCGCAGCGGCGACGACGCGGGCTATGCCTTCGAGATCATCCGCAGCGTGATGGCCGTCAACGAACGCCAGAAGACCAGTCTGGTGGACAAGGTGAAGGCCCACTATGGCGGTTCGCTCAAGGGAAGAAGTTTCGCCCTGTGGGGGCTGGCCTTCAAGCCGGATACGGACGACATCCGCGAGGCACCCGCCCTGTACATCATCGAGGGCCTGCTCAAGGAAGGCGCCCGCGTCGCCGCCTTCGATCCCGAGGCCATGCCCAACGTCAAGCGCCTGCTCGGCGACCGCATCACCTTCGCCGCCGACGAGTACGATGCGCTCAAGGGCGCCGATGCCCTGCTCATCGCCACCGAATGGGCCGAGTTCCGCACGCCCGACCTGAAGCGGGTGGGCGAACTGCTCAAGGAAAAGCTCATCTTCGACGGCCGGAACCTGTACGACCTCGAACACATGCGGGACAACGGATTCACTTACGTCAGCGTGGGCCGCAGGACCGTGGGTGCGAAGTCGCCGGTGAACGCCTGAACGTCCTGCGGCGAGCGCTGAGAGAATGGAGTTTCCAGCACCATGCACCGCCCGTTGGGTTCGAACAGCACGCCCCCCGGCGATCCTCACATGGGAATGATACGCGAACGTGTCCTGATCACCGGCGCCGCCGGCTTCCTGGGCTCGCACCTGTGCGACCGCTTCATCCGGGAGGGTTACCATGTGGTGGGCATGGACAACCTGATCACCGGTCGGCTGAAGAACATCGAGCACCTGTTCAAGCTGGAACAGTTCGAGTTCTACCACCACGACGTGTCTCGCTTTGTGCATGTGCCCGGCGAACTGAAGTACATCCTGCACTTCGCCTCGCCCGCCTCCCCGATCGACTACCTGAAGATCCCCATCCAGACGCTGAAGGTGGGCAGCCTGGGCACGCACAACCTGCTCGGCCTGGCCAAGGCCAAGGGTGCGCGCATCCTGGTGGCCAGCACCAGCGAGGTCTACGGCGATCCGCAGGTGCACCCGCAGACGGAGGCGTATTGGGGCCACGTGAACCCCATCGGCCCGCGTGGCGTGTACGACGAGGCCAAGCGCTTCCAGGAGGCCATCACCATGGCCTACCACACCTACCACGGGCTGGAAACGCGCATCGTGCGGATCTTCAACACCTACGGGCCGCGCATGCGCCTCAACGACGGCCGCGTGCTGCCCGCCTTCATCGGCCAGGCCCTGCGCGGGGAGGACCTCACCGTGTTCGGCGATGGCTCACAGACCCGCAGCTTCTGCTACGTGGACGACCTCATCGAAGGCATCTACAGGCTGCTGCTGAGCGACTACGCCGGTCCGGTGAACGTGGGCAACCCCGGCGAGATCACCATCGCCCAGTTCGCCGAGGAGATCATCAAGCTCACGGGCACCACGCAGAAAGTGGTCCACAAACCGCTGCCCAAGGACGATCCCATGCAGCGCCAACCGGACATCACCCTGGCCCGCAAGCTGCTGGGCTGGGAGCCCAAGGTGAGCCGTGCGGAGGGGCTGAGGATCACCTACGACTATTTCAAGGGCCTCACCCCGGAAGAGCTCAACGAGAAGGAGCACTTCAGCTTCGAGGGGTACGTGCGGAAGTAGGCCGTTCACACGTGGCAACGGACAGGTCCCTGGTGATAGCTCGCTTGGGACTTGTCGCTTCAGAACCACTCTTAATGGGTATGGACGGCGGACGCCGTGATGCCGACCTTGGTGATGCAAATACTCCAAGCCATGAGAACGCTACTGATCATGGGGTTGGTTGCCGCAACGGCGAACGCCCAACAGACCGCGCCGCTTCAGCTTTGGGCAGATGCACACCGCCAAGGGCACACGCAGCAGGTGACGATCACAACGGTCGAGCAGGAGGAGTTACGGTTCGAACTTGTCGGTCGCGTTAGCTCACTGGAGGTGGGCCAGGGGTATAGCGTGACCCTGTATGCGGTGACGGGAACGCTGCCGCAGACCATCGTGTTGGTGGGGCCATTGGTGGTGAATGATCTGAAGTCCCTGCCCATGCTCGGCCTTCGCCCCAACTGGGATGATGCGGTGGGTGCGGTCGAGGTCCGGCCTTCGGTGGAGGAGCAGGATGTTCCGGTGCCGCCCGTCCTGGCCGAGGTTCGGTGATCCAGCCATGGCCCGGTGTTCCTGCTGGCCCCAAGGTGATCTGCATTGCAGCACCTTTGGCGCTGCATGAAGACCCTGCGCGTCGCCGGTGTTCCCGAGCCCTACAACCTGCCGTGGCACCTCGCCATGGAGAAGGGGCGCTTCCGCGAAGCGGGCATCGACCTGCAGTGGCACACGGTGCCGGAGGGCAGCGGCCGCATGTGCCAGTTGCTGCGCGACGGCGAACTGGACATGGCCATCCTGGTCACCGAGGGTGCGGTTCGCGACATCCTCTTGGGAGGCCCGCACCGCATCGTCAGCAGCTTCGTGGACAGCGCTTTGCCATGGGGCGTACACGTACCGGCCCGTTCCGCCCTGATGAACCCGGCCGACCTGAAGGGTGTGCCCTTTGCCATCAGCCGTCTGGGCAGCGGCAGCCACATCATGGCCATGCTCTACGCCGAACGGCTCGGTTGGCGCCCTGGACCGCATGACCTGGAGGTGGTGCACAACATGGAGGGCGCCGCCCGGCGCATGGCCGGGGGAGACCCGGTGATCTTTCTGTGGGAGACCTTCGTCACCTCACGCTACGTGGAGGCCGGCGTGATGCGCCTCGTGGACGAGGTGCGTGCCGACTGGCCGGGCTTCGTGATCGTGGTGCGGGAGGCATACGCCCTTGCGCATCCGGGGGTGGTGCGTGATGCACTGGACGTGCTGGATCGCGCGGTGCGCGACCTCGACCACCGCGCGCACACGATCGCCCTGGTCATGCAGAACGCGGGTTTCCGCGAAGCACTGGCCAAAGAGTGGTTGCAGTGTGTACGCTGGCGTGTGGGAAGGCCGGAGGAGGCCCATCTGGGCGCGTTGCGGACGGCGCTGAAGGACCTTGGGTTGGTGCCCTCGGAAGCGTACCGGTCCCAAGTGTTCCTTGACTGAGCCGGTGAGCAAGTAGCGGTCGATCCCACAGCAGACAGGGAACTGAAGAAGTGAGGAGGAGAGGATGCCGCAGCTTTCAGCTTCCTTACATCCTCACCTCTTCACCTGAACCGTTTGGATCTTCGATGCCGCTTCAGGAAGATCCGAGGGCCAGGGGGGCTCCCTGTGCCGGTAACGACGGGGAAGGATGCGGCCCGTGCTTCTGTTCGCTGCTGCTTGTTCGTGCATCGGTCGTCCGGCACTGGGACCACCGGCTGCGGGGGGGGCATGCCCGGCATGATGAGGCCCGGCGATCAGCATAACCCGTTGAGCCTCAGTGAAGCGCAGGTCGTTCGGAAGCGGTACCTTCGCAGCCCCGCTGGCGCGGCTCCAGGCAGTCTTGGGCCCCGAGCGAAAGAGGCAAATGAGCTTTTCCGTTCATCCCACCGCCGTTGTTGACGATGGAGCGACCATCGGGGAAGGCACCCGCATCTGGCACTTCAGCCACATCATGCCGGGCTGCGAGATCGGGGAGGGCTGCAACATCGGCCAGAACGTGGTGGTGAGCCCCGGCGTGAAGCTGGGCCGCAACGTGAAGGTGCAGAACAACGTGAGCATCTACACCGGCGTGGAATGCGGCGACGATGTCTTCCTCGGGCCCAGCATGGTGTTCACCAACGTGATCAACCCGCGCAGCGCTGTGGCCCGCCGGGACCAGTACCAACGGACGCGGGTGGGGCGGGGGGCCAGCATCGGTGCCAACGCCACCATCGTGTGCGGACACGACATCGGCGAGTTCGCCTTCATCGGCGCCGGTGCCGTGGTGACGAAGGAAGTGCCCGCCTATGCGCTGGTGATGGGCAATCCCGCTCGTCAGACCGGCTGGATGAGCGAATACGGCCACAAGCTGGCCTTCAACGCGGCCGGCGAAGCGGCATGCCCCGAAAGCGGCCAGCGTTATTCCTTGAAGAACGGGCGCGTGGCCCGCATCGCCTGATCATGGTCCCTCCAGCCGCACAACGGATCAAGTTCGCCGTGATCGGCTGCGGTCATATCGGCAAGCGCCACGCCGAGATGATCATGCGCAATGTGCACTGTGAGATGGTGGCCCTGTGCGACAACCGCCCCCGGGCGGAACTGGGCATCGACCACCTGGACGTGCCCTTCTTCCAGGATGCCGGCGCCATGCTCAAGGCCCTGCCCGGCATCGACGTGGTGAACGTGTGCAGCCCCAACGGCCTCCACGCGCCCCACAGCCTGCTCGCCCTGGAGCATGGCAAGCATGTGGTATGCGAAAAGCCCATGGGCCTTGGCAAGGCCGAGTGCGAGGCCGTGGTCCACAAGGCCCTGCAGGTGCACCGCCACGTCTTCGGCGTCATGCAGAACCGCTACAGCCCACCCAGCCAGTGGATCAAGCGCATGGTGGAGGAGAAGCGCCTGGGCGACATCTTCCTGGTACAGGTGAACTGCTACTGGAACCGTGACGACCGGTACTACCGGCCCGGAAGCTGGAAGGGCACTGCGGACCTGGACGGCGGAACGCTCTTCACCCAGTTCAGCCACTTCGTGGACATCCTGTACTGGCTCTTCGGCGACATCACCGACATCCAGGGCCGCTTCGCCGACTTCAACCACAAGGGCCTCACGGCCTTCGAGGACAGCGGCCTGGTGACCTTCCGCTTCCTGCGCGGGGGCATGGGCTGCCTGAATTACAGCACCAGCGTCTGGGATCGGAACCTGGAGAGCAGCCTCACGGTCATCGGCAGCAGAGGCAGTGTGAAGATCGGCGGCCAGTACATGGACCAGGTGGAGCACTGCCACGTGCAGAACTACAGCATGCCCGAACTGCCGCCCACCAACCCGGCCAACGACTACGGGGCCTACAAGGGCAGTGCGAGCAACCACCACCACATCATCGAGAACGTGGTGGACACCCTGCGCAACAACAAACCGATGACCACCAACGCCCTGGAGGGCCTGAAGGTGGTCGAGATCATCGAACGCATTTACGAGAAGAGGGATGAGCAGCAGCTTGTATGACCGCCTGGTGCGGAAGGAGGCCTCCCTGGCCGTGATCGGACTTGGCTACGTGGGGCTTCCCATCGCGCTGGCCTTCGCGCGGAAACTGAAGGTCGTGGGATTCGACATCAACCAAAAGCGCGTGGACATGATGCGCCGTGGTGAGGACCCCAGCAACGAGCTCGCCGCCTCCGAGTTCGAGGGCTGCGACATCCATTTCACCGCGGACATCGGGGACCTGAAGGACGTGGAGTTCTTCATCGTGGCGGTGCCCACGCCCATCGACGACCAGAACATCCCCGACCTGCGGCCCCTGCTGGGTGCCACCCGCACCGTGGGCCAGGTGCTCAAGAAGGGTGACCACGTGGTGTACGAGAGCACCGTGTATCCGGGCTGCACCGAGGAGGACTGCGTGCCCCTGCTGGAGCAGCTCAGCGGCCTGAAGTGCGTCGCCGACTTCAAGGTGGGTTACAGCCCCGAGCGCATCAACCCCGGCGACAAGGAGCACACCCTGGAGCGCATCGTGAAGGTCACCAGCGGTTGCGACGCCGAAAGCGCCGAGACCGTCGCCAGGGTGTACGAACTGGTGGTGAAGGCCGGCGTGCACCGCGCCGCCAGCATCAAGGTCGCCGAGGCCGCCAAGATCATAGAGAACACCCAGCGCGACGTGAACATCGCCCTCATCAACGAGCTGTCCATCATCTTCAACCGCGTGGGCATCAACACCTATGACGTGCTGGAGGCGGCGGGCACCAAGTGGAACTTCCTGAAGTTCCAGCCCGGCCTGGTGGGCGGCCACTGCATCGGGGTGGACCCGTACTACCTTGTGTACAAGGCCAAGGAGCTGGGCTACCACGCGCAGATCATCGACAGCGGCCGCTTCGTGAACGACAGCATGGGCGGCTATGTCGCCAAGCAGACCGTGAAGAAGGTGATCGCCGCCGGCAAGAACCCCGCCGAGGCACGGGTGCTCGTGATGGGCGCCACCTTCAAGGAGAACGTCACCGACATCCGCAACAGCAAGGTGGCCGACGTGGTGAAGGAGCTGCAGAGCTTCAGCTGCCACGTGGACGTCACCGACCCGCACGCCGACAGCGAGGAGGTGAAGCACGAGTACGGCTATGCGCTGGCGAAGGAGGCGAAGGGACCCTACGACGCCATCATCGTGGCCGTGAACCACGCCGAATATGCCGGGTACGATGAAGCCCGGTTCAAGGGGATGATGACCCCCAGGGGCGTGCTCGTGGACCTCAAGGGCGTGTTCCGCAAGAAGGTCAAGGACCTCAGCTACTGGAGCCTGTAGAATGCACCTCAGCACAGAGGCACCAAGAACACGGAGCATGCAGGGCGATCGTTATCGTGGGATCACGCTCGGTGTCCGCTGTGCCTCCGTGGTGAAATCGAGCTGATCATGCACCGCAACATCCTCATCACCGGCGGCGCCGGTTTCATCGGCAGCCATGTGGTGCGCCGCTTCGTCACCAGGTACCCGCAGTACCGCATCATCAACCTCGATGCGCTCACCTATGCCGGCAACCTGGAGAACCTGCGCGACATCGAGAACGCCCCGAACTACACCTTCGTGAAGGCCGACATCTGCGATGCCGCTGCGGTGGCCCGCGTGTTCAAGGACCACGCCATCGACGGGGTGATCCACCTTGCCGCCGAGAGCCACGTGGACCGCAGCATCACCGACCCGCTGGCCTTCGTGCGCACCAACGTGTTCGGCACCGTCACCCTGCTGAACGCCGCCCGGGAGACCTGGAAGGGCGCGTACGAGGGAAAGAGGTTCTACCACGTGAGCACCGATGAGGTGTACGGCTCGCTGCACGACGGCGGTTTCTTCACCGAGGAGACGCCCTACGACCCGCAGAGCCCCTACAGCGCGAGCAAGGCCGCGAGCGACCACTTCGTGCGTGCCTACGGCAATACCTACAAGCTGCCCTTCGTGCTCAGCAACTGCAGCAACAACTACGGCAGCCACCACTTCCCGGAGAAGTTGATCCCGCTCATGATCAACAACATCCGCCACGGCAAGCCGCTGCCCGTGTACGGCAAGGGCGAGAACGTGCGCGACTGGCTCTGGGTGGAGGACCATGCCGCCGCGATCGACACCATCTTCCACAACGGCGTGAACGGCGGGACGTACAACATCGGCGGGCACAACGAGTGGAGGAACATCGACCTCGTCCACCTGCTCTGCGCCATCATGGACCGCAAGCTGGGCCGCGACGAAGGCGAGAGCGCCAAGCTGATCACCTACGTCACCGACCGCGCCGGGCACGACCTGCGCTATGCCATTGATGCCTCCAGGATCGAGCGTGAGCTGGGGTGGAGGCCGAACATCACCTTCGAGGAGGGCCTGGAGCGCACCGTGGACTGGTACCTGGCGAACACCGGCTGGCTGGACCGCGTGACCAGCGGCGCCTACCAGCAGTACTACAAGGACCACTACGCACAGCGATGAGCAAGCAACAAGCGGAAGGGCGCCGTAGCCCAGGGGCGCGGGAGCGGAGGTCGCCCGCCCCCTCGTGTTCCGGTACACGAACATCCGGCGTTTGACCCATGGGCATCCTCAGCAAGCTCTTCGGTGCAGGCAGGCCGGCCCTCGGCCCGGTGGACCTGGCCGCCCTGCGCTGCGACGTGCACAGCCACTTCATCCCCGGCATCGACGACGGGGCACCCACGCTGGAGGCTTCCATGGAGCTGCTCCACGCCATGCGCGACCTGGGCTTCACCAAGGTGATCACCACCCCGCACGTGATGAGCGACGGTTACCGCAACACCCCGGAGATCATCCTGGGCGGCCTGGACATGTTGCGCCGCGAGGTGAAGGCCCAGGGCCTGGACATCGCCGTGGACGCCGCCGCCGAGTACTACCTGGACCACGACCTGGAGCAGAAGGTGACGGACCGGCAGGTGCTCACCTTCGGGAAGGACCTGCTGCTGTTCGAGCTGCCGTTCGTGAACGAGCCTGCGATCCTACTGCAGGTGGTCTTTGCCATGCAGACCCAGGGCTACCGGCCCGTGCTGGCCCATCCCGAGCGCTATGGCTTCTGGCAACAGGACCTCGCACGCTGTGAGCAGCTCAAGGAACGCGGCGTGCTCTTCCAGCTCAACACCATCGCGCTCATGGGCGGCTACGGCCCTTCGGTGCGCAAGCAGGCCGAGCGCTTCATCGGCAAGGGCTGGTACGAACTGATCGGCAGCGACTGCCACCGCATGGACCATGTGCACGCCCTGCGCGACGCCCTCACGGAACCCTACCTGCACAAGCTGGTGGACAGCGGAAAACTGCTGAACCCGACGTTGTAGGCCGGCCGCTACGCCGCGCTGGTGGGCACGTCGCGGTCCACCTTCTTGAACAGCCCCTGGAGCACGTTGCCGGGGCCGGTCTCCACCACCTGCGTGCACCCGTCCGCCAGGATGTGCTGCATGGACTGTGTCCAGCGCACCGGAGCGGTGAGCTGCGCGATGAGGTTGGCCTTGATGCGGGCCGGGTCGGTGTGGGGGCGGGCGTCCACGTTCTGGTACACGGGGCATCGCGGGTTCACGATGGGCGTGTAGGCGATCGCGGTCTCCAGCTCCACGCGGGCGGGCTCCATCAGCGGGCTGTGGAAGGCGCCGCCCACGGGCAGCACCAGGGCGCGCTTGGCACCGGCGGCCTTCAGGGCCTCGCACGCCGCGTTGACGGCCTCCACGGTGCCGCTGATCACCAGTTGGCCCGCGCAGTTGTAGTTGGCCGCCACCACCACGCCCTTGCCCGCACCGGCGCTGATCTCGGCGCAGACGGCCTCCACCTTCGCATCGTCCAGGCCAAGGATGGCGGCCATGGTGCCCGGCTGTTGTTCACAGGCCCGCTGCATGGCGTTGGCCCGCGCGGCCACCAGCTTCATCCCATCGCTGAACTCCATGGCCCCGGCGGCCACCAACGCGCTGAACTCGCCCAGGCTGTGCCCGGCCACCATGGCGGGCCGGAACGCGTCGCCCAGCACCTTGGCCTTCACCACGCTGTGCAGGAAGATGGCCGGCTGGGTGACGTTCGTGCGCTTCAGGTCGGCCTCCGTGCCGTTGAACATCACGTCCGTGAGCTTGAAGCCCAGGATGTCGTTGGCATGCTCTAACCAGATGCGCGCGTTGCTGTCGGCCTCATAGAGGTCCTTGCCCATGCCCGGGAACTGGCTGCCCTGGCCGGGGAATACGTAGGCGGTCATGCGATGATGGTTGTGTGTGATCCGCCTCAATCCCTGCGGCCGCCGAAGAGGCGCAGCAACATCAGGAAGAGGTTGATGAAGTCCAGATAGAGGCTGAGGGCGCCCATCAGGGCCATCTTCTGTGCGGCCTCGGACCCGGTGGCCACCTGCTCGCCCATGCGCTTCAGCTTCTGAACATCGTAGGCGGTGAGGCCGGTGAAGACCACCACGCCGATGATGCTCACCACATAGCCCATGGTATCGCTCTTCAGGAAGAGGTTCACCAGCGAGGCGATCACGATGCCGAAGAGGCCGATCATCAGGATGCTGCCCAGCCTGGTGAGATCGGTCCGCGTGGTGTAGCCCGCCACGGCCATCACACCGAACACCGCAGCCGAAAGGAAGAACACGTTGACGATGGCCGACAGGGCGTAGATGAGGAAGATGTAGCTGAGGCTGATGCCCATGATGACGCTGAAGGCCAGGAAGGCGAGCAGCAGGGCCATGCCGCTCATGCGCTGCACCAGGCCGCCCATCAGCAGCACCAGGCCCAGCGGGGCCAGCAACACCACCCAGCCCATGAAGGTCTGGCGGCCGGTGACCGGGTCGAACAGCAGTTGGAAGAGGGCCGGGTCGGTGCCGAACCACCAGGCCATCACCCCGCTGATCACCAGGGCCAGGGCCATGTAACTGAACACGTTGGCCAGGAAGGTGCGTACACGGGCGACGCCGGCGGTTCCGAGCAGGGGGGCGGTGAAATTGTCCTGTTCCATGGTCAGTGCAGGTTGGCGCTGATGAGCTTGATGAACTCCTCCCGCGTGCGGGGATCGGTCAGAAAGATACCCGTGAAGGCCGATGTGGTGGTCACCGAGTTCTGTTTCTGGATGCCCCGCATCTGCATGCACAGGTGCGCACATTCCAACACCACGGCCACGCCCAGCGGGCGCAGCGTTTCCTGCATGCAGTCGCGGATCTGGTCGGTGAGCCGCTCCTGCACCTGTAGGCGACGGGCGAAGGCGTCCACCACACGGGGTATCTTGCTGAGGCCCGTGATGCGTCCGTCGGGGATGTAGGCCACATGCGCCTTGCCGAAGAAGGGCAGGATATGGTGCTCGCACAGGCTGTACACCTCGATGTCCTTCACCAGCACCATCTGGCTGTACCGTTCCTTGAAGAGGGCGCTGCGCAGGATGGCGGTCGGGTCCAGGTCGTAGCCGTGGGTGAGGTATTGCAGCGCCTTGGCCACGCGCTCGGGCGTCCGCTTCAGCCCTTCACGCCCCGGGTCCTCACCGATGGCCTTCAGGATGTCGCCGTAGTGGGCGCTGATGCGTTGAACGCCCCTGGCATCGTACAGGTCGATCCTCTCGTAGCCTTCGCCCTGGGGTTCATGCTCCCCGTCGGGGGCTGCCAGGCGGCGTGCGCGGGTCTTGGGGGCGGGTTTAGGCGCCATGGTATTCCACCAGGTTGTTCTCGGTCTCCTGCACCTTCACCCCATGGAGCCGGGCCCCCGTCTCGCGGATGGGCGCATCCAGCTGCTCCCAAATGGCCACCGCCAGGTTCTCCGTGCTGCTGAAGCGGCCCTGCATGAAGGGCACGTCCACGTCCAGGTTGCGATGGTCCACGTACTGGATCACCCGCTCGCGGATGATCCGGCCCAAAAGGCCCAGGTCCACCACGAAACCGGTCTCCGGGTCGGGCTCCCCCTTCACCGTCACCCACAGGTCGTAGTTGTGGCCGTGGCCGTTGGGGTTGGAGCACTTGCCGAACACTTCCAGGTTCTTCGCATCGCTCCAGTCGGGCCGGGCCAGTCGATGGCTGGCGCTGAAGCGTTCGCGGCGGGTGATGTGTACCAGGGCCATGGCGGAAAGGGGCGGGAAAGTGCCGGGATGTACGGCACCCGGCGAAGGTAACCAGCGGCGGCGGCGGCGGGCTTGCGTTACTTTGCCGCCATGATCGTGGTCACCGGAGCGGCGGGCTTCATCGGCAGTGCCTTGGTGGCCGACTTGCTGGCCGAAGGCTGGCAGGACATCGTGGCGGTGGATGATTTCAGCCGCCCCGACAAGGCGCCGAACCTGGCCGGCAAGACCCTTACGGCCAAGGTGGACCGGGAGGGGTTCATCCCCTGGCTGCAGGCGAACCACCGCTCGGTGCAGTTCGTCTTCCACCTCGGTGCCCGCACGGACACCACCGAGTTCGACCGCAGCATCTTCGACCGGCTGAACCTGCACTACAGCCAACGCGTGTGGGAGGCCTGTGCGGCACACGGCATCCCGCTGGTGTACGCCAGTTCGGCGGCCACATACGGCGACGGCACCCTGGGCTACGACGATACCGACGACAGCCTGCCCGGGCGCCTGCGCCCGCTCAACCCCTACGGCGAGAGCAAGAACGACTTCGACCGGTGGGCCCTGGCCCAGGCGCGCAAGCCCTACTTCTGGGCCGGCCTGAAGTTCTTCAACGTGTACGGGCCCAACGAATACCACAAGGGCCGCATGGCCAGCGTGGTGTTCCACGCCTACAACCAGATCGGGGCCACCGGTGGCATGAAGCTCTTCCGCAGCCACCGGCCCGACTTCAAGGACGGCGAGCAGCTTCGCGATTTCGTGTACGTGAAGGATGTGTGCGCGGTCTGCCGTTTCCTCATGGAGGACCGCCACCACAGCGGGCTGTACAACCTGGGCAGCGGCAGGGCCCGTACCTTCCTGGACCTGGCCCGCGCCACCTTCGCCGCCATGGGCCGCCCGGAGCGCATCGACTTCATCGATACCCCGGCCGACATACGCGACAAGTACCAGTACTTCACCGAGGCGCGCATGGGCAAACTGGTGGAAGCCGGGTACGAGCGGCCGTTCACGACCCTGGAGGAAGGGGTGTCCGACTACGTGCGCAACCACCTGATGCGGCGCACGGGGCTCTAAGCCGGAACGCCCTGCAGCAGGCCCGGGTCCGGGCAGCGCTCCGCCGGAAGGGCCAGGTAGTTCGATCGTTCGGGGTCGCCATGTTCGCCGATGGGGCCGTTCATGGGCACGATCCGGGGCCTGGGCCCTCTGGCCTCGATGCGGTGCAGCCGGTGGCCGGTACGCTCGAACAGGGCCTCCACCGCCAATTGCCGTCGCAACCGGTCGGCGCGCCCCCCGGGCGGCAGGATCTCCACCACCACCGCCGGACGATCGGTGCGGAGGCGTTCTTCCATTCCCGCCAGCACGTCCAGTTCGGCACCTTCCACGTCGATCTTCACCACACCGATGGCGCCCGAGGGTAAGGCTGCCGCGAAGCTGTCGAACCGCAGGGCGGCCACATGCCGGCTGCGTAGCACGGCGAACCCCTCGCGGTAGCCGGGAACCACCGAGGCCGTGGGGTCGGCCTCGGGTGCCGCGTGGCTCTCCAGGAGCAGCACGGTGTCCCGGTCGCCGAGCGCGGCGGGCACCACGTGCGCATGGGTGAAGCCCAGTTGATGGATGAGTTCCTGGGCGTAATGGGCGCAGGCCGGGTCGGGTTCGGCCCCCAGGTAGGCGCGACCGGGTTCCACCGCCTTCACCTGGCACAAGGTCTGGCCCACGTTCACCCCCACGTCCAGGAAGGTGCCCGGATAGCGGGGCAGCAGGACCCGGAGCAGGGCCTCCATCCAGGGGTCGGTGGCCACCAGCAGGTTCAGGCCGATGCCGCCGTTCACGGGTACACGGATGCGTGTGCCGGCCATGACCGCCGGTATCCGCAGGTTGAGGCGCTTCAGTGCACCGAGGCGTGCGAGCAGCTTGAGAACGGCCCAGTACAAGGGGCTGCAACGCCGTTTCATGGTGCCGGGGGCTCCGCGTTCCTTGCGCGCAGTTGCACCAGGGCCTCCCGAACGCGGAGCAGCCGCTCGCGCAGCTCGTCCTGGCGTTCGGGCGCGGGTACGCCCCCTCCGTTGCGCAGCCTTTCCTTGGCGCCTTGAAGGGTGAAGCCCTGCGCCTTCACCAGGTGGTGGATGCGCCGCAGTTGTTCGATGTCCTTCCGGGTGTACAGGCGGTCGCCCTTGCCGTTGCGACGGGGCAACACCGTGCCGATCTCCTTCTCCCAGTACCGGATCAGGGAGGTGTTCACCCCCAGTTCCGCAGCCACCTCCCCGATGGCCCAGTACAGTTTGCCGATGGCGCGCCCCTTGTACGGCATGGTGCTCAGTCCAGCGACTGACCGGCGTTGCGCGAGAGCTCCAGCACACGGGCGTACTCCTCCGGCGTCAGGTCGTTGAAGAAGTAGTTGGCCGGGTCCACCGGGGTGCCGCCCTTGTGCACCTCGTAGTGCAGGTGGGGGCCGGCGCTCAGACCGGTGTTGCCCACCAGGCCGATGGGGTCGCCGCGCTTCACCTGCTGGCCCGGCCGCACTTTCAGGGTGCTGAGGTGCCCGTACAGCGTTTTGTAGTCGAAGCCATGATCGATCACCACGTGGATGCCGTACCCGTTGGTGGCGTAGTCGGCGAACTCCACGCGGCCATCGCCGGTGGCGTAGATCTCGGTGCCCGTGGGGGCCGTGAAGTCCATGCCGGCGTGGAACTTGGCGATCTTGTGGATGGGGTGCATCCGCTCGCCGAAGCCGCTGCTGATCATGGTGAGGTCGCCGTTGCTGATGGGCTGCACGGCCGGGATGCTGGCCAGCAGTTCCTTCTTGCGCAGGGCCAGGGAGGCCACCTCCTCCAGGCTTTCGCTCTGCACGATCAGCTGGCGGGCCAGGGCATCCAGCCGCTTGCGCGTGCCGATCACCACCTCGCTGCCGGCGAAGCCCGCCAGGTCCCTGTAGCGGTTCGCACCGCCGCTGCCCGCCCGCCGCATGCTCTCCGGCAGGGGGTCCGCCTCGAAGATCACCCGGTAGATGTTGTCGTCCCGCCGCCGCACATCGCGCAGCACCTCCTCCACCTCGCCCAGCTGGCGGTTCAGCAGCTCGTACTGCGTGAGCAGCTGCTGGTTCTCGCGTTTCAACAGGGATTCCTTGGGACTGTCCACGAACTGGTACACCAGGAAGATCCCCAGCACGCCCACCAGCAGGCCCGGCGTCAGCGCCAGGCTCACCCGCCGCACCTTCTGCCAGGCCGTCAACCGGATGCGCTCGAAATTGAGCGTCTGCGGGTTGAACCGGTATTTGTGCTCGGCCATGAGGGCGTGAAAATACACAGGCCCCACCGTACGGCCCCGGTCGGGCGCCATGTGCGACCTTTGCGGCCGCTTCCGCAACGCCATGCTCACCAGTCAGCAGATCCGCCAGAAGTTCCTCGACCATTTCGCCAGGCACGGCCACACCATCGTGCCCAGCGCCCCCATGGTGGTGAAGGACGACCCCACGCT
Source organism: Bacteroidota bacterium (assembly GCA_014584605.1). Classification (GTDB taxonomy): domain Bacteria; phylum Bacteroidota; class Bacteroidia; order Flavobacteriales_F; family PHOS-HE28; genus PHOS-HE28. The sequence continues at coordinate 17,418 of JACTMO010000015.1, read as the reverse complement.
CATGTTCACCAACGCGGGCATGAACCAGTTCAAGGACCTGTTCCTCGGCAACCGGCCCGCGAAGCACAAGCGCATCGCCGACACGCAGAAGTGCCTGCGCGTCTCCGGCAAACACAACGACCTGGAGGAGGTGGGCATCGACACCTACCACCACACCATGTTCGAGATGCTCGGCAACTGGAGCTTCGGCGACTACTTCAAGAAGGAGGCCGTCCAGTGGGCATGGGAGCTGCTCACAGACGTGTACGGTATCGACAAGGACAACATCTACGTCACCTACTTCGGTGGCGATGCGAAGGACGGCCTGCCCGCCGATGAGGAGACCCGCGACCTGTGGAAGCAATTCATGCCGGAGGAGCGCATCCTGCCCTTCAGCCGCAAGGACAACTTCTGGGAGATGGGAGATACCGGTCCGTGCGGACCGTGCACCGAGATCCACGTGGACGTGCGCACCGCCGGGGAGAAGGCGCAGAAGCCCGGCCGCGAGCTGGTGAACAACGACCACCCGCAGGTGATCGAGATCTGGAACAACGTCTTCATGCAGTTCGAGCGCAAGGCCGATGGTTCGCTCGTGACGCTGCCCGCACAGCACGTGGACACCGGCATGGGCTTCGAGCGCCTGTGCATGGTGCTCCAAGGCAAGCGCAGCAACTACGACACCGATGTGTTCCAGCCGCTGATCCAGGCCATCGCCAAGCGCTGCGGCAAGGAGTACGGCAAGGATGAGAAGAGCGACATCGCCATGCGCGTGATCGCCGACCACCTGCGCGCCATCAGCTTCGCCATCGCCGATGGGCAGCTGCCCAGCAACACCGGCGCGGGCTATGTGATCCGCCGCATCTTGCGCCGCGCGGTGCGTTACGGCTACAGTTTCCTGGGCTTCAACGAGCCCTTCATGCACACGCTGGTGGCCACCCTGGCCAAAGAGATGGGCGACCAGTTCCCCGAATTGCGCAAGCAGCAGCAACTGATCGAGAGCGTGATGCAAGAAGAGGAGAAAGCCTTCCTGCGCACGCTGGAGCAAGGCACCAAGCGCTTGGAACAGGCCCTCGCCGAGGCGAAAGGCACCCTGTCCGGCGACCGTGCCTTCGAGCTCTTCGACACCTACGGCTTCCCCATCGACCTCACGCAGCTCATGGCGCGCGAGCAGAAGATGGAGGTGGACATGAAGGGCTTCGAGGCCGAGCTGCAGAAGCAGAAGGAACGCAGCCGCGCCGCCACGGCCGTCACCACCGGCGATTGGGCGGAGCTGGGCAAGGGCGAGACGGCCTTCATCGGCTACGATGAGCTGAGCAGCGAGGCCCGCATCCTGCGCTACCGCAAAGTGAGCGGCAAGGGCGGCGACCAGTTCCAGCTCGTGCTGGACCGCACGCCGTTCTACGCCGAAGGCGGTGGACAGGTGGGCGACCAGGGCTGGCTGATCCAGGGTGCCGATCAGGTGGAGGTGATCGACACCAAGCGCGAGAACCAGCTGATCGTGCACTTCACCAGGGAGCTGCCCAAGGACGTGAACAAGCCGCTCACCGCACAGGTGAACACCCAGCGCCGCAGCCTCACCGCGCGCAACCACACCGCCACGCACCTGCTGCACCACGCCCTGCGCAAGCACCTGGGCACGCACGTGGAGCAGAAGGGCTCGCTCGTGGCACCCGACCGGCTGCGCTTCGACATCAGTCACTTCGCCAAGGTGACGCCGGATGAGCTGGCCACCATCGAGCGCGAGGTGAACGCGATGATCACGGACGACATCGTGTTCGAGGACAAGCGTAACGTGCCCATCGCCGAAGCGAAGGCCATGGGCGCCATGGCGCTCTTCGGCGAGAAGTACGGCGACAACGTGCGTGTGGTGAAGTTCGGGCCGAGCGTGGAACTCTGCGGCGGCACCCACGTGCCCCGCACCGGCGTGATCGGTCCCTTCCGCATCGTGAGCGAGAGCGCGCTGGCCGCAGGCATCCGCCGCATCGAGGCCATCACCAGCGTGGAGGCCGAGCGCATGATCAACGAGAAGCTGGCGAAGCTGGAGGCCATCGAAGACCTGCTGAAGCGCCCCGCCGATGTGGTGGCCGCCGTGCAGAAGCTCGCCGAGCAGCACGCTGCGCTCACCAAGGAACTGGAGAAGGCCGCGAAGGAGAAGGTGAAGCGCTACGCCTCATCGATCCCTGCGAAGGCGAAAGCGAACGCGAAAGGGGTGAAGGTGCTGGTGGAGCAGCTGGACCTGGATGCCCAAGGCCTGAAGGACCTCGGCTTCACCCTTCGTGAGCAGCATGCGGACCTGGCCTTCGTGGCCGGTGCGGTGATCGATGGCAAGCCCCTGCTCGCCGTGTCCCTCGGTAAGCAAGCCCTCGAGGCCACGGGCCTCAAGGCGGTGGACATCATCAAGCAGATCGGCCCGCTGATCAAGGGTGGTGGCGGCGGCCAGCCCGATTTCGCCACGGCCGGGGGCAAGGAGCCCGGCGGCATGGCCGAGGCCCTGAAGAAGGCGGCGGAGCTGCTGGGATAAGGCGAAGCGCACTTCGGCCGCTTGAGGTCGGCTCCGCTCAGGCTGTCGCCTCCACGTCCCCTCGCAAGGCCGCAAGGGCCTGTTCTGCGCCTTGCGACCCGCCTTAGGCGAGGCTAGGGCGTGGCTCCAAAGGGCGGCTGGGCGCGGGTGCAGGGCGGCCGTACACCGGGCCCATGTAACGGGTCTCGTAGCTCAGGCCCAGGTTGAGGATGTAAAGACCATTGAGCAGGAGCACCAGCAGGTGGTCCAGGAAGGTGTTCTTGCCGAAGCTCTCGGCCACCTCCATCCACACCTTGGGCAGCAGGTACAGCTGGCCGTACACGGGGATCAGGAACAGCCACAGGTGGCTGGCCGGACGGCCCACGATGCGCAGGAACACGATGAAATTCCAGATGGGCACGATGGCGGCGTAGCCCGGCTGCCCCGCCTTCTCGTACAGTTTCCATTGGGCCACCAAGGCGATGATGCCGAAGAATACGAGCACATAGTACATGGTGTCGCCCATGCTGGCATAGAGCGCATCGTGCACGCTCATCACGGCATTGATGATCGGTTCCATGACGGTCTTATCAAGGGTTTTGATGGACGTCTTCCCAGGCAGGTCCGATGGTAAGACGGACCAGCTGCCGGGAGGTTGCCTCCACAACGCGGGTACGCCTGCCGCTGTTGTGCGGACCGGGGAGGGAAGAGGGCTACAGGGGGGCGGTGGGGCTGCGACGGGCGCTGTCACACCAGCCTGTCTTTCAGGGCTTTGCCCACGGCCTCGGCCAGGCAGCTCACGTGCAACTTGCGGTAGATGTGGCGGATGTGGGTGTCCACCGTGTGAACGCTCAGGTCCAGGTCGGCGGCCACCATCTTGTAGCTGCGGCCCTTCACCAGCAAGGTGAGCACCTGCTTTTCACGCTCGGTGAGCCCGTGGTCGTCGGTGGCCCCGGCGGGTGCGGCCGTGCGAAAACGCTCCAGCACCTTGCGGGCAATGGCCGGGGTCATGGCGGAGCCTCCGGCATGCACATCGCGGATGGCCTTCAGCAGGTCCTCCACCGGGGCGGTCTTCAGGATGTATCCGTTGGCACCGGCGCACAGGGCCGCGAACACCTTGTCCTCGTCCTCGAAGACGGTCTGCATCAGGATCCGGGCATCGGGGTGGCGCCGCCGGATGGCGGCCACGCCCTCGATGCCGTTCATGCCGGGCATCTGGATGTCCATCACGACCACATCCGGGCGCGCCGCATCCACGTCGCGCATCACCTGGGAGAGGTCCGGATGGGTGGAGGCGCACACCATGTCGGGTTGCGCGTCCACCAACATGCGGAGCATGTCGCGCAGGTCCTTGTTGTCGTCGAAGGCGATGACCCTGATGCGTTCGGCCATGGACGCGGGATGGTTCGCGCACCGGCGGTGCGCCTTGGCGAAGCTCGGGACCGGACCGGCGGAATGCAATCCCGGGATCTCGTGACGGCCGGCCGAGGCGGTGTCCGGACCTGGGGAGGGTCAGCTCCGGGTGCCCGGCAGGCCCACCTCCACGCCCACCAAGGTGCCCAGGCCCGGTGCGCTGCGCAGGATGAGCGAAGCGCCCAACTGGCGGGCCCGCTGCTGCATGCCGCCCAGGCCGTGCCCGTCGGGATGCAGTGCGGGATCGAAGCCCAGGCCGTCGTCCTTCACGCTCAGCGCCAGGGAGCCCCCCGCATCACCGTGCGGCCGGCGGTGCAGGGAGACCTGTACGAGCTTCGCGCTGCTGTACTTGCTGGCGTTATGCACGGCCTCCTTGTAGAGCAGCACGAGCTCCTTGCGCACGTCCATCGGCAGCTTCAGGCCTTCCACACCGCCGCTCACCGAGAAGGAGACCTCGATCCCCTTGCTCTCCAGCAGTTCGTTGGCGATGCGGCGCATGCGCGTCACCAGGGCCTCCCCGTGGTCGTTGCGGGGGTCGATGGCCCACACGATGTCGCTGATGCTGCGCAGACTCTCGCTGCTGGTCTCCCCGATGCGCGCCAGGAGCTCCCGGACCCGTGGGTCCTCCCCGGCGCTGAGCTGCGCGGCCAGTTTTGCACCGATGGTGATGCTGCTGAGGGAGGAGCCGACCTCATCGTGCAGGTCGCCGGCGATCCTGTTGCGCATGGCCTCGAGCCTCAGGGCCTGGGCCAGCCGATGGCGCGACCAGCCGTACACCACCAGGGAGATCAGCACCGCCGCCAGGGCGAAGAACCACCAGCGCTGCCAGAGCGGCCCTGCCACCTGCACGGTGACCAGGCGCACCTCGGGGCCTTCGCGACCGTAGGCATCCACCGCACGCACGAGCCAGGTGTGGGTTCCCACCGGCAGCCCGGCATAACGGACCAGCTCGCCGGCCGCAGCCGTCCTCCGGTCCGTTTCCGCCCCGTCCAGCCGATAGCTGAAGCGCAGCGGAAGCGGCATGTCGTGCATCAGCGCACTGACGCGGAGGTCGAGCACGCCCTGCCCGTGTTCGAGCTCCAGGCGGCCGTTGCGCAGGTCCAGGGCCCTGCCCCCGCTGGTGGCGTCCACCAGGAACGGCGCTGGCAGGTCGGGCAGTCCGTCGAGCACCCGTGGGTCGAAGCACATCAGCTGGTCGCCGTATGCAAAGACCAGCGTGCTGTCGTCCAGCAAGGTGATGGGGCCGTGCATGGGACCGCTTCCTGCCGAGCCGGATATGGGCAGCCGCATCCAGGTCTTCGTTCCCGGGTCATGCCGTTCGAGGCCCGCCGAGGTCGTGATCCAACTTCGGCCTGCCCGGTCCGTGGCCAACCCCAGAAAACGGGCGGATGTGGGGCTGTTCGACAACGCGATGATCCGGTCATGCACCAGGGTGACCAGCACGCCGTCGCGGAGCACGGCCCGCACCATGTCGCCGTGGATGTCCAGCGCCCGGGCGAGGTGGAGCCAGGTCCCTCCGTGGTGGTCATGGACCATCACCGCATCGTTGGTGAGCGAATACCGGAGCACGCCTCCGTCGGTGGCGGCCCAGTAGTTGCCATGCCGGTCGCGCCGCAGGTCGTGCAGCAGGGCCAGGGCCGTACCGTTGCGGAGCGTATCGAGGATCGTGGGGATCAGGACCTCGCCGTCGCGGTCGCGCCACACCTGTATGCCGTAGCCCAATGCACCCACCACCCATACCGCTTGGCCATGCAGACGGTCGGGGTACACGCCGCGCACCTGGTACTGCTGCTCCAGGCCACCGATGTGCAAGGACCCCATGTGCCGTTCAAAGGGACCGACGGGCTTCAGGGTCGTGGCGTCCACGATCCGCAGGCCGGTCTCGGTGCCCACCAGGCAGCGGCCGTTCATCGGCGGCGAGCAACGCGTGAAGACCAGCCCGCCGGGCGCTGGGTGCGGCACGGGACCGCCATCGACGGACAGGCTATGCAGGCCGGCACTGGAGAGGACCCGTACCCGGCCGTCGGGCAGGGGGTCCAGGGCGTACACTTCCAGGTCGCCCGGACCGTCGGTCACCAGCTGGCGGGTGTGGAAGGGCCACGCGGCGGGTGTGTGAAGGGCCAGCCCGGCCCCGGTCCCCACCCACAGGCGACCGTGCCGGTCGGCCAGCAGGCAGCGCACCCGGTCGCCCGGCAGGCCGTCCATGGTCCCGGAAAGGTGCCGTATGGCGGTGCCGTTCCCGGTGGCCGGGTCGAACAGGAGCAGACCGGAACGTTTGGTCGCCACCACCAGCCGACCGTTCCAGACGCAGAGGTCGGCCGTTTCGTCCGGGGTGGTCCAGTCCGGAAGTCGCGCGCCATCCGACAGGCGGTGCCGTTCGATGCCCGGCTGCCATCCGGCGGTGTACAGTAAGCCCTGGAGCACGGCCGCACGGCTCGCCGTGGCGTTGGGCCCTTTCTCCTGTCCTTGTTGCAACACCTGCAGCACCTGCCGGTCGCGCAGGTCCACCAAAAAACTGCGACCCTGGTGCAGCATGCCCAACCAGAGCGTGTTGCTGTCCACGGGCACGATGGCGTGGCACCACGTCTCTCCGCTCGCTATCGGCTGGGTGGATACCAGGTTCCATGGGGCAAGGGTGCCCCGGTCCGGGTCCAGTACGCTCAGGGCCACCGGCGAACCGGCCAGCAGGATCCGGCCGTCGGGCAGGGGATGCAGTTGGTGGATGCGCCCCGGCCGCGCGGTGCCGCTGTCACCGTCCGTCAGGATGGGGTGTTCGGCCCGCCCGTTCCGCACGCACAGCAGGCCGTTACCGACCGTGCCCGCCCAGATCCGGCCCTGCCGGTCCTGGGCCAGGGCGCTGACGGGGTCGGTCGCGCCGGGCACCGGCAGCACCAGGTTGCCGTCGAAGCGGTGCAGCCCGCCCTCAGTGCCGATCCACAGAAAGCCTTCGCGGTCCTCCAGCAGGCAGGTGATGCCGTTGTCGCGCAGCCCATCGGCCGTGCCGATCGTGCGGAAACGCAGTTCCTGCGCCCGGGCGGCGGTGCCCACCAGCAGGCAGAGGGGGAGGAGCGCGGCGCGCATGCCGCAAAAAGTACGGGTCAGGCGCGTGGCGTGGCGTAGGTCCTCACATCGGCCTCGCTGATCTCCTTGCCGCTGAGGATCACCAGGCGTTCGATCACGTTGCGCAGCTCGCGGACGTTGCCCGTCCAGGGCAGCTTCTGCAGGGCCGCGATGGCCTTGTCCGCGATCTTCTTGGGCGCTATGCCCTGCTCGGTGCACACCTGGCGGATGAAGTGGTCGGCCAGCAGCGGGATGTCCTCCAGACGCTCGCTCAGGCCGGGCACATGGATGGGGATCACGCTCAGGCGGTGGAACAGGTCCTCGCGGAAGCGCCCCTCGGCGATCTCCTTGCGCAGGTCCTTGTTGGTGGCGGCCACCACGCGCACGTCCACCTGCACGTCCTTGTCGCCCCCCACCGGGGTGATGCGGCCTTCCTGCAGGGCCCGGAGCACCTTGGCCTGGGCGGCCAGGGCCATGTCGCCGATCTCGTCCAGGAACAGCGTGCCGCCGTGCGCCAGCTCGAACTTGCCCTTGCGGTCCTTGATGGCGCTGGTGAAGCTGCCCTTCATGTGGCCGAAGAGCTCGCTCTCGATCAGCTCGCCGGGGATGGCCGCGCAGTTCACCTCGATGTAGGGGCCTTCGGCGCGCTGGCTCTTCTGGTGCAGCAGCCGCGCCACCCCTTCCTTGCCCGCACCGTTGCCGCCGGTGATGAGCACCCGGGCATCGCTCGGGGCCACCTTGTCGATCATGGCCCGGATCTCCTGCAACGCCTTGCTCTCGCCCACCATCTGCACCCCGTTGCCCCGGGCCTTGCCCACCTTGCTGCGCAGCACCTTGGTCTCCTGCACCAGGCTGTTGCGGTCCAGCGCGTTCCGCACGCTCACCAGGATGCGGTTGATGTCGGGTGGCTTCTGGATGAAATCGAAGGCCCCCTTCTTCAGCGCCTCCACCGCGTTGTCGATGGTGCCGTGGCCGCTGATCATCACCACCGGCAGGTCGGCGTCGTGGGCCTGCAGCTTCTCCAGCAGTTCCATGCCGTCCATGCGGGGCATCTTGATGTCGCACAGCACCAGGTCGAAGCGGCCCTTCCGCACCTTGTCCAGGGCCATGGCCCCGTCCTCGGCCTCCTCCACCGCGTGCTTCTCATGCTCCAGGATGTCCTTCAGGGCGGAACGGATCGCCTTTTCGTCGTCCACTACCAGGATCTTCGCCATGGGTCGTTCGTTGTTGATGCCTCCATCCCATCCCGCACCACACGCAGGGACGCAAGGCGCTGCGGCGAAGTTGGCGACAAGGCGGGGAACAAGGCGCCTGCTCCTTGCAAGCACCGTACCGGTCTGCCCGGTGGGCCCTGCTGCAGGACCCGACCGCCGCACCGTTCGTACCAGCTCCACGGTCGTTGTGTGCACGATCAGTACGTTTGGGTTCTTAGACCCTTCCATGAAGCACACCTTCCCGCTCGCGGTCCTGCTGTTCTACGCCCTGTTCTTCCACAGCACGGCCCTGGCCCAGCCGCAGATGGCCAACCCGGGTTTCGAGACCTGGCAGGGCTTGGGCACGGGCACCGAAGAACCCACCGAATGGAGCTCGATCAAGACGAGTGATGGCGGGAGCTTCATCAACAACCTTGCGCCGCAGGTCTCCTGGCGCAGTACGGATTTCCACAGCGGGAGCTACTCGGTTCGGTTGAAGACCGCCAGCACGGCCTTCGGTCCGGCCAACGGCACGCTCACCTGCGGACGGGTGCACGCGGAGATCACGCCGGCCAATGGCTACGTGTTCACCGATGCGGCGGACGCGCAATGGAACCAGGTGATGACGAGTCGGCCGGACAGCCTGGTGGGCTGGTTCAAGGCCACGCCGCAACCGGGGGATGAGGGCAAGGTGGAGGCCATCCTGCACACCGGCGCGGGCAAGCTCCCGGAGAACGGCACCCTGCCCAACTGGGTCGGCCGGGCGCGGTGGATCGCGCCCACGGCGGTGGTGAGCAACTGGACGCGCTTCAGCGTGCCTTTCACCTATTACAACGGCGGCACGCCGAGCCATATCCTCATGGTGCTCACCAGCGGCGACAGCCTGGTGACCGTGGTGGACAGCGAGAGCCTGTACGACGACATCGCACTGATCTACAACGTGACACCCACGCCCAGCGTGAGCAGCATCGCGCTGAACGGCACCGACCCCGGTCTGATCACCGTGAACTACAGCACGGGTGGCGTGCCCACCACGAGCACGCTCTTCACGGCGCAGTTGAGCGATGCCAACGGCAGCTTCGCCAGCCCGGTGAACATCGGCTTCATCGGCAGCACCTCCGCCACGGGCGCCATCAGCTGCAGCATCCCGGGTAACACGCCGCCGGGCACGGGGTACAGGATCCGCGTCACCACCCCGAGCGCCTTCTACGCCCCCGTGAGCGTGCCGTTCACCATCACCGGCGGAGCCGTGGTGCGCGTGGCGGCCAAGGTCTTCCTCGACGGTCCGTATGTGAGCGGCACCCAGCTGATGAACGACAACCTGCGCAACCTGGGCATCATCCCCACCGTGGAGCCTTACACGGGCATCGGGTATGCGCACGTGGGCGGCGGCGGGGAGAGCACGACCGCACCGGTGCTGGCGGTCACCGGCAACAACGCCATCGTGGACTGGGTGGTGCTGGAGCTGCGCGACAAGAACAACAGCGCCACGGTGCTCCGGACGCGCAGCGCCCTGGTGCAGCGGGACGGCGATGTGGTGGACGTGGACGGGGTGTCCAGCGTGCCCTTCGCGGTGGCGGCGGACAACTACTTCGTGGCGGTGCGGCACCGCAACCACCTGGGCTGCATGACCGCCTCGAGCAGCGCCCTCAGCGGCACGGCCGCCGCGGTGGACTTCACGAACAACGCCACGGCGACCTACGGCACCAACGCACGTCGGGTCAACGGGGCCCGCAGCACCCTGTGGAAGGGTAACGCCCGGTGGGACAACGTGGTGAAGTACGCCGGCGGCAGCAACGACCGCGACGTGATCCTGACGGCCGTCGGGGGCACGGTGCCCACCGCAACGGTGGGCGGCTACCGCACCGAGGACATCAACATGGACGGCACCACCAAATACGCCGGTGGGGGCAACGACCGCGACCTCATCCTGCAGGTGATCGGGGGTACGGTGCCCACGGCCACCAAGACCCAGCAGCTGCCGTGACCCACCGGCCGCTCAGTGCTGGAGCGGCCGCTTCTTGATCATGCCGCCGCGGGTGTCCTTCACGGGGCTCATCACCACGAAGGCGTTGGGGTCGATCTTCTCGATCTCGGTGAGGATCTTGCTCAGCTCCAGACGTGTGATCACGCAGTAGATGATCTCCGTGTCGAAGCTCTGCCCGGTCCTGCCGTAGCCACGCCGGCCGGTGTACACCGTGAGGCCGCGGCCCATCTCGGTGCCGATCATGTGGCGCAGTTCCTCGTGGTGCGGGCTGATGATGGTGAGGCCCGTGTATTCCTCGATGCCTTCGATCACGAAGTCCACCGTCTTGCTGGCCGCCAGGTAGGTCACCATGGCGTACAGCGCCGTCTCCACCCCGAGCAGCCAGGCGGCGATCCCGAAGATGACCACGTTGATCATCATGATGATGTCGCCGATGGTGGTCCCGAGCTTGCGGCTCAGGGCCAGGGCCAGCACCTCGGTGCCGTCGATCACCGAGCCGCCCCGCACGGCCAGCCCGATGCCGGCCCCCAGAAAGAAGCCGCCGAACACGGCCACCAGCAGCTTGTCGTGCGTCACGTCGGGGAAGTGCACCGTCGCGGTGACCAGCGCGAGGCCGGCGATGGCCAAGGTGGTCTTGAGGGCGAACTCGCGGCCGATGGTGCGGTAGGCCACCACCATGAAGGGGGCGTTCACCAGCACCAGCAGCGGTGCCAGGTGCAGGTTGGTGAGGTGCGCCGCGAGCAGGGCGATGCCGGTGGCCCCACCGTCGATGAAGGCGTTGGGGATGAGGAAGCCTTCCAGGCCGAAGGCGGCGCTGAAGATCCCGAGCGACATGAAGAGCACGTCCTTCACCCGGCGCCGCATGGCCACGCGCAGGGCCAGCAGGCGGCGCGCCCGCCGGTAGCGGCTGCGCTCACCGTCCATGCCGGAGGGCACGGGCAGCTGCCGGATCAGGGTGCGTCGGGCCGAGGGCTTCACGGCACAAAAGGTAGTCCGTTCAGCGCACGCCAGGCGGCGCCCTCCTTCAGGGCATGACGGCTCCAGACCATTTCCCGGATCCCGCCGGCGTTGAGCACGCGGTCGATGGCCACCAGGGCGTACGCGAAGAGGTCCACGCGGTGGGCGGGCAGATCGGGCAGGGCGCAGCGGGCGTCGCGGTCCATGCGCATGAGGCCGTCCTTCAGTTGCGCGAAGTCCAGATCGTCGAAGGCGAAGGGGGGCGCATCGGCCGTGAGCGTGGCGCCCTGGGCGCGGGCCACCAGGGCGGCGAGGCTGTCGAAGCTGCCCGCGCTGCCGATGAGCCGGTGCGGCGTGTGCCGTTCGATCACGGCCCACAAGGGCTCCAGCCGGTCGTCCAGATGAGCGCCCAGCCGCATCTCCTCCTCCACGGTGGGCGGCTCGCTGAAGGGCACACGGGCACGCAGGCGGGTGACGCCGAGCTCGAAGCTGCGCTTCCACATCAAGGCATGGCGCGTGGCGAGGATGAACTCCAGGCTTCCCCCGCCGATGTCCATCACCAGCGCCGGCCGGTCGTCGAAGGGTACGGCCAGGCGTACGCCGTCCAGCACCAGCGCGGCCTCCACCTCGCCCGGCACCACGTGTACCCGGATGCCCAGACCACCCTCTGCGGCACGCAGGAAGGCTCCGGCGTTCCGCGCATGGCGGAGGGCGGAGGTGCCGATGCCCACGATGCGCGAGGCCCCGAGCTCTTTCGCCTTCGCGGCGTACAGGGCCAGGGTGTCCAGTCCGCGCTGGAACGCGTCCTGCGCGATCGTTCCGGCCTCAATGCCGCCGCGCCCCAGCAGTACGGGCCGCTCGTCGCTGTGCAGCACGTGCAGGCCCCCGGCAGCGCCCCGCTCGGCCACGAGCAGGTTGAACGTGTTGGTGCCGAGGTCGATCAGGGCCACAGGCATGCGGGAAGATCGCGCTTTGCTGCGGACCATGGCTTTCCGAACGGCCGACCCACGCGGGCGTGGATGGTCCTCACACGACCCTCCGGACATGCGGAGCGTTGCCGCGCGGGGCTATCCCTTGTAGAACATCCACCGGCCCATCTCGCGCCAGCTGGGCTTCTTGCCGTACATCAGGATGCCGGTGCGGTAGATCCGTGCGGCCACCCAGGTGGTGAGCACGAAGGTGCCCAGCAGCAGCACCATGCTCAGCACCAGCTGCCAGGGGGTCTCCAGCACGCTGCCCATGGCCACGCGCACCATCATCACCACCGGGCTGGTGAAGGGGATGATGGAGCCCCAGAACACCAGGGGGCTTCCCGGGTTGGTGATGGCCATCTGGGCGATGACGATGCCCACGATCAGGGGCAGCGTGACCGGGAACATGAACTGCTGGGTGTCCGTCTCGTTGTCCACCGCACTGCCCACGGCGGCGAAGAGCGAACTGTACAGCAGGTAGCCGGCCAGGAAGTAGAAGACGAACATGGTGAGCACGAAGGGGATGTTGATGCGGCGCACCACCTCCATCACATCGTTGCGGTCGGGGGCACTGGCCCCGGCCTCCTTCATCAGCTCGGCCTGCAGCTCGCCGGTCACCTGCTGCTCGGCCAGCACCTGTTGCGGGTCCAGCCGGTCCTTCATCAGCACGGCGGTGCCCACGGTCATCAGCGTGGCGGTGAGCACGATCCAGATGGTGAACTGCGCCAGGCCCACCAGGGCGATGCCGATGATCTTGCCCATCATCAACTGGAAGGGCCGCACGCTGCTGATGAGCACCTCCACGATGCGGTTGCTCTTCTCTTCCAGCACCCCGCGCATCACCTGCACGGCGTACATGAACACGAAAAAGAACATGATGTAGCCGAAGCCGAAACCGACCACGGCCAGGGCCTGCTCGTAACTGCGTTCGCCGCCCTTGTCGATGTCGAAGAGCTGCACGTTCAGCGCCGTGCGGATGCGGGCGTAGGTGTCGGGGTCCACCTGGTTCACCCGCAGCTTCTCCCGCTCCAGCACGCGCTCCAGCTCGCTCTGCACCGTGCGCTGCACGTTGAGGCTGGGCAGTTCCTTGTAGAAAAGCTGTATGGTGTTGGTCTCCAGGATGGCCTCGTTGACGTCCACCATCAAGGTGTAGGGCGAGGCTTTGAAGGCGGGATCGTCCAGCTCCTCGTAACTGTAGAAGAAGCGCAGCTTGTCGCTGTCGCGCAGCTTGCCGGTCACCACGTGGGGCTTGTCCACCACCAGCACCAGGTGGTCTTCGCTCTCCTGCATGCCCAGGTAGGCCAGGCCCACCATGGTGCCCGCGATCAGCAGCGGCCCCAGGATGGTCATGATCAGGAAGCTTGGCTTCCGTACACGGGTGATGAACTCGCGCCGGATGATGAGGAGGGTCTTGTTCATGGGGTCGGGCGGTTCATTCGGTCATGTCGGCGGGCACCGTGGTGTTGGCGTTCACGGCCCGGATGAAGACGTCGTTCATGCGGGGGATCTCCTCCTGCACGCCGTGCACCTCCACGGCGGGCAGCAGCTGGCGCAGCACCTGGTTCACGGTGGAGTCGTGCGCGAGCCGTACCCGGGCCGTGCTGTACTCCTCGCCCTCGGTGTGCTCCAGCAGTTCGCCGGTGTAGGAGAGGGCGTTGGCGAAGGCCACGCGGTTGCCCTTGTGCTCGATGCGGTAGGTGCGGGTGGCGAACTGCCGCCGGATGTCGCGCACGCGGCCGTCGAGCACCTTGCGGCTGCGGTCGATCAGGGCGATGTGGTCGCAGAGCTCCTCCACGCTGCCCATGTTGTGGGTGCTGAGCATCACGGTGGTGCCCTCCTGCCGCAGGCGCAGGATCTCCTGGCGCACCAGCTCGGCGTTGATGGGGTCGAAACCGCTGAAGGGCTCGTCCAGGATCAGCAGCCTGGGCGCATGGAGCACGGTGCTCACGAACTGCACCTTCTGGGCCATGCCCTTGCTGAGCTCCTCCACCTTCTTGTTCCACCACGCGGTCATCTCCCAACGCTCGAACCACTCCTTGAGCCGCTTGCGGGCCTCGGCCCGGGCCATGCCCTTGAGCTGGGCCAGGTAAAGGGCCTGTTCGCCCACCTTCATCTTCTTGTACAGGCCGCGCTCCTCGGGCAGATAGCCGATGCGCACCACGTCGTCCGCCGTCATGGCACGGCCCTCCAGCAGCACCTGGCCGGCGTCCGGCGCGGTGATGCGCGTGATGATGCGGATCAGGGAGGTCTTGCCGGCACCGTTGGGGCCCAGCAGGCCGAAGATGCCGCCGGCCGGTACGGTGAAGGTGACGTCGTCCAACGCGGTGTGGGCGCCGTAGCGCTTCACGATGTGCTCGCAGGTCAGCATGGCGGGGATGGTGGCGAAGATAGCCGGGCCTCCCGCGCAAGCCGTGCTGCCCATGGAGCCCGGCGGCCGCCCGTGGATCAGGCGGCGGCCATGGCGCGGCGCAGCTCACGGCCGGTGAGCATGCGCTGCTGCACGGGGTCCCACACCTTCAGGCGCAGGCAGCGCACCACGTCCCAGGGCCACAGGCTGGTGGTCTTGGCCTGCTGCAGCTCGGGGAAGGCGGCGTGCACCTCGGGCAGGCGATAGAAGGGGATGCGCGGGTTGAGGTGGTGGATGTGGTGGTAGCCGATGTTGGCCAGGAACCAGCGCATCACCGGGCTCATCTTCATGTGGCTGCTGCTGTCCAGGGCGGCGCTCGCGTACGTCCATCCCTCCTTGTCGGTGAAGGTCACCCCGGGGAAGTTGTGCTGCGCATAGAACAGATAGGCCCCCAGGCTCAGCACCAGCAGGAAGGGGAGCAGGAAGCCGAAGAGGAAGCCGCTCCAGCCGGTGAAGAGCGCCAGCACCACGCCGAAGGCCACGTGCAGCACCAGCGCGATGATGCTGTCCCAGTGCCGGCCCGTGTTGCTCATCAGGCTGCGGATGCACATGCCGTACAGGAACATGAAGATGTAGCCGAAGGCGATGGTGAGCGGGTGGCGGATGAACAGGTACACCCGCTGCTCGAAGCGCGAGCTCGACATGAACTTGGCGGTGGTGACCACCGGGTAGCTGCCGATGCTGCTGGTGTACAGCTTGCTGTTGTGCGCGTGGTGGTAGTTGTGGCTGCGCTCCCAGATGCTCACGGGCGCCAGCATGAACAGGCCGAAGAGGGTGAAGAAGGCCTTGGCCAGGAAGGAGCGCTGCAGGATCGCGTGGTGCAGGTAGTCGTGGTAGATCACGAAGATGCGGCCCAGGGTCAGGGCCACGAGCACGCTGCCCAGGGCCCGGCTCCACCAGGGGTCGGTGGCGAACACCACGACGTATCCGGTGGCCAGCACCACCAGGCTGGTGAACAGGTGCCACCAGCTCTTCCAGCGCACCTCGTGGGCGAAGGCCCGGGTGGCCAGGATCAGGTCCTTACCGTCGCGCATGGGAGCAAAAATAACCCGTACGGGGCTGTCGCCGTCAGCCGGGCCTGCGATGTTTCCATCGGCGGTGGGTCCACAGCCAGATGGCGGGCCTGCGGCGGATGTCCTGTTCAAGCCGCCGGGTGTGGGCCTCGGTGATGCGGCCCTCCGGGGTGGCCGCAGGATCGGGCACCAGGTCCTCAAAGCGCATCACGTAGCGCCCGCGCGCCTCGCGGTCGATGCCGCAGTACACCACCGGCTGGCCCAGCTTTCGGGCGATCTTCTCGGTGCCCTGGAACACGGGGGTGTCCTGGTTCAGGAAGGTGGTCCAGTAGGCGCGCTCGGGCGGCGGGGTCTGGTCGGCGATGAAGGCCGTGGCCGTCACCTGGTGCCGGTCGCGCACCATGCATCGCATCACGTCGGCCATGGGGTAAAGGCCGTTGCCGAGGCGCGAGCGCATGTGGGCGATCAGCCGGTCGAAGTGCGGGCTGCGCAGCGGATGGTAGATCACGTTCAACCGGTGCAGCCCCATCTGGCTGAAGCGCGCCCCGCCCAGCTCCCAGTTGCCCCAGTGCCCCATGACGATGATCACGCTCCGGCGGGCCTCGAAGTGCCTGCGCAGTACGTCCTCTCCCTCGGTGCGGACCAGCTTCCGCACCTGCTCCGGTGTGATCGTCAGCGTCTTCAGCGTCTCCAGCGTCAGGTCGCAGAACCACCGGTAAAAGTCGCGCTCGATGCGGGCCAGTGCGCGGTCATCGCGCTCCGGGAAGCTGTTGCGCAGGTTCTCGCGGACCACGCCCCGCCGGTAGCGCAGCACATGGAAGATCAGCACGAAGACCGCATCGCTCAGCAGGTAGAGCAGCGGCAGGGGCAGCCGTGCCACGGCATGGATGAACGGCAGGGAGAGGTAGTAGCCCAGGGCGCCCACGGCGCGAAGGTCGGTGGAAGAGGCGGGCCTTCCTCAGCGTTTCATCCAGCGCAGCCGCCCGGTGCGCCCGTCGGCCGTCCGCACCCGTGCCACGTACAGGCCGGTGGGCAGTGCGGACACATCGGCCACCACCGTGCCTGCGGTCCGCGATACAAGGGGCAGCGCCACCGGGCGGCCGTGCAGGTCCACCACGTCCACGGCCTCGGGCACGGCGCCCTCCAGGTGCAGGAACAAGGTGCCGTCCGCCGGGTTGGGATAGGCCGTGCCGCGCACCGTGCCGGCCTCGGCGAGCGCGGTGCTCGTGTTGAGGTCGAAGCCCATGTCCTGCCAGGTGGTACTGGTGGTGGTGCCGGTGAGGTCCGTGGGGCTCTGGGAATACAGCTTGCGGCCGTTGTTGGCCGTGCCGTAGGTGCCGAAGTTGGTGGTGCTGCTGCCCGTGAAGTGGATGTCCACGATCAAGGTCTGTGCGGGATCGTACAGGAAGGGCGACTGCAAGGGGATCATGAACCAGTCGCCAGCGGTGCCGGCCGGAATGTCGAAGCTGGCCAGCTGCAGCACGGTGTCAAGACCGGTGAAGAAGGTGTTGCCGCCGGAGAAGGTGGTGGCTGTGGTCTGCCCCAGGCGCACCATCATGTTGCCGAGGGTGTTGCCGTTGGCCACGCCCGTGGTCCCGTACCGGTAGTACAGCCGCGTGATCTCGCCGGCCGCCGCGTTGGTGAGGTCGGCGGGCAGATACAGGCACTGGGTGTGCGGCGATGTGCCCAGGTTGCCCAGGAGAAAGGTGCTGTTGCTGGTGCCGCAGCACTTCTGCACCGTCTGGGCCGGGGCCGGGGTCAGGGCGAGGCAGAGCAGGGACAGGGTGAGGATCGGGCGCATGGGTGCTGGTCCTTGGTTCATGGGTGAATGGGACGGTTCCTGTCTCGTCCTGAAAAAAGTTGACGGGTTAGTGTTGTAGTTCCTGTCTTGGGTTTACAAGCGTGTTTTCGTCCTGGGAGAGGTTGACACCTCGATAG
>JACTMO010000048.1 GCA_014584605.1 Bacteroidota bacterium | reverse complement strand
CCGATTCAAATCCGCCCCACGCTCTTTCTTTCGAGAACCAGCGTCCATGCTCGGTTCAGCTCATGTTCGAGCTTCAGTTAACCGGACAGCAATGATCTGCAACATAACATCCCCGAGTCAACTTCATGGCGTTCCATCTAGATCGGATATGAGCCTCATGTGGGTGATCCGGAATCCGCGATAGGGACAGCAGCGGGTGGCCCACAGCCGCCCGAGCCCCGGCACAAGGCTGGGGGAGGGTGGCTCGGACTACGGGCGCACGGCGCGTTTGCGGCCATAGCGCCGCTCCACCAGCTCGCGCACAGCCTGCCTGGCCCACAGGGCGTACGGCACCTTCAGCTGGTCGGGCGTCCGGTCCGCGATCACCTTTTGAGCATCCCTTTCCTGCTCCTTGGTCCGTACTCGGCCCTTGCCCTTGGGGCGGCCCGGCGCCTGCACCATCTCCGCCGCCAGTCCGCCTCATACTGGCTCTTGAACTTGCGCACACTGCCTTGGCCATGCCGCAGCGTTCCGCGGTGGCCTTTGGGGTCATGCCCTTGCGCAGGCAGGCCACCACTTGTTGATGGCGCTCGTTAAGCGCTTCCATCGAAAGCTTCCTGGGATCGTTGGTCCTCATGCCGCCCAGTGATCCAAGGATCGTGCCCAAGTCTCAACTATGGATGCCGCATCACCTTGCGGATGCCGATCTCGCGGGTACGCTATTCGGCGGTCCATGTGGCCAGCGCGAACAGGTCGTGGGAGCAACGTGGACGACCCGCAGCACATGGATGTCGATCAGCTCGGCAACGCGCCATCGGCCCGCATGCGGTGCAAGAACTATGCGGACGGGATGCATGATCTTGACGAAGGGGCGGTGAGGGAAGCGCCTTTCAACGTTCCTTGTCCCTGGTCGTACGACATACGGTCAAGCCGGCACGCCGCAGCGTCCGTGGAGGCCTCCGCTCAGCGGCCCTTGCCGCAGCCACCGCAGGTGCTGCAGGGCCCGCAGCCCGGTGCCGTGCCTGTGTCCGGTACCAGTGCACGCCCACGCTGGAACGGGCTGCGCCAACGCGCGGGCATCCACTGCCAGGCCAGGTAGGCTGCGGCGGCGAGCACGATCAGGGTGGTCAGCACGAACTGCATCAGAGGGTGGTGAGGGCCTTGGTGAGCTGGTAGGTGATCAGACTGGCAAGGTACGCCAGGGCGAAGAGGTATCCGCCCATGGTCCACATCTGTCGCCACGATCCCGTTTCGCGCTTCACCACCACGAAGGTGCTGATGCACTGCGGCGCGAACACCATCCAGATCAGCAGGGAGAGCCGTGTGGCGAACGACCATTCCCGGGCGATGCGCTCCTTGAGCCGTCCGCTCACCTCATCCTCGTCGCCTTCCATGGCATAGGCGGTGCCCAGGGCGCTCACCACCACCTCGCGGGCGGCCATGCCTGGCACCAGGGCGATGGAGATGTGCTCGTTGAAGCCGATGGGGGCGAAGACGTGCTGCAGACCCCGACCGAGCTCCCCGGCCAGACTTTGCTCGATGGGCGTGCCCGTGCGGTCGGCCCAGGGCGATGGAGTGGTGTACAGGGCCCACATCACGATCGTGAGCGCCAGGATGATGGTGCCCACGCGGCGCAGGAAGATCAGCGCCCGTTCCCACAGGCCGATCGCCAGGCTGCGCAGGTCGGGCCACTGGTAGCTGGGCAGCTCCATCAGCAGCGGCACATGTGCGTTGCGGTGCCTGCGCTTCAGGACCCAGGCCACGGCCATGGCGCTCACCACGCCCAGGGCGTACAGGCCGGACATGAGCAGCGCCGCCGCCAGCGGCTCGCCGGGGAAGAGCGCGGCGATCAGCAGGGTGTAGACCGGGATGCGGGCCGAGCAGGCCATCAACGGGGCGATCAGGATGGTGGTGAGCCGGTCGCGCGGGTCGGTGATGGTACGCGTGGCCATGATGCCGGGGATGGCGCAGGCGAAGCTGGAGAGCAGCGGGATGAAGGAGCGCCCCGAGAGGCCGGCACCGCTCATGGGCTTGTCCAGCAGGAAGGCGGCGCGCGGCAGGTAGCCGCTGCTTTCCAGGGCCAGGATGAACAGGAAGAGGATGAGGATCTGCGGCAGGAAGACCAGCACACCGCCCACCCCGCCGATGATGCCCTCCACGAGCAGCCCGCGCAACGGCCCGTCGGCCATGGTCCGCCCCACCGCATCGCCCAGCCAGGCGAAGGCTTCGTCGATGTGGCCGGCGAGCAGGTCGCCCAGGGAGAACACCGCGATGAAGGTGGTGAAGAGCACCACGGCCAGGATGAGCAGGCCCCAGACCGGGTGCATGATCACGCGGTCGATCCGGTCGCTGGGGTCGGCGTCCACGGCGGGCTCCTGCACCACGGCCTCCACGATGCGGTGTGAGCGGTGCTGGGTGGCCAGCACCTGGGCCACGTCCGGTGCCTTCCACGGCGAGGTCCTGCGGGGCGGGACCGGGCGGTCCAGTTGTTCAAGCAGCTCCCGGGCGCCATGGGCATGCACGCCCACGGTGCGCACCACGGGCACGCCGAGCTCCTGCGCGAGCCGGTCGCCGTCCACGGCGATGCCGAGCTGTTCGGCGCGGTCGCTCTTGTTGAGGGCCACCACCAGGGGCAGGCCAAGGGTGAGGGCTTCCAGCACCAGGCGCAGGTGCATGCGCAGGTTGGTGGCGTCCACCACGCACACCAGCAGGTCGGGCAGGCTGTCGCGGTGGCCGGTGACCACGTCGCGCGTCACGGCCTCGTCCGCCGAAACGGCGTTGAGGCTGTAGGCGCCGGGCAGGTCGAGCACCTGCACACGGCGGCCTGCGGGCGTGCGCAAGACGCCCTCCTTGCGCTCCACGGTGACCCCGGGGTAGTTGGCCACCTTCTGGCGGCTGCCGGTGAGCAGGTTGAAGAGGGCCGTCTTGCCGCAGTTGGGGTTGCCCAGCAGGGCGATGCGTGCGGGGGGTGTGGCGACCGGCATCTCAGGGCAGGGCGTTCACCAGGATCAGCGAGGCCTCGTGGTGGCGAAGGGCGAAGGTGCTACGGCCCACGCGCACGGCCAGGGGATCGCGCCGACCCAGGCCCTCGGCCACGATGCGGACGCGTTCGCCGGGCACGAAACCGAGCTCCATCAGACGCAGGACCAGGTCGTGGTCCGTCGGGTCAGCGGGCACGGGGATGTCGGCCACCGTGGCCCATTGCCCGTCGGGAAGCTGGGCCAGGGGGATGCGGGATGCGCGCGACATGGGGGCGCTAAGGTCCGGCCCAACGCAGTCGATCGACATACCCCGATCAGGGTATGCCCTGCTTCTTCCGGGTGCGGTGCTCATGCGCCAGGCGTGTGGCGAGCACGGAGGCGGTGCGTTCAATGATGCCCACCACCAGGGCATTGCCCATCAGGAAGGCGCGGCGCGTATCCGGCACCCCGGCGGTGTGGTCGTCGGGGAACATGTTCAGGCGCTCGAGCTCCACCGGGGTCAGGCGGCGCAGTTCGCCTTTCGCCGTGCGCACCACATGCTTGAAGCGCGAGGGCGAAGCGCCGCCCTCGGCGGTGATGATGGTGCGCGAGGGCTTGTCCAGCGCATCGGGGAAGGCCATGCCGCCTTCGGCATAGCGGTAGGTGAAGCCGGTGCTCCGGTTGGTGCGCACCACGTTCTTGGCGCCCTTGGCGAACTTCCATCGGGGAATGTCGCGCTTCGGTATGAAGAACGCGCGCGGCACCCGGTCGCCGGGCAGCAGGATGTCGCCGAGGGTGCGGCGCGGCCCGGTGTGCTGCGGCACCGTGCGGATGGTCCACACCCGGCGGCCGGCCATGATCCCGGCATCGTCGAAGGGGCTGCGCGCCGCGGAAGGACCGGCGTTGAAGGCCTGGGTGAGCTCGGCCAGGTCGCCCTGCAGCGCGAAGGTGCGGAAGGCGCCCTCCGAGGCCCTGGCCGGGAAAGCCTCGGCGAGGATGCCGTCGCGCAGCACCCAGTCCTCCAGCCCCTTGCCGGCCATGAGCCGGCGGCCGGTCGGGGTGTCGCGGTGGTGGCCCAGGAAGAACACCCGGCGGCGGCGTTGCGGCATGCCGTGGTCGGCCGCGTTGATCACCCGCCACTCCACGACGTAGCCCAGGTCGGCCAGGGAGGCGAGCATCACGGCGAAATCGCGACCGCGTTGCCGGGCGGGCGATTTCAGCAGGCGGTCCACGTTCTCCAGCAGCAGGTGGCCCGGCTTGTTGCGTCGGCCCTGGAGGATGCGGTGGATGTCCCACCAGAGCACACCCTTGCGGCCCTGCAGGCCCGCCGCACCGTTCAGGCTGCGGGCCACCGAATAGTCCTGGCATGGAAAACCGCCCACCAGCAGGTCATGGTCGGGGACGTCCGCGGCATGCACCGTGGAGATGTCCGCGTTGTTGTGCCCTTCGGGACCGAAGCGCGCCACGTAGATGTTCGAGGCGTCCTGCCGCCTGGTGGAAGGCTCCCATTGGTTGCTCCACACCACGCGGTAGACCTTGGAGGCGCGCTCCAGGCCCACGCGGAATCCGCCCACCCCGGCGAACAGTTCGACCACACGCACCTGCAACGCACTCTTCTTCGGCATGGCCCGTAAAACTATCGATAGCCCTGCGGGGGATCAAGCGGCGACCGGGGTCGGGCGGGCCGGGAGGGCAACGCTGCGGTGGCGTTCCTTTGCCGCATGTGCTACAGCACGACCCTGGACCGCGACCTGGCCGCGCTGGAGAAGCGGTTGAACCGCAGGCTGATCGACGAACTGCGGCCTTCGGCGGTGCCCGGCGATGCGGGCCAGGTGCTGCTGCCCCTGGCGCGGACCAGCGCCTTCGCACGCCCACTGTGGCCGGTGATCGGTACGCGGCACCCGCAGCACCTGGACCTGATGCGCTGGGGCCTGCTGCCCGGGCACATCCGCACGGAGCAGGAGGCGAGGGAATTCATGCGGAAGGCGCCCACCTTCAACGCGGTCAGCGAGGAGGTGGAGCACAAGCGCACCTTCAAGCACGCCTTCGAGAACGGGCAGCGATGCCTGGTCCCCGTGACCGGTTTCTTCGAATGGCGCCACGAGGGGAAGAGCAAGGTCCCCTACCGGATCGGGGCGAAGGATGGCGATGTGTTCTGCCTCGGCGGCCTGTGGGAGAAGCATCGCGGCGCGGGCACCTACACCGTGCTCACCACGCGCGCCAACCCGTTGATGGCGTTCATCCACAACACGAAGCAGCGCATGCCGGTGATCATTGCCGAGGCGGATCAGGAGGCCTGGCTCTCGCCCGATCTGCCGCTCACCGAGGCGAAGCGCTTGTGCGAACCGGTGCCGCAGGAGATGCTGGAGGCCGAAGCGCTTGTTGTGGGGCCGGTCCAGGGCGAGCTGTTCTGAACCGGCAGGCTGCGGAGGTCGATGCGGTGTGGGCATGTGCCCGTCGTGCAGCCTCATGCGGCATGCCGCGCTGACCGGCCGGTCTGAAGCCGCACGACCATGCCGGACCGCTTGTCGTTGGGCTCCTACATTTGATCCATGCGGTCCCTTTTCCTCGCGGCGTGCTGCTGCGTTCTTTCGGCACAGGCCCAGCTGCAATTGCAATGGCAGCATCGCTTCGATGCCCCCACGGTGCTCACCGGCTTCGGCGATGTGGGCCTCGGGCTCGACCGCCGGAACGACAGCCTGATCGTGGGCCATAGCTGGGAGAACCGTTCGCAGAGCTCCCTCTTCGCGGCCGATGACGGCCAGCTGCGGTGGACGCTCGGCACATCGGACACCGTGTTCCATTTCGGGGGCCGCAGGTTCTTCGGCGGCGCGATCGCCAGCGGGGAGCGTACGGCCTCGAATGGCGGCATCGGGGAGCGCAGTTCACGGATCGCCCTGGATGGAACGCTGAGCTGGACGGTGGACGCTGGTCTGCTGTTCGTGCAGCAACTGCGGGGCCCCCTGGTGAACGCGGCCGGAGACACGGCGCACGTGCTCACCTACGGCGGCGGGGCGCTCCACGACCAGCGCGTGGACCATGGCGGAAGTGCCGGCGCCTGGTCTTACACGTCGGCGCATCCGTGGGACGGCATCGAGGCCTGCCTTGCCTCCGACGGGTCCGTGATCGTTACCGCCATGGCCGATCTGCCCGGTGCGTTCAGCGACGTGCCGCAGCTGATGCGCTTTGATGCGGCGGGTACGCCCACCTGGTCCACCTGGTTGGAGGACAGCACCGGCTTCATCGTGAACACCGCGGCCCTCACCGCGCTTTGGAACGCCGATACCCTGCTCTCGGTACACACCACCTGGTCCGGGCTGGTGGTGCTGCGCATGACCGATGCCGATGACGGCAGCGTGCTCTGGTCCTTCACCGACAGCCTGGCCACCACTCCCGAGCTCGCATCGCTTGCCGTGGCGCCGGAGAAGCAACGCATCCATGTGGGCCTACGGGGTGGAACGTCGATCGCCTATTCGCCTGGCGCCGGTCGCCTGTGGATGGATACCTTGAACACCCAGGCCAGCTACCAGCGCATGGCCGTGCTGGCGAACGGGGCCCATGCGGTGAGCATCGTCACCGACGACCGGCAGATCGCACAGGGGCAGGACCTGCACATCCGCCTGCTCGATCCGGCCACGGGCGTCCTGCTGGACACCGCCTGGGTGAACGACACCGTCCGTACGCACGACCTGCTCGAGGACGCGCTGCTGTGGGGCGACGAGCTGCATCTGCTCAGCGCCGCCACCTTCGACACGCTGAACATCCTCAACGAGAGCACCACCCTGCTGCTCTCCACCTTCAACCTCGCTGCGCCGACCGCCCTGCCGGAACATCCGTCGTCGCCGGTCATCGGCACGGCCGTCGTCACCAACGGAAGCATCGCGGAACACCTTTCCCCGTCCGGCGCCCCGTGGACCGCACAGGATGGCGCAGGACGTGTGCTCGCGACGGGTGATGCCGCCCGGATCGACGCCTGGTACGCCACGGCAGCGCCCGGCGCCTACCATGTGCTGGGGGCGGAGGGACGTTCCCGCCTGCGCTTCATCCGGCATTGATCCGTGCGGCGACGAAGGCGGTCGCGCAGGTCAGCGTGGACCGGCCACCACCACCAGGCTCTCCGGCTCGAACTTCCGGCCCTCGTATTCCACCCCGGGTTCCTGGAGCACGGTGGTGCGCAGGGCGGCGAAGGCGTTGTCGCGCAGCACCCGTTCCCAGTCGGCCTGCTCGTACATGGTGAAGCCATGGGCTGCGAAGGGCAGTCGTTCCATCGACGCGCGGGTCCGCAGCACGGCCGTGAAGGTCCCATCGGGCTTCAGCACGCGGCGCAGTTCGCGCAGGTGCGCGGCCGGATCGTCCCAGAAGTACACCACGTTGATGCAGAAGATGCGGTCGAAGAAGGCATCGGCGTACGGCATGCGGTCGCTGGCCCCTTGCGCGAGCGACAGGCCGCCTGCGGCGATGCGGGAGGCGTTGTGCCGTGAGGACTCCTTCACCATCTCCGCGCTGAAGTCCAGACCGTGCAGCTCGAGCCCGTTCGCCTGGTGGGCGAGCGCGTCGAAGAAACGCCCGTTGCCGAAGCCGATCTCCAGCACACGCATACCGTCGTGCAGATCGAGCGCCTTCCAGGTGCCTTCGTACAGGAAGCGGTTCGCCGCGTTCATGCGCTCGCCCACCTTGCGGGCCATGGCGCCATGCGGCTTGCGCAGTTGCGCGGCCATCTCCCGGGGCGAGGGGCCGCGAAGGAGGAGACGAAGGCATTGGAGCGGGCGCATCGCAGGGCCGCACAAGGATACGACCCTTCGACGTCCGGTCAGGGGTTCATCGGCGCACGAAACGGCCGCAGGACCAGGTCCCATCGGTGCGCTCGACCCGGAGGAAGTACAGGCCGGCCTCCCGGGGTGCTGCGATCTCCCGCACGTTCGGGCCGTAGCGGGCCATGGTCCTGCCCGTCGCATCGAGCACTTCCAGGCTTCGTGAGGCGTCGATCCCGATCCGCACGGGTTCGCCGTGGGTCACCGTGGGTGCGATCACGACGGGCCCTGCCGTGGCAGGTTCGCCCGTGGTCGTGGCCATGCAGAACGAGAGCGCTTGATGCACGTGCAGGATGGGCACCGTGTCGGTCAGGTCGAAGGAGAGCAGGACCCAACCGCTGAGCGCACCCTGGCGGATGCCGAGATAGAGGCTGTCCACCGTGGAAGGCCCGATCATGCCGAAGCCGCCGTAGTCGCCCAGGATGTTGATGTTGTTGCTCTGCCAGCTGAACGCGCCTGTGCAGGTGAGCAACTCCCCCGCGCCGTAGTAGTACGGGCGCTCGGCGTCGCGACAAAGCTCCAGGTCGTCGTCCAGGGTGCGCAGCACCACGGTGTTCGGGGCATCGATCGCGGGCATGCCGTGCAGGAGGGTGATGACGAGGTCGAAGGAATCGTCGCAGTCGGTCTCCAGCAGCACGCTGTCCTCGGTGAAGGGATCCGGGAGCGCGATGGTGGCCCCGATCCCGATGGCGATCGATCCCTGCGGCACCTCGCCGGCGTGGAGTTGGGCGTGCAACGGCACGGCGGCCATGAAGGGAAGGGTGAGGAGGGGGAGTCGGCGCATGGTATGGGTCGGTCCATGGACTTGGACCGAGGGATGGACGCATCGAGCGCCCAGCGCGCTGCCTGGAGGTGGTGATCGGGCGTACGAGACCGGTCCGTCACCCGTTTTCTGCGGTGCCGCTGTATTTTGCGGACGGCCGGGTGACGGTGTTCCCGTCAGTGACACCCGGAGCCGTACCGCACAGCCATGAAGTATGTCGTTCCTTCCTGATGCCCGCACCTCCGACCTTCGCGAAGTGAACACGCGGACCACGGTGCCCGATGAAGCGCACGTGGAGACCGAGATGGCCGCGCTGGCCGCCCGCTTCATCAACAGCACCAACCGCCACGTCTTCCTCACCGGCAAGGCCGGCACCGGCAAGACCACCTTCCTGCACCGGCTGGCCGCCGGCACCCACAAACGCCATGTGATCCTGGCGCCCACGGGCATCGCGGCGCTCAACGCCCGGGGCGTCACCATCCACAGCCAGTTCCTGCTGCCGTTCGGAGCCTTCCTGCCCGAGAAGCAGCGGCCGCTGGACATCCCCGAGGGCGCCTTCCACGACCAGGACACCCTCACCCGGCGCCACCCGCTGAACGCCATCCGGCGCAACGTGCTGCGCGAGGTGGACCTGCTGGTCATCGACGAGGTGAGCATGCTGCGTGCCGATGTGCTCGACGCCATCGACCACCGCATGCGCAGCCTGCGCCAGCGGCGCGACCTGAGCTTCGGCGGCGCGCAGGTGCTGCTCATCGGCGACCTGTACCAGCTGCCACCCGTGGTGAAGGACGAGGAATGGCGCGTGCTGCAGCGGTACTACGCCGGCATGCACTTCTTCGAGAGCCGGGTGCTGAAGGAGCACGGCTTCGCGCACATCGAACTGGACCGCATCTTCCGCCAGCAGGACGACCGCTTCATCCGCATCCTCAACAACCTGCGCAACAACACGGTGCAGGCCGCGGACGTCGCCGAGCTGAACGCGCACCACCACCCCGATGTCGGCGACGCCGCGAGCGACGGGGTGATCACGCTCACCACGCACAACCACAAGGCCGACGGCATCAACCAGCAGGCGCTGGAGAAGCTGCCGGGGGAGGTGCACGCCTACGAGGCCGAGGTCGAGGGCGACTTCCCGCAGGGCATGTACCCCGTGCTCGAGCGCATCGAGCTGAAGGTGGGTGCGCAGGTGATGTTCGTGAAGAACGATCCCGAAAAGATGTACTTCAACGGCAAGCTGGCGCGTGTGGAGGAACTGGACGCGGACGGTATCACGGTCCGCATGTACGAAGGCGTGGGCGACCGCCCCTCGGACAGCACCCTCCGGCTGAAGCGCGAGACCTGGGAGAACAAGCGCTACGTACTGGACCCGGCCACCCGCGAACAGGAGGAGCAGCTGATCGGCACCTTCGCCCAGTATCCCATCAAGCTGGCGTGGGCCATCACGGTGCACAAGAGCCAGGGCCTCACTTTCAGCAGGGCCATCATCGACGTGGGGCAGGCCTTCGCTCCGGGGCAGGTGTACGTGGCGCTTTCGCGCCTGCGCTCCCTCGACGGGCTGATCCTGCGCACGCGCATCGACCCGTCGGTGGTGAGCACCGACAGGGATGTGGTGGCCTTCACGCAGCGCGGCGAACAGCAGGAACCGCTGCCGCAGCAGTTGCAGGCCCAGCAGCGCGCGTACCTACAGCAGCTGCTCACCGGCACCTTCGACCTGGGCGACCTCCTGCGCAAGGTCGAGTGGACGGAGAAGGACCACCCGGAGACCGCGCAGTTCGAGAGCGACGACATGAAGACCGCGCTGCAGGTGCTGCGGGACACGCTCAGGAGCGAGGAGGAGAACACGCGCAAGTTCCGGGGCCAGCTGATGCGCCTGCTCTTCGAGGACAAGGGCGCGGAGCTCCTCGAGCGCATCGAGAAGGGCGGAGCGTACTACGGCGACCTGCTGCAGGAGCGCATGAAGGCGTTGGTCCGGCATATCGCTCAGGCCGAACTGCTGAGCCGCACCAAGGAGTACACCAACGCGCTGAAGGAGATCGACGGCATGCTGATGAAGCGCATCGCCACCATCGCCAAGGTGGCGATGATCACGCACTGCATCCTGAACGGCGAGGAGATCCAGCGGCCGAAGGACATCGAGCAGGGGCTGGCCGCGAAACGCGCCGCCCTGGTGGGTGAGGCGCGTGCCTGGGCCGAGGAGCACCGGCCGAAGGGGAGGACCGGCAAGCGGCGCAAGCTGCGTGCGGCCGCCGATCCATCGGGCGCCGTTGATGCCGGTGAGCCCACAGCACGCCCGGCGAAGGGTGCCACCTACGCCACCACCTACGCGCTGGTGAAGGAGGGACTCTCGGTGGAGCAGATCGCGCAGAAGCGCCAGATGGCGCGGAGCACCATCGAGGGGCACCTGGCGCGGGGCATCGCGGAGGGGGTGGTGGAGCTGGACGGCCTGATGCCCGAGGCGGAGCGCGACCTCATCGCCGACTGGATGCGGGAGAACCCGTCCAAGGGGCTGAACGAGGCCGCGGGCCACTTCGACGGGTGCTTCGGCTACGGCCAGCTGCGCATGGTGCAGGCCTGGGTGAAGCGGGAGACGTGAGGTGAGGCCGTTGTGCTGTGGGATCGTATTTTCCCGCCATGTCCCGCTCCATGCACACCCCCGACGCGCAGGGCTACATCCCCTTCATCCACAACTACTGCGACCGGCGCTGCGAGCGCTGCCGCTTCGTGCGGCAATGCCGCGTGGGCGCGGTGGACGTTGACGATGTGGGCGAGGCCGAGGACGCCGCGGCCGATGAAACACCCGAGGACCTGCGCAAGCGCTTGATGAAGCTCATGGGTCTGAGCGAGGAGGACATGGCCGCGCTGGACGCCGCCAAGGAGGAACGGGCGAACGAGCCGGTGGACCCGGTGGAGCAGGCGCGCGAGGAGGCCGAGATGGCCGAATGGAAACGCGAGCAAGAGGCCCTGGACCGCAAGGTGGACGCGCACCCCCTCAGCGTCATGGGCTCCACCTACCTCGATCTGGTGCGTGCGTGGATCGAGGCGCGCGAGGCGTCGTTGAAAGCGCGCGGTGTGCAGCTGCACCATCGCATGGGGGTGGACATCCCTGCGGAACTTCACACCCCCGAGATGCTGGTGCTGAGCGAGGCCGTGCAGGAGCTGCTGTGGTTCCACACCATCATCCCCGCGAAGGTGGGGCGCGCCTTGCACGGCCGCATGGGCAGGGCCTTCGACGACGATCCGTTGCAGAGCGACTGGAACGGGTCGGCCAAGGTGTGCCTGGATGCGGTGGACCGCTCGGTGGCAGCGTGGGACACGATCGTGGAGCTGCTCCCGGAGGAGGCCGATGACGCGCTCCCCATGCAGGAATTGCTGCATCGCATCCGCAAGGGCCTGGAGAACGAGTTCCCCGATGCGCAACGGTTCATCCGCCCGGGCTTCGACGCGCACCTGGGCGGGTGAGCTGCTGTGTTCGCGGTGTGAGCGGGATCCCGTAGGTTCAGCCCACAAATTCCGGATCATGTTCGCACGTCCAGTTCACTTCGTTCTTGCCGCGATCCTGGTGGGCCAAGGTTCCGCCCAGTTCGGCCCGCGGAACGACCTGCACACCGGCACCTCGTACTGGGACCCGCTGATCCTGGACGTGGACCAGGACGGGGACAACGACATCGTGCTGAAGGACTTCGCCCAGGGCATCGGCATGCTGGAGAACCTGGACGGGCTGGGGAGCTTCGGACCGTTGCAGGTCCTGGACACCACCAACGCGATCTCGCAGCTGCAGGCCAGCGACCTGGACGGCGACCTGGACCTGGACCTCGTGGCTTACCGCGGCAGCTTCGACCAACTGCTTTGGTTCGCGAACGATGGTACGGGTTCCTTCGGGCCGGGCATGGTGCTGTCGACCGACGCGGGCTACCTGATCCATTGTACTGACCTGAGCGGGAGTGCATTGGCGGAGATCGTGTTCAGCAGGGATTCATCGGTGTATTGGTTCGAGAACGACGGCGGCGCGTTCTCGACATTGGATTCCGTGCATTTTGGTGCGCCGGTGAAGCTCTTCGACGTCGGTGACATCGACCTGGATGGGGACATCGACCTTGCGGTTCACGCTTCGGAAGTCATCCTGGTCGGGCTCAACCCGGATAGCGGTGCGGCGTGGACCATAGTGGCGCTATCTGACTTCGAAGCGACATGGCACACCTATGGCAAGCGGCTCATCGATTGCGATGGCGATGGCGACCTCGACCTGGTGGATGCCGGCTGGAACGTACGGTGGGTGGAGAACCT
This sequence comes from Bacteroidota bacterium, assembly GCA_014584605.1. GTDB lineage: Bacteria > Bacteroidota > Bacteroidia > Flavobacteriales_F > PHOS-HE28 > PHOS-HE28. The sequence continues at coordinate 9,717 of JACTMO010000048.1, read as the reverse complement.
GGCCGTGGACAGCGGCTACCTTGCCTTCGCACCGGAACGCTACGTGGACCACTTCGCCCCGAACGAGGGCGCCGGATGGGCGGCATCGCTGGGCTGCGGGCCGGGCGCCAGCATCCTGTGGTGCCACTGGGTCTATGTAGGGCCGGTATACTGGTCACACTACCACACGGCCTTGGGCGGCTTTTCGGCACCCACCAGGACCAACCTGCGCAGTGCGGGCGATGGCCGGATGGTGATCGGCGACCTGAACGGCGATGAACGCCAGGATGTGGTGATCACCCACCACGACACGGTCTCCTGGTATGCGAACGAACTGCCCGACGTCGGTGGCTCCCTGGCCACCGTACCGGCGCTGGATACGCTCTGTGCCTGGTGCGGTGCCTACCCGTTGCCCGAAGGGACCCCCCCGAACGGAAGCTGGAGCGGGTCCTATGTCGAACTGGAGAGCTTCTTCGATCCCACCGCTTTCGGCCAGGGCGCCGGCGTTTATCCCCTGGGCTACGGCGTGGTCGATGCACAAGGCTGCATCGCCAGCGCATCCACCAGCATCCGGGTGATCAACGAGCCCGACATTCAGATCCTGGACCCGGATCCCCAATGTCCGGGCGCCGAGCTGCAGCTCGTTGGTTCGCCCGCTGCGGGGACGTGGAGCGCACCGGCCGACGCGCAGGGACGGGTGAACACCGCCTGTGCCGTGCGTCCCATCTTCACCGATGTGTCGTACACCTACACCGATGTCACCGGCCATGCGTGCCCGGGCGAGACCAACATTACGCTGGATGTTCTGCCCTGCACCCCGGTGGCCCTCGGGCCGATCGCCCCCTTCTGCGTGGACGCCCCGCCGCAGCCTGTTCAGCTTGCCGTGCCTTACTTCGGCGTGGCCTACTTCCTCCAGGGGGTGGACTCCAGCACCTACGATGGCGGGGCCTACGTCACAGGCTGGCTGTCCGGTTCCCAAGGCCCCGGCACCTGGCCGGTGGTGGCCGCCGCGTGGGGCCAGGGTGAATGCCCCTTCCCGGACACGGTGATGGTAGAGGTGTGGCCCCTGCCCGCCGTCACCCTCGAGCTGGGCGTGGACACGCTCACGGAGTGCGATGTGCCGTTGCCGCTCGGTTCGGGCGCACCGGTGGGCGGCACGTACAGCATCAACGGTGCCGACAGCAGCTACACGGTCTTTGAGGTGGCCACCTGGGGGCCGGGGACGCACACGGTGACCTACACCTACACCGACGGCAACGGCTGCACGGGCTCCGCGACGGACACCCTGGTTGTCGATTGCAGCACCGGCCTCCGCGGAACGACACCGGCGGTGCTGCGGGTGTGGCCTTCCCCCGCGCACGACCGCCTGTTCGTGGCCTTCGGCGACGCACCGTGCAACGCCGTGCTGACCGATGCGATGGGGCGTGCGGTGGCGCGCTGGCACCTCCAGGACGCACCGGCCGTGCTGGATGTGTCGCGGCTGGGGGGCGGTACCTATCTGCTGCGGCTGGACGACGGGCGCACGCGGCGGGTGTTGCTGCGATAGGAGCTTTGTGGACCACCCGGTGTGGTGCTGCGGTGATGCGGCCCGACAGGACCGGCATGCTGCTGCGCTGCTTCAACACCAGGGTGGTGGAAGCCGTGCCCATGGTCCCGAGCGGCCGTCCGCTCCCGGCGGCGTTCGCCCGGTTCGCGCCGGTGCGGGTGGTCGCCGCAAGGGTCAGCGCACCTTCAGCATGTCCTTCACCTGCTGGCGGCGGCCGTTCTGCATGCGGCAGTGGTACACGCCGGGCGGCAGTTCCTCCAGGTCCACGTCCACCGTGTGCGTGCCGGCCGGCATGTCCTGGTTGCGCACCAGCCGCACGGCGCGGCCCTGCTCGTCGAAGATGTGGATGGCCACGCGTCCGCCCTCGCTGGTGAAACGCACGTTGGTGCGGGTGGTGAAGGGATTGGGCCACACCTCGAGCAGGCTGGTGCCCGTGCCCTGGTTGGCCTCGTGGATGCCGATGCCCAGGCATCCGTCGGGATCCACCACGGCCAGCGGCTGGTAGGTGTTCAGCAGCACGGTGTCCACATCCAGCTGGTCCATGCAGAACCAGTCGCGCAGGATGCTGGCGTACACGCTGCGGAAATCGTACTGCATGGGCAGGTTGGTGGTCACGTTGGTGTTGGGGCTGATGGTGGGGTTGCTGCCCAGCAGGCCCGGCATCACCTGCGTGCCGAACAGGAACATGGGGGCCGCCGCGCCGTGGTCGGTGCCCGTGGAGCCGTTGCTCATCACGCGCCGGCCGAACTCGCTGAAGGTCATGCCCAGCACCCGGTCCTCCAGGCCCAGCAGCTGCAGGTCGTCCTGGAAGGCGCGGATGGCGTTGCTGACCCCCTGCAACAGGTCGGCGTGCGCGCCGGCCGTGGTGTCGTTGGTGAGGACCTGCTGGGCGTGGGTGTCGAAGCCCTGGTCGCTCACCCAGTAGATCTTGGTCTTGAGTCCGCCGCAGATCAGTTGTGCCACGATCTTCAGGGCCTGCGCAAGACGCGCACCGGGCTGCCCGGCGGTGGGGTACATCGTGCTCTGGTTGCAGCCGGCCTGCGCCGCGTCGTGGATCACGTCGCCGTACAGATCGGTCTGGCGCTGCACCGTGCGCACGAAGTCCAGTTTGCCGCCTTTGCAGTCGGCGGTCACCGGGTCGTTGTAGATGTTGTTGGTGAGGTTGAGGGGGTCGTCGGTGTTGTAGATGGCGGCACCCATGCTCACGCCCAGGTGCTGGAGGCCGGGGCCGATGGGCCCGCCCACGCGGATGGCCAGCGGGTCGGGCATGTCGGTGTTGGGGAAGCCCACCGGGTAGTTGGGGTACTCGAAGTGCAGGAAACGCCCGGCCCATCCGCTGTCCAGCAGCTGGTTCGCATCGGAGCCGGTCTCCCAGATATCGGTGCTGCGGAAGTGGCTGAAGTTGGGGTCGGGGTAGCCCACGCTCTGGATGATGGCGAGCTTGCCGTCGTTCCACAGGTCCTGCACGCCGGTCATGCGCGGGTGCAGGCCGGTGGCGCCGTTGGTGCCGGAGAGGGCGAGCACGCTGGCCTCGGGCACCAGCACGTTGCTGCGGAACTGGCTCAGCAGCGCGTACTGGTCCAATGGGATCACCGTGTTGAGGCCGTCGTTGCCGCCATAGAGCTGCACCACCACGAGCACGCGGTCCTCGCCCACGCCGCTGAGCAGGGGCGCCAGCATGGGGTTGGAGAAACCGCGCACGGTGAGGCCGCCCACGGTGGCCATGGACATCGAGCGGAGGAAGTTCCTTCGTTGCATGGTTCGGACGGTGTTCAGTGGATGTGGTGTTCGGCGGCGCCCAGCATGTCCACGGTGAGCCACAGCAGGATGGTGGGCACCAGCTGGGCCGTCTGGTCCGGGGTGTTGGGGTCGGCCACGTAGGTGGAGTAGGCGAAGGTCCAGTAGTAGTCCTGGGACTGGCCCAACAACAGGATACTGGTCTTGAGCTGGTCGCGCACCGCCTGGCTGATGGGCGTGCCGTAGTACAGCTCGGCCATGTCGACCAGCAGCTGGTTCGGGTCGCTCGGGTTGCTCAGCTGTTCGCAGAAGGCCACCAGGTCCACCTTGAACTCCAGGTTCTGGCTTTGGGGCTGGTAGAGGTTGGCCGGTGTGGAGAAGCCCGCGTAGAGGATGCCCTGCAGACTGTAGTTGCGCGCCGGGAAGGTGGCGGTGTCCACCCAGATGTCGTCGTACTGTGGATACTGGTAGTACGCGGGCCATCCGGCCACGTTGGGCACGTTGCCGATCTCCTGCCCGCAATAGGCCACCAGGTAGTACACGTCCATCCACACGCGGTACTGCGCCTCGAACTGCGTGGCGTCGGGCATGGGCATGTTGAACAGGCGCAGGGCGCCGAGCACCAGGTCCGCCGGGCTCTTGATCATGCACCCGCGCAGGTCGGCCGTGAAGAAGTGGTCGCTGGTCAGCAGGGCCTGCATCACGATGCGCATCTGGTCGGGCACGCCCGCGTTGTTGCGGAACAGCTCGGCGAGCGGCACGATCACATCGGCCTCGGCGGTGGCGTCGATGGCCCCGTGCACGAACCAGCGGTAGATCTCGCGGCAGATGAAGTGGCTCACCTCCTCCTTGCTGAAGATCATGTCCAGCAGGGCGTTGAGCTCGATGGCCCCGCCGTTGGCGCCGGTCTGCCCCTGGATCACCGTGTTGTTGAAGAAGGCGCTGAACTGCTTGTCGGTGATGGCGTGCAGGAAGGGCAGGAAGATGGTCTGCGGCACGATGGGCTGCCCGCCGCTTTGCAACTGCACGGTCCATCCGGTGAGCACCTGCGCGGCGGCCTGCACATCGCTCTCGGTGTAGCCGCTGCCCTGGCCCAGGGTGAAGAGCTCCATCAGCTCGCGGGCGTAGTTCTCGTCGGGCGCGGTGGCGATGTTGAGGTAGCCGTTCAGGTAGATCAGCATCGCCGGCTGCAGGGTCACATCGTACATCAGCTGGCGGAAGTTGCCCAGGCACTGGTCGCGCAGCAGCTGGTTCATGCTGTACAGGGCCTCGGGCATGAATACCTGCTGCGCCTGCACCGGCATGTGGTTGCTCCAGAACAGGGTCATCTTCTCGCGCAGGTTGCGCTCCTGGCCCACGAACAGGCCCATCTGCCAGGCCGCCAGGCTCTGGATGCGGGCCCCGCGCGGGTCGATGGGCGCCTGCGGGTCGCTGGCCGTGTTCACCCAGGTGCTGCCGAAGGGCACGTCCGGGTCGATCAGCGAGGGGTCCGGCTGGTTGTTGCCGTCGGGCGCCGTGTAGGCCTTGATGGGCGGCGGCACGCTGGTGCCGAAGGTCAGCAGCGCGTCCACCACCTGGTTCAGGGTCATGCCCTGGAAGTGGGCCAGGTCCGCCGGCGAAACACCGAAGAGCGTGCGGCGGAGCAGGTGCAGCAGTTCCGGCTTCCCGAAGGGGCCGGTGTAGGGTTGGATGGCCATGGGCTGCGGTTCGGGTGCAGGGGTTCGACGTTCAGGGCCGGGAAAGGTTCAAGCAAGGTAGGGTAGGGATCGGGACGGTCCCGGGGGGGGGCGCTCTTTTCGTCAACAGGCCGGGGTCGGAGGGAGGACGGCCCCCCGGGGGTCAACGCTGCCCGGCGCCGATCAGCATGCCCGCCCCGCGCATCCAGTCCAGCGTGTCGGAGAGCGTGGCCTCGAACGGCCGGGGACGGAAGCCCAGCGCGGCCCTCGCACGGTCGTTGCGGATGTCGGGGTGGCCTTCCAGCAGGGTGTCCAGGGCCTCACGCGTCATCAGCGGCGGACGCCTGGTGAGCCATGCCTGGGCGCGGAACAAGGGCAGCAGCGTGCGCAACAGGGAGGGCGGTGCCACGCGCGGCACGGTGCCTCGCCCGGCCACCCGGACCACGGCGGCGGCGAGCGTGCGCATGCTGCGGTAGCTGCCGCTCAGCAGGTACTTCTCGCCGGCGGCACCGTGCGCGAGGGCTTGTGCAACGGCCTGCGCCACGTCGCGCACGTCCACGAAGTCGAAGCCGCCCGGGGGCAGGAGAGGCACCTTGCCGTTGTGCAGGTCGGCGATGGCGCGCCCCATCAGGGAGGGTCCGTGGTCCAGGGGGCCGATCACGGAGGTGGGCGCCAGGATCACCGCGTTGAGCCCGCTGGCACCGACCGCGCGGAGCACCACGGCATCGGCCTCCGCCTTGCTCCGGTCGTAGGCCGCCGCATCGGGCCGGGCGGGTCCCCGCGTTTCGTCGAGCGGCGCATCCAGCGGGCGGCTGTTGTAGCTGTGGATGCTGCTCACATGCACCAGGCGCCGCACGCCGTGGCGGAGGCAGGCCTGCACCACGTGGCGCGTGCCGTCCACGTTCACGCGGGGCACCAGCGGGTCGTTGTTGCTGTCGATGCTGATGCGGGCGGCCAGGTGCACCACGGCATCGCAGCCCGCCACCAGACGGTCCATCGCACCGGCGTCCAGCAGGTCGCCGCGCACGCGTTCGGCGTCCAGCCTGGCGATGACGTCGGTACGGTGGTGCTCCAGCAGCCGCAGCCGGTGGCCCTGTTCCAGGAGCAGCGGGCACAGCACCGCACCGAGGTGGCCATTGCCGCCGGTGATCGCGATGGGCATGCTACCAGAGAAAGGGGATCACCGCCTTGCGGCCGCGCGGGTAGTCCGGGAAACGCTTGCGGTACCAGGCGTGGTGGTTGCGGGCACGGGGGGCCAGGTTGGCGAAGGTCCACAGCGCGAAGCTCAGCGCCGGCAAGGACCACGCCGCCAGGGCGAAGCCGGTCCATTCCATGATCTCGCCGAAGTGGTTCGGGCAGCTGATGCGCTCGAAGAGGCCGCCGCGCGGTATCTGGTAGCCGTGGCCGTTGGTCCGCAGGGCGATCAGCCGTTCGTCGGCCCGGTGGTTGATGCCCATGCCCATCACGAACAGCAGCAGGCCCGCCACCAGCGCCGCATCGGGCACCGGGCGGTCCGCCGGGGCGAGGTGCCCCAGCCAACATCCGTTCAGCACGCCGTTCACCAGGTTGAAGAACACGCCGCTGCCCACGATCGCCACCGGCATGCGCTTGCCGCGGGTGCGCAGGCGGAAGGGGAAGATCAGGGTGCGGTTGGCGTAGTGCCCCGTCCAGAGGGCCACGAGCACCCAGGTGAGCAGCCCCTTGTCGCGCGGGCCCAGCACCACCAGCAGGGGGAAGAGCAGCAGCGCGGGCAGCTCCATCCAGAACCAGCCCCAGCGGTTGGCCATGGTGGGGCCCCAGCCGGCGGTGGTGTGGCGGCCGTACGGGGCGCGCACCTTCAGCAGCACCGGAAGGAGGATCACGGCCAGGGCGCCCCAGCCCAGGGTCAACAGGTCGAAGGTGCTCATGGGCCGGTCCGCAGGTCGATCCGTTGAACGTGGCGCTGCATATGGCCCAACAGGACCGACAGGCACAAGGTGAGGCCGGCGAGCTCAAGGGATTCCTCGAGCGTGCAGGCGAGCACCACCGCCGGTGAGCTCTGGTCCATGTGCACCATCATCGATTCCACGGGTTCCATGCCCAGGGCTCCCGCGACGTACACCGCACCGGCGACCAGCAACCCGCGCCGCGTGCGCGCCGGCAGGGCCCGGAGCCAGGGGATGGAGAGCGCGGCGAAGAGCGCGGTGAGCACGGCGTAAGGCACCACCCATCCGAAGCGCAGGGTGCCCATGAAGCCTTCACCCAGCAGCGCCCGCATCGACTTGTTGAGCTTCTCATGCACCTGCCCCGCCTCGTCGGTCGAGAGGAAGAGCAGCACCAGGGCCAGCAGCCACCAGCCCTGCCGGACGCGGCCTTCCGATCGCGGCCCATGGGCGATCAGCAGGGCCGCCACACCACCCGCCAGCAAGAGCAGCGCGGCGTAGTAGGCCGACAGGTTGCCCTCCGCACGCAGGTCGAACAGCAAATGGACCACGCGCGCCCCACCGATGCCCAGGTGCAGCGCGACCACCGTGCCTCCCGTCCACCACAACCACTTCACCGTGGGGGCCACCGGCAGCCGCAGGATGGTCGAGCCGCCGTCCGTTCCTTCCATGGGCCGCAAGGTGACGCGGCGCGGGGCACCCACGCCCGCCCCGGCGGTGCGATCCGTCAACCGGGTTATCAACCACCGGCCGCCCGGCGGTCCGGGGACAACCCCCAACTTCGCCCCCATGAAACTCATCTCCTTCAACGTGAACGGCATCCGCGCCAGCGTGGACAAGGGCCTCCACGACACGCTGCGCGCGCTGGACGCCGACATCGTCTGCTTCCAGGAGACCAAGGCCACGCCCGAGCAGGTGGCCCAGGCCCTGGCCGGGGTGGACGGTTACCACGTGAACGCCTACGGTGCGTTGAAGCCCGGGTACAGCGGCACGGCCATCGCCAGCAGGCAGAAGCCCGTCGGCGTCGACCTCGGCATCGGCATGAAGGGCCACGACGATGAAGGCCGCGTGGTCACCTGCACCTTCACCGACGTGGTCGTGGTGTGCGTGTACACGCCCAACAGCGGTGAGGGCCTGAAACGGCTCGGCTACCGCGGCGAGTGGGATGCCGCCTTCCGCAAGTACGTGAACACGCTGGCGAAGGGGAAGCTGCCCGTGATCATCACCGGCGACCTCAACGTGGCGCACCAGCCCATCGACATCGCGCGGCCCCAGGAGAACTACAACAAGACCAGCGGCTACACGCAGCAGGAGATCGACGGCATGGACGCCCTGCTCGCCTCAGGCTGGGTGGACACGTTCCGGCATCGGCACCCGGACGTGGTGAAGTACAGCTGGTGGAGCCAGCGCTTCGGCGCGCGCGCCAGGAACGTGGGCTGGCGCATCGACTACGTGCTGGTGACCAAAGGCTTCGAGCAGCAGGTGAAGGACGCCTTCATCCTCAACGAGGTGATGGGCAGCGACCATTGCCCGGTGGGGATCGTGTGGTGACACGCTCCACGGCCTGCGCACCGACCCATCCGGACCCTTCCTGCTCATTCCAGGCCGCCCGTACATGCGATCGGCCGCTCGCACCTTCGGTCACCGGTCGAAGCGGGTCGGCAGGTCCCTTTGTGGCATGAAGACCATGCTCAAGATGGAGGAGCTCGTGCAGTTCCTGGCCTGCCTCGGCGGCCTCATCGCCATGGACGCCACCGGATGGGTCTATCCGTTGCTGCTGGTGGGCCCGGACATCGGCATGCTGGGCTACCTGGCCGGGCCGCGCACCGGGGCCTTCACCTACAACCTGCTCCACCACAAGGGCCTGGCGATGGTCGTGGTGATGCTATCGCAGATCTCGTGGTATGCGACCGCGTTCGACGCATGGATGGGTGATCTTGACGAGGTGTTCCTGATCGCAGGCCTCATCTTGTTCGGCCACGCCAGCATGGACCGCATCTTCGGCTACGGACTCAAGTTCGGCGACAACTTCCACCACACACACCTGGGCTGGATCGGGAAAAGCAAGTCCGCTGGGCCGGCTGAGTCGGGAGTCCGATGAGTCTTAAGTCGTTGACGCATCGCGACAACGACTTCCAACTCGGCGGACTCTTGACTCAGCGGATTCCCGACTCATTGGACTTCCTGCCCCATCCTCCTGCTCCTGCCCCTGCATGCACCCCTGCGCGTGCATCGCCCACGGCGTTCCCCTCGGTGTCCAGGAAGAAGGCCCTGAGGCCGATGTCGTCGCTGATGTGCGTCTTGGGCATGAGCACCTTGCCGCCGGCGGCCTCCACGCGGCCCAGCGGACCGGCCAGATCGTGCTTGGCGTTCAGGTGGATGATGGCCCCTCGGCGCTGGGCTTGTGGTTGTCGCTCTGGGCCAGGGCGCCGCCCACCGTACATCCGCCTGCGCGGACCACGGAGTTCAATGCAGCATCCGCACGATCCGCGCGTGCCCGCTGCGGCCAGCCTCGGTGCGCACCCGTACGGCATAGACCCCGGCGGCGTGGCCGGTGAGGTCCAGCACGGTGGGGCCACCGGCAACCCGCTGCGCACGCACCACCCGGCCTTGCGCATCCACCACCTGCAACGTGGCCGGACCGATCGCCTCCGGTAACACCACCCGCACCGGACCGTGGCTGGGGTTGGGCACCACCTGCAGCGCCAGCGGCCTCTCCACCTCCCGCACCCCCACGTCCAACCCGTACAACCGGCTCACGAAGCGCTGCGTGCTGTCGTTGACCGTGCCGTCGTCGTAGCCTACGAACGAGCCGTGGATGTAGTAGCCCCCATCCGGTGCAGGCACCATGTCGCGA
>JACTMO010000001.1 GCA_014584605.1 Bacteroidota bacterium | reverse complement strand
CACCTTCGGTCGTCTCCTGCTGAGGGCAAACCTATCCGACCAAACACCTACCTTCGACATGTCCGCTGAGCGTTGTCCGATAATTAGGGGGTTAGACCAAGGGCAGCCGATAACAGCGGCTTGGCAAAAGTGGCGTTTCAGTGCTTCGTAGAAACATTTATGCATGTTTTAACATTTGCGCTTCGTATGAACATACGTGGTAAAAATCGCCACCTTCGCCGAGCCGCAAACCGTTACCCGCGATCCCGCGCCTGAAACCCGGATCCACGCTCATTCATCAAACGAAGAGCGCTTCCGCCCTGTCCCTGCGCTGGAGGTTCAGTCCTTGGGATAGTAACTCTTCCGCATCGCCACCGTCCCCGTGGGCCGCACGATGGTGACCACGCCACGGCCTTTGTACAGGTCGTCCACCTCCACCACCACGCGCTGGCCGGGGAGGATATCGGGCAGCGGATACGCGCGCGTGTTGTGCCAATTGCCCGTACTGTCGCTCGGGTATGGCACGCGACCATGGAAGGAATGCGGTGGCGAGCAGTAAGACGAGTCTCGGTCCGCGTCAGTGCATTGCGGGAAGACCCATCGGCAGGTTCATGTCCTTCCCTTCACAGCACTTCTTGAACTTCTTGCCGCTGCCACAGGGGCAGGGTTCGTTGCGGCCCACCTTGGGCGTGGCGCGCTTGATGGGCAAGGTCACCAATGGCGCATCATCGAGGCCATCATCCGGATCCTCCCATTCGTCCTCATCTTCCTCGAATGCCCGCTCCTCGGCAGCGGCCAGATCGGCATAGCGCTCCTCGATCGGCAGCATGGTGCGCTTGAACCGGCCTCGATTGCCCTCGTCGAACTGCATCCGAACACTTTCAATGGTGCCACACACACCGTCATGCACGATACCGCGCGCATACAACGCCTCGATCGCAGGCAGCAGCGAGACCAACTGCAAGTCGAGGATGTCGCCCACCATCAGGCCCAGTTGCGATGCGTCCAACACTTCATCCTCCGTTGTTGCAGAGGTGTAAAAGGCCAGCAACCCACGGTACCATTCTTCCACGGCGGGCAGCAGGTCGGGGCGATGCTGGCCCAATTGGTTCACACCCTCGCTCACGATCACCTTGCTGAAGGCATGCAAGCGCGGTCGGCACATGAACTCATACAGCCGCTCAAGCTGCCCATCGGCGAGGACGGCCACCGTGTTCCACACATCCTCTGTGAGCCAATCGCCGAGGTACAGGTCCATGTACTCCTGGCTCTGCGCCAGTGCCAGCAACAACACTTCCACACTGTCGGCACCCGGCAACTCGCTCAACAGCACCAGCACATGATGCACAAAGGAGTTCTCCTGGTAGGTGGTCTCAGGCAACCGCTCTTGGTAGCGATGGAAATGGTCAATGCTGTGTTGCACGATGGCCCGCAGATCCTGTACGAGGCTTTCACGGGGCAGGGCCAGGATCGCGCGCACTTCCTCCGGTGTCAGGTCCATGCTGCGCTCGAACAACATGCGAAGCTCAGGGTGGACAAGCACGAGTTCCCGATCGGCGTACGGACTTTTCGGCTGCTCCATGAATTCCATCTTGGGCATCGCCTCCAGTTGAGCCCGCTCCTCGGCATGCCGCTTGGCCACAAGTCCCATGGTGATCCCGGCCTCCAGTTCATCGAGCCATTCCTTCTCATCGCTCACCGAGCGCAACGCCTGTACACGCTCCAAGGCCGGTTCGAGGTCGCGTATTGCGATCAGGTACTTGATGCACGCGTCCTCGTAGGCCTCCACCTCATTGATGTGGAACTCATCCCGGTCGGGGAAGCGCTCTTCAATGCGGAGGGTGTTCCCCAGGAAATGCAGGACCTCATCCGTGCGGCCCTGCGCGATGCGCGTGGTGGCCATGCTCACAATGGCGTAGAGGTAGTCCGGAAAGCGCTCGTAAGTACGTTCCAGCACGGCGATGGCCTGCTCCTGCTCACCACGGACATCATGCCACTTTCCCAGGTAGTTCAGAAAGATGGGATCGTTCGGATATCGTTCCATCTGCTTGCGGATGTACTTGCCACCGCTGGCAAGACCTTCCCGTGCATGATCATAGCACTTGCGGATCTCCATACGCTGCACGGCATCCAGGTCGAAGCGGGCATCGTGCATGTCCTCACGGTCGCTGATGGTGAGATGGGCCAGATGGCCGGTGGGGGAAAAGAGGGTGTGCATAGCGGGTGTGAAGTTCGTGACAACTCGATGCACAAACAGGCTTCACGGGGCTGTGAAAAAGCTCTTCCGTATCGCCACCGTCCCCGTGGGCCGCACGATGGTGACCACCCCACGGCCCTGGTACTTGTCGTCCACCTCCACCACCACGCGCTGGCCGGGGTGTATGTCGGGCAGCGGGTAGGCGCGGTTGTTGTGCCATTCGCCGCTACTGTCGCTCAGGTAGAGCATGTAGCCACTGGCGTTGTGCTGCGGCAGGCCGATGTTGCCGAAGAGCAGCACGTTCAACTGGCCCGCCGCGCCACCGCGCAGCGAATGCACCTCCACCGGTGAGGACAGGTCGCGCAGCACCTCCATCGAGGGCTTGGGCTTGCCGTACATGTCGTACACGCCATGCTCGCGCCGCCGGAAGCGGCCGGGCTCCGGTGTGCCGGGGTAGTGCGTGCGGTAGTCGGTGAGGTCGAAGTAGATGGCGCCCTGGATGTAGGGCTTGCTCTCGTACAGCGCCATGTGGTAGATGAGGTCGTGGATGCGGCGCTCATCACCGCCGGCGAAATTGGGCCCGCACAGGCCGAACTCCGAGATGAAGAAGGGCAGCGTGGGATAAGTGGCATGGATGCTGTCCAGGTGCAGGCCCACCGCGCCCGTGGGCAGCTCCCACCACGAGCCGCCGTACTCGTTCATCATCAGCAGATCGCCGTGGGCGGCGGCGTCGGGCACGAAGCCCGGCTCGCCCGCGTACGACTCGGTGAGCGAGTTGCTCACGTAGGTGGCGTAGCGGGTGGGGTCCAGCTCATGGGTGCGATCGAGCAGCGCCTTGATCATCCGCGACATACGCGGATCGCGTGCGCGCAGCTCGTTGCCCACGCCCCAGGCGAAGATGCTCGGGTGCGATCCCAGGTTCGCGATCATCGCTTCCAACTGCCGCATGGCAATGCCCTGTGCGGTGTCGTTGGCTGGTGTTTCCGGACCCCACAACGGCAGCTCCTGCTGCACCAGGATCCCGTGGCGGTCGCAGAAGTCGAAGAACACATCGCCCTGCTGGAAATGCTGGCGGCTGAAGATGCAGTTCACCTCCTTCATCAGCCGGCCCATGGCGCGGATCAAACTGTCCGGCTCCGCGAGGCCGTGGTCGGGGTTGGAGCCCGCGGTCCACTCCACGCCCATGAGCTTCACCGCCTCACCGTTCAGGTGCAGCTTGCCGTCCCGGATCTCCACCGAGCGGAAGCCCACGTTGGTCGCTACCTCATCCACGGCGTTCGCACCGTTCCGCACCGTGACCTCCACGCGGTACAAGTTGGGCCGGTCGAAATGCCAGGGCTTCACCCTGCCCAGGTCCAGATCCACGGAAGCCACCGCGCCCTGCCATCTCGGTTTCATTTCCTGTTCAAGAAGCACCCGCTTCGTGGGCTGGTTCTCTTCCGTGATGCGCACACCCATACGGATATCGGCTGCAGGATCGAAGACCGCTTGCAGGCGCAGTTGGCCGGTGCTGTCCGTAAGCTGAAGCGTGGCTGTGGCCTTCAAGCGCTGCACATGCGGACTGCCGCTCACGATCAAGCGCACCGGTCGGATGATGCCACCGTCATTGGGCCAGTCGAAGGAGGAGCCGTGCGGCAGCTTGTCGCCCGCATACGCGTTGTTCGCCGCCACGGTGATCAGGTTCTCCCGGCCGTAGCGCAAGCCGCCGTTCAACACCACGGTGAACTTGTTGAAGCCATCGCCCAAGTGTTCGCCCACCTTCTGCCCGTTCAGGTACACGATGGCGCTGTGGTTCACCGCGTCGAACTCGAGCACGACGTAGCGGTCCTTCCATCCGGAGGGAACGATCACGCTGCGCTGGTACCACGCCCAGCCGTAGTGGTGCTGGTTCGCGTCCTCCACGTTCCAGGTATGGGGCACCTGCACCGTGCGGGCATGCGGCATCGGTTTGCCCACCCACGGCTCATTGTCCGGCCCATTCCCCAGGGCGAAGCGCCACGCATCGTTGAGCGGGATGGTGTCGCGCTGGGCGTGCGCGGGAAGGGAGAACGCGAGCAGCGGGAGCGCGAGGAGAAGGAGGCGGGACATGGGTGCAGCGGAGGGGGAGACGAAGACGAAGGTCGGTGGAGAATGGCGAACCATATCATAGCACATCGCACTTGATCCAGACACGGTCCACGTCAACACGATCACGTGACCACATGGCCCCGATGCATCGTCCGACCGAAGCCGTGGTCATGCGCGGAAACTGCGACTCGGATGAGCGACCTGAATGCCCAAGCTCGAATTCCTTGGTTACCGGCTCTTGTACGGTGGAGGTGATATTGCCATCTGGTTCAAGCCGATCCTTCCTATGATGTTCAAGTCGTGCTCCAAAGCAACCAGGGCATTTCATTGAATACCACCAACCGCATGCGCTCAACGTGTGTGCATCACGGTCCTATCGATCGTGCTCGTGGCCAGGAGGCGCGAGAAATGACGCCGTGACAGAAGGGACCATGTCGGATGCGGATCTTTGGACGAACGGCCTTGTGATCCGCATGCGCATCCTCAAGATCATACACGGATACCCGCCCTTGTACAACGCAGGGTCCGAGGTGTACAGCCAGAGCATCTGCAACGAGCTGGCGAAGCGCCATGAGGTGCTGGTCTTCACCCGCGAGGAGGATCCTTTTGCAGCGGACTTCACCTTTCGTCGTGTTCAGGATGGAGTTGGTCCGGAGCGCATCCTGGTCAACATGCCCCGTGGCAAGGACGGTTATCGCCATCGGGAGTTGGATGAACGATCCGCCGAAGTGTTGCGCCGGTTCAGGCCTGATGTCGCCCACATCGGTCACCTGAATCACTTGTCCACGGGCATTGTGGATGTGCTCAAGGAGGCAGGCATACCGATCGTGTTCACCCTGCACGACTTCTGGTTGATGTGTCCACGCGGGCAGTTCCTCCATCGCAACTTCGGTGGAGGGATGGTGCATGCACTATGCGACGGACAGGATGACCGAAAGTGCGCGCTATCCTGCTATGCCGCCTTGATGTCCGGCACCATGGATGACCAGGAGCGGGAGATCGCCCATTGGACCGCATGGATACATCGCCGCATGATCGAGACCCGGAGAATATGTGAGCGGGTCGATCGCTTCATCGCCCCATCCCTGTACCTACGGGACAGGTTCATCCGCGATCTCGGCATCGCAGCGGACAAGGTCCAATACCTCGACTATGGCTTCCCCTTGCACTACCTGACCCCTTCGTTGGAGCGGACCCAGGCCAACAAGTACCGCTTTGGGTACATCGGCACACATATCCCCGCCAAAGGGGTGAACCTCCTGATCGAAGCCTTCGATGGCTTGGAGAAGCTAGCTGAGTTGCACGTCTGGGGTGCCAAGGACGAGCAGAGCACCCGGGCGTTGATGAGCATGGCCGAAGGCCGGAACGGCATACACTTCCATGGGTCCTATGTCAACCGAAACCTGGCGAACTCGGTCTTCTCGCAGGTGGATTGCATCGTGGTGCCCTCGATCTGGATGGAGAACTCACCCTTGGTGATCCATGAAGCACAAGCATGCCATATCCCGGTGATCACGGCCGACGCCGGTGGCATGGCGGAGTTGGTGGCCCACCAGGTGAACGGGCTCCTGTTCGAACACCGGTCTGCGGATAGCCTGGGCCATTGGATGCGTTGGGCCATCCAGCACCCGGGCAGCATGGATCGCCTTGGTCGTCGCGGATATCTCCATTCAGCGGATGGCGCAATACCAAGCATAGAGGAGCATTGCAATATCCTTGAGGACATCTATACCCAACTGAAGCAAACCACATGAGCGCATTCTGGCGGATCACCCTCGACACCAATCCCGAGGATTGCAACCTGCACTGCACCATGTGCGAGGAGCACAGCGAGCACAGCGATTTCATGGAGCGCCTGTATGACCGTACCGGTATCAAGCGTCGGCGAATGCCTTTCGGGATGGTCCGCAAGGTGATGGAGGAAGCCGCCGCGATGGGCGTTCGCGAAGTCATTCCATCCACCATGGGCGAGCCCCTCCTGTACCGCCAATTCGATGAACTGCTCGCGCTCGCAGCCGAGCTCGGCATGAAGGTGAACTTGACGACCAACGGCACTTTCCCAAGGCGAACAGTGGAGGATTGGGCTGCACGTATAATACCGGTCGCATCGGATGTGAAGATCTCATGGAACGGTGCCACCAAGGCTACCGCGGAAACGGTGATGAAGGGCTTGAAATTCGAACGGGCCATTGACCATGTTCAACGTTTCATCCGATCACGGGATGCGCATTTCGCAGTGAGCGGGCACTACTGCCGTGTGACCTTCCAGCTCACTTTCATGCAGAACAACATGCACGAGCTCCCCGATACCATCCGTCTTGCCGCCGACCTGGGCGTGGATCGCGTGAAGGGTCATCATCTGTGGGCGCATTACAAGGAGATCGAACACCTGAGCTTCAAAAATTCGTCGGAGGCCATAGGACGTTGGAACCGTATCGTGGAACTGGCCCATGCCACTTCTGTTGCTCATCCCCGGCCCGATGGAAAGCCGGTCCTGCTGGAGAACATCACGCCCTTGGTACCACAGAACGGGCATGTGGTTCCCGATGACCACGTTTGTCCCTTCCTCGGCAAGGAGCTCTGGATCTCCGCCATGGGTGAGATCTCCCCATGCTGCGCACCCGACGATCTGCGTCGTGGGCTCGGGAACTTCGGCAATGTGAATGAAAAGACCCTTTCGGAGGTAGTGTCCGATGGTGTTTACCAAGAATTGGTCAGAGACTATCGCACCAGGCCACTTTGTCGCACATGCAACATGCGGAAACCATGTTGAAGGTTCTGCTCTTCGGCGATCTCGCCTCCGGCAAAAGCCTGTTGGCCGAACGATGGTTTCAACGACACATGGCCTTCGAGTTCATTTCCATCGATGCGTGCCGCATGATGTTCGGCGATGGTGAACATCCGGCTGACTATATGGACAGGAGGCGATCCGTGGTGGGTCTTGAACAACCCGGATATCCTCAGGACCCGGATCCTTGTGCCAAATGATATCGGCATTCGAACCCACAGCAAAGCACTTCGCCAATGAACTGGCATGATATCAAGCCATCGCCAGATGGATCACACTTCCTGCTCGATGGGAAGCCACTATGGCATGATCGCTACACGACCGTGCTGTCCTTCCATGCGCCTGGTGCGGCCCCAGTGAAGGATGCATCCGGCTGGTATCACATTGATGCTGCTGGGGACTCGCTATATTCCATGCGCTTTCAAAAGGCCTATGGGTTCTACTGTGATCGAGCTGCGGTGTTGTGTCCGGATGGCTGGCTTCATATCGACCTCAACGGCAATGCTTGTTATCCGGAGCGATACCCATGGTGTGGAAACTTTCAAGAGGACTGCTGTGTGGTAAGGTCCCCAGTCGGCTATCACCATATCGACCCATCAGGCCGGGCACTCTACACGGAACGTTGGCAGTATGCCGGAGATGCCCGGGACGGCATGATCTGTGTACTCCGTGCTCACGAAGCCTTCCACATCCGCAAGGATGGTAGCAGACCGTATGCATCCTCCTTCCGTTTCGTGCATGTCTTCCACAAAGGCTTCGCAGTTGTGCTTGACAAGGATGGCTGGTGCCACATCGATCCCACCGGTCAACCGATCTACGCTCATCGCTTCAAATACCTGGAGCCCTTTTACAATGGGATCGCACTCGCGATCGATGTAAACGACCGACACGTATTGGTGGACGAGGCGGGCGGGATCACGCTGGTTGGTCCGTAACCTCATTTGAACTCGTTCCAGGAGCATCGATTCCGGGTCGCTAGGCCGAGGTGATCGCGATGGTGTCGCGCTGGGCTTGCGCAGGGAGGGATAATGCGAGGAGAAGAAGCGCGAGGAGAAGAAGGATCGGGCGGGGCATTGTGGTAAACGGCGAAAGCGAAGGTCGGACTGGCCAAGCATACCGCGAACGATCACCCGGCCTACAAGCACAAACTACGCGATGGATCGGTGCATGGCGCTCATCGGATCACCATCAGCTCCCAACTTGATCTCGTTGCTGGCTTCCGCTTCCATGCCTTCCGGGGCCCTTGTTCCTTCACTCCTTCGGCACCACCCGCATCGTGGCGGACCGCGCGCGGGCGCTGATCATGGGCGCCAGGTACGGGCTGCCCTTGTACTTCTTCCGGTAGGCCTCATCGATGGCGTCGTTCACTTTGCCGGCCTCCGGTTCAAAGGCCACCTGGTAGGTATGTCCGGCGGCTTCGATCTTGCCCGCCTTCACGTCCACGGCGGAGCGGTACCAGGTGGAATGCGGACCGTTGTACGCCCGCACGTGGAGTTCGCCGTCCACGTCCACGCACCAGATCCAGGTGGGTGTGCCGTAGGTACGGCCGTCGTCGCGGAAGGGTGCCACGTGCAGGTCGTCCGCTTTGACGATCGCATGGAGCACATCCGCTGCCCAATGCTTGTTGTTCTTCATCGCTTGTTGTTCGTTGATTGAAGGGATGTACACGTCCGCTGCACGGGATCAATTGGTGCGGATGATATTGATCGCGTTGATCGCGGCGGGGAAGCCGATGTAGCCGATGCACTGCACCATGGCGGCGATCAGTTCCTCCTTGGTGTTGCCCGCGTTCAGGCTGCCGCGCACGTGGGCCTTCAGCTGGAACTCCGCGCCCAGCGTGGCCAGCACGCAGTACATCAGCAGCTCACGGGTCTTCACGTCCAGGCCGCCGCGCGTGTAGTAGTCGCCGAAGTTGCCCCCGGTGAGCAGGTCCGGCACGGTGCGGTCGAAACCGGCGGGCAGCGTCTTCATCAGGTCGGCGATCTCATTGCCGTAGAGCTTGTCCTGGATGGACTTGCCCTCCGCCATGCGGTCGCTTTCCGTCACGGTGCCTTGTGCCTCCAACGGCAGCGCGATGCCGCGCTCCTTGAACACGTCGTTGATCACGCCCACGGCGTTCAGCGTGCGCGGATAGCCGATGTACGGTCCGCACTGGTACACCGCCTCGCGGATCTCAATGGGCGTGACGCCCACGTTCAAGGCCGCGTTGGTGTGCGCCTTCAGCTGGGGCAGCGCCTGTTGTGCGGTCAGCGTCACGATGGTGATCAGCTCGCGCTGCCGGTCGTTGAGCACACCGGAATGGAACACGTCGCCGAAAATGAATTTCTGCAGGATGTCCATCAGCTCCGGGTCGGTGCCTTGCCCGGTCAATGCCTCCCCGCCGAACAGGGCGTGGTAGGTCTCCTTGGTCTGTGCTTCCCTGGTCATTTGCTGTTGCTTGGGTTGGTCGATCTGTGCGCTCGCGGCGGTCGATAGCCATGCCGCGACCATCAGGCAGGGGATCGTGGTTCTCATCGTGTACAGCATTATTGGCCCGCACTGGCGTATTCCGCGTCGGACACCGGTGCCAGCCAGGTGGCGTTCACGTCGCCGGCGTAGTTGGAGATGGCGATATGCACCAGGCTGGTGTTCGCCGTTGCGCCGTGCCAGTGCTCGGTGTTCTCCGGCACCACCACCACCTCGCCGCGTCGGATGCGCTGTGCGGCCTTGCCGCGTTCCTGGTACCAGCCTTCACCCTCGGTGACGATCAATACCTGGCCTTTGGGATGCGTGTGCCAGTTGGTGCGCGCACCGGGCTCGAAGGTCACGGCACCCAGCGCGAAGTCGTTGTTCCGGTCGCGTGCGGCGAGGGGTTGCACATGGACCTCGCCTACGAACAAGGTGTCGGAGGCCCGGTTGCCCTTGGGGAATAGGGATGAGGTGTTCGTGGTGTTCAAGGGTTGTTGGTTCTGTTCGCAGTTGCACGCCGCCGTGCCCAGCAGCAGGCCCAATGCGGCGATGATCGCGAGGGATGACGTGTTGCGTTCCATGGGTGCGTGGTTCTTCGCTCAGGTTACTTGCGGGGCAGCGGCGACTTGCCAGGAGTGCCTGCGGAGCTCGATCCCAAGGTGGCCCCGATATCCACGTTGTCCAGCACCACCGGCAAGGAGCGTGGTCCTTCCACGCCGATGCGAGCGAAGCCCTCTTCCAGCTCCTGCATGTCCGCCGGGGAAAGCGTCACCTGAAGCGCGTTCAGGTTCTCCTCCAGATGCTTGATGCTGGACGTGCCGGGGATGGGCACGATGAAGGGATGCCGCGCCAGGAGCCAGGCCAGGGCCACTTGCGCCGGGGTGGCGTACACCCGTTGGCCCACCTGTTGCAGCAGGCCGATCAGCTTCCAGTTGTGCTGCTGCGCTTCCTTGGTGAAGCGCGGAAGCTTGGCGCGGAAGTCCAGCGCCTGGTCGAACCCGGTGTTGGGGGTGATCGTTCCGGACAGGTAGCCGGAGCCCAATGGCCCCCACGGCACGAAGCCGATGCCGAGCTCCTCGCAGACCGGCAATACCTCGTGTTCGGGATCGCGCGTCCAGAAAGAGTATTCGTTCTGCACCGCGGTGACGGGCAGCACCGCATGCGCCCGGCGGATGGTGGCCGCACCGGCGCCCGACAGACCGAAGTAGCGCACCTTGCCCTGCTTGATCAGGTCCTGCACCGTGCCGGCCACTTCCTCGATGGGCACTGTGGGATCCACGCGGTGCTGGTAGTACAGGTCGATATGGTCGGTCTTCAAGCGACGCAACGCCCCTTCGGTCTGCTTGATGATGTGGTCCGGGCGGCTGTTCAGCCCGATGTTCCTGCCGTTGGCGTCATAGTCGTAGCCGAACTTGGTGACGATGATCACCTTGTCCCGCACCGGTGCCAGCGCCTCGCCCACCGACTCCTCATTGATGAAGGGCCCGTAGTTGATCGCGGTATCGAAGAAGGTGACGCCGCGGTCGTACGCCGCACGAATCACCTTCGCGGTCTCTTCCTTGCTGAAGCGCGGGGCATAGACATGATGCATGCCCATACAACCGAAGCCCATGGCCGTGACCTCCAACGCACCGAGCTTGCGGGTGGGCAGCGTGGCGGGTGTGGTATCGGGCATCATCGGCGTATCGGTGTTCGGGGTGAAGGGCGCGAGCGGCATGCCCGCGAACGGGTTGAGCAATGGCAGGGCCAACATGGAAGCAGAGGCTTTCAGGAAGTTCCTGCGGCCGGGATCGGAAGGGGCATGCATGTCTTGGATGGTTTTAGGGTTATCCAGGTGCCCGACGGTCCTTGCCGTTGCATTCGCACTGGGGGTGTTGATCGGACCGGGCATCTGGTCGTTCTTTCCGTGATCAAAGGTGGCCGCAGTGGCAGGGGGTCATGGTATGCGGATCACGGGGATCCGTAACGCGTTCACTGGTGGGGCCAGGGCGGCGGATCGGATGCCGATGTAGGGAATGATGATGGTCAGGGCGTGCCCCGGCTTATCCCTTCGCTTCGCAGAGCCTTCGCTCGGGAGCAGCCGGGTCGCGTGCTCCGCTGTAGCTGCTTCGTGCCCGCCAGCATCCACGGCACTGCGGGGTCTGCTCGTTCCGCGCAGCCTCCTCGTTGCACGTGGCTGCACGGCGGCCTCTTCCGCAGGCTGCCGCTGCGCCCGCTCACGCAGCGTGAAAATTCCGGTGCCTATTTTGAACCCGGAATGAGCACCAAGTTTTTCACCAACGCCGATGAGAACACCCTGCTGAAGAAGCTCGCGGGCATCTTCCAGCACATGGAGGTGTACCATTTCGATGCGCTCGTCGGTTACTTCCGGGCTTCGGGGTATTTCCGCATCCAGGACCATATGGAGCAAGTCAGCAAGGTCCGGGTGCTGGTAGGCATCGATGTGGACAAGCACACGGCCGATGCGGTCAAGAAGGGCCTGCAGTTCGGGATACACCCGAGCGAGGTCATCGAAGATGCGCTGAAGGCACTGAAGGCGGACATCCAGAAGGCGGCTTATACCAAGGAGATCGAGGATGGCATGCTGCGCTTCATTCAGGACATCGCCTCGGGCAAGGTGGAGCTGCGTGCGCATCCCAGCAAGAACATCCATGCCAAGGTGTACATCTTCCGGCAGGAGAAGGAGCATGAACATGCCGGATGGGGCAGCGTGATCACCGGAAGCAGCAACCTTACTGAGAGCGGGCTGGAGCGCAACTTTGAATTCAACGTGGAACTGCGCGATCACGATGATGTCAAGTTCGCACTCGGCGAGTTCGAGAAGCTCTGGGAGGAAGGCATCCAGGTCAAGGCCCCGGCCGTGCAGGAGGTGAAGAAGGAGACCTTCCTGAACGATGCCTTCACACCCTTCGAGGTGTACATGAAGTTCCTGATCGAGCACTTCGGCAAGAGCATTGACTTCGACCCCAACAATTACAAGGACCTGCCACCGGGTTTCGCCACCCTGCGCTACCAGATCGATGCGGTGGAGGAAGGCTTCGAGAAGCTGCGGAAGTACAACGGCTTCTTCCTGAGCGATGTGGTGGGTCTCGGCAAGACCGTGGTGGGCACCATGGTGGCCAAGAAGTTCGCTATTCACAACGGGCTTATGACGCGGGTGTTGGTGGTACACCCGCCGCCGCTCAAGCGGAACTGGGAGGACACGATCAATCGCTTCAACCTGCGCTTCCCGGTGGAATTCATCTCCTGTGGCAGCCTGCACAAGCTGAAGCATCCGGAGAACTATGACCTGATCATCGTGGACGAGGCGCACAAGTTCCGGAGTGATACCACGGAGATGTTCGACAACCTGCAACGCATCTGCAAGACGCCGCGCAGGAACCCCGGCCCCGACGGCAGCCGCGTGAAGAAGGTGATGCTCATCAGTGCCACGCCGCTGAACAACCGCCCGGAGGACATCCGCAACCAGGTGCTCTTGTTCCAGGACGGTCGCAACAGCACCATCGATTCCCTGCCGAACATCATCAGCTTCTTCCGTCCGCACATCGACCTCTTCAACCGGATGCGCAAGGACACGGACCGGAAGGTGGCGCTGCGCAACATCCATCGGATGTACGAGGACATCCGCAACAAGATCATCAAGCCCCTTACCATCCGCCGCACGCGCACCGATATCCAGGAGAACCCGGACTACTGGCAGGATGTGCAGGAGCAGGGCATGACCTTCCCGAAGATCAAGCCGCCCGTGCCGGTCTTCTATGAGCTCGGGGAGGAACTGGGCACGCTCTTCGACGATACCATGCGCATGTTGCGCAGCGCCAACCACGAGGGGCTGCTGTACTACCGCTACCAGGCCATCAAGTTCCTGAGGAGCGATCTGAAGAAGAACTACGACCGTGCCGATTCAATCGCCGAGCGTCTGGCCAGCATCATGCGCATCCAATTGGTGAAGCGCCTGGACAGCAGCTTCCACGCGTTCATCAGCTCCCTCACCCGATACCGCGATGCCAACAGTGCCATGGTGCTCATGTTCGACCGGGGCCGGGTGCACATCGCGCCCAACCTGCGTGTGAACGAATACATCAACAACGGGCAGGAGGAGGAACTGATGGAGCTGATGGACCGGATGAAGGAATCCGATCCGGCCATCCAGACCTTCCGCCCGGAGGACTTCACCGCCGATTTCATCACCGGCCTGAAGCACGACCAGAAGATCATCGACGACCTGCACGCCCGCTGGACGAAGTGGCGCGACCGCAACAAGGACCCCAAGCTCGTGGTCTTCATCGAACAACTGCGGGGCAAGATGCTGCACCCCTCGAAGAACACCACCAACAAGCTGGTGATCTTTTCCGAGTTCAAGGACACCACGGACTACCTGAAGCGCGAACTGGAGAACGCGGGCATCGAACGCATCATCACCGTGGATGGCCACAGCCTGGACGAATTCCGTGCGAACGTGGTGCGCAAGAACTTCGACGAACGCGTGCCCAAAGGCGAACGCGAGAACGACTACGACATCCTGATCACCACTGAAGTGCTTGCCGAGGGTGTGAACCTGCACCGATCGCACACCATCCTGAACTACGACACGCCTTGGAACAGCGTGCGCCTCATGCAACGCATCGGCCGTGTGAACCGCATCGGCACCAAGGCGGAGGAGATCCACATCTACAACTTCTACCCCACCGAACAGACCGAGGACCAGATCGCCCTCAAGCACAAGGCCATCCTGAAGCTGCAGGCCTTCCACAGCGCGTTGGGCGAGGACAGCCA
This sequence comes from Bacteroidota bacterium, assembly GCA_014584605.1. Classification (GTDB taxonomy): domain Bacteria; phylum Bacteroidota; class Bacteroidia; order Flavobacteriales_F; family PHOS-HE28; genus PHOS-HE28. Next base: position 9,053 of record JACTMO010000001.1, on the reverse strand, counting down.
GATCTACAGCGATGAGGAGGAGTTCGGCACTTTCGGCCTCTTCGACCAGATCGGCAAGGAGGAGGAGCGCGACGAGAGCGTGCGCCTGCTGCTGATGGCCCGCAAGTTCCGCGCGGATCATCCGGATTGGTTCAAGCAGATCGAGGCCATGCCCATGCGCGCGCGCTGCGGCCGGGCGAAGGGCGAACCGGCACGGGGCAGCGTAGTGTTCCTGAAGAACAAGTTGCGCGACGGCTTCTACCGGGTGGACAGCACGCGCGTGGTGGAGGAGATCACCTTCCTGCAATGTGCGGCGCTGCTGGAGGCCGAACCCACCGAACAAGGCATCCCGCTCCCCGGCCACCACCACAACCAAGTGGGCGCCGCCATTGAGCATTACAAGGAGGCCCAGCGCGAAATGCGCGAGGAAGCCCGCAGCATCGACCGCTTCGGACCGAACGAACGCAATGCGCTCACCATGCTCGACACCATCCTGCGCGGCAACCTGCTGAACGAGGAGGAGAAGGGGCTGGTGTACAAAGGCGTGGAGGCCGTGAAGCACGGGCAGTTCCAGCAACTGCAACGCGACCTGAACCAGTTGCGGCGCAACGCCAAGAAGAACAGCCTCAGCGTGGATGCTGTCACCACCGCCGGCCTGCGCATCCTGAAGAAGTACCCCATGAACGGCCAGCACGAGGAACAGCCCGAGCCGGTGCTGAACCCGCAGCTCGCGCTGGGCTACGACGAGCCCAACATCATCATTTCAGAGACCTTCGCCTAGCCTTCATGATCACCAAGCACGATATTAAGACGCGGCTCGAGGCCAGGTACGACCGCGCCGGATGGCAGGCCTTGCTGGATGCGCTCTTCAACGACGAGGCCCGCCGCACCCAATGGCTGGCCCGTCCGCGCGAAGAGGCCCTCGGCACCAAGGCGGGCGACTATTGCGCGCGTAGCATCACCGAGCTGGGCGGCATCGACCTGGCCGATGGCAAGCGCGTGGCCGTGTACGAAGTGCTTGTGAACAAGGCCAGCATCAGCCAGATGCGCGTGGGCTTCGCACGACTGCTGAAGGACCGCATCATCCCCAGCGTGCAGGATGCCGTGTTCGCGGTGTTCCACAGCCCGGAGCAGCCCGATACTTGGCGCTTCACCTTCGCCAGCAAGCACGAAGAGATCGATGAGGAGAGCGGCCGTACCATCGAGGTGGCCACCGACCCCAAGCGCTACACCTACGTGCTGGGGCCCTCGCAGACCTGCCGCACCGCTGCCGAGCGCTTCCACACCCTGCAAGGCCACGGTAGCCTGAAGAAGGTGGAGGACGCCTTCAAGGTGGCCCCGCTCTTCATGGAGTTCTACAAAGACTACAGGGAGGACTTCTACAAGGTGAAGGCGCTGGTGCAGCCGCAGTTCCCCAAGAGCGCCGAGGGCGACCCCGCGCAGCTCTTCACCCAGCGGCTCTTCAACCGCCTCATGTTCCTGGCCTTCATCCAGCGCAAGGGCTGGTTGAAGATGAACGGTGACACCGCCTACCTCACCACCCTGCACCGCAGCTACCGCAAGCAGAGCCCCACCAGCAATTTCTACCACGATATCCTGCGCCCGCTCTTCTTCGAGGGGCTCAACAACGAGGACCGCCCCGCCGGGCAGGCCGATCCGCGCTTCGGGCAGGTGCCCTACCTCAACGGCGGGCTCTTCGAGGAGGCCGAGGACGGCACCGATGCCCGCATCACCCAGGTGCCCGATGAGGCCTTCACCCTCATTCTCGATGCACAGAATGGCCTCTTCAGCCGCTACAACTTCACCGCCAGCGAGAACACGCCGCTGGATGTGGAAGTGGCCGTGGATCCCGAGATGCTCGGCAAGGTCTTCGAGGAACTGGTGACCGGTCGCCACGAGCAGGGCAGCTACTACACGCCCAAGCCCATCGTGAGCTTCATGGGCCGCGCCGCACTGGTGGAATACCTGGCCGATGTGTGCCCCAAGGAAACCCGCACCGCCATCGAGGCTTTCGTGCATGCGCACGACCCCGGCGCCCTGCGCAACCCCGAACTGGTGCTGGACGCACTGCGCAAGGTGAAGGTGTGCGACCCCGCATGCGGCAGCGGCGCCTACCTGCTGGGCATGCTGCACGAACTGCTGGAGCTGCGCACCTGCCTGTTCCGCAGCGACAAGAAGCTGGACGCGCACAGTGACTACGAGCGCAAGCTCACCATCATTGAACGCAACCTCTACGGTGTGGACCTGGACGATTTCGCCGTGAACATCGCGCGGCTGCGCCTGTGGCTATCGCTGGCCGTGGATTTCGAGGGCGATACGCCGCCGCCGCTGCCCAACCTCGATTTCAAGATCGAGCAGGGCGACAGCCTGGCCGCGCCCGCGCCGCTGGACGTGATGCGTGACATGCCCACCATCACCAACCTTGTGCATCATTTCACCGAGCTGAAGCGCAAGCACCTGCGCGCGCACGGTGACGAGGCAAACGCGCTGGAGGTCGAGATCAAGCAGGTGAAGGCTGAACTGAAGAGCTGGCTGGGCGCAGAGGGCCCGGCCAACGCTTTCCAATGGGCCATCGAGTTCGCCGAGGTCTTCCTGGCCGAAGAAGCGCACAGCACCGTGAGCGGTGCGTTGAACCTGGGGCACGAATTGGCGCCGGCCCCGCAACCCGGCGGCTTCGACATCATCGTGGCCAACCCGCCGTATGTGCGCATGGAGCTGATCAAGCCGCTGAAGCCCATCCTACGCAGGCGCTTCCCGCAGGTGCATGCCGAGCGCGCGGACCTCTACGTGTACTTCTATGCACGGGCGCACGAGCTGCTGCGCAAGGGCGGCGTGGCGGCGTTCATCTGTAGCAACAAGTGGTTGCGTTCAGGTTATGGCGAATCGCTACGTCAGTTGATTCTTGACTCGCAACGTGCGCTTCTTGTCGCAGACTTCGGGAGTCTCCCAGTTTTCCAGAAGGTCGCCATACTAACTGCGATTACTTGTTGGCAGAAGACCCCCAGGGAACAGTCCGGCACTCTTTACGTCAAGGTTGATGATCTCGACAAGAGTTATGCACGAGGAATCCACGAACACTTCAAGTCGATTGCCCAGGTCACGCCAGCTGAGCAATTCGGCAAAGGGAAGGCTAGACTGGCATCAAGCGCCGCCGCCGGAATGCGCGAGCGCATGGAGCGATTCCCGACACGCCTGAAGGACATCGCGGATATGAAGGTCTGCAGGGGCATTGTTTCGGGGTTCACCGATGGTTTCCGCATTGATGAAGAGACGCGACTGCGTTTAATAGAGGAGTCGCCTAAGGCGGAAGAAGTCATCAAACCTTTGCTTGAGGGAGATGATGTGCGACACTACGAGTTGCACTACCGCGGACTATATCTCATCTACATGGCACACGGTGTTGACATAACCAAGTACCCGTCGATAGAGAAACACCTTCAGCCGTTCCGTTCATTTCAGAACAGCAAGGGTGAACTCGACGGACTCGAGCATCGGGCAGGGAATCATCCGTGGTACGAGCTACAGCAACCACAGATGAAGTTCCAGAAGTGGTTCGACGGGAAGAAGATTGTCTATCCCGAAATCGGAAAGGATGCGCGCTTTGTGATGGATGATGGTGGGCACTACTTGAACAACAAGTGTTTCTTCCTTCCGACCGATGACTGGTTTCTTCTTGGGTTACTCAACTCCTCGCTATCAACTGCCTATTTGCGCGAGATCTGTTCGGAATTGCTTGGAGGCGTCGTTGAGTTCCGAGCCATCTACATGGAGCAACTCCCCATCCCCGACGCCAGCGCAGCGGACCGCAAGCTGGTGGGCGACTTGGCGCGGCAAGCGCAGGCCCTGCACGGCGAGCGTCGCGCACGGGTGGAGCAATTCCTGCGGGACATTTGTGTGGACCCCGCCACCAGCAACAGCCGCAACCCGCTGGAGCAGCCGTGGAGCCTGAGCGAGGCGGAGTTCAGCAAGCGCACCAAGAAGCTGGCCGCGCAGAACAAGGAGGTGAAGTACACCAAGCTCTTCGAGGAAGCACGCGCTACCACGGCAGCGCTCACGGAGAAGATCGCCAAGGTGGAAGCGGAGATCGATGCGCGGGTGGCCACGCTCTACGGCCTGGATGCCGAAGACCAGCGCTGGGCGGCGAAGAGCAACCCGGCCGCACGGCCCGATGACAAGGACACGCTCTTCACTACGGTGTTGAGCGCCTTGAAGGAGAAGGCGCCCTACTTCAGCTACACCGCCATACAAGCCGCGGTGAACGAGGCGGAGCTGGACTTGAAGAACAGCAGCCTGAAAAGTTACCTGAGCCGCGCGGTGAAGGAAGGCGTGGTGTACGATGCAGGCCGGGGTTGGTACAGCCGCCTGAGCGAACCGGTGATGCTGGACAGCAAGCCGCTGCGCCCGTTGATCCGTGCCATCGAAAAGGCGTTCCCGTTGCTGGACTTCACCGTGTGGAGCACCGGCCAGTTGAACCCGTGGATGCACCACCTGATCGCGAAGCCGGTGGCGTTCGTGCAAGCGCCCAGCGATGCGTTGGAAGCCGTGGGCGATCTGCTGAAGAGCAAGGGCTATGATGTGTGGGTGAACCCCACCGGTAGGGACAAGCAGCGTTTCGCTGTGGGCGAGAACACGGTGGTGCTGCGCCCTGCGGTGAGCCGTGCCCCTGGGGAAGGGCATGATGCTGCTCCGGAGGCCGTGCTGGTAGATCTGTTCATGGAGCTTGAACGCCTGAACCTGATGGACCCGCATGAGTTCCGGGGCATGGCCGGGGAGCTCGCCAAGGGCAGCCGCCTGGATGTGCCCGACCTGATCGCGTATGCCAGCCGCCGCAAGCAAGATTGGAGGGAGCTGTTCGGAAAGCAAGTGATCAACTCCAACCACCTTTTTGTAATAGGTGGTATTAGTTGATCCGTTGCCAGATCCGGATGACAGACCTTAATATGCTGTATAACAGGACTATACGAATGCACCATGTTCGCTTACGCGTGTTTCACGAAGGTCTGGATTGAGGCCGAGGCCAGGCGACAGGGTACCCAAGCGGTGGTCCTGGAGAAGAGCATCCATGCGCTCCTGCTGGTAGGAAAGCTGCGGTCGACCGGTTTGGACTTCGTGTTCAAGGGAGGCACCAGCCTGATGCTTCACTTCGATACGGTGAAGCGGTTGAGCATCGACGTGGACATCGCCAGCCTGGAGCCCATGCAGCGGGTTCAGGAGGTGTTGGATACGATCTGCGATGGCGCCCCCTTCATCACTTGGTCGCACCAGGACTGGCGCAATTCGGAGAACCCGCCCACGAAGTACTTCCAGATCGATTTTGTCTCCGCACTGGATGGGAGCACTACGGCGGTTCAACTGGATGTGTTGGAAGTGGCCAACGGCTACGCCCAGATCGAGGAAAAGCCCGTAACAGCGAGTTTCCTGGAGGTGGAAACGCCAACGACCGTGCGTGTCCCAACGATCGATTGCCTGCTGGGCGACAAGCTCGCGGCCTTCGCGCCCAGCACCATCGGCATCCTTTACCAACCCACACATCGGGTCACGGGCAAGCCCACGGAACCACGCCCGATCAGGGTGATGAAGCAACTCTTCGACATAGGCGAGCTCTTGCTCCGTGCGCGTGAAGCGGACCTTGTCGCAGCGACCTATCGCGAGCACTTCGCTCAGCAGAACGGCTACCGTGGTGGTGGATTCACGTTGGAGCAGGCACTGGATGATACCGTGGATGCCGCCTACTGGTTGAGCCAGATCGACATCAAGCCGGCAGAGGAGAACGAGAAGACCGATTTCTTTCGCAGGGGGCAAGGCGCTTTGAATTCGCACCTCGTGGGTCCGCGCTACACGATGCAGCATGCGAAGGTCTCGGCTGCACGTGCCGCTCATCTGGGCATGGCCATCCGCAGCGGTCGCATGGAAGGGGTCCTTGGTCCGATCGCACTGCCAGCGGTGGATGTGCTGCGAGCGCAGCGCATCACAGGCAACTGGAGCAAGCTGGACCGTCTGCGGAACGTTGATACCGAGGCCTTCCACCGGTGGTACTTGACACATCTGCTTGACGCAGGCAAGTGATCAACCATTGGCAGTAAAGGTGGTTCATTGACAATAGTTGATCCATGCTCCGCGTGAGCGGGCGCAGCGGCAGCCCGGCGCCGGAGCGGCCTTGCGGGCGCGTGGAACGAGGAGGCGACCGCAGGAAGCCCCCGCAGTCCCGCGCCCGCTGGCTGCGACAAGTCCGGCTACAGCGGAGCACGCGACCCGGCTGCTCCCGAGCGAAGGCTCTGCGAAGCGAAGGGATGAGCCGGGGCACGCCCCACAACGCCGCCCTACCGGTAGCGCAGCCATACCACGCCGCCGTCCATGCGCTCCACGGAGACCAGCTCCAGGTCGCTCACCCGCGGCAGGGTGGTTCGTGTGCCGGTCTCCAGTGCGGTGTGGCCCGGGTGTGAGTCGGCCACAGGCAGGATCATGAGGCTGACCTCGTCCACCAGGCCGAGGTTGAACATGGAGCCGTTGAGGTAGCCGCCGCCTTGCAGCAGCAGTGTACGGATGGGGAAGAGCTCGGCCAGCCGTTTCATGGCGGCCGCGAGGTCCACGGTGTCCCTGCCGCAGATGAGGTAGGAGATGCACCGGCGTTGCAGGTAGTGTAAGTAGGCATCGGTGACCTGCTCGGAGAGCACTTCGATGAGGTGGTCGCCCTCGATGGCGTTGCCGGTCCAGCCGAGTTTGCCGCCGGGGTCGATGGCCACGGCGAAGGTGCGCGCCTGCGGATCGCCGATGAAGTGGTCGCGCGATACGGGCCCGGTGGGTGGCAGCAGTTCGGGTGCCTCGTCGGCGAAGTCCTGTTCCATGGTGACGCGGCCGCAAACCCAGCCGTCGGTGGCGAAGGAGCGGTACACCGTGTCGAAGCCGGACTCGGCGGCCTGCCAGGCGCGGCTCGTGCGCCAGGGTTCGGTAAGGATCTTCCCGTTCACCGAGGAGATCATGTGCAGGATGATGCGTGGGCGTTGCATGGTATCACCAGGGGAAGTTGTCGGGATCGTTCTGGGCGTTGGTGCGCCGGTCGCTGTTGATGCCGTGGATGATGGACAGGTCCACCGGCGGGAGCTCATGGTCGAAGATGGCGAGGTTCTCCTTCATGTGGTCCACGTTGCGCGAGCGCGTCACCGCGATCAGGCCGCGCTGCATGTGCCACTTCAGGATGATCTGCGCCACGCTGCGGCCGTACTTCTTCGCCAGCGTGGCCAGCACGGGGTCGTCCAGGTCCTGGCCGTTGCCCAGCGGCGACCACGACTGTGCGGCGATGTCGCGGTAGAGTGTGCGGCCCACGTTCTGCATGTTGGAGAAGCTGGGATGCACCTCGATCTGGTTGAGCACCGGCTTCACGCGGGCGTACTTCAACAGGTCGTCGATGTGGTGCATGTTGAAGTTGCTGAGGCCGATGGAGCGGATGAGGCCCTTGGCCACGTAGTCCTCCAGGATGGTCCAGGTCTCCTGGATGTGGTCCTTCACGGGCCAGTGGATCAGGCACAGGTCGATGTATTCGCCGCCCAGCTTCTCCAGGCTTTCGTCCAGCGACCGTTGCACCGTGCCATCGCGCATCACCTGCGGGGACACCTTGGTGGTGAGGTACACATCCTTGCGTGCGATGCCGCTGTCCTTCACACCCTGGTACACGCCCGCCTCGTTGCCGTAGCCCTGCGCGGTATCGATCAGGCGGTAACCCACTTCGATGGCCTCGCGCACATATTGCTCGGGCTTGTCGGTGAGGGTCCAGGTGCCGAAGCCGAGCTGGGGGATGGTGGTGCCGTTGTTCAGCTGGATGAGGGGGATCCCGTTCTTCATGGTCGTTGTGTTGTTGTCGGTCGTACTGGTGAGGGTCGTGCTGGTGAGGGTCGCGCCCGCCGCCTTGTGCAGGGCCAGCAGGCCGGCGAGCCCGAGGGAGGATCGGATGAAGGTGCTGCGTTCCATGATGCGTTTCTTTTCGGGGTTGAACCGGATGTGAGGGTGCCTTGATCGGTGCTGGATCCGCGAGGTGCTTCAGCGAACGGTGTAGCCGCCATCGGGTACCACCACCTGGCCCACCATGAAGCCTGCCCCGTCGCTGCAGAGCCAGAGCACGGCGCTGGCCACTTCGTCGGCCTTGCCCATACGGCCCAAGGGGATGCCCCCGATAATGGCCGCCATGTGCTCGGGCCGGTCGGCAACGGCGTGGCTCACCATTGGCGTGTCGGTGGTTCCGGGGCAGATGCAGTTGATGCGGATGCCGCGGTGCGCATACTCCAACGCGCTGGCCTTGGTGAGGCCCACCACGCCATGCTTGGCCGCGGTGTACGCGCCCAGGTTCGCCGTGCCCACCAGGCCGCTCTGCGAGGAGCAGTTCACGATGGCGCCGCTCCCCTGCTCCCGCATCTGCCGCAGCTCGTGCTTCATGCAGTTCCAGATGCCTTTCAGGTTCACCGCGATGGCCCGGTCGAACTCCTCGCCGCTGGCATCGGCCGTCTCCGCCACGGTGACGTGCGTGCCGGCGTTGTTGTAGGCGTAGTCCAGCCGCCCGAAAGCCTGTACCGTGCGCTCCACCATGCGGGCCACGTCGGCCTCGCTGGTGACGTCGCAGCGGATGGCGATCGCCTGGTGGCCGGCGTCGGTCAGGGCCTGCGCCGCCCGCTGTACCTTATCTTCGGTATGGTCGGCCAGGGCCACTTTGGCGCCGGCCTCCGCGAACGCTTTCGCCGCCGCGAACCCGATGCCCGATCCGGCGCCCGTGATCAGCGCCACCTTGCCTTTGAACTCGTTGTACATGGTCGTTGTCCTTTTGACGGATCAAAGGTGACCGCCCCATGGACCGCCGCCGGTACGTGGATCACGGGGATCTGTAACCGGTTCACCGGAAGCAGCGGAATGGCCGTGCGTACGGGTGAGAACGTGAGAAGGTGAGAAAGTGAGAAGGTGAGAAAGTGAGAAGGTGAGAAAGTGAGAATGTGTCTCGTCCTGAAAAAAGTTGACGGGTTAGTGTTGTAGTTCCTGTCTTGGGTTTACAAGCGTGTTTTCGTCCTGGGAGAGGTTGACACCTCGATAGT
>JACTMO010000047.1 GCA_014584605.1 Bacteroidota bacterium | reverse complement strand
CGCGCGGACTTCCCCACAGTTCAACAGGACATCCACAACACCACCACACTCAGAAGTACCTTTACAAACCACTGCGCCTAAAATGGGGGTGCTTACACAGCGATCTCGAAGGCCAGGCAATGGGCATAGGCGTTCTCGAGCAAACCAGGACCCAGCTCCCGGTGCACCCGAAACGCGGCCTCCACCACCTGTTCAGCAATCTGGTTCTCGTCCATTGATTGAAGTCTGGGTCTATGCCAAACTACTCACCAATGTCACCTAGCCAAGTCGCGGGGGTTTCGCGGTTGTGGTAAGACCAGTTCCCTACGTTGCGCCGTTTCGGTAAAACCATCTCCCCCACGTTGCGCCCGTTGCGCCGTTGCGGTAAAACCTCCCAAGCGCTCAATTGAACCCGCCTTCGCCCCGGTACAAACGCAGCGGTCCATCGAGCTTCACCTTCACCACGGACATCCATGGGTCGGTGGGTTGTGCGGGCACGTCGATGAAGACCAGCCCTGGCACCTTGCTCCATCCGATCTTGCCCACCACACGGTGTTGCAGGGTCTGTCCCGTGCCGAGCAATTCCGCGGAGAGGATCTTGTTGTCCAGGCCCTTGATCTCCACGCTGCCGGTCATTCCGTTGGCGAGGAAGAGGTAGAGCGTGGTGCTGTCCGCCGAGAGCGTGGTGGGGCCGAAGAAGTGGCCGTTGGGCAGGCCGGCGCGTGTGCCGTAGATCGCCTCGGCATGCTTGCCGGTCCACTGGCCAAAGCCTTCCAACACCTTTACCTGCCCCGGCGGGATGGTGCCGTCCTCCTTGGGGCCGATATCCAGCAGCAGGTTGCCGCCGTGGCCGATCACATCGGCGAAAATGGCGATCAGGTCGTGCATGCTCTTGTAGGCCGTGTCGCCCGGCTGCCAGCCCCAATCGGTGCCGATGGTCATGCAGAGCTCCCAGACCGGGGTCTTCGGCGTTTCCACCGGGATGTTCTGCTCCGGCGTGGCGTAGTCGCCAAAACCTTGCAACCGCCCATTGATGATGGCCTTGGGGTCCTTGCCCAGGATCAGCGCGCGGATCTTCGCCGCGTCCCATTCCTCCGCGCTGTGCTCCCAATCGCCATCGAACCACCAGAGGTCGGGCTTGAACTGTGCGGCGATCTCGTTGATCTGGCCTTCGTTGAAGCGCAGGAAGCGTTGCCAGCGCGCGGGGTCGTCCTTGATGGCATAGCGGCCGCTGTCGCGCAGGAAGCCGGGGTAGTCGGCATCGCTCCAATCGATCAGCGAGAAGTAGGCGCCGCACTTCAGGTCGCGCTTGCGCAGCTCGGCGAAGAAGGGGGCGATCACATCGCGCTTCGCCGGGGAGCGCTCCACCACCGAGAGCGGGCGACGCTCCTTGCCCGGCTTCAATTTCGTGTCGTACAGCGCCACACCGTCGTGGTGCTTGGTGGTGATCACGGCGTACTTCGCACCGCTGCGCTGGATCAGGTCGGCCCAGGCCGCGGGATCGTACTTGCTGGCGATGAAGCCCTTGATCTGCTTCATGTAGTCCGCATGGGGAATGGCCTTGTTGTGGAAGGACCAGCTCTCCCCCACCCCGTTCACGCTGTAGATGCCCCAGTGGATGAAGATGCCCAGCTTGGCGTCCTGGAACCATCGCAGTTCCGGGCGGGCCGGTTGCTGCGCCACCCCGAGTGACGGGGCGAGGATCAGAAAATTGGACAATGAGAAGATCAGAAAATGGCGGTATGCGTTCTTCATTCGTTCGATGTGCTTGACTGCTTCTCCCCTGCCTGCCATCAACCTCCCGATTATTTCCTCCTCCGGTGGCAAAGGTCCGGTCTCTGGGTTGAAATGGTGAAAAAGAGAAAAGGGTGAGAAAGAAAAAATGATGAGCGGGCACTGACTTTTTCACTTTCTCACTTCTTCACTTCTTCTCCTTTCTTACTGATTCCATAGCTCCGCCAAGGGATCATCCGGTCAACCCCGCGATCCTCCCCTCCAACTCCGCCCTCTGCGCGGTATATGCGGCCAGCAAGTGCATCTGGTTCTTCGCGCGGTCCAGGTTGTGCTGCGGCCGATTGGTGCGGTAGTACACGTCGTTCTCCAGGAAATCCGTGAGGAAGCGGACGCCCTGTTCCATCATCAGCAGCTGGCCGCTGAGGAAAACGCGCTTCTTCTCGGCCGGTGAGAGCAGCGGGGCCATTTCACTGAACCAGCCTTCCACCAGGGCCTGGAAGATCTCCGGGCGGATGGTGCAATGCGCGGGATCGGGATCGTCTTCCGCAGCAGGAGAGATGAAGGTGCGGATCATGTCGCCGAGGTCGAACAGGGCCTTGCCGGGCATCAGCGTGTCGAGGTCCACCACGCACACGGCCTCGTTGGTGTCGCGGTCGAAGAGGACATTGTTCAGCTTGGTATCGTTATGGGTGATGCGGGTGCTCACCTGGGGATCGCGCAGCAGCTCATCGAAGGCGTTGACCAATTCCCCGTGCGCGGTGTAGAAGGCGATGGTCTCCAGCGCATCGTCGAGTCGTTGAGGCGCGGCGTTTTGCAAGGCTTCCTGGAAGTGCGTCCACCGGTTGGGCAGGTGGTGGAAATCGGGGATGATCACCCGGAAGGCACCGGTGTAGATGCCGTCAAGGTTGCGGGTGAGGCGACCGAACTGCTGCGCGGCACTGAAAGCCTGGTGCGGTGTGGCGGCGTTGTCGTGGCTCACCGTGTTGCGGATGTACGGGAACACGCGCCAGGCCCCGAGAGTACGGTCCTGGAAGAGGTCCTTGCCCTCTGCGGTACGCTTGCCCTCCATGAAGCGATAGCCGGGGAAATGCTTGCGCAGGTGCTCGGCCGCCAGGTAGTTGTTGTAGGCGATCAGCTCGGGCCGCTTGAAGATCGCGGTGTTCACCTGTTGCAGGATCCAGTCGTTGTCGCCGTGGCGGTCCTTCAGCAGGTAGGTGCGGTTGATCAGTCCGTTGCCGAAATCCGTGCAGTCGTGGCCGTTCAGCGTGATGCCGAAGGCATCGCACAGCGTGCGCAGGGTGGTCTCGCGGTCAAGGCTCATCGGTGCGTGCCAGGTGTTCACGGACCCTGGCGGCATCCTCCGGAAAGGTAAGACCATGCCAGGTCGCGGCGGTCCGCAGCAAGCGGAACACCTGTCCCCTGTCCACGGCCATGCGCACGGCATCCGGCAAGCCGAACTCCGAGGGATCACCGGCATCGCGCGCCTGCCAGGTTTCGCGCAGCAGGTCCTGGAACGCAGGGCGGAACACCCAGAGGTTCATGCTCACCGGCACCTCAGCAGCGTAGCTGTTCCCCGCGCCATCCCGGATGTATCCGGTCCCACCGGCCGCCAAGCCGGTCACTTCGCGTGTGCCGCGCAGCGAACCGGTATCGGCCTCACACACCGCCCGGTTCACCGGCCCGCTGGGCGAAAGCGTCCGTCCCAAGGCGTATGCCACCAACGCGCTTTCCCGTGGATCGCCCTCGCGCGCATGCCTTGCTGCAGCCTCCAAGGCCTCATGGCCGTACAGGTCGTCGCCATTCACCACGATGCAGGTGCCCGCAGTGCCGTCCATGCCCACCATGGCGGCGTGTGCCGTGCCCCGCGCTTCCTCCTGCACGCAGACCTCCACGCGCGGCTCCGCGGCGAACTGCTGCCGCATCGTGCCTTCCAACGCCGGGCTGGTGACCAGCCGCACGCGGTGACAACCCGCCTGAAGAGCCTGCCGTATGGTGATCCCCGGAATGGTCTCCCCGGCCGGTCCCACGGGTTCGAGCTGCTTGGGCCTGCCGAACCGCGTGGAGCGGCCTGCGGCCAGGGCGATCAGCGCGATGCGGTCCGCTCCGTGATCGATCCGACCGACCTGTGCCTTGGTGCCCATTCCGGCCGTGAAGATGCGCACGGCGCATCGTCGGCCCATCGTTCCGATGCGGTCAGTGCGCCGCGGCAGCACCGCTCCAGCGGCGCAAGCGATGTCCGCGCAGCGCGTACCAGAGGATGAAGAGGTAGCAGGGCAGCAGCAGCACGTAGGCCAGTCGGTCGCCCAGGAGCGGCGTTTCCGCCGGGCCCACCAATGCGGCGTACAGCTTGGGCAGCAGCGCGCCGCCGGCGATGGACATGATCAACAGGGCCGATGCGGTCTTGGTGTGCCGCCCCACCCCCTCGATGGCCAGCGGCCAGATCGCGGGCCAGACCAGCGCGTTGGCCAGGCCGAGCAGGGCCACGAACAGCACGCTCACATAGCCCGAGGTCAGCACCGTGAGCAGGCTCATCACCACGCCCAGGAGCGCCGAAGCGGTGAGGGCCGCGGCTTGCGAGAGCACCTTGGGGATGGTGACGATGCCGATGAGGTAGCCGAGCACCATGGCGCTGAGGGTGAAAGCCGGGAAGTACTTCGCCTTGTCCAGTGGGATGCCCTGGCTCTGGCCATAGGTGGCGATGGTGTCCGCCGCGATCACCTCCACCCCCACGTACAGGAAAAGGGCCAGCACGCCGAGCACCAGCTGCGGATAGGCCAGTACGCTCGCATGTCCTGTGGTGTGATCGGCGTGGGTGGCCTCGTCCTCCGAGGCGATCTCCGGCAGGGGCGACCAGCGCACCAGCACGGCCAGCAGGACGAGCATGGCGGACATGATCACGTAGGGCATCACCACCCGGGCGCTGAGGGCCTGCAATTCCACGGCCCGGGCGGCGGCGTCCATGCCGGCCAGCCGGGCGATCAGCGAATCGGCGTCCTTAAGCACGATGGCGGCCAGCACCACCGGGCCGAGCACACCGGCCACCTTGTTGCAGATGCCCATGATGCTCATCCGCCGGGCCGCGCTCTCGATGGGGCCCACGATGGTCACATAAGGGTTGACCGCCGTCTGCAGCAGGGTGAGGCCCGTGCCGATGATGAACAGACCGGTGAGGAAGAGGCCGTAGGTCCGCGCGTTGGCCGCCGGGATGAAGAGCAACGCGCCCACGGCCATCACCAACAGGCCGGTGATCATGCCGCCCTTGAACCCGGTCCGCTTCAGCATCCAGGAGGAGGGCAGCGCCATCACCGTGTAGGCCAGGTAGAAGGCCATGGTGACCCAGAACGCCTGGTCCAGGGTGAGCTCGCAGGCGATCTTCAGGTAGGGGATCAGCACACTGTTGAGCCAGGTGACGGCTCCGAACACGGCATAGAACACACCCAGGAGCACGACGAGCTGGGAGGCGTTGCGCGGTTGCGACATGGGGTTGCGGGGATGAGGACGAAGGTGCCGGGCAGGCCGTTGATGGTGGCAGGGGGGTGCGGACAGTTGTCCACCGCGCACAAGGGAAAACCGGTCAGGACCGGCCGCGGGCGGCGAGCGCCTGCTGCCAGCGCCAGGCGTCGGCGAGCGCCTCCTGCAGCGTGCGTTCGGCCTTCCAGCCCAGCACCCGGGCGGCCTTCCCTGCGTCGGCATACACCTCCGGCACATCGCCGGGGCGCCGGGGGCCGATGACGTGGGGCAGGGGCCTGCCGATCACGGCCTCCAGCCCGCGCACCACCTCCAGAACGCTGCTGCCGCGCCCGGTGCCCAGGTTGAAGGTCTCGCAGATGCCCGTCGGCCCGGCCATCAGCCATTGCAGCGCCCGTACGTGGGCCCTGGCCAGGTCCACCACATGGATGTAGTCGCGGATGCAGGACCCGTCCGGGGTGCCGTAATCGTCCCCATGCACCGTGAGCCGCTCACGCGATCCGGCGGCCACCTGGGTGGCGAAGGGGACCAGGTTGTTGGGCACCCCCAGCGGCAGCTCCCCGATCAACGCGCTTTGGTGCGCACCGATGGGGTTGAAATAGCGCAGCAGCACCACGCGCCAGAGCGGATCGCCGACCACCAGGTCGCGCAGCATGCGCTCCCCGGCCACCTTGGTGAAGCCGTACGGCGACATGGCGGTATGGTCCGCCGCGGTCTCGTCCACCGGCAACCGGGCGGGCTGGCCGTACACGGTGCATGAGCTGGAGAACACCAGCTGGCGCACGCCGTGGGCCTGCATCACCTGGGCCATCGTCACCAAGGAGCCGATGTTGTTGGCATAGTACTTCAACGGGTCGGTCACGCTCTCGCCCACGGCCTTGTCCGCCGCGAAATGCACCACCCCGGCCACCGCGCATTCCCGGACGAACACACGGTCCATGGCCGCGCGGTCGGCACAATCCACCTCGTGCAGGCGTGGACGCTGGCCCAGCAGCCTGGCCAGGCCGTCCAGGACCTGCGGCTCCGAGTTGCGCAGGTCGTCCACCAGCACCGGTTCGTACCCGGCCGCAGCGAGCTCCACCACGGTGTGCGAACCCAGGTACCCGGCACCGCCGGTCACGATCACCTTCGGCATGGGCCGAAGATAGCGGGCGACGCCGCCGCACCTTTACCGCGCCATGCCGGCCTCTCGCATCCGCAGCAGCACCTGGGTCATCGCCGGGCTTATGCTGCTGCTCAGCATCCTACAGGTGCGCTGGGCATGGTTCGGGGACAGCGGCTATGCTTGGGAGAACATCGTGCGCAGCGATGTGCGGGGCTACTACGGCTATCTGCTGGCGCTCTTCGTGCGCCACGACCTGGGCCATGAACCCGCGGACCCCACGTATGTGCAGCACACCACGGATGGTACGCTGAACAAGTACTTCGCCGGAACGGCGGTGATGATGGCCCCCTGGTTCGCCGTCGGTCATGCCCTGGCCGTGCTGAGCCCGGACGCACCCAAGGACGGTCATAGCGGATGGGAGTACATGGCCGTGGGCCTGGGCGGACTGGTGCATGTGCTGTTGGGCTTGCTGCTGCTGCGGGCGCTGCTCATCGGCCTCGGCGTGCGCGAGGGCACGGTCGCCTGGGTGCTTGCGGCCATCGCACTGGCCACACCGCTGTTGCAGTACGCCACCCTGCAACCCGGCTGGTCACACGCGCACTCCTTCCTGGCCTTCTCCGCCTTCCTTTACCTGGTCCATCGCCTGGCGGAAGGCGGCGACCTTCGCTGGCTCGTGGCGCTGGGTGCCGTGCTGGGCCTCATCGTGCTCATCCGACCGGTGAACGCGCTGGTGGTGCTGGCCGTGCCGGTGGTGGCCGGCAAGCGGACCACGGACCTGGTGCGCCGTGCGCTGCGACACCCCGTTCATCCGATCCTGGCCCTGTGTGCTTTCGCCGCGGTGGTGGCCGTTCAACCCCTGCTGTGGCATGCACAGACCGGCCACTGGCTGGAATGGGGCTATCGCGGGGAGGGGTTCCACTGGGACCGGCCGGAGCTGCTGCGGGTCCTGTTCGGCTTCCGCCGCGGCCTGTTCCTGTACGCACCCGTGCTGCTGCTCCCCCTGCTCGCGCTCGTGGGCCTGCGTCGCCGCGCACCGGTCGTGGCCTGGAGCGGGCTGATCTATTTCAGCGTCAACACCTATGTGATCGCCAGCTGGTGGATCTGGTATTACGGCAGCGGCTTCGGCAGCCGGGTGTACATCGAGCATCTGGCCGTGCTTGCCGTGCCCTGGGCCTTGTGGTTCAACGGCCTTGGCCGGTCCCCGCGAAGGCTGGCCACGACCTGGATGCTGCTGTGCATGCTGTTCCACGGTTTCCAGTACTGGCAGTATCACCGGCAGGTGCTGCACCCCGAGAGCATGGACCGGAACAAGTACCGCTGGGCGCTCGGTCGGCATGAGGCGGTCCACATGGACCGGCTCGGGGGCAACTACCAGGCTCCGCCGTTCAACCCCAACGGAATGGCCCTTGTGCTGAAGGCCTACAGCAACCTGGAGGGGCCATCGACGTACTGGAAGGGAGGACGCATCGAAGCCCGGCCTGAAGCATACAGCGGCCGGCACGTGTGTGTGTACGACGGCCAGGACGGCGGCATAACCTTCCGCGCAGCGCCGGGAAGCCTGCCCACCGGTCGGGCACTGTATCTGGAGGTGAGCGCCATGCGCTTCGAGGAGCGGGCGGGCGACAGTTTCACCATGCAAGGTGTGGCGGCCGTCCAGGGCCCGGACGGAGCACCCTCCTACTACGAACCCTTCCGCATGAACCCCCTGCCCGGCGAGCACGACCGCAGCTGGGCGCGTCTGTGCTACGCCATTCCGCTGCCACCGCTGAGACCGGGTGAAGAGGTGCGCTTCGAGTTCCGGGACCGGCAGGGCCAGGCGCGCATGCTGGCGGACGACCTGCGCGTGAAGGTCTTCGCGGTGAACCCGTACTGATCCGGTCCACCGGCGACCGGAGCGCCACGCGGTCCATCGCGCGGGAGAGGTGGGCCCAGCAGGATTTGAACCTGCGACCAAGGGATTATGAGTCCCCTGCTCTGACCGCTGAGCTATGGGCCCGGAACCCGCACGTGGCGGGGGCCGCGAAAATACGGGGCGCGGGGCGGGCGCACGGCGGCCGGTGACCAGGGCATGGGGGGCCGGGCCCATCCGCCGTAACGACAGGTCTGGCAGCCCGATACATTCGCCGCCGATGCGAACGCAGATCGACACCGTGCTGCTCGACCTCGGCGGCGTGCTCATCGACGTGGACTACCACGCCACCGCGCGCTCCTTTCGCGCCCTGGGGCACCCCGACTTCGAGCGGCTGTACAGCAAGGCGCAGCAGGACCACCTCTTCGACGGCTTCGAGACCGGGGCCATCAGCCCGGCGGAATTCCGCGACCGCATCCGCCAACTGCTCGGCCCGGGCCTGGACGATGTCGCCATCGACACCGGATGGAACGCCATGCTGGGCTCGGTGCCGCCGGAACGGATCGACCTGCTGCATCGGCTCAAACAACGGTACCGGCTGCTGCTGTTGAGCAACACCAACGCCATCCATGTGCCGGGGTTCGAGGCGATCGTGGCCCGCGAGAACGGCATCACCGACCTCAAGGGGCTCTTCCATGGCGTGTACTACAGCTGCGCCATCGGGTTGCGCAAGCCCGATGCGGCCGCCTTCCACCACGTGTTGCAGCAGCACGAGGCCGACCCCGCGCGAACACTCTTCATCGACGACAGCATCCAGCATGTGCATGGCGCCCGTGCCGCAGGGCTGCGGGCCGAACACCTCGAACTGGAGAAGGAGGACGTGCTCGGGCTGGCGGCGCGGCTCGGTCTGCTGGCCTAACGGCCCTTCCTTCCCTTCCCCTTCTTCGCCCTGGGCAGGGGCAGTGCCTCGGCCATCGCCAGCAGGGTCGATGCGAGTTTCCGGTCCGCATCGATCCGGTCCTCGGACACCAGGTAATACGGCTTCGACCCGGGATAGGCCTGGCCCTGTTCGCAATCGTTCAACGCGACGCTCTCGGGCATGATCTTCACGAACAGCTGGTCGTCGCAGATGAAGGCCACCGGCTTGCCGTCGGCATACAGCGCGAACTCGCCGAACATGGCCTTCACGTGGAAGCGCTCGGGATGGCCCAGCTTCCGCAGGATGAAGTCGGCGGTCTCCTTGCGCGTGGCCACGGTCAATCCCGCAGTTCCTGGGTGAGCTCGATGAGCACGCCGTTCGCCTCCTTGGGGTGCACGAAGCACACCAGCTTGTTGTCGGCCCCGCGCTTGGGCTCGGCGTTCAGCAGGGTGAATCCTTCCGCCGCCAGGCGGGTCATCTCCGCCCGGATGTCGGCCACCTCGAAGGCGATGTGATGCACTCCTTCGCCCCGCTTGTCGATGGCCTTGGCAATGGGGCCGTCCGCACGTGTGCTCTCCAGCAGTTCGATCTTGTTGGGCCCCACCTGGAAGAAGGCGGTGAGCACCCCTTCGCTCTCCACGTGCTCGCGTTTGTAGCACGGGGTGCCCAGCAGTCGGGCATAGGTCTCCTCGGCCCTGGCAAGGTCCTTCACGGCAATGCCGATGTGCTCGATGCGGATCATGGGCGGATGCAGGTCCTGGTTGGGGCGATGGATGCGCGAAGGCCTGAAGAAGAAAGCCTCCCAGGGTACGGGAGGCTTCCAGGAGCAGCGACGGACGTTCAGCGCTTGATGAACGTCTCGCCCATCTTGCTGTCGTAGTTCAGGTAGTACAGGTCCTTCTTCAGCGAGGCGATGTCGATCTTGTTGGCATAGCCCCGCTTGACGATGTTCCCGTACTGGTCGTAGATCTCATACAGGGTGGCGGCCGAGAAGAGGATCTCGTCCTTGGGCTTGGGCGGGCTCCAGGTCACCAGGGCCACGCTCGGGTCGGTGAACTTCACCGCTTCGCTGTACCGGCTGCGCTTGGTCATGTCCACCTGCTTCACCCGCACGGTGTTCTCTCCGCTGTGGGGCGTCACCTTGAACTCGTAGCTGTGCTCGCCCGGGGTCCCGATGCCCATCACTTCGCCCACCTTCACCCATTTGTTCCAGCGCTTCTGCTCCACCACGTAGGGAAGTTCGCCGGTCTCGTTGGAGGAGGTCCACTTGTACAGGCCGTCGGGCGACACCGCCTGCTGCACGATATCGAAAGTGCTGCGGGGCTTGAGCACCTCGGGGTTCAGCACCACGGGGGTGCAGCCGTCCTTGTGCTTGATCTTCACCACGAGGGCATCGCCGAGCTTGAGCCCGAAGTTGGCCAGGTCCACCTCGAAGGCGCTGGAGTTGATCTCGTCGGTGGCGATCTGGTCGTTCACCGTGACCTCGAACACACAATAGCCCACACCCGCTTCGGAGAAGGGGTTCTGCACAAAAAGGTTCTTGCCCTGATAGCGGCCTTCGAGAACGATCACACCGGCCCAGGAGGGCAGGCAGATCAATGCGGCCAGGGAGAGCAGTACGGTGCGCATGTCCGGTCGGGTCTGAAGATCTGACAATGATACGAGATCCGGGGCATACCGGACCACGGCAACCTGTTTACGCGCTCAGGAGCAAGGGGTTACCCGGCTGGTGTCGGGGCCACGGCGGCCATCATCCGGCGCACATCCTCCTCGGTGAAGCGGCCCTCGGGGTCGTCGCCCACCTCGAAGGTGCGGCTCGCCGTGCGGATCACCTTCACGAAGTGAACGAACACCAGGTCCTGGTCGGGATAGCTGCTGCGGTACACCAGGTGGTCGGGGCCTTCCTCAACCACTTCATGCTTCAGCAGCATGTCGCGGTCCAGGGTGGCCTTCAGGCGGGCCAGGTCCCCTTCCGCCTCCACGATGTCCAGCGCGAAATGGTCTCCGGCACGGACCTCCAGGATGCCGGCCTCCTCGTTCCAGCGCACGGCGGGCACTGCGCCGCCGAGCACCTGCGGATCGGGCGGGGTCAGCAGCAGGGGCACATCGTGGGCGGAAAGATCGATGGCGGCCGGGGCCGGGGTGCTGTCGGCCACTGGGGCGGGGGCATCGCCGGCCGCGGTGCCGCCGGGCCGGTCGCAGGCGACCAGCATCGCCGGGATCAGCAGAAGGAATGCGGGGCGGTGCTTCACGTCGCGAAGCTATCCGATGGACCCCGTATACCACACGGACCCTGAGCACACGGTTCGTCCCAGGCCGGGGTGTGTGCGCGTGCCAATGCCCTGCGCGCCACGGACATGCTCGCTCCGGCACGCACAGCTGCGCGGGCCTGGACCCCGGCCGCCCCCCCGGGGTGAGCGCAGGAGAACACCTACGGCAACTGCTCGTTCCGGGTGGCGGTGGGCACCGAGCCGCCGAGGTTCACCAGAATGGGGTCGCGGTCGTTGGCGGTGCCGGCGTACTTCACCTGGCCGTTCAGGTTCACGTCCTCGGGGTGGTAGCCGTTGGCCACGGCGGTGGGCACCGTACCGCCAACGCGCACCAGGATGGGATCGCGGTCATTGGAACCGCCGGCGTACTTCAACTGATGGTTGAAGGTGACATCACCGGCCCACAGCACGCGCACCGCACCGACGGTCTTCCGCGCATCGGTACCGTAGGTGCCGGTGCCCGCTGCCGTAAGGTCCACGGTGGTGGCCGTGCCGCTGAGGGCCACTGCCGGGGTGGCCATGGCCCCCAGGTGGTTGCGGTGCCGCACGGCCACGAAATGGTCGCCGGCCGGCACGGCGAAGGTCACCGGCGAGGTGCCGTCCACGCCCACCACATCCCCATCGCGTTGCACCAGGGCCGCCTTGCTGGCCACCACGGTGGCGCTGTTCAGGCTGTTGCGCAGCTCCACCACCACCCAGTCCACGATGGCGTCGTTGCCGGTCACCGCGAGCACGGGGGCCGTGGTGGCACCGCTCGGCGCCCCCACGAAGGAATAGCCCAGCGCGGTGTACGGCTCGGTGAGGGGCAGCAGACCGGCGCTGCGCAGGCCATCGCTCATCAAACCGGTGCCGGTAACGTACGCACCCTCCAGGAAGACCTTGGGCGCCACTTTCACCTCTGCGGCCGCCAGCGTGGGGATCAGGCACCAGCTGTTGAGCGTGCCCTGGTCCTGCGAGGCGACGTCCTGCACACGCAGGATCCAGTTGCCTTGGAAGGCCTGGCCATTGAAGGCCGCCAGCGATTGGGCGGGCACCACGAACAGTCCGTTCATCGGGCAGGTGGCCCCCACATTGCCGTCGGAGCCCGTCTGGTCGAACTCCACCACG
Organism: Bacteroidota bacterium; assembly: GCA_014584605.1. Taxonomy (GTDB): domain Bacteria; phylum Bacteroidota; class Bacteroidia; order Flavobacteriales_F; family PHOS-HE28; genus PHOS-HE28. The sequence continues at coordinate 11,628 of JACTMO010000047.1, read as the reverse complement.
ATGTCGTTGTTGCCGGAGCAAAGCCCGCTGTTGATCAAGTCCACCTCGGTGCCCGCCGGGCTTTCCAGCGACAGTCGCAGGTCCCCCGTGTAGGTGTGCGAGATGTTGACGAACACGTTCAGGTCGGTGAGCGTGGCGCCGCCCTGTGCCGGCACGGTGATGGTGTTGCTCACCGTGCTGTTGTCCACGATGGCCGTGGAACCCGTACTGTTGACGGTGGTGCATCCGGCGCCGGGCGTGTTGCAGTCGGCGGTCACGCCGGTGTAGGTCACGTTGCACTGGCTGAACTGGTCGTGCAACAGCAGCACCGACACCGTGCTGCCGCTGGCATAGGGGCCGTAGGGGCCGTAGGTGCCGGTGGTCGTGGCCGTGCCTACGGTGGCCGCCGGGGAGGGCCCGGCTCCGTCCGGGTCGATCTGCAGGGTGACGCTCGTTGCGCTCCCCATGGAGGCCAGGTCGATGCTCACGTTGTACTGCGTGATCCCCAGGCAGGTCGTGCTCACGGTGGCCGACGGTGCGGTGCATAGCGGCGGGGTGATGGAGAAGTTGAAGATGCGCGTGGACCAGGCACTGGCCGGGTTGTACTGGGCCGTGCCCCAGAAGGCGCCGGTGAGAGGGTCCACATCCAGCGAGTTGTAGTCCCCGTAACGGTTGCTGCTGTTGGCCGAGGTGCCGGCCACGATGGTGGTCTCCGCAAAGGTCATCTGCCCGAGCGGGTCGCTGGCGCTGCGCCCGGTGCAACGGATGCCGGGGTACACCGAGCCGCTGCTCACGTTGTAGGCCAGGCCGATGTCACCGGCGGCGTTGATGGAGATGCAGGCCATCCAACGGCTGGTGGCATCGGGCGAATAGGTGCCCTGCTGGTGGATGCCCCACGGGTTGGCGATGCCGCCCGTGCGGCGCAGCTCGTACCAGCGCACCCCGGCGAGGTCGGCGCTATTGACGTCGGTGACGTGGTTGCACACGATGGCCTCGTGCGTGCCGAAGTTGCGGTACTGCGCCCGGTTCATGATCACCTCGCGCAGCGGGTCGAGGTTGGTGCTGGAGCTCGGCTGGTCGATGCAGGAGAACGAGGTGTAGCCGCAGAGCTCGGTGTCGAACGCGTCGGTGGGCATCAGCTGCGGGCCGGCGAGCACGCTGTTGCCCGGTGTGTTGAAATCCAAGGTCAGGGTCCACAGTTCCAGGCGGTCGGCCGGAATGCTGTTGGTCCATCCGTCGTCGGCCATGCGCATCACCATCGCCGGAGCGTTGGCCGGTGGCGCCGTGCCGCCCTCGAAGGTGATGGGCGTGGTGGCCTGGAAACCGATGGTCGGGTAGTCCGGCGTGGTGAACCGCTGGGAGGTGGCCGGCAGGCCGGCCAGCATGCTGGTGCGGTCCAGGGCATAGATGGGGCAGCCCGTGCCCTCGTTGCTGGTCACGATGTAGGCCGTGGGCCACACACCGTACTTGGGATAGTCCGGGAAGCTCGGGGCCGTGAAGCTGTACGCGTACCAGGTGCCCGTGGGGTCGGCCGTGGTGGACACGCACATCACCAGGCGGTTGCCGCTGGCCGAGAACTCGCTCATCAGCCAACGGTCGGCCAGCGCATCGTACAGGACGATGGGGTCGCCCGCACCGCTGTAACTCGAAATGCCGCCGATGGCGTTGATGAAGTTGTCCAGGTAGGTCTGTGCGCCCAGCGCGTTGCCGCTCTTGTCATAGATGCGGAAGTAGGACCCCGAACTGCCGTTGATCATCTGGATCACATGGTTCGGGCCCACCTCCAGGCAGGGGTCGCTGGGATTGACCCCCGTGTTGCCCATGCCGTTGAAGGACAGGTCCAGCGCACGGTCGGTGCTGCGCGTACCGGCACTGCGCTGCCAGGCGGGATCGTCGCCGAGCGGAAGGGCGGCGGGGTTGGTCCGCTTGTGCATGCGGGCATCACGGCTTCCCTTGGGTTCGGGCCGCACCAGCCAGCCGTTGGCATCGCGCACCGGCTCGTCGGGGAACACGCGGGTGGCATCCCATTCGCGGTAGGCCATGGTCTCGCCCAGGAACTCCATGGGGAGCACTTCGGCGTTGTGCAGTTCCACATACTCCTGGGCCTGCAACAACGCGGCGGGGACAAGGAACGCGAGCAGGAAAGGGATTCGCAGCTTCATGGCAACGGGCCTGAGTGGATGGTCGGGTGGTCGGCAAAGGTCCTGAACCAAGGCCTGCAGCGCAAGTCTTCAACCAGCGGCCGGACGTGCTGCAAGCCGCACTGTCGTAAGGGTTCGACGCGATGGGAACGCCGAAGGGGATCCGACAGCGACACACCGGGACGCGGGTTCCGTCGGTCGGTCCCGTTCAGCGACCGATCTCCTGCACCTGCAGCCGCAGGCCCTGGCTGTGCCCACCGAACTCCGGCGCGTACATGCACGTGGCCGTGGCGATGCCCTGGCTGAGGTCGCCCGCATGGGTGGCGCGCAAGGCGTAGCTGAACAGGTGCGTACCCGCGGGGAGGCGGTCGATGAAGAGGTCCATGGCCGCATCGCGGATGCTCTGGTAGTAGCCCAGGCCGCTCTGATAGCGATGGCCGCTCAGGGCCTCCACGGGCTCCGTGCCCGCCGCGCGCAGGTCCTTGACATGCACGAAGTCCAAGGGCCGGTCCGTGCGCAGGACCAGGCGGACCACCAGCTTGTCCCCGGGCCGCACCGTCGTCCCCGTATCGAGCGGCACCAGCACGGGGCCCTGATCGCCGGGCACTTCAAGCATCACCTGCCGCTCCAGATGGAAGGGCGAGGTCGCACCGTCCAGCTCGGGCGGCGCCACGCGGTCCATGCGTTCGAAGTACTGCCAGTACAGGGCACCCCACGAGGCCCGGTCCGTGGTGCTCGTGATGACCACCTCCCCCATGGCCGGCTTCACTTCCCCGCCGGTCCAGGAACGCTCGAAGGCACCGGTACCGGCCTCGCGGTGCTTCGCAGCCACCGGCTGTCCGCCCACACGGATCTCCGGTGCGGCAACGTCCTCCAGCCAATTCCCGCCCGTGAGCAACAAAGCGTGGCAGGCCTCGGCCGTGGCGGTGGTGGTGCCCCAGTCGGTGGTCCGCTTCAGCTGGAGCAGGTGCATGCGCAAGGCGTTCACACTGGCCGTGTCCCCGGCGACCTCGTGGAAGACCTCGATCATCCGCGCATGGGTCTCCGTCGGGAAGTTCCACGGGTCCGGCCCCAGGCGGAAGTCCTTCCAGTACATCCCCAGCTCCTCGCTTTGGATGGCACGCTGGCGCAGGCTCTCCACGATGCGGGCCGCATCGGTATGACGGCCGCCGCGGTGGAGCACCAGGGCCAGCAGGGCCTGGTCATGCAGCGCATAGCGCGTCCAGCCCGCCGTGGCGCGGTCCATCAACCATTGGGTGGCCCCGCCCGCCGCGCCGTCCAGGGGGACATGGGGGAAGAAGCTGCGCGCATACAATGCATGCAGGTCGCCGTGGTCGGGGAGGTAGGCGTCCAGCGCCTCCTTGTCCAGGTCGTGCTGCCTGCGGCGATGTTCGCGGACCGTCTCCGCATCGAGCCAGCGCACGGCGCGCAGCAGCATCAGGCGTACCGGTCCGTCCGCGCGGGGATCGGCGGCGCCCAGACGGTCCAGGTGCCCGAGCCCGGCCACCACATGGCGGGTCACCCAGCCGCTGGCCTGCATGCCCGACCACCAGGGCCAGGCCCCGTCGGGCAGCTGCATCCGTTCCAGGCGCCGCATGGCCTCCTCCTCTTCTGCGGCCATGTGCTGCAGGTCGAAGAGCCTTGCGATGCGCTCCCGACGCGTGCGGTCGTCGCGGGCTTCCAGCACCCATGGTGTTTCGGCCAGCAAGGCCTGTTTGAGGTCGGCATTGCGCTCCAGCGCACTGGCGAACGCATCGGGGCCGGCGCTGCGCCAGCGGTCGAACACGCTTCGGACGGCAGGCAGCCGCTCCACCACATGCGCGGCGAGGCGGTTGGCGTAGTACCGGCTGAAAAGCTGCTCGGCGCATGCGTGGGGATACTCCATCAGGTAGGGCAGCGCCTGCACGGCCAGCCAGGCCGGGTTGGGCGTGTACTGCAACCGCAACAGGTGGTTCCGCCGTGTGCTGTGACCATCCTCCGGTGTGCTATGCAGCAGGTTGCCCAGGACGTATCGACGCGTTCCCGCACCGTTCATCCACAGCGGCAGTCGTTCGGTCACCAGCACCTGGTCGGTGAGCACGGGCAGCACCCGTTCCTCACCGTCCGCCGCCACCACCGTGCTCTGCGGGCCCGGACGACCGCTGGCGGTGATCCGTACGCCCACGGCGCCCACCCCTTCCGGCACGGTGATGTTCCACGCCACCGTGGCGCTCTCTCCCTTGGCGGCGATGAAGACCTGCTCCGGTGTCCCCAGCCCGAAGGCTTCGTTCAGCGGGGCCTGGGTCAACGGGTCGAAGAGCGCCAGCCCGGCCAGCCCTTCGGCACGGCCTTCCTCGGTGATGTTCACCTTCGCCGTGAGGGTGATACGATCGCCCGCACGTAGGAAACGCGGCAGGTGCGGCACCACCATCAACGGCTTCGCCGTGCGCACGCTGCGCGCCAGCATCGCCAGCTGCAGGTCCTTGGTGTGCGCCAGGCCGAGCAGGTTCCAGCGCGTCAGCGCATCGGGAACGGTGAAGCGCAGCACCACGCTGCCGTCGCGGTCCGTCAGCAGGTCGGGCAGGAAGAAGGCCGTTTCGCGCAGGTCGCTGCGCAAGGGGGGCGGTGCGTCCGCATGTTGTCCGCCGGGCTTGTCCGGCCGATCCTCCACCTCCTCGACCGGCGGGGCGGGCTGGCCACCCGTTGTCACTTCGACCTCCTTGAGCTCCGGGTCCCTCAAAAGAGCGCCTTCCAGGTATTGGAACGGCCCTTCCGACCCCGCTCCGCGCACGAGAACGTCGGCATCGGCATTCATCCATGGGTCCCATCCGGTGAACCCATGAAGGTCCAGGAGCGGATAGGTACGCGGTCGGCCGGGCGGGCGATCGAAGGGGCGCCATACCTCGCGCCCGCCGTCGGTGCTGAAGGGCGTGGTGCGGGCCCACCCCCAGCGCACTTCGTTGCGCGGATGCACGTCCATGGCCCAGGCATGCGGCACGAAATGGTCCAGGGATGCATCGTACATCGTGGCGAGCATCTGGGCGGCCACGGCATTGCCCTTCGCGCCGCGCAGTTTCAGCCGCCATTCCTCCCGGTCGCCGGGTTGCAACCTGTCGCGGAAGCTCATCCATTCCACCTGCAGGTCTTTGTTGGACCACGGCACCTCGATGGGCACGGTGCGGGCATGCGCACGGCCGCGCTCCACGCACAGCAGGTGGACGGCCAGGCCACCGCGGTCGTCCTCGCGCACGGGCAGCTCCACCCGCTGCTGCCCGCGATGGAGCAGCAGCGGACGGCGCACGGTCACCACGCCGTCGCGTTCCACCTCCAGGAGCACCTGGGCCTCGGGCAGCGCCGTGCTCAGCAGCAGCACGGCCTTCTCCCCGGGTTCACAGCGGTCCTTCACCGCCTCGGCGTGGAAGGCCTCCGCGACGAAGCCGGTGTGCTGCACCTCCGGATCGTAGAGCACCACCACGGTCCGCACACGCACCGTATCGCCATCCGCATCGCGTGCCCACAGGTCCACACGGTAGGTGCCCACGTCCCATGCTCGCGCGCCGGGCAGCACCAGGGAGCGCCCCCCGGCACGATGGTCGTTGCGCTCGAACACCGTCTCCGCCACGGGCCAGGTGAGCGGGGCCGCCGCATCCCCGTATGCCTCTTCCGGAAAGCGCGCTTCGTGCGTGTCGCGGTCCATCACGGTGCGGTCCGGAAGGGGCAGCAGGCGCTCGCGGTAGGGCCGGAGCGGCGCGAGAAGGCGGTGGATGCGGACCTGCATCGGCACATCGAGCTCCTGTCCGTTGAGGTTGCGCACCCGCAGGTCCAGGCTGTCCAGGGTGCTGCGGTCCACGGCCCCGGCGAGGCGCAGATCGATGGCGATGCGTCGGTGGGCCAGGTCGAAGGTGGTGCCGCCCTGCTGTGGTTCGCCGGAACGGTCGGTGACCACCGCCTCCACGGCGAAATGGAAGGTGGGATCGGCGGCGTGCGGGAAGGCCGCGTCGGCCGGTGCGACAAAGCGGAACTTGAAGCGGCCCTGCGCGTCGCAGTTGGCGGAACCGGAGGCCACCTGGGTGGCTGTGCCCCAGGGCAGGCCACGCCATCCCATGCCGCACCACCAGGGCATTCGCGGGGTGCGTTGCACCGTCCAGCGCACGGTGGCGCCATCGAGCGGAACCCCCGCATAGCTCGCCGCGGAACCGGTGAGCTCCACTTCACCGTTCAGGCGCGGTTGCCCGGCCACGGGGTCGAACCGCACCTCGAAGGAGGGCCGCTTGTACTCCTCCACGCGCACCTGCGCCGAGCCGTGCTCCTCCTCGATGTACATGGTCCCCGTGAGCACGGAGGTCGGTGCGGTGAACCTTGCCGTACAGGCACCGAAGGCGTCGGTGGTGAAGGGCACCGTGTCGATCGGCTCTCCGTTGACATCGAGGAAGCGGAGCACACCGCGATGTCCGGCACGCACCTCCACCTTTTCTCCGCGCTTCACCGTGACGATGCCTTTGACCAGGACCTCCTGCCCGGGCCGGTAAATGGCACGGTCGGTGAACAGGAAGGTGCGGAGGCTGTCGGGCGGGGGCGGGTCCCCGTGCCACCAGCGAGTGCCCGCATGGGCCGTCCAACGGTCGTCGCCCAGCTCCAGCACCACTACCTGGCCGCCATTGACCGGCTGCAGCTGGGGCTGCGGCCATCCTTCGGCATCGGTCATCGCCTCGCCGACCTTCGCGATGCGGCCATCCGCCTGGCGATCGCCGTACAGCACGACCTTCACCCCGGTGAGCGGCTTGCCGGTCCAGCGGTCCATCACCAGCAGGTCCTGCGCACGGCCGGGGCTGCGCTGCGCCAACGCGAAGCGCGTGACCTGCACGTGGGTGTAGGCGATGCGGTCCTGTCCGGCGCCGAAACTTGCGCTGTCGCACACCAGCACCGCATAGCGGCCGGCGGGAAGCCCCTCCATGGGCAGGTCCACGCGGTGCGGGTTCAGGTCGCCGTCGTCGGGCAGTTCCTGCGACCAGCTGCGCACAGGCCGCTGCATCAACAACCACGCCTGGTGGTCGCGCTGTCGACGGTGGTCCATGCCGGGATCCTGGGGGTCCTTCACCACCCGCAGATGCACACGGGGCGTGTTGCGGTAGCGCAGGCTGAGCAGCAGGTCGTGCCCGGGCATGGCCGCCTCCTCGCTGGTGAGCTCCAATTCACGGTCCTGCAGATCGGCCAACAGGACCTCGGCGTTGCGCGCACCGTAACTGCCCGGGAAACGCGTGATCGCCTCGCGGCAGAGGGCCTGTGCGGTGCGCCGCTCCTCGCGGTACGTCCCGCCGCGAACAGGGTCGTAAAGCGCGGCTTTGTCCGCGTGCCAACGGGCGATGGCCAGGGTCACCTCGCTCCAACAGCTGTCCTCGGGCAGGCGCGACCGCAGGGTGAGCAGCGCGTTCAGGTGGAGCGAGTCCGCGTTGGGCAGCGTGCTGTGGGCGCGCACGTGGGCCAGGCGTTCCAGCGTGGCGTCCACCAGCGCGTCCGGATGGTCGTCGCTCATGTGCGCGCGCTCCAGGCGCTGGTGCAGGCGCATGGCCATCAGGCCCCAGGCCCCGGTGTCCGCGTGGACGAAGGGCTTGAACACGAAGTCGTCGAAGAGGGCGAAGTGGCGCGGGTCGTTCAGCTGGAAGGCATCGGCGGGCTCGGCCAGCCGCGTCTCAGGGTTGCGCAGCAGGTCCAGCGCGCGGTGGCCCAGCAGGTCGAAGAGCGTGGGGCGCAGGGCGAGGGCCCCGGCGGTGGCTTCACCCCGGGCGGTGGGCACGGTGCGCAACAGGCCACCGAGGTCGGCGGTGGCGAAGGCCTTCAGGCTGTCCAACGGCTCTAGGGAGCGATGCACATGCCGCAGGATGTGCTGCATGTAGGTGGCCTGCGACCAGGTCTCCGGATCGGCGGGGTCATCGGCGGTGCGCCCGCGCTCCAGCACGCGCCAGCGGTCGTCGCTGTAGGCGTTCCACCAGGCCTCGGCCAGGGCGCTGTGCAGCAGGGGCACCAGGGGCAGCGGGGCGCCGGCGGCCGTGAGGCTGTCGGTGGTGCGGTCCAGGTCCTGCAGCACCTGCGGGCGGGCGGTGCCGGTGAGCTGGCGCAGATAGGCCCGCCGCATGTGCGCGGTGAACTGCAGCAGCGCATCGCCCGATCCCCGGGCCTCGGCCAGCAGCCCGTCGGTGGCGGTGAGCGCATCCGCGTAGCGCCCCTCGCGCATCAGGGAGTCCACCATCGCCCAGCGGGGATCGGGGCTTGTGGCGCGGCTGCGCAGATCGCTGCGGCCGCTGCGGCAGCCGGCGGACCACAGGAACGAGAGGAGCAGAAGAAGCAGCGGGATCCTACGCACGGCGGCCATCAGCGGCGCGGCCACGCTGGTGCGGCGCCGCGGCGTACAAAGGTGGGGACGGGACCCGTGATCCGGGCTCTACGGCTCCACCAGCACCCGTGCCTGCCCCCGTCGGTCGCCCGTGCGGCCCCGCAGGGTGAGCAGGCCCGCTGCCGTGCAACGCACGTCGACGGCATCGGGGCCGGCAGGCCACCACTGCAGCGCCACGCTCCGGCCCAGCGCGTCCACCGCTTCCAATGTTCGCAGGTCGCTGAGGCCGGGACCGCGCAAGGTGAACTGGCCGGTGTTCGGGTTGGGACCGGCGGACCAGTGCAGCGGCCGGCCGGGTCCACCGCCCACCCCCTGCGGCAGGGCAAAGCAGGTATCGCGCGGGGCGTTCAAGGGCCACTTGCCGATGAAGTTCATCTGCGGCCCGCTCATGAACCCGTAGAGATGTTCACCCGTGCCGACGTAAAGGGTATCCGCAGAGGCGGCCATTCGGCCAAGGATGGGCCCAGGTCTGCCCATCACGCACACCTGCTGCCCATCATACTCCAGCAGGGCATAGCTGCTGTCCAGGCCGGCGGCCACGAAGGTGCCCGTGTAGTACAGCTTGCCGTTGGCCACCAGCAGATCACGCCCGTAGGCGATGTGGTCGATCGTGGGGAAGGGGTTGAGCCATTGTGTGCCATCCCAGGCCAGCAGGGCGCTGGCCGGGTTGCCGGCCGCTGCGGCGATGTCGCCGCACACCCACAACAGGTCGTTGTACACCAGCATGTCGGTCACAAAGGGATCACCGGCCAGGCCGGGCCCCAGCTCCTCCCAGGTGCTGCCGGTGTAGCGCGCCACGTCCGTGGCGCCGTTCACCGTCCAGAAGTTTCCGGCCACGTGCACCTGGCCCTGGTAGCGGCAGGCGGCAGCGGTATAGCCGCTGAAGGGCTCGTCGGGGTCGTACTGCCGCCATTGCACGCCGTCCCATGTGAGCCAATTGCTTAGGGCGGGGCTCGTGCTGAACTGACATGGACCGAATAGGTGGACCTCTTCGTCCAGAGTGTCCAAACGAAGCGCACTACAGGAGCCGGTGGTGCCTGAAGCGATGCCCATGCTGTGCCAAGCATCCTGCTTCCATTGGGCCACCCATTGGGTGTTGGGCACGGAATCCATGGTCTGAAAGCCTCCGGCCACGACAAGAGCGGTATCCGTGACCAAGAGCGCCTTGGGGGGCGAACCACCTATTTGAGTAACCCCATCACCCAAAGATCGCCAACTTAATTGGTCCCATACGGCGATACCATTGAGCAGCAAACTATCTGCGGCCGTGTTGATCATTGAGCCCGCCACGTAAAGCCGTGCGTTGGCGCCGTCATACTTAATATCAAAGACGCCTCCGAGCTCGAATCCGCCTCCAACACTTTCCCATTGAGCTATGCACATTGGGGCACAGCACCAAAAGGCAGCCGAAACGGCGCACGACCGGATCATGGCTGAAGGATGATCACATTCGCCCCTACCATCGCACCTGCTTCCGTGCTGCATCGGAGTAAGTAAGGTCCCGCTGCCATTCCTGCGGTCGATAAGCGCCCCACGGAGCCGGAAACAGTGGACCCCAGGACGACCTGACCATCAGGGCTGAACAGATCGAGCTGATAAGTTCCCGCTTCTTCCAAGGATACAGTGATCCAGTCCTGTGCAGGATTCGGATAAACGAAAAGCGGTGTCGAACTTGGTCGTTCGCTGACCTCATCTACCCCTACGGTATAGTCCAGCGTCAGTTGCGCGTAGTACGCATCCCGGTCGCCCAGGTTCGCGCCCACATACCACGGCTGCACCGTTCCGGGCTGGTTCAGGGGCATGCCCCATGTGCTGGTCGAGGCACCGCCGATGTACACCCGTTTGCCCGTGGCCGTCACATCCAGTTCGGTGATGTAATCGAGCCCATTGCCGCCGAGCATGGTGCCGTGGAATTGACCGTTCACGTCAAAGCCCAGCACAGCCGAACCACGGATGGTGACATGGTCAGGCTCTGAGTAGTAGTCCGGATGATCCAACAGCGGCAGGTGCACCTGCCCGTTCATGAGGCCGGGTTCACCGATCACGTGCACCAGAGCACCATCGTCCGTGGCGATGTCCTTCACGGTCAGTAGGCCAACAAAGGACGACCACTCCAGTTGTTTGGTGTTTGCGTTGAACCGCACGATGGTGCCGTTGTCATTGAACCCCACGACCGAGGGGAACGTGAATGGATTGAACGTGTTGCACTTCGGGTAACCGCTCGCCGGCGGCACGCAGGTCTGTGTGCTGTACGTCTGGTGTGTGGTCCATCCCCCCACGTACAGGGTTCCGCTGTTCTCCTTGCTGGTGGCCACCGTGCAGAAGCCGTTCCAGTCCCCGCCGGCTGCTCCGAAGGGCGTACACCAGACCAGGTCATGGGCAGAATTGAACGCAGCGATCCACGCGCGAGGCTCGCCTTCGTGGTGCAGGCCTGGGGGCGTCTGGGGCTGGTAGTAACCTCCTGCTTGCTCCAGCCAGGGGAAGCCTGCCTCCGTCGGCAACGGAGCGGTTCCAGGCGGTTGGGTTCCAAGTGGACTGAGCGTTTCACCAACGATGATGAGCTGCTGGGTGTTGAGGTCATAGGCCAGGTCGTGCAACCAGTCCCACTGTGAGCTTCCGCCGAACAAGGTGCTCCACTGCAATTGAAACCCGCTGTTGAATTCCGCGACCCAGCCATCCCGCCATTCAAGCGGTGGTGGAGACCATTGCTTATAGGCGAGTTGATCTTGTATGAACCCGGTTCCGCAGATCGGATGGGCATAATTCGTGGGGCCGCAGGTCAATTGAGTGGGATACGTGATCTGCCACGGCGCCGCCGACCAGACCACCGTTCCGGCGATCGCGATCTTCCCTTGAGGACCCACGGCGATCCCGCTGGGCTCTACAGGGCCATCCGGGCCGAAATAGGTCAACCATGTCTTCTGACCGTTCGCATCAAAAGCCGCCACAAAACAACTTGCCGTCGATCCAGCGACCCTTGTGTTATCTACAAAAGCCCCTATTGGTCCAAAAATTTGAAGTGAGCCCTGGCTGCTTTTTGGGTGGTCCGAAGAACCGAATACGAGCAGAGGGGGTGATCAGGCTGGATGCGGGCATGGGTCATTTTGTGCATTTTATGCCCATTTCAGGGCCTTTTCG
>JACTMO010000002.1 GCA_014584605.1 Bacteroidota bacterium | reverse complement strand
AACACTGGCATCGTGTAAGCCTTGGTGGCCTGCTCAATACCTGTCACCTGGTGACGCTCAAGGCCAGCGGCCTCAGCTACCTCGCTGATGCTCCGCTGGAAGGTCCTGGCCTTGTCGAGGCTGTACCGGAAGCCCTGCTTCCGTAGCTGCTGCGCGATGGTGGGGGCGAGTAAGCCCAGGTGGATGGCGAGTTCCTTGTTCATGTTCAGGGGTTCTTCTTCCGGAGCGATTCCAGCAGGTGCACCGCCTCCACCGCGTTGCCGATGCGCTCGTAGTGCTGCAGCCAGATCTCCGCGTCGTATGGGTGGTCGAGCAGGTGCATGCGGTAGGGGTGGCCCTTGTGCACCTTGGGGTCGGGGGGGTCCGCCCAGGTCACCACCGCGATGTGGTTCCAGAACTCGCGCTCGTCGGGGTCCTCAGGCAGGATCCGCACGATGTCCCCGCGCTTCAAGGGTTCCTTCTGATAGCACGCGAGCTGGCAGTCGGACGTGGGCTTTCGCTTCTTGCTCATCGACATTCAGGAGTTGAAGGCCCGTTGCATCTCCTCCAGCTTGTACACCGGCAGCTGGCGCAGGTCCGTGCGCAGCAGGTCGTCGATGCGCACGCGGTAGAAGTTGCTGATCGCGATCAGCAACTCGTAGCCGGGCTGGTAGGTCTGGTTCTCGTACCCGCTGAGCCGGGAACGCGAGATACCGAGGTTCACGGCCACTACTTCAGCGGAAAGTCCGCGGTGTTGGCGAAGGAGCTTGATGTTGGAATGGAAGAACATGATCAGAAAGGCAGGTCTTCCTCGTCGTCTCCGGCCGCGACGGGTTCGGCCTGCGGCCCCAGGGTGCCGCGGAGTTGGTTGCCGGCCATCACGGCCGGATCGGGCTTCAGCATCTCCCATTCGGCGTCGCCGAAGAAGTCCTCGCGCTTGAAATGGAACGGCCGCGCGCTCTGCTTCACCTTCACTTCCTCGGCCACCTGCTCCACGCCGTAGCCGGTGGATTCCCGGCGCTCCACGATCCTCCAGTAGCTGTACGCACGGGTGCGCGCCACGCCCTTGTGGTCGCGCCACCGGTCCGTCCGCATGTCCTCCTTCACGATGCGGTTGATGTAGTCCACATCGTAGTTCTGGCCCTTGAACACCTCCCTCTTGATGTCGCCGGCCGTCATCAGGATCTCGTCCTGGCGCGTGGCCAGGAACATCATGCGCAGCCACCCGTCCAGCTGCCGCTTCACCACCGGCTGGCTGCTTTCGCGCACCAGGCGCAGCGCCTCGGTCTCCAGCAGCGGCGGGTAGAACCACATCCGGCTCAGCTCCTCGGTGGCCATGCTGCGCTTGCCTAGGAAGTGCAGGAAGGCGGGGATCTCCTCGTACATGCGCTTCAGCATGTGCGGGTCCTTCTCCCCGGGCGGGATCACCGGCACGTTGCGCACCCAGTAGCGGATGTCGTCGTTCGTGGCCGTCACGAAATTCCTCACGTTGTTGCTGCAGATCAGGAAGTGCAGGAACACCTCGATCTCCTGCTGCTGGATGCCCTTGCTGTTGATCATCGCCACGCTCGCGGTGGCCAGGTCCTTGATGCGCTCGATGGTCGCCTTCTTCTCGATGAAGGCCTCCTCGATGATCACCACCAGCTTGCTGATCCAGTGCTCGTTGAAGTCGCTCTGCAGGTCCTGGCTGCTCACGAAGGCGGCGTTGCCGGTGTAGATGGCCTTCAGCAGCTTGCCCAGGGTGCTCTTGCCCGTCTCGTTCTCCTTGCTCACCAGGCACAGGATGGGCAGCATCTGCGTGGGGCGCAGGTACAGCAGCTGCATGTAGTCGTAGCCCAGGTCCAGCTCGTTCACGGTGATCTTCACCGGCAGGCCGTCGTCCCCCTTCTTCTTCGGGTGGGTCACCTCCACGGTGCCCGTGCCGAAAATGTGCTTCATGAACTTCTCGATCGTCGGCCAGTCGCCGGGCTCGGGCTGGTGCTCAAAGGGCTGGTAGCGGTTCCAGCAGTTGTGCATCACGGGCTGGTAGTCCGTGTGGCTGGGCACGTTGCAGAAGGCCTTGAGCTTCTGGATGCGCTTCACCATCTCCTTCCCGTGGTCGTCCACGATGGTGCTCTTGTCGCGGCGGTGCATCTTCTCCTCGGGCACACCGAAGCGGTTGGGGATGGGCACACGCTCGTAGTAGGTGTCGCCCACGCGCACGTAGCTGCGCATCACCGCCGGCAGCACCACCACCAGCTCCTTGCCGTCGTGCTGCCACTTGGTGCCGTTGAACACCCAGGTGTGCTGCTTCAGGCGGTCCTCGTGGGCGGCGTAGAACTCGTGCGCACTGCCGATGGCGAAGTAGCGCTTGATCTCCGCCATCCGGTCCATGCTCTTCCGGTAGAAGTAGCGGTTGGCGCCGCTGGTGGCGTGCAGCTCCTTCATCACCGCCTGCAGGGCCTCCGCGCGGCCGTCGGCGCTCAGCTCCGGATCGTTGGCCACGTCCACCAGCAGGTCGTCCAGGCCCTTGGGGTGGCGCGGCAGCTCGTCGCTGGCCACGTGCTTGAACCACACGCTGAAGCCCTGTTCGTTGGCCAGATCCTGCAGCAGGTCGCGCACCGTGCGGATGGCCGCGTAGAAGTTGTTGGGCTTCTTGAACAGGTCCTTGTCACGGCCTTCCTCGGTCTCCGGGTCCCAGCCCTGCGAGAAGTGGCGGCAGTCGCCGTCCATCAGCCACACCACCTTCTTGGGTCTGCACCGCTGGATCAGGTCCACCACGTCGCTGTGGAACTGGTCCAGGGCTTTGTCCTCATCGCGCACCTGGGTGATGCCGGGCACGCCCAGGATGTAGGCGCCGGCCACGTCGCCCGCGAAGGCCTTGATCGGGCCCTCGGTGATCACCAGGGTGTCGATCGCGGTCCCTTCGCGGTACGCTTCGATCAGCCGCGGACCGAACCACGGCAGCGGGCTGGTGCCGCTCGGGCCTTTGAAGCGGATGGGGTCGCCGTCCTTGCCGATCACCGGGGTGCGGAAGCGCGTCACGGTGTAGGTCCGGGCCGGACCGTCGCCACGGCGATACGTCGCCGGCGCGCCGGTGATCCGGTAGTAGTGGATCACCAGGTTGCCCTGGTCATCCACGTCGAACAGCTGGTGCGTGTAGATGCGGTGGCCGTGCTCACCTTCCGGGATGGGCTCCATCCCCGCCTTCGTCGCCCTCCAGCTGGGCGTCACGAACGTGTTGCGTTCCGGCGTCCAGCCCAGCGGGTCAAGCCGCTGGTGCAGGTAGCTGTAGTCCTTCACGGGCTCCTCCTTCTTGCTCACGGGGTCGGGGCTAGGCGAGTATGGTCTGTGCGGTCTTCAAGGCCTTCCGCGGGCTGCCGGCCACCTTCTTGCGCGCGATCATGCGGCGCATGTCGCTGTGCCGGAGCAGGGGCACGCCGTTGCGACGACGGGCCTTCAGCTTGCCATCGGAAGCGTAGTGGCGCAGGGTCTGGTAGGTGTATCCGTACAACCAGGCCGCCTCGCGGTAGGTCAGCCAGCGGTCCTCCCGCTTCAGCACCCCACGGAGCTCGGCCAGCACCTGCTCCTGCAGATCCGCGCTCAGGTCGGCGATATTCACGGTGGTGATCATTCTTGCTCAGTGGTCAGGTGGTACTGGTCGCACACGTTGCAGCGGTAATGGCGCCACCGGAAGGCCTGGTGCAGCCCTTGGCGCCGGCGGCGGTTGATCGCGGTGCGCGCATCGCGAAGGGTGGCGAACACAGCCTTGCTGGCGCACCCTGCCCTGCTCGTGGTGCGGGGGGGCAGCTGGCGCGCCCAGGCGAGCATGTCGCTCAGCTGGTTCTGCATCCGAGCGACCTTGCGGTCGATCTCGGTCAGCTGCTGGTGCAGGATGGCCAGCACGGCCGGCGTGGTGTCCTTTTCCTTGCTCATGACCGGCGCGCGTGTGCGGGTTTCGCTCCCTTCAGGCGGGCGGCTTTGCGCTGCGCCATCTTCTCGATGCGCTTGAGCCGTTCGGCCGGGGTCTCCAGCGGCCAGGCATGCAGCTCTTCCACGAAGCGGCCGTCCACGTACAGGTCGGCCACATGCCAGCTCGTGCGGATCATCCGCTTCACCAGCCAGCCCAGGCCGATGAACCGGGCGATGTGGTACACGTAGCCCAGGGCTGTCCACACGCGCTCCTTCTTCATGCGGGCATAGCGGGCGTGGCGCTGGGCCCGCGTGAACCTCTGGTAGGTCATGGGTGGTTGGGCTCGATGGGGGCGGTGGCGGCGGCGGCCAGGCGGTCGATCGCGTCGAGGATCCCGCGAACGCCGGCCTGTAGGTTGGGCTCGGCACTGTCGTTGAAGAAGTCAGTGCCGGAGCGCACGACCAGCAGGAACTGTTGCAGCTGCTGGTCGGACAGCCGCATCGTCACCAGGTGGCCGGTGCTCAGGCGCATGTGGTCGATGTCCACGCGATCGCTCATTCGGGGTGCACGGTGTAGGGCACCGGCGCGGGCTGCTGCGCGCCCTGCTTCTGCCCGTTGGTGAAGAACCAGCCGCACTTGGCGTTGAAGCCGCGCTCCCACTGGCTCCAGCGGTGGCGCATGCGGACCACCAGGTCGTGCAGCCGGAGGGCCACGTTGGGCTCGTCCTCCTGCTTCGCGTTGATGTCCAGCGCACGGAACGTCTCGCCCCGCTTCTGGATGTCGTGCGCCCGCAGCGGCAGGTCATCCACCTTCACCAGCGGGCGACAGATGAAGCTGGTCACCGTGCGCATCACCTGCAGCTCGGCCAACGGCATCTCATCGGTGATCACCACGGCGTCCGCGTTGATCATGCACACGATGCGGGCTTCGAGCATGCGCTGGTCCGTGGGCTTCAGCGGGTGCATCAGGCGGGGCAGGTCGGCCCAGCAGTCCACGCGGTAGCCACGCTGCTCCAGCAGCCAGCGCGTGCTCAGCAGTTCGGGGCTGGGGCTTCCGGCCAGGTGCACCCGGGCGGGAGCCTGGCAGTGGGGGCAGGTGCACGTGCTCATGACCGGGGCTTGCGCTTGCGGTACACCAGCGAGCTGGTCAGCACCGGGTACAGGGTCAGTCCGTCAGCCTTCAGAGGCTCTTCGCCCACGAGCATCCTGCCGCTGGGATGTTCGGTCTCCAGGTCGCTCAGCGCACCGTTCGCGCGCCACACACCGGTGGCGCTCACCGTTACGCAGGGCTTCGTCTCACGGGCCTGCACCGTGTTGGTCGAGTCGAATCGTCGGAGCTTCATGGTCGTTGGGTTTGGAGGTGGAGAAGGCGGTGCCGGCATCGAACCGGCGCCGATCGGTGTGCGTGGTCCAGGCGCACACCGCCGCTCTATCCAGCTGAGCTAACCGCCTTGCGGAAGAGGCCGGATCACCCGGCCGGAACAGGGAGGCCGCTGCCCGCCCCGGCGGTCATGGCTCGGTCGCGCACTGGGGCGCTGGCCAGGGCGGGCAGTTGGGCCATATCGAGGTTGAGCCTGAAGGCGCTCACCGTCTCCACGGGTATCTCCAGCGCCTCCAGGCACCGCATCACTGCCAGGAAGGCATCGCTCATGCGGCGGGCCGGCGCATCGGGCACCACCACGGTGCATCCAGCGTCGATCACCGCGCACACGATCCGGCGGACGTTCGTGGCGCTCACGGCATGAACGCTCTTCAGCAGGCGGGTGCGGTACACCACGGCCAGGTCGTCTGCGCCGTGTTCATCCGCGTGGTCGTGCAGGTACACCACCATGGTCCTCAGGCGAGCACGCCCACCATTGCGGTCCGTACCCAGTGCTCGGCGTAGTTCAGCACGTCGGTCAGCGCGCTGCTCGGGCTGTCGGCCGTGCCGCTGGTCAGCACGCCGGCGCGCTCGTGCCTCACCTCCCAGGTGGCGTTGATCGGCGTGTGCGTGATCCGCAGTTCCAGGCGGCCCACGGTGCGCACGTAGGTGCCGGGGGTCGGGCTCGGCCAGTCGTAGGGGTGCACGTGGCGCAGCTGGGCCAGTTCGGTGATGTACTGGTGGACTTCGAGGCGCATGGTCAATGGGGAGTTTGGGTGATCAGGTCGTGGAGCCGCTGCATGGCGGCGGTGTAGGCGGCGTTGTGCGGTAAGCACAGGGCCACCTCGTGCACCAGGGGAAAGGAGCGCACGGTGGCATGGCTCGGCCAGGGGTTGCGGTCAAGCCAGCTGCGCAACCGCCCCATGGCCACGCCCACCTCGGGGCGGGTGCTGCCAACGCCACGTCGCAGCACGGCCCAGCGCTGGTTGTAGGCGCTGCTCACCAGCTGGCGCAGCTGCTGCCCGGCTGAAGGCCGCACACCCGGTGTTCCGTTGGCACAGACCGGGACGGGTCTCGGATGTGGGTGTGCGGCCATGGCTCAGCGGTTGGTGCCCATGGCGCGGGCGTTCATCTCCTGGGTCTTGGCCTCGTGTTCCTCGGCGATGGCCAGTAGCGCATCCATCACCACCTGGTTATACCTGCTACCGTTCAGGCACATGTAGATGTAGGGCCGGCTGAAGGCGCCCTTCAGCCGGGTGAAGGCCGTGGAAGCCGCGCCACGCGGGAGTCGCTTGCGCAACCGCGTCAAGGCGGCGGATGAGATGGGGGTGGGTGTTGGCATAACCGAACGGTGGCAAACGTATCACCGAACGGTAATGATGTATAAATTTGGTTAGGGATTAGTTACAAACCGCCGAATGTTCACAACGTCGCACCCCCGCTACCGGCCTGACCTTCGGGCCGTGGCAGTGCACATCGGGAATGAGGTCCAGCGGCGGTTCAAGGAGAGCGGCATGACCCTCAAGGCCTTCGCGGAGTTCATCGGCCGGTCGCCGAAGAACCTCTACGAGGTGTTCGATCGCCCCAGCATGGACACCATGTTGCTCCAGCGGTGCAGCGAGGCGCTGCACTTCAACTTCTTCCAGCTCTACACCGAAGAGCTACAGGGCAACGTGGTCGCTGATCCGCCGGCACAGTACGGTCGGCGCAACAAGCCGACCGCCTCGGCGCCGGTCGTCTTGGGGGGCTTGCTCTTCACGTCTCGCATGAGTGAAAGGGTGACTAGTCGGGGAAGCGGTCGCTGCGAGACGTGACACGCCGAAGCGCATCGTGGCTGAGGGACTTACACCCCTACGCCGCCTCCCCTTATGGTTAGTCGTTGCCTGTGCCACCTGATAGAACGTCTCGCACCCCAAAGATAGGCATGGGGGCGATCGGTGCAAGTGGGTGGTTATGGAACCCTGGCCTGAAGGAAGCACGCCGCACCCCGGAGTATCTTCTGCTGCTGCTTCACCTTGCCTGTGAAGTCGAGGTCCTCGTAGCCCTGGATGAAGTTGAAGCGCACTCGAACAACAGGGTACCGAGAAAGCATGGTGATCTGGTCCAGTGTGGCATGGTACTCTGGGTTGATCGCGTAACCGGTAACGCCGGACACGTAGTTCGCTTCGAATACGGCTGATCGGGCAGAACTCAGAGTGATCACACTGTCGTTGGAGAACTTGATCAACAGGGTGGACCCTTCCGCCACCGATGTGCCCCGCGCACCAGCGCCCGCAAGGCGCATTCCCAGAAAATAATGGTCGCCGACACGGCGGAACCAAGGGTATAGACCGTAGGGACCAAGGAACATGCCAACGTTCACTTGAACACGCTCCTTGTTGGAGAACTCGTCGCGCTTCAACTCTGCATACTCGCATTGCCCAGCGACATCTAACTGTGTCAGAAGGACCAGGAAAGCCGGCAGCACGAAAGGCTTCATGGCCCGAATCTACACACCCCGCCGGATCGTGTTGCGGCCCTTCAGGCGGGCCCAGCGGTCCTGCTCCCGGTCGTAGCTCTGTCCCAGCTTCACCCGGGCATCCACCTGCAGCTGGTTGTGCACCTGCACCGGGCGGGTGCGCAGGGCGCGCAGCTCGGCCAGGATCGCATCCCAGGGAGCACCAGCACCGCCGCTTCCGGGGCCGGTCGCGTTCACCATGGCCACCCCGCGCGTGGTCAGTCCCCCCTTGGCCAGCTTCACGGCCTGCGAGGCGGCCCGGTAGTTGAACGCCGGCATGGGGCTGAACACCCCGCCTTGTTTGGCCAGGGGCACCTTGGCGCCCGTGGCGCTGGCCTCCAGCAGCAGCGGGATCAGCCCGGGGTTGTTCCGGCGGAACATCTTGCTCAGCACCATCCAGGGCTCGTCGCCCTCCACCTCGGCCTGCACCTCCATGTTCCGCGGGTCCACCACCCACAGGCCGCCGTGGTCGTGGCTGGCGCCCTTGAACACGCCGCCCTTGGCGCCCATGGGCATGCTGGTGGGCACGGTGATGTCCCCGGTCTGGGCCACCTGGGGCTTCTGTGGCTGCTGGCTGTTCAGCATGCTGTACGCCTGGCCTACGGCGGCCAGCACGGCGCCCACGGCGGCGGCCACGCGGGCGGCGATGGTGTAGGGGTCCCCGCCGGCGGCGCTGGCCACCGCTTCGGTGATGGCCACCGCGATGTTCGTGGCCATGTCCACCAGGGCCAGCATCCGGGCTGCGGCCGTCTCGCTCCAGGCGCGCTCGCTCTCGTTCTCGTGGAACGCCTGCAGCATGCTGTTGAGCCCACCGATGGCGCTGCCGAAGCCCTGCAGCACCATCACCTGGTTCCGGTATCGCTCGAGGAGGATGGCCTTCTCGGCCTCGCTGTGCTTCTTCTCCTCGGCCAGCTCGCGCTCCCGGCGTTGCCGGTTGATGGCCTCGATGGCGTCGTTCCGGGACTTCTCCAGGGCTGTGGTGTCCCAGCCGCGGCTCTTGGCGATCGCGATCAGCTCGTCCCACTTGGCCAGCTCGTCCCGGAGCTGCAGTTCCAAGCTGTCGAGCGTGGCGCGGAGCACACGTTCCTCCTGCTCGCTGTAGGCTTCCAGGCGGCGCTGCCCCTGCACTTCGATCAGGTTCACACGCTCGGCGGCCTGCTGTTGCTCCAGGGCCTCGAGGTCGGCCGCGGTGGCCAGCGCATTGGCCTTCAGCCGGGCGCGCTCTTCCTGGTGCTTCACGTCCAGCTGGCGCAGCTCCTGCTCGTCGGCGCTCAGGCCGGCCTGTAGCAGGCGTTCGCGGAAGGCCTTCAGCTCGGCCTCCCAGTCCTTCCAGTCCTGCTGCTGATCATCAAGGGCCTCGCTGCCGCCGGCATTGGTAGCCGCACCCCCCGTGATCAGGTCGCGCTCTCGCTCCAGGCGCTTGATAAGCTCTTCGGTGCGGGCATAGGTCGTGGGGTCGCTCAACCCAAGTTGTTTCTCCCGTAGCGCGGCGATCTCTTTGTTCAGATCACCAACGGTCTTGGCCCGCTTGGCTTCGGCCTCGGCCGCGGCCTTGGTCTTGTTCGTTGTGCCCCCCGTTGCGGCCGCGGCCTCCAGGTCCTCTCCCTTCAAGCTTTTCAGCCGCTGCTCGGCGCCGTTGATGGTGCGCTGCAGCTCTTGCAGTGCGGCGGCTTGTGATGCGATCACCGTGTTCGCCTCGTCGCCGCTCACGGTCATCTGCCGCCACTCGCTGCCCAGGTCGTCCGCGTATTGCACGATGCGCTTGAGCCCATCGGCATTGTTCACGTACTGCTTGCCGTCGATGGTCACGGTTCCAGCACCCTTGTTCAGGAATCCCTGGATACGGGCCGCCTGCTTCTGCAGGCGTGCAAGCTCGGTCTCTACTTCGGTGATCGCCTCTTTGTTCATGAAGGACAGCATGTCCTTCTGGTCCTGGATGAACTGGCGGGCCTTCTCACTGTTGATGCCCAAGGCCTCGCCGTACTTATTGAACTGCGTAACGGCGGAGGGCACCGCGCTGCTCAGTTGTTCGATGATGGTCTTCAGTTCGGCCTGTTCTGTTTCGTTCAGGTCGGTGCGTTCTGCGAGCTGGTCGTATCGGTTCAACAAAGGGACGATCTGGTTGGCCAACCCGGTGGTCTTGCGCTCCTGCTCGTCGAAGCTCTCCACGGCGGTCTTCGATCCGCGGGCGATGTCGGCCAGTCCGGCCACCAGGTCGTTGATGCCCTTTACCAAGCTGGTGTTCACGAAAGCGCCAGCGATCCTCTTGCCGATGATCTCCAGGTTTGCGGCAAGCGTGTTGTTCTTGGTGTTGAACTCCGTGGTGATGCTCGTGGCCTTCTCGAACTCGCGGTTGGCCAGCGCCTGCTGGTCGCGCACCAGCTTGGTGTTCCCCGCCAGGCTGCTCAGCACGCCCACGGCGCGGGCGCCCTCCTGGTTTACCAGGCCGAACTTCTCCACCATGGCCTCCAGGCCGTCGTTGTTGCCGTTCAGCCCCTCCAGCACGCGCAGCAGCGCTTCGTTGGTGTCCTCCTTCAGCAGGCGGGAGAACTCGGCCTGTTCCATGTTGGCGATCGCCGCGTAGTCCGCCGTGTCCTTGAAGGCCTTCAGGATGAACTGGCTGTACGCCGTGCTGCTGGTCTCGCTGGTCTGCCCCAGCTGGTCCAGGGCGGCGGCGATGCCCAGGGTGTTCTGGATGCTGATGTCGCCCTGGGTAGCCACGCCGGCCAGGCGGCGGGTGAAGTCCACCAGGTAGCTCTCCTGCGCGGTGCTGGCCTGCCCCAGGGCGTTGATGGCGCTGCCGGTGCTCAGCATCTGCTGCTCCAGGTTCATGCCGGTGCGTTCGCCCAGCTGGAAGGTCTGGTTCAGCTTGCCGATCTGCTTGATGGCGTCCTCGCCCAGGTCTTCGCCCAGGGCCACCCGGATCTGGTCGCCGGCGCGCACGAAAGCCAGCACGTCTTTCTGGGCACTGATGCCCAGTTTGCCGGCGTCGGTGGCCAGTTGCAGAAGTTCGGCGCGCGCTGTCCGTGTGTTGATGCGGCCCAGTTCTTTGGTCAGCGAGTCCACCTCGCTTCGTGTGAGGCCGGTGGTGCGTTGGATGTCGGCCTGCAGGTCGCTCAGCTCGGCGGCGCCCTTCACCATGCCGCCCACCCATTGGGTGATCATGCTGCCGGCGAACATGCCCGCCAGCACAGCGCCCGCGCTCACCAGGCTGGTCTTCACCTCCTGCCACATCCGGTTGAAGGGGCTCATGCCGGCGCGCAGGGTCGCCATGCGGCCGTCCACCTCCTTCAGTTCGCGGCTCAGCTTGGTGAACTCGGCCGTGTTGGGGCGCATGGTGCGCAGCGCGGCCATCAGGCGACGGCTCTCCAGCTCCAGCTCCTCCATCGTCATGTCCGTCAGCCGGATGGCTTTGCGCTGCACGTCCCACGCCGCCGCCGCGCGGGTGTTCACGTCGTTCAGCTCGCGCAGCCGGGTCTTCACCTGCTCGATGCGCTGGGTGGTCTCCACCCAGGCGGGCGTGTTCGGCGTCAGGTTGCGCTGCTGCACCTGCAGCTTGCGCAGCTCGTCGGTGAGCTGCTTGGCCGTGAGACCGGTCAGCCCGATCTCCTTGCGTAGTTCGGCCTGGCGCGCGCCGATCTGGTCCAGGCGGCCGCTGGCGGCCACCCATTCCTCGGTGCCCTTCTTCAGGTCGCGCATGCTCGCCTTGATCTCGGCGTATTCCTGGTCCAGCTGGGCCAGCTCACGCCGCGCGGGCGATCCGTCGATCACCACGCGCAGCTGCAGTTCCTCGGTCCTAACGGCCATGGGGTTCGGTCATTTCGTGCACGGCCTGCTCGTACAGGGCGTCCACGTACTTGTTGCTCAGGTTGCTCACCAGCTGCCCGTACAGGCCCATCTTCACGCGGCTATAGAAGATGGTCTTGCGCGGCCGCTGGCCGGGGCGGCCCTTGCCCACATACACGCCCTTGCGCCATCCGGGCTGCGCACCCATGTCCACAAAGCGGCCGTAGCGCAGGAAGGCGGCCTGGATCTCGCGCAGGCCCACCGCCTTGCTCACCATGCTGCGCAGCAGGTCGCCGCTGGCCACCTTGCCCTTCTTCTGCAGCTGCTGGGCGAAGCGCTGCGCGAAGAGCGGCGCCATCGCCCGCACTTCGTCGCCAATGAAGGCATCCACCTTGGCGTTCGTCTCGCTCATCGGGGGCGCAGTTTCAGCAGGCGGGCACCGCGTGCGATCGTCGGAAGCGGACGGTCGTCCAGCACCAGGGGAAGTGTCATCAGCAGGCACGGCTGGCTGTGCAGCAGCAGCACGTCGTCGAAGAGCTGGCCGAACAGGTCCGGGGCGTCCACCTCAAGGTCCACCACCACGGCATCACCGCCCACCAGGTCCAGCCATCCTGCGTAGGCTTGTTCCACCAGCCCCTTCGCGCCCACCAAGTCCAGGGTCACGTCGGCGATGCTGTCGCCTTCTTGGTCCAGGTCGTACGGGCTCGCGAAGGGGTACATCGCGCCGGCGCCGTTGTCCACCAGACCATGGTAGATGGCCAGCTGCATGCCGATGTCGTCGCCGGCCTGGCGGAAGAAGGCGCTTTCGCCCTTGCCCTCCAGCACCGGCACCAGGAACACGTTGGCCTGGTTCACTTGGTAGCCCATGCGCACCGGCCGCGCGTTCAGGTCGATCCGGCGCACACCCTCGCCGGCGGGCGCACCTGCTTCTTCAAGGCGCGTACCGTCCGGGTACCAGTAGAAACCGCCGATGCCGATGGGCAGGAACTGGCTCAGGTAGATCCGGCGCTCATTGGCCACGGTGGCATACTGCCGCGGTCCGGTCGGGCTGGTCAGGTCCGCTGCGCTGTCCACCTGCTGGGTGGGGTACAGTCCTGCGAGCTCGGGGGTCTCCTCGTTGGCGTTGGCGAAGCTCAGCCGCACACCGCTCTGGGCGCTGCTGGGCTCAATGCGTGCTGTGCTGCGTAGCAGGGTGCTGATGTCGCGCTGGCGTTGCAGCGCGCCGATGCGGTAGTCCAGCCGCACGGTGCCGTCCATGCTGTTGGGCTTCAGCCGCAGCCCGAACAGGTCGCGCACCTCCAGCAGGAACTCCGCCACCGTCATATCGGGCACGTGCCGCGCGAAGTCCACGTAGCGCTGAAAGCCGTTCACCTGGCCATCGCTCAGCACCCAGCTCTGCACGATGAACGTCTGCACGATCACGTCCTGGTCCACGGTCACCGCGCTGGGCGGCTGCACGCAGAAGGCGAACTCCTTGCCCACGTCGCCGGCGCCGAAGCTGTAGCTGAACACGATGCTGTGCTCGTGCTCGGCGGCCGGCGCGCCGGTGGTGCCGAACACGTTGGTCAGGAACACCCAGGAGGGTGTCAGTTCGCCCAGCGTCACCAGCAGGTCGGTGTAGCGGCTCGTGGTGCACTTCAGCTTGATCCGGAAGGTGAAGAACCCGGCCTGCGGACAGGTCCACGCGTTGCCGCTCCACACGCCGCCGGCATCCTCGTACGGCACCGTGCTCTCATCATCGGCCACCAACAGGAAGTCATCCGGTCCGGTGCCGCTGTAGGTGTCCTCGTTGGCGTTGGCCACATGGAAGTAGCGGTCCTTCGTTTCGTCGTCCAGCGTCGTGTTGCCGGCCAGCACCACCCGGTGGTAGCGCTCGTCGTCCATCCAGTCCCCGGTGGCCTGGTAGCCCAGCGCGGCCAGGGTGCGCTTCACCACTTCCTTCAGGTACGGCCAGGGCACCAGCGTCCAGTAGTTGGCGCTGCTGTTCTCCGGGAAGTAGCTGTGGATGAAGTTCCAGAGGTTCACCGTGCCGTTGCTCAGGCGCTGCCAGTAGCTCGGGTCGTCGTCCGGGGTGATCAGGCCGCCGGCCGTGTGCGCCTGGATGCACTGGTAGATCCATTTGCGGCGCACCGGCGCACCGCTCTCATACTCCACGATGTCGTCCACCGTGTAGGCCTGGTCCACGGCCCATTGGCTCGCGTTCGGGTACCAGTCCGGGTTCAGGTCGCGGTCGTACAGGTCAATGCAGCGGTACATGGGGAAGCAGTAGGGCGCTTCCGGCCAGGTCACCGCGTTCACGGCCTCGGCGTGGTCCACGGCTTCGGCGAAGCTCTCGGTACCCATGTCCAGCTCGCGCAGGCGCTTGTCGCCCAGTTCGCTCACGAAGCCCTCCACGCTCAGGCTCACTTCCAGCTCGGTCTCCAGCACGTTCTCCAGGTGCAGGGTGCCGGGGTGCCTCAGCACACCGTGGGCCCACAGTTCCACATGCTCCCACTTGGTGGGCCGATCCTTCAGGGCAATGTGTGCGGCATGGCCCAGCACCTGCTCGTTGCCATCGATGGGCACCGTGAATGGAAGGCTGAAACTGTCCTCGATGCCTTCGCTCAGCAGGGTGCTCAGGTGCTCGATCTCCACCTGAGCGCCACGCTGCAGCACCACCGCCTTCCCATTGATCCGCAGTTCCACCATGGCCTATTCATCGGGGTCGCCGTCCCCACCGGGCGGCGGTGCGGGTTCACTGCCATCGCTGCTCAGGGCCAGCACGTCGCTGTACAGCCCTTCGTCGTCGCCCACCAGCAGCTCCAGGTTCAGCGCGTACAGGTGTTCGGTGTCCGGGTCGCCCTGCTGCTTCACCAGGTGGCTGCCGGCGGTCATGCGCACGGGCAGCCAGCGGTTGCGGCCTTGGTCGCGCAGGCGGATCTCGGGGCTGTGCAGGAAGTCGACCAGGGCGGCCAGCTCGTAGCGGTCCACCCAGCCGGTGCTCAGCTGCAGGGTCTCCTGGTTGCGGGCGTCCACGGTGCGCACGGCGCTGTCGTGCGCGGCCGGCAGCAGGGGCAGCTCGGCCATCGCCTCATCGAGCGTCAGGGTGGTGCCCAGCTGCCAGCCGCCGGTCGTGCGCAGGCTTTCGATGCCGCCCAGGCTGCTCACCCAGTCCAGGTGCCGCTCGTTGGCATCGGCCTCCACCACCCACAGCGTCAGTTCGTCGCTCACGGGGTTTCCGCTCACGCTGCTCTCGATCCAGAGGGTGTACTTCAGCACCGTCTTGGCCGGGTCGGCCTCGTCGTCCACCCCGCCGTTCTGGTAGCCGGCGGCCCACAGGTGCATCACCTCCGCTTCGATGTGCGCGAAGGCGTCGCGGGTGTACAGCGTCACGTCGGCGTCGGTGGTGCCGTCGGTGTAGGCGATGTCGGCCTTCAGGATGAACTGCTCGGTGTCGCCGGGCTGGCCGTTCTTGAACCACAGCAGCCACACGGGCTGCGCCGGGCTCACCTCCAGCTTGTCCCGGCGCCCGCGGTAGGTCAGCCAGCTGCCCTCCAGCACGCGGAAGTCCACCAGGCTCTCCTCGCTGATGCGATCGCGGGTGCGCAGGCCGGCGAACCAGGCCAGGCGGTCGCCGGCATGCACCAGCTTGCGCGGCGTGCCGTCCACCACCTCGAACACCCAGGCGGTCCACGGGGTCACCAGCGTGGTCTTCACAGTGGTCTTCTCCTGGCTGTAGCCCGGCCATGTGGGGGCGCAGTAGGGCTTCAGCAGGGGCGCCACGTTCCACTTCACCTCGCCGATGGGGTCGCTGGTGGCCCAGCGGGCCCCGCTGCGGGTGGTGGGGCTTGCGCTCAGCTCGGGCAGGTCGAGGAAGGGGTAGGTGTTGCGGTCCTTCACCCGCAGGCGCAGGCCCAGGCGCATGTTCTCACGGTACACAGGGCCGAGGCAGGGCGCGCTCAGCAGTACGGTGGCCAGGTCCACCGGCGCCGGCGTCCAGGCGGCCTGCAGCCCGGCCGCTGGGCTGCGCAGGTAGGCGCTCACCTCTCCGGCGTTGGTGTACACGTCGAACGCCGCGTGCATCGCGTGGTGCAGGCGGAAGGCGGCGGCGAAGGCCGTGGCCTGGGCGGTGGCGTTCGCGCCGATGGCGAATTGCAGCCCGCTCTGGTCGGGGCTGGTGGCGGCCGTGAAGGTCCAGCTCTGCCCGGCCAGCTCCACGGTCACCGTTTCGCCGGCCACGGCGGCGCGCTGGAACACGATGCCGCTGTTGACGCTGGTGGGCAGGTCCGTGAGCACATCATCGGTGGTGGCCTTGATGTGCTGCGGATGGCGCACCATGCACAGCGGTCCGGGCAGCTCGTTCAGGGTGATGGCCATCTCAGGGGGTGATCCACTTGGCGGGGTCGGAGCTCCGTTTCACGTGCTGGTCCATCAACAGGTCCACGCTGAAGCGGTAGCCGTGGTAGTTGTCCCAGCGCGGCCCCACTTCAATGGTCCGCTTGCTGTTCCACTGCAGGGCATAGGGCACTTCAATGCCCGCGCTCACCGCGGCGTT
This sequence comes from Bacteroidota bacterium, assembly GCA_014584605.1. GTDB lineage: Bacteria > Bacteroidota > Bacteroidia > Flavobacteriales_F > PHOS-HE28 > PHOS-HE28. Next base: position 8,194 of record JACTMO010000002.1, on the reverse strand, counting down.
GCAGGGGTCCGCCTGGTGGTCGCGCATGCGGGCCAGGATCTCCTCGCCGATCTCCCGGGCCTGTGTGTAGGTGGCCTGCAGCTCGGCGGGGTCGTCCTTGCGCTTCACGTGCTTCAGGACGTCGAACAGGCACACCACCTTCTCCACCCAGCGGTTGCGGTGGTTGTCGTCCATCACGGTCTCGAAGCCCATCAGCACCAGGTTCCAGCCGGTGTTCTGCGGTTCGTTCCACCCCATCAGTTGCTCGTAGTCCAGCTCCAGGAAGAAGCGCGTGGTGGCCTTGCTCGCCGGGTTGTGCGCGATGTCGGCATGGCGCTTGGCCAGGTCCTCCATGTAGGCGATGTACTGGGTGCGCGGGTCCATCTACGGGCGTTTCTGGCGGTTCTCCATCTCCTCCTTGTCCTGCAGGCTCTGCTCCACGTGGATGAACACGTCGTGCAGGTTGGCGGCGCGCACCTCGTCCACGCGGCCGAACTTGGGTCCGGCCAGGCGCACCACCATGCCGTTGAGGCCGTGGGGGTCGGCCTTGCCGGCGCGGAAGCAGCGGCGGTACTTCTTCTGCAGCCACCCGCGCAGTCCGCGGTAGTTCACCAGGGCGGCCAGCTTGGTGCGGTCATCGAGGGCTGCCAGCTGCTCGCCGCGGGCCTCGATGTGCTCGTGGGTCCAGGGCGTGGCGGCCTCGTGGTACAGGGCGCCGAGCACGTGGTTCAGGGCCTCCGCGCTGGGTTTCTGGGCCATGCGGCCCAGCAGCAGGTCGCAGAAGCCCCACTGCAGCAGCGTCATGCGGCCCAGGCGGTCGTTGGGGCCGCTCCAGGTGCGGCCGTTCACCGTCAGGGTGGGCACCAGGCTTTTCTCGAGCACGGGCGTTTCAAAGCACCAGTCCAGGCTGGGCAGAAAGGCCACGCGCTCGGCGCCGGCCTCGTCCACGCGCAGGGCCAGCAGGTCGGCGGTGTCGATGCGGGTGAACACCGCATCGGCCATGCCGGTCAGTTCGTGCAGCAGGCGCAGGCGACGGTGGGCGTCCATTACGTCGCGGCGCAGCGGGTCCTCGTCGTCCACCGGCACGCTGGCCAGCGCGGCAGCGGTGCCCAGCTGGGCCAGGGTGCATTCACCCCAGGCACCGGGGAACGTGTAGGAGCGGCCCGCCCTGGGGTCGCGTTCATCACAGCCGAACACCTCGATCGTGTGCATGGCGTCAGTGCTTGCGTGGCCGGCTCATGCCGATGTCGTACTCCACCCAGCCGGGTTTGCGGTGGCTCGGCTTCATCAGGGCCAGATTGCCCTCGCGGTCGAAGTCCACTTCGATCGCCGGGTAGAACTCCACCAGGTCCTCGCTCAGCTCGGCCACGTGGATGCGCTTCACGCGCCCTGCCGCATCGGTGAACTGCAGCACGTACCAGTCGCGGTCGCCGAGGGTCAGCGTCCACGTGCCGGTCACCACATCGTCCAGCAGCTCGTCGCCGTCGCTGTACACCTGCAGGTAGGCGCTGTCGGCGCCGGTCACCGTGCCGGTCAGCACCAGCTGGCGCTGTCCCGGGCGGCGCTCGCTCAGCGTGTTCACGCGCTCCTGCGCGGGGCTGGCCAGCGGCAGCAGCAGCACCAGGCCCAGGATCCACTTTCGGGCGAAGCGCCCCAGGATGTAGGCCGCCACGGTGGCCACCAGCACCCAGAAGAAGGTGCGGTACCAGGTGGCCACGCCCTCGCGCCGCACCATCTCCACCTTCGGCGGGCAAGGGGTGGCCACCCGGCGGTCCTTCACGTGCACCAGCAGGTTGGGCGCTTCGCCACCGCGGCCGATCACGGTGAAGAGCTCGTGTTCGTAGGTGAACGGTTCATAGCGGCAGGCCTGGGCGCGCACGGCGGCCGCGGCGCGGCGCACCGGTCCGGTGTAGCTCTCCAGGGGCTCACCGCGGCGGGGCGCCGGCATCAGCATGGCGGCGTACAGCTCGCGTTCGGCGCGCAGGGCTTCGGCCAGCTGGGCGCAGGCGGCCTCCAGGCTGTCCACGTCCAGGTGGGCATAGGCGGGCGGGGGCAGGGTGGCGCTGTCGCCGGGCAGCTGCACGGTGGCCGTGTCGGCCTGCAGGCGATCGGGGCACAGCGCGATCGCGCGGCCGATCCGGCGGTCGGCGCGTTCGCACGGCGTCCGGGTCAGCGCGCATCCGGCCAGCAACAGGGTGGAGAGGAACAGCGCGGCGTGCTTCATGGCTTCCAGGGGATGTAGGCGGTCCGTCCTTTCGCGTTGCGCACGGCCCGCAGCACCTGCTTGCGGTTGCTGCCCTCCACCAGGCTCACGTGCACCCAGTCCGGGTTCTTCTCGGTGCCGAACTCCCAGATCAGCTGGTCGAAGAGCAACGTGGTCCGCACCAGGTGGAACAGCTGCGCGTTGGTCGCCTTGGGGTTCGGCACGCGGTCCATGTCCAGGTCCATGGCCTGGCCCAGGCAGTGCTGGCTGCTGGCGCTGCCGCCCACGGCCTTGTTCAGCCTGGCGCTGCGGTAGAAACTGGTGATCCCGATGGGACCGCCCACGTGCGCCCGCAGCGGCTCGAACACGCGCTCGGCCAGCAGCATCATGCGGCGCAGGTGCGCCGGCGTGGGCGTGTTGTCCAGGCCCAGGCGCGCGGCCGTGGCGCTGAAGGTGGCCTCGCGGTAGCTCACGTGTCTGCTGATCTCGTGCATCACGTGCTGGGTTCGATGTTCAGGCGGGCCTCCAGCTGCACCACGCGGGCGAACATGTGCTCGTACTTCTCCTGCAGCTCCTTCTGGTAGCGCTCCATGCGGGCGATCGTCTCACCCTGCAGTTCGTTGGTGTTCTTCAGCAGGGCGATCTGCTGGTGCAGGTCGCGGTTGTCCGCCACCAGCCCGTTCACCTTCACGTTCAGCGCCTCGTTGCGGTTGCGCAGATCGGTGTTCTCGCGGAGGGTGCGGTCAAGCTGTTCGTTGGCCTTGCGCAGCAGGCTCACGGTGCGGTCAAGCTCGGGCTGCACCCAGCGCTTCAGGCGGATCACGATGAACTTCATCACAGGCGGGTCTTGGAGTTTCGGCGGGGCGGCGGGTGAATGGATGGGTCGGTCGGTCGGTCGCGTTCAATGGTCTCCAGCCGCTCCAGGATGTCGCGCAGCAGGCGGCTGGTCTCGTCGCCGTCCGTCGCATCGATCAGCCGCTGCAGCTGCCCGTTGTAGGCCTTGGGCAGCTCGTCCAGCCGGCGGGTGTTCGCGTCCTGCGCGCTCAGCATCTGGCGTTGCCGCTTGTCCAGCTCGGCCAGCGCGTACAGCATCGGCGTCAGGATGGTGTCGATGGCCTGCCGGCGCTCGGCGTCCAGGTAGGCGCGGAGCTCCTCGTCATAGGCGCGCAGGCTGCGGCCCACGGCGCTGTCCACGCTCTCGCTCGCTGCGCTGGCCACGTGGTCGGTCTGCTGCTGCAGGTCCTCGGTGGTGGCCACGATCCCGAGGCGATCGCGCACATAGCCGCTGTCCCAGGCCAGCCAGGCCACCACGATCCCCGCCGCGATCATCGCGGCCACCAGCCCCAGCAGCAGCGCCACGCGCACCTCGCGGGGCAGGGCGTTCCAGATGCGGGTGATGGCGGCACGGCTGATCATCGGTTGCCAGGTGTCCAGTAGGGGGGCAGTCCAAGGGCGGCCTTGCGCGACCGCGGTCCGGGGGCCAGCCAGGCCCAGGCGCCCCAGAACGCACCGGTGATCAGCGCCACCAGGTACAGCAGCACACCGCCCACTAGCCACACCACGAACCAGCAGGCCTGCACCAGCAGCCACACAGGCCGCCACAACCAGGAACCGATGCGCTTCAAGGTTTTCATGAACTGCGGTGGTGTTTGGGCAGGTTCAGGTGGTAGCGGCGCGGGCTGCAGCCTTGTGCGCTCAGCAGCACGGCGAGGCTCATCGCGAAGAGCCAGAAGGCCAGCCACAGCCAGGCGCGGTGCAACTGCTGTTTCGGAGTGCTCATCCCATGAATCCCCCCACGGGGCTGTCGGTTTGGAAGGGATCCGCCGGCGTGGAGGTCGGGTCCACGTAGCAGCTCGTGCTGCGGTAGGGGTGGGCGGCATCCGCCTCGGCGATCGCCTGCAGCTTTGTGCGCAGCTTGCCCAGGAAGTGCTGGCCCAGGTTCTCGTGCTGGGTGATGCGCTGGTTCAGCCGCGCGTCGCTGGCCGGCATCGGCCCGCCGCTGGTCTGGCCCAGCACGGTGTTGAAGGTCCACACCCCGCGCACGCCATCGATGTTCAGGGCCAGCTCCACGATGCTGTGGGCCATGGTCAGGTGCACCACGGCCTGGTGCAGCAGCTCCAGGGCTTCGGCCTCGGCTGCGCTCAGGGTCTCATCGGTGCGCTTGGTGCGCAGGTCCTCGGCCACGGCGGTGCTGCACAGCGCGTCCTGCACGGGTCCGGCCTCGATCCGGCGCATCACCGGCCGCATGCGCAGGAACAGGTAGCCGCTGTTGTTGATGTTCACCCAGCGCTGGAACTCGCGCGTGTGGCGCACCCAGCCGGTGGTCAGCTCGATGTACTGCTCGCTCTCGGTCCACGTGGGGAAGTCCTCGGCGTGGTCTACCAGGTAGGCGAGCAGCACGTCGAGTGCGCGGAAGCCCTGCTCCAGCATGCTGCGCTCCAGGTCGCGTGTGCGCCACTCGCTCGCCGGCCGCTTGTGCTCGGTCTGGCCGGTCACCAGGCCGCCGGAGGAGAACTCCACGTTGGCCAGCCCGGTGAACGACCGGATGGCCAGCGGAGCCACCACGCGGCGGCACAGCCGGAGCAGCTCGATCTGCTCGTCGTCCAGCGCGTCGTCCTCCCACGCCTCCTTCAGCTCGGCGTATTGTTCATGACCCAGCACCTGTTCCACCAGGTACTCCTGCTCCACGGTCTCCAGGGTGGGCTTCAGGTCGTCCAGGTCGAAGGTCACCCGCGCCGGGTAGAACTCGCGCAGTTGCTCGGTGGTGGCGAACAGGGGCATCTCAGTTGACCTTTTTCGTCGGATCGCTCTCGCTCACCGCGCCCAGGGTGCGGTCCAGCGTGGCGCTGTGGTAGCCGCGGAACCAGAACTTCAGCATCTGGCCGTTGCCGTACTTCTCGTGCCACCCGTTCACCTCGGCCACCACGTCCAGCGGGCTCAGGATCAGCTCGCAGTCGATCTGGTTGTCGATCAGCTCGTGGGTGTGGGCGATCCGCTTGTCACTGCCGCTGCCGCTGCTGTTCCGGTCCTTGCTGGGCGTGGCGCCGAAGAGGCTCTGGTCCATGAACGCGCGGATGATCTTCGCGTCCACCTCGCTGCTGTCCTCCACATAGGCCCCGGTGGGGATCTCCAGCTTGATGGGGGTGATCTTCCACAGGCTGCGGTACTCCTTCTTGCCGGCGATGTCGTCCGTCAGCATGTCGGTCACCAGGGTGCGGCCGGCCTTGTCCATGCCGGTCGCCCACTTGGTGAAGGCCTTCACCACCTCGGCCTTGATGGCCTTCTTCTCCTCGGGCTTCTTCTGGTCCCACCCGGGGTTGTTCAGCGCCCAGAACTCGCTGCCGATCTCCACGTGGTAGCGGATGTGGCTCAGGTTCTCGGTCAGGTACTTCTTCGCGGCGATGATCGCCCGGGCCAGGTCCAGGTAGCCGCCGTGGATCAGGCCGTGCCATGGGGCCTCGCCGTAGTAGTCCTGGTCATCCACCAGCAGGCGGATGGGCATGATGAACCGGCCCTGCTTGCTGGCGCGGATCTGGCCGGCCACGTCGAAGAAGGGGTCCACGGCGGGCAGCTTGAAGGTGCCCTTGGCGCTCTCGGTGCCGCCGCTGGCCCAGTCGCCGCCGATGTAGCAGTGGGGTATGCGGCCGTAGTCGTCCTTCAGGCTCAGGCGGCAGCGGGTGGCGTCCTGGTGGTACAGGCCGGCCACCTGGCCGCTCAGGTCCATCTGCAGCTCGGGGAAGACGTTGCCCTGCTGCACCCAGTCGATCCAGCTCCCGTACAGGAACATGCTGATGTTGGTGCGCTTCAGCCACCGGTCGATCTCCAGGTGGCGCATCACCTTCATCTTCTCCTCGCCGGTCCGCTCATCGATGGTCGTGGTGCCGTACACCAGGCCCTGACCGATCATCCGCTTGGCGTGCTTGCGGGCCAGCGGCCGCAGCAGGTCGCTGCTGCGCATCTCCTCCACCACGCGCTGCGGCCAGTCGTTGCTGGCACCCCAGGCGGCCACGTTGCCCAGGTTCACCACGCCCATCTCCTTCTCGGTCCGGGTGGGGCCGAAGCGGCCGCGCACGCGCACCGACGAGCTCTCCGTGAAGATGCTCGCCTTGGTGGCCACGTCGAAGAACAGCGTGGCGTCACCGAGTGCGTCGAGGGGGCTGTTCATAGCACAGGCTCGTCGTTGATGCGCAGGATCAGGCGCAGGTGGATGGGGTAGGGGTGTGCGCGGCCGTTCACGGGCTTCACGGCCACCTGGCGATGGCGCTGCAGGCTGTGCTTTGCACCGCAGCGCACGGCGCGGCTCAGTCGCTTCACTTTTCCACCGGTGCCGCGCCGCCGGTCGTAGGTCACCCAGGTGATCGAGAAGGGCACCGGAGCGCCCCTCCCGTCCACCTTGTCCATGACCTTCAGCGCGTCTCCCAGGAACATGCCGCGAAGCTCCCCGGGCCACCCCGCGCGGGAAAGGAACCGTGTACCGGTTGCCGGTCACAGGGCCCCGTTGTCGCTGAAGCTGTAGTAGCCTTCGCGGGTGATGATCAGGTGATCATGCACGGCGATGTCCAAGAAGCGGCCGGCTTCCCGCAGCTTGCGCGTCAGCAGCACATCCTCCTCGCTGGGCGTGGCGCGGCCGCTCGGGTGGTTGTGCGCCAGCAGGATGCCGGCGGCCAGGCCTTTCAGGGCGGCGGCGAAGATGAGCTTCGGGTCCGCCACGGTCCCGTGCATGCCGCCCTGGCTCACGCGGTAGGCGCACTTCACGCGGTTGCCCCGATCGAGCAGGAGCATCCAGAACTCCTCGCGCATGTCCATGCACGCATCGAACAGCGGGTACAGCATCTGGTAGGCATCAGCGCTCGTGCTCACCTTGGGCCGTGCCGCCGCCGGTGTGGTGTTCCTGTAAACGAGCTGCGCTTCGTTCACGGTCGTAAGAAGGGAATTGTGTTCCATGGTTGGGATCGGTTAGGCCGATCCCTCCCGGCGCGACCGGGGATAAGGGCAAGGAGGACGCGGAATTGGTTCGCGCGATATTGCTTCAGCGCGAACGAATTCCGCGCGTTCCTTGGCGTCGCCGCAGGTGTCACCACATCCCGTTCCCCCGGCGCGCCACACCTTGGGCCGACACCGATCCCTCCACGCACTTCAGGACGGATGGGCCGCAGGTCGTGAACGATCCCTTTTCCATGGTAATGCATCAAGGGCCGGTTTTCACCGGCCCTTGATTTCGGGATTGACAGGCCTACGCCTTTTTCGTACCCTTCTTCCGGACCGGTTTCGGTTCCGGCTCGGCCACTGCGCTTTCGGTGCGCGTGCGCACGTACACCGTGTGCGTTGCACCGTACTTCCCGGGCTCTTTGCGGCCGGCAACGCTCACCTTCAGGTAGCGCCGGCCTTCGAATTCGAAGATGTGTTCCTGCATCTTCTCGACATCCAGGACAACGTCCACGATGTCGAACTGTTGGTGCCGGGTCCCGTGTCCGATGTACGCCTTGGTGCTCATGATGCTGTTGGTATTTGGGGTGTTGTTCATGCAGGGGGATCGCAACGGCGGAGCGCGCCAGCAAGGGACGTGGAATAACTGCGGCCGCAGCTTCGCATCAGGCCGCAGCTTATGCCGCGAAACCGCAGGCTGCGCAACGCGCAGGCCCTTGCTGCCGCACAGGGACGACGTTGCCCCTTTGCATGGAACAACACCCCGTTCTCAACAGCCGCACCAAGGCCATCGGCACGGGACCGGACGATATCTCCTCTGATCTCGGCCCGCGGGGCGGGTGGGTGGGAGCGGGCCGGGCTCGGTGCCAGCCGAGCGCGCTTCTTTGGTCCTTTCTTGGCGCGTCAAGAAAGGACCCGCCGGGAACGCGCTGTAATGCCCGCCAGACGCGGGCGGCAGCGCGTTCCCGGCGCCGATTTTTAACGCTGCGACAGAATGGGTTTGCCCTTCTCCTTGATTTTGAGGGGCTTGGTTGGTTTGCGGTGCCCTCGGCACCGCCACGAACGGCGTCAGGTCCGGCGTGTCGG
>JACTMO010000017.1 GCA_014584605.1 Bacteroidota bacterium | reverse complement strand
CGGATTGGTTCACCTACGATCCTGCTCAGTCTCCTTCAGAGGAAATCTTCCCTCGAAGATGATGTATCCACGAGGCGAGCAAGTGTAGAGTTGGAGCGGAAAGCCCGCAAGCCCTATAATCAGGGCGCGGACTTGCAGCGGAAAGCCGGACCCCGCCTGCATTTGAGGTGGGGGCACGCCCCAACAACTATCACGCTTCTGTTCCATCAGTTGAGCAACTCGAAAACACTCGCCGCTCCCTGCCCGGTCCCCACACACATGGTCACCACGCCGTACTTCTGCTTGCGGCGCCGCATCTCGTTCAGCAGCTGCACGGTGAGCTTGGTTCCCGTGCAGCCCAGCGGATGCCCCAGCGCGATCGCCCCGCCGTTCACGTTCACCAGCTCCGGGTCGATGCCCAACTCGCGCACCACCGCCAGCGATTGCGAGGCAAAGGCCTCGTTCAGCTCGAACAGCCCGATGTCGCTCTTCTTCAGCCCGGCCTTCTCCAGCGCCTTGGGCACCGCCGCCACGGGGCCGATGCCCATGATGCGCGGCTCCACGCCCGCCACGTGGTAGGAGAGGAGGCGCGCGATCGGCTTCACGTTCAGCTGCTTCAGCATGCGCTCGCTCACCACCAGCACGAAGGCCGCGCCATCGCTGGTCTGGCTGCTGTTGCCCGCCGTTACCGTGCCCTTCGCATCGAACACCGGCTTCAACTTCGCCAAGCCCTCCAGGGTGCTCGCGCGCGGACCTTCATCCGTGTCCACCACGTACTTCTCCACCTGGCGCTTCTCCTTCTCGTCGAGGTACACGCGCTCCACTTCCACCGGCACGATCTCGTCCTTGAAGCGGCCTTCCTTGATCGCCGCCAGCGCCTTCTCGTGGCTCTTCAGCGAAAAGGCGTCCTGGTCCTCGCGGCTCACCTTGAAGTCGCGCGCCACGGCCTCGGCGGTGAGGCCCATGCCCCAGTAGTAGGTGGGGTTGGCCTTGCTCACCTCATAGTTGGGCACGATGCGCCAGCCGCCGAAGGGGATCGGGCTCATGCACTCCACGCCGCCGGCGATGATCACATCGGCATGCCCGCTGTGGATCTTGGCCGCGGCGATGGCGATGGTCTCGCTGCCGCTGCTGCAATAGCGGTTCACCGTCATGCCCGGCACCTTGTCAGTATTGAGGCCCATCAGGCTGATCATGCGGCCCACGTTCAGGCCCTGCTCGGCCTCAGGCGTGGCGTTGCCCACGATCACGTCGTCCACCTGCTCGGTGGCGAGGTTGGGCACGGAGGCCATCAGGTGCTGCACCACGCGCGCGGCCAGGTCGTCCGGGCGGGTGAAACGGAATTTGCCGCGGGGGGCCTTGCCCACTGCGCTGCGGAAACCGGAGATGATGTATGCGTTCATGGTATGGCTTGCCGGTTCACCGGCGTTGTTGAATTCGTGTTGCTCCGCAGATGCACGCGGAAGAGATCCTCGAGTTCCTGGGCGGCGTGCATCACATCTTCGAATGGCGGGATCGTGCCATAGAACATATCGCTGGACATGCCCTCGTAATCCTGTTGCCATGCTGCGCTCGCTGCACCTTGCGGAATGATGCTGAAGCCATTGCTGAACAACGCTTCGTAGTCCACGCCCGGATAGCGGTAATAGATGCTCCGTTGCTCCACAACAGCAGCATAGAGGCCCGCTCGTTCCATGGCCTTCGCCGTCACGCCCGCATGGTGCAGGAAGTACAGGTCGAAGTAGTGCCGTGCCAGTCGAGGTCTAGGGCCTTCCGGTCGCTGGACCAATACCTCGTGCAGCAGGAGTGCCTTCTCGATCAGGGTGCGTTCGGCTTCGAGCGTTCTTACCTCAAATGATCCAGTACCCAACTCATCGGCGAACAGTTCATGGACGTATGCACGCACGGGTAGCGCTGTGCTTGGCCAAGCATCGGTCTTCGCAACGAGGTCCATCTTGACATGCTCAAGTAAGTAACCACCACCAGAGTCGAAGAGTTTGGGGTAGCCGAAGGAGATCACGGTCTCATGGTTGTCGCTGTCGGCATTGAGTTCCAGGCTCCAAATGCGGCCCTGCAACTCGCTCGCAAGTGACGCGCGCAGCGCTGGCAACAGAACATCCGCCGCCCAGGCACGACACGCCTTGGCGATCCTCTTCGCGCGTTCTTTCTGTTGCCGTGGCGAGTGTTTTGATACCGGTATGGCATCGTCCGAAAGTCCAAGTGCCGTGCGGTCCATCACCAGATCAACATCTTCCGAAAAGCGATCCGTGATCTTGTGTGCCTTTGACAGGGACGTGCCACCTTTGAAGGTGAGGTGTTCGCCTATGTCTGGTAATGCCATCGCCTTCTCCAGGAAGAGGCAGACATAGACATCCTTTTCGATGCTCTCGATGGAAAGCGGGAATTTCCGGTTCGCATCACCGAGCAAGGTGCGCTGTCGATCCTCTGTGATATGCAGGAAGCGGTGGATGCTCATTGGGCTTCCGCCGCCAAGCGACGCATGATGTCCGCGATCCATGCCGGTGCGGTGTCCAGATCCTGCAACAGTTCGCGTTTCGCGGCGGGTGGCAACCGGTGGCTCAGCGCTGCATATTCCTCCTTGCCGAAATGCTTGCGACCGTGGCTGCGGCAACCTTGGATCACCAGGTAGCCGATCTCCGTGCGCGCGTTCATGTAGCGTGCGCTGGTGTGTCGCAATGGGATCACCTGTTCGATGTGGTCAGGTCGCGAACGCGGTATGCGGATCTTGCGGGCGCGACCATTGGTGAGGTAGACCGTACGAGCGGCCACCTGGGTGGAGATCCCGATCAAGTTCGCAGCGCGTGCTCCGGTCGGACGAAGCGTGATCCCATCCCGCTTCGCCACCGCCTTCATTATGTCGTCGATAGAGGCTGTGGTCTCTCCCAAGAAGGGATCCGGGGTAGGCATGCAGTACAGCCCGTTCCCGATGTTGCGCAGCACCTCCCGCTTCACCAACCGGTGTAAGGCCACCGCCACCGCGCCACGACTGCCCAGATCGCGGAAGTCCTTGGGCACAAGCACACTGCCCCGGCCACGCTCTTCAATGCGCGCCAGTACCAGCTTTTCTACCGAGGGGCGTTCCATGGCTCGTTCGTTTGTAACACAAAGGTATACGAAAGTGTTACAAATGCGGTTTTGTTCTCAGAATCAGGGTGTTGGACGTGCGAAACGGAACTTACCCCACCTCCGCTGAAGCCTCGGCGGGCAGGCGCGGGGGGCCTCGCCCACTGCGCTGCGGAACCCGGAGATGATAAATGCGTTCATTGCTGTGTGTTCTTTTTGGGCGTGTCCCCTCCCCCGGCGCAAGGCCGGGGCTCGGGGTCGCGCTCTCCGCTGTACTCCTCGGGCTGATTACAGCCCTGCGGGGTGCCGCTTCGATCGCTCACGCGGAGTGCGGTACGTGGGATTGATGTTGTCGTCGGGAGTCTATCTTTTCGGCAAATCCGATCACCATGGCAGTTGATACGAGACCAAGGAAGCGCTGGCGTGTCACAGCTCGTTCTCCTCAGCGCGCTGGTGATGATGAGAACGAGACTAGAACCGTGAGGAGCACAACACGGGATAAAGCGGCTGCGGCTATGTTGAGGTATTGTGGACAGTTCCGCCGGGAAGAAGGCGATGTCAACGATTACGAAATCGTCAGGGTGCGTTGCATTAGCAAGTGAGCCACTGCTGTGAAGAACGACGGGTATTTGAGTGGCCGTGGTCATCACTTCTTGTCGAAGATGTAGTCTCGGTGGAACTGAAGGAACTCTTCCCTGCTTTGAACGGGAAGTTTCGGGTATGCCCGACCATGTTCTAGGCCAAGGCGCTCAACGTTCTTCTTGGAAAGAGACTTCGCAATCAGCATTCGTTTGTTGTCCTCGAACGTGATCAGCCCCTTGTCAAAGAGTTTGTCGACTGTCGGGCTCAGTATAAAGCCATTGCGGACATCCAGCCGTTCAGCATTGTCGCAAACCGCCCATGGTTTGATGTGACTAGCGTTCAGCAGGCGGGCATCATCAAGTCCGGTGATCGGGCATGAGGAAAGGGAAAGCAGCAGCTTCTTTCGGAATCTCTCTTGGCCAATTCGTATGCTGAGAAGAATATCCTTTGTCGTGACGGACGGCTTGTCCTCATCAAGCACTTGATTCCTCTCGTCATAGTCGAACAAGCTCACGACACCAGTGTCAAGCATCTTGAATGAACGGCCATTTCGGATCTCGCGATAGAGTACTCCCCTGATGCCCGCTTTCCACTCTTGTGAGCGCTGAGCATCGGGGTAGTACCGTGAGATCTGGCTGTAGATGATCTCCCAGGTTGCAACTCCGTGGTTGTCCTCAAGGACGTGTCGTATGGCTTCCGCCTTGGTCATTTAGGCTTTGAGTGGTCTCTGAGTTTTAGTTCTTTGGATTACTCAATGCAAGTGTCCTGATAGTCAAGGATATGATGTTTTTAAAGGCTTGGGTTTTGAGGTCGACTTTGAGTTCAACGAGGTTGTTTTGAGGTAGGGCTGGTCAAAGCCCAATGACCTGCTCGTTTCACGCCGACGAAGTGGATCTTGCCCTCTGCTCGTAGTTCCTTCAAGAGTGTGGTGATCTGCCATCTGGTCAATGCCGGGAGTACTCCAAGGAACTTGGACATTGAGGCATGCTTAAAGTTCCTGAGGTGCTTCAAGAGCAGTTCTTTGTTCGTCTCCTTATCCAAGCCGAGGTCACGGGTATATCTGCCCTCTTGGTCAGTCGCCTGATAGTAACGTTTGGAAAGGATGTAGCGCACTCCCCGTCCTCGACTTATGCGCTGAACAAGTCCTTGTTCGACGAAGCGCACGAGAGCTTGTCCATCCGGCTTCACTTTGCCAGACCGAACATCGTCCAAGAGCAAGAGGTCGCTCACCGTCCAAGTGGCCTGCATTTCCTGGCCTACTTGATCCAGGAAGTGAATGAATGCTCTGTCCTGAATGGTTGCTCGCAACTTCAGAACCACCCGGTGCTCATCTGTGCCTCCGTAGTCAGGTCTTGGCTTGGATTGCTCGATCTGCATGCGGAACATCTTATCCGCTCCTTGTCCTGAACGTTCCACTAGACCGCAGAGCTGGAGTGTTTCGGCGATCAGACGGTTCCGTGGGTACTGGCGTGTGATCACCGTTTCCGGTGTAATGCCAGCTGGGAATCCGCCGGGGCTTTCCAGTTCCAACAACTCCGGCGCTTGTCGAATGAACACCGAGGCACCGTTCGCATAGTCTCGGTGACAGATAGCATTGAGCAATCCCTCTCGAACCACCTCTTCTTCAAAGTCAGGGATGTCGCGGATGAACAGGCCTTCACGTATGTGCTGGACCTGTGTGCGTGCTTTGATCGCTGACCAGAGCCGTTGGTCCATATCGAAGAAACCCTCACGGAACTCCTCGCGTGCTTGATAGGGAATCGAGGTGGCTGACGACCGATATTCCAGAATGACTTCCGCTTGTGGCAGCCAGCGGGTCATTGACTTGCGACTGCCCAGCAGCACCATGGCGGCAATAGTGACCTCGTTGTTCGGTCCAACAAGCCCAGCATCATGAAGCAATCGGCTTGGCTCGAGCGATGCGAGCTCCCGGTTGCCCGTCTTTCTTGACCATATGTCGCGAAAACGCTCAATGGCCGTAGTGGAAAGATCATCCAGTGTCGCTCCAACGATGAACTCCTGCGAGCGGTCGAGTGTGCCTTCCTCAGTGATCGCCGCCAGCATTTCAAAAGGCATCGGAACCAGGCTTTCTCCGCTGCGCATTTGGAAGCGGCCTTTGAACCCGATCGCTTTGCCTTTGGGCCTTGGCGGTGCATGGAAGATCAGCACTCTCTTGCCGTCACATTGGAGTTCAGTGACATTGACGCGCACCTTCAGTTTGTCCAACAGGAAAAGCTTCACTTCGTTCAGGTCGTGGAAGGCACTGCTGCCAACGATGGTGCGTGGAGCTTTGTCTATGACGCCAAGCACCAAGTCGCCACCGCCTTCGTTCGAGAGTGCAGCACAGTACTCGGCCAAATTGTCCTTGTCGAAGCCGTGCTGTGCTTTCTTGAATTCGCAATGCTCATTCTCAGAACGAAGCAGTCGCTTTTCCAGAATGTCACAGGTCCATTCTTGGTTCACCATGACAAGGCGCTGGCATTTCGCGTGACGGATTGAAGCGGAAAGCCCGCAAGCCCGGTAATCCGGGCGCGGACTTGCAGCGGAAAGCCGGACCCCGCCTGCTTTTGAGACGGGGGCACGCCCAAACCATCACGCACTATGTAGCGCACCGGCTTCATCAGTTCCTGAGCACCTTCCCCGAAGTAATGATCGACTGAAGTCTCTCCAACGTCTTCCGCTGCATGCACAGTTCCAGGAAAGCCTTCCGCTCCAGGTCCAGTAGGTATTGTTCGCTCACCTCTGTGGGTTCCGACAAGTCACCGCCGCAGAGCACGTGCCCCAGCTTCTGCGAGATCAGCGTGTCGTGCTCGCTGATGTAATTGCCGCTCTGCATGCTGTTCGCGCCCACGTACACGATGCCCAGCCCTTCGCGGCCCAGCACCTTGATGTCCTTGCGCATGGGCGGCTTGGTGTAGCCGCGCTCCCAAAGGTCGAGGGCGCATTTCTTGGCGTAGGCCAGCTGGTGCGCGCGGCTCACGATCACCTCGTCGGTACCGCGGCGCAGGTAGCCGAGGGCAAAAGCCTCTTCGCCGCTGGTGCTCACCTTGGCCTGGCCGATGGTGAGGAAGCGCTCGCGCAGCGCGTTGATGCGGATGTCGCCCTCCTTCAGTTCATCGCTGAGGCGCAGCGCGAACTCCTTGCTGCCGCCGCCGCCGGGGATCACGCCCACGCCGAATTCCACCAGGCCCATGTAGGTCTCGGCGTGCGCCACCACTTTATCGGCGTGCAGGCAGAGCTCGGTGCCGCCGCCGAGGCAGAGCTGGTGCGGCGCGGCCACCACGGGGATGCTGCTGTGCCGCATGCGCATCATGGTGTTCTGGAAGGTGCGGATGGCCATGTCCAGGTCGTCGTACTCCTGCTCCACGGCCATCATGAAGATCATGCCCACATTGGCGCCCGCGCTGAAGAGCGCGCCATCGTTGTACACCACCAGACCCTTGTAGCCCTGCTCGGCGAGGTCGATGGCCTTGTTGAGGCCCTGGATCACCTCCGCGCCGAAGGTGTTCATCTTGGTGCTCCAACTCACGCACAGGATGCCGTCGCCCAGCTCGCGCACCCGGCAGCTCTTGTTCTGCCAGATGATGGAACTCTCGGGTAGTTCGCTGAGTACGATGGTGCCTTCCGCGCGCGGCACGGGCTTGTAGCTCTTGCTCGCGATGTCGTAGTAAAGCCGCTTGCCGCCTTCGGTCTTGTAGAAGGTCGTCTGACCGGCCGCGATCATTTCATTGACCCAGGCCGCCACCTTCACTTCCTTTACCTCCATCACCTTCTTCATCCCCACGGCATCCCACAACTCGAACGGCCCCATCTCCCAACCGAAGCCCGCGCGCATGGCGTCGTCGATCTTGAACAGCGCATCGGTGATCTCCGGGATCCGGTGGCTCACGTACGCGAACAGCCCATGGAAGCTCCGCCGATAGAAGTCGCCTGCTTTGTCGCCGCCTGAATAGAGAATGGTCATTCGCTTGCGCAAGTCCTCTTCCTTCCTCGCGTCATCGAGTGTCTTGAACTTGGGCTTCACCTGCGGCTTGTACTCGAGCGTCTTCAGGTCGAGCTGGAGAATTTCCCCCTTGGGCGATGACCGGTCCTTGAAGAAGAAGCCCTTGCCGGTCTTGCTGCCGAGCATGTTCTTCTCCACCATCGTCGCGAGGTAGTTCGGCAGTGCGAACGTGGCGTTCTGCTCGTCGTTCGGGCAGTTCGCTTGCACGCCTTTCGCCACGTGTACCAGCGTGTCCAGGCCCACCACGTCGGCGGTGCGGAAGGTCGCGCTCTTCGGACGGCCCAGCACCGGACCGGTGAGGCGATCCACCTCCTCCACGGTGAGACCCATTTCTTCCACCAGGTGGAACAAGCCCATGATGCCGAACACGCCGATGCGGTTGGCGATGAAGGCGGGCGTGTCCTTGCACAGCACGGTGACCTTCCCCAGCACGCGTGATCCATACTCCTCCAGGAAGCTCAATACCGCGGGATCCGTATCCGGGCCGGGGATCAGCTCCAGCAGCGGCAGGTAGCGCGGCGGATTGAAGAAGTGCGTGCCGCAGAAGTGCTTGCGGAAGTCGTCGCTGCGGCCTTCGGCGATGGCGTGGATCGGAATGCCGCTCGTGTTCGTGGTAATGAGCGTACCCGGCGTGCGGTACTTCTCCACGTTGGCCAGCACCTGCTGCTTGATGTCGAGCCGCTCCACCACCACTTCGATCACCCAGTCGCAGTCCTTGATCTTCGGCAGGTCGTCGGTGAAGTTGCCGGTGCTGATCCGCTTCGCGAAGCGCTTGTCGTAGATGGGCGAGGGATTGCTCTTGAGCGCGGCGGTGAGGGCCTCGTCCACCAGCTTGTTCTTCTCGGCTGCGCTCGGCGGGGCACCGTCCTTGGCCGGTGTCGGAATGTCCAAGAGCAGCACCTCTGCACCCACGTTCGCGAAATGGCAGGCGATGCGGCTGCCCATGACGCCGGAGCCGAGCACGGCTACCTTCTTGATCGATCTCTTGGTCATCTGTGTTCGGTCGGTTTTTCACAGCAACGTGCAATGGACGTAAAGACAACGCAACGCCATTTGGGTTTCCTTGGCGGAGCCTTGCCGTTCATTGCGTCGTTGCGGTGAAGCATTCTCAGAAGAGTTGTTCTTGTTCGAGTATCCGGTCCAGTTCGTTCATCACTTGCCTGAAGTTGTTGAGCTGCGCGGCCGTGAAACGGCACTGCACGGCCTGGTTGAACCGCACCACGGTATCACGGCTCACGTCGCGCATCTGCTTGCCCTTCGCCGTGAGGTGTATGCGCACCACGCGCTTGTCCGCCTTGTCGGCGATGCGTTTGATGAGGCCCTCGACCTCCATGGTCTGCAGGGTGCGCACGAGGCTGCGGGCCTCCATGCCCATCTTGGGTCCGAGCTTGGTGCTGGGCGTGCCTTCCGGACCGATGTTCAACAGGATCTGCCCGATGGCCATGCTGCCCCCGTACTTGGCCGCCTCGGTGTTGTAGATGCGCGCAATGCGGCTCCACACGCGGCGGATGGGGAAGTCGATGGTCTCCTCGGGGGTCATTGCGTTCCGGCTGCGGCACCAAGATAGCCGTAAAGGTATGCGTGCATACTAACTGCGACCGGAAGCGCGGGGTCGTGGTGTCCCCAAGGTGGAATTGCGGGCCGTCGCCGGGGTTCAGGGTGCCGGGGAGGCTGTGCTTCGCTGGTACACGCGGACATGCTCCACGTCGAAGCTGGTGCCCTCCGGCCAGGGCACGGGCACCTTGGGTCCCTTGCAGAACCCCTTGGGTTCGCTGACGGCCAGGTCCAGGATGATGTGGAGCCCGTCCCCGGCGCGCGGGAAGTAGGGCGCGGTGAAATGTGCTCCAGCCTCGCGACCGCAAGCGGGGAGGGGCCTGCCGCGCTTGTCCACGAAGCGGCCGCGATAGTGGACCAGCTGCCCATCGATGTACCAGCTGATCCCGTCCCGTTCCCATTCCACTGCGTAGTCGTGGAAGTCCTGGGAGAGGTCGGGCATGCGCTTGCGCCCGCCGTTGGAGAACTTGGGCCTGCCCCAGCGGTGCAGGGCACCCTTGAACAGGTCCGGACGCTCGCCGCAGAACTCGAAGACGTCGACCTCGGTCTCCCCACCGAAGCCCCAGAAGGCGGGCCAAAGCCCGGTGCCCTTGGGGATGCGGCACCGCACCTCGAAACGGCCATGGGTGAAACGAACGTCGCCCACCGAATGGACCATGCTTCCTTCGTGCTCCTTGCGCTGGCCGTACCACTCTCCCGCACGCGCACGTACGCCCAGGTGCAGCTGCCCTCCGCTCACCTGCACCAGCTCGTCGCGGAAGATGGTGTTGCTCGTGCCCATTACGCGGCAGCCGTCACAGCGGTCGCTGCCATCGTTGCTGTAAGGGAACCAGGTGCGCCACCGTTCGGGGTCCAGGCGGTCGCCGTCGAACTCGTCGCTGAAAACGAGCTGCCAGGCCGATGTGTCGCAACGACCGCCGTCGTCGTGCACCTTGGGGCCCACCCGCTTCTCGCTTTTGGATTGCGCGGATGCGCCGCCCGCGAGCAGCACTGCCGCGAGCAGGGAGAGGGTTCCCCTCATGGCACCGGGGCCACGGCGCCGGACCCTGAAATGTTGGAGGCGACCTTGGGCGTGCCGCGGTAATGCACGCTGCCGCTGCCCAGGATGTTCGCGTCCAGGGTCTCCACCACGGTGAGGGTGGCATCGCCGCTGCCTGTGATCTCCACCTCCGCACGGCCCGCGCTGAGCTCCAGACCGTTGATGCCGCCGCTGCCGGTGATGTTCATGCGCGCCTCGCCGGCGGTGCCGCTGAGGTGCACATCCCCTGAACCCAGGATGGACACCTCCAGCCGGGGTGTGCTCACCGGGGCGGTGATGTCGCCGCTGCCCGCCACGCTCACCTCCAACCGTTCACTGGCAAAGGAGCCCATGCAACGCACATCCCCCGATCCGGCCACACCCACGCGTTCCAGCACCGGCACAGTGATGTGCACCACCAGGTCCACGTCGCTGTTGAAGCACTTCCGGGTGCGCACGTGCCAGACGCCGTCCTTGACCTCCGTGTTCAACAGGTCCAGTGCGGCGGCAGGCCCCTCCACCCGCACCTGTTGCACGGGGCCCTGCGCGATATCGACATCGATGCTGCCCTCGGTGATCACGCCCTTGAAGACCTCCAGCGCGAGGTCGCGCGCAACGGACGGACCGGGAGCGTCCGTGCAGTCGAGATGCCAGCAGCCCTGCAGCAAAGGCAGGATCAAGAGGAGGGAGGTCCTTGTGCGATCCATGGTTCAGCGCATGAGTTGGATGCTGCCTTCATAACGCACCCCGTTGAGGTCGATCACATAAAAGTACGTACCCACCACGGCGGGTTCCCCGGCGAAGGTGCGCCCATCCCAGCGGGTGGCGTTGCCCAGGCTCTCCCACATCTTCTGGCCCCAGCGGTTGAAGATCGCCATCTGCAGGCAACCTCCAAGTTCGGCATCGGTGTTCGGACCGAAGAGGTCGTTCTCCCCGTCGCCGTTCGGCGTGAAGATGTTGGGCACGGTGATGTCGGTATGGTCGTCCAGCGTGCCGGCGGGATAGTTCTGCGTGACCGAGGCGGTGCAGCCTTGGGCATCGGTGATCGTCAGCGTCACCGTGAGGTCGCCACCGTAGGGCAGGA
This sequence comes from Bacteroidota bacterium, assembly GCA_014584605.1. Classification (GTDB taxonomy): domain Bacteria; phylum Bacteroidota; class Bacteroidia; order Flavobacteriales_F; family PHOS-HE28; genus PHOS-HE28. The sequence continues at coordinate 14,010 of JACTMO010000017.1, read as the reverse complement.
CCGGGGAGGGTTGTGGATCGGTGGAGGTGGTGCCGTCGCTGAAGGTCCACAGCCAGGCCACCGCACCCTGGCTCAGGTCGGTGACGTAGGCGCGCAGCCCTTCGCAGCGGGGTTCCAGCCTCACCGTGAAGGCCGCCTGCGCCTCACCCGCGATGGTCACCAGCACCTGGTCCTGGGCCGTGCAGGTGTCGTTGGACACCACCAGCGTGTAAAGCGTGGTGGCCGTGGGCGAGGCCGTGGGGTTGGCCGCCGTGGGGTCGTCCAGGCCAGCGGCCGGGAGCCACAGGTAGGTGGAACCCGGGATCGAGCTGGGTGCCCCGCCGATCACCACCGCATCGCCGAAGCAGGCGGTCTGGTCCGGTCCGGCATCCACCGGCGGGTCGTCGTTCACGGTCACCGTCACCTGGTCGGAACCGCTGCATCCCGCCGCGTCCGTGACGGTCAGCGTGTAGATGGTGGTGCTGGACGGCGAGGCCATCGGGCTGGCGCTCGTGGCGTCGCTCAGGCCCGTGGTGGGCGACCAGCTGTACCCGATGCCGCCGGATCCCTGGAGCTGCACGTCGAAGCCCGGACAGACCCACTGGTCCGGCCCCGCGTCCGCTGTGGGCAGGGCCCCCACGTTCACCGTCACCGCATCGCTCGCACTGCACTGGTTGGCGTCGGTCACCGTCAGGGTATAGGTGGTGGTGCTGGTGGGCGTGGCGATCGGGTCCTCCGCTCCGGGATCGTTGAGGCCCGTGCCCGGCGACCACTGGAAGCTGCCCGTGCCGCTGCCGTCGAGCTGCACGCTCGCCCCGGTGCAGATGGTGGTGTCGTTGCCCGCGCTCACCGTCGGCAAGGGATTCACCGTCACGGTCATTGTGTCGCTGTCCACACAGCCGTTCGGCCCCTGTACGACCACGATGTACGTGGTGGTGGTGGCGGGTTGTGCGGTGGGGTTGGCCACGTTGGGGTCGTTCAAACCAGTGCCAGGACTCCACAGGACCGTGCTGCCCGGCGGCGCGGTGGGCGAACCTCCCAGGGTGGTGGGCTCACCCGCGCAGATCGATGCATCGGCTCCGGCATCCACCGTTGGCAGGGCGTTCACCGTCACGGTCACCGCATCCGTGGCCGTGCATCCTTGCACATCGGTCACCGTGAGCGCGTAGGTCGTGGTGCTGGTGGGGTAGGCCAACGGATCAGCGACATCGGTGGCGCTCAGACCGGTGCCCGGCGACCAGCTGTAGCCGGGGCCACCGCTGGCACTGAGCTGTGCTGTGTCGCCGATGCAGAGCGTGAGGTCCGGTCCGGCGTCCACCGCAGGGGCCTGCTCGGTCACCGTGACCGTGGCGCTGCTGTCCGGACAACCGCCTTGGGCTGCGACGGTGAACGTGTACACGCCGGGTTCATCCACGGCCGGATCGTACACGTCGCCATGAGGGGCGTTGTTCGGGTCGGTCCAGGTGCCCGATGCGTCCGGCGTTCCGGTGAGCGAATCGGTGAGGTTGAACGCCGTACCGCTGCTGCACAGGCTCACCGCGCTCGATCCGCCCGGATCGGGAGCGGCCGTCACGGTCACCGTCACGGCAGCGGTGTCGGACGAGCAGGGGGCCTGACCCGGCACGAAGTAGGTGCAGATGCTGCCACCCGGCCAGAGCGCGGGATCGAACACACCGCTGAAGGGCAGGCCGTTCGGATCGGCCCACACACCGCCCGGATCGGGGCTTCCACCCAGCACGGCGAAGAGGTCCATGGGCGTGCCCGTGCTGCACAGCTCCAGGGAGGCGTCCGCACCGGCATCCGGGGCCGCCAGCTCGGTGATGGTCACCAGCGCGGTGTCGTTCGCACAAGGGGCTTGGGCGGCCACCACGTAGCTGAAGGTCCCACCTCCGCCGCCCGGTGTGTAGGTGGACGACGGGTTCCAGGTGCCACCGCCATCGGGCGATCCGCCCAGCAGGGTGCTCAGGTCCACCACCGCGCCATCGCTGCATACCGTGGCGGCCCCGTTCGTGCCCGCGTTCACCGGCAGGTTCACCGTCACGGTGGCGCTGTCGGTCGCGCTGCATCCGTTGCCGTCGGTCACCAGCACATGGTAGGTGGTGTTGCCGGTGACGGTGGCCAAAGGGTCCTCTGCCGTGGCGTCATCCAGGCCGGTGGCCGGGGTCCACAGGTAGGTGCTGCCGCCACCGCCGTTGAGCTGTGCGCTACCCCCGAGGCACAGGGCCACGTCGGGGCCTGCGCTGGCATTGGGCAGCGCGTTCACGAACACCGTCATGGTATCGGTGGCCGTGCAGTCGTTGGCGTCCTGCACCCAGAGCACGTAGGTGGTGGTGGTGCCGGGGAAGGCCAGCGGGTCAATGATGCTCCCATCGCTGAGCCCGCTGTTGGGCGGCGACCAGGCCAGGCTGACCGCCGTGGGACCGGAGGCGACCACCTGGGCCGTGTCGCCCGCACAGATCGTGAGGTCGGCGCCGGCGTCCACCGGGGGCGCAGGCAATACCGCCACCTCCACCGTATCGGTGTCCGAACAGCCGTTCGTGTCGGTCACCAGCACCACGTAGGTCGTGCTCACATCCGGGGCAGCGATGGGGGCCCCCAGGCTCGGATCGTTCAGGTCGGTGGCCGGGCTCCACAGGAAGGTGGCCCCCGGAGGCCCGGTGGGCGACCCGCTGATGGGCGTGCTTCCCAAGGGGCAGATCTCGCGGTCGGGACCCGCATCGGCCGTGGGCAGCGCGTGCACCGCCACCAGCACCTCGTCCGTGGCCGTGCAACCTGCGCTGTCCGTGAGGGTGACGGTGTACGTGGTGTTCCCTGCCGGGAAGGCGAGCGGGTCCTCCAAGTTGGCATCGTTCAGGCCGATGGCGGGCGTCCACAGGAAGCTCCCGGTGCCGGTGGCATCCAGGGGCACCGTGTCCCCCGCACAAAGGGCCGCGTCCGCACCGGCGTCCACCTGGGGCAGGGAGACGGTCACCTGCACCGTGTCCGTGTTGGCGCAACCGCTGTGGTCCACCTGCACCACGTAGGTGGTGCTCCCTGCCGGAAAGGCCTGCGGGTTGGCCGTACTGGTGCTGCCGAGCCCGTTGGCCGGGCTCCAGGAGAAGGTGCTGCCCGCAGGCCCGGTCGGGTTGCCCCCAAGGTCCACCGTATCCCCTGCGCAGATCAGCACATCGGCACCGGCATCGACAACGGGCAACGGCACGATGGTGACGTCCAGCGCCAACGGTGGGGCCGCACAGCCCAGGCTGTCCGTGACCGTCACGCTCACCTGTCCGCTGCCGGGCGCACCCCAGTCCACCGTGATGGCGTTGGTGCCGTTGCCGCCCGTGAGCGTGCCCCCGGTGACGGCCCAGCTGTAGCTGGTGCCGCTGCCCGCGGGCAGCCCGTACACCGCCCCCGTCGCATGGGTGCATACCTGTGCCGGGCCGCTGATCGGGCCGGGAACCACGAAGGGAAGCACCTGCACCTGCACCACCACGTCCAGCGTCAACGGTGGGCAGCCGTTGTCGGTGACGCTCACGCTGAAGAGGTAGGGCTGGTCCTGCCCCTGGTCGCACGCGGTGCTCCAGCAGAACTGGGTGCTCACGGAACCATCCCCTTCCACAGGGCTGCCGATGGTGGCGGGCGGGTTCACCAGGTTGCCGTCGAAGATGGTGCCCGCCGCCTGCAGCAGAAGGGAATCCCCATCGGCGTCATTGAACGCGAAGTCGATGCAGAGCTGGTCGCCGGCCTGCACGGTGTAGCTGGCGGCGATGGGTGTGGTCGCCGCCGGGGTGGCGTTGGGCGGACAGGGGATCGACTGCAGCTGCAGGTCGCGTCGGATGCGGCCGATGAGCTGCCCGTTGCGGTACTCCTTCACTTCCACGGCCACCACGTAGTTGCCCTGCAGCGGGGCCATGTAGCGGGTGAGGCCGGTGGCTCCGTTGATGAAGGCGTAGCCCCCTGCGCCGAAGGGCTGTGCCAGGCTGAAGCCGGCGTTGTAGGTCACCTCGTTCACGGGCCAGTTCAGGGTGGCCGGAGGCGGAATGATGCCTCCACCGAAGTTCTGCGAGTTGTAGGGCTCCTCGAAGGAGAAGATGAGCTGGTCCCCGTCGGGGTCGCTGGCCGTGTTGAGGAAGGTGGCCGTGTCCCCGATGCACAGGAACGGCGTGGGCAGGCCCAGGAACACCGGGCTGGAGTTGTTCACCAGCGGGGGCGGAACGAAAGCGTAGTAGCCGATGCCGGTCCCATTGGGGTTGTTCAGGTTGTCGATGTCCAGGTTGCGGCAGCACATGTGGTAGTACAGGTGCAGCCCACCGAAGTTGAGCGGCACGTCCACCTGGCCGGTGAAGGTGCCCTTCACCGCGCACAGGCCCTGGCCCACGGCGCAGTTGGAGGGCAGCTCCGGTTCGATCACCAGCGAGTCGGTGAGGAACACCGGGATGTCCTGCAGCTTGATCTTGTCCGCTCCGGGGTCCTGCGGGTCCTGGAGATAGGCGCCCACGTACAGCGGCGCCCCGTAGTCCTCGCCGAGCAGTTCGTACAGCGACTGGTAGTTGGAGGTGGGGCCGCAGTTCAGGTAGAATTCGAGGTACACCTGGTATCGGTAGATGCCGCTACCCGGCGCGGTCTCACCCTGATACACGTAGCCCAGGTTGCCGCCCACCAAGTGGGTGGCCGACGCCGGAACGGACGCGAGCAACACTACGGCCAGAGCGGCCAGGGTACGGAGGAGCGGACGCTTCATGCGCGGAAGGGGTCAATGGTGCGCCATGATCCGCCGGGCCCAGCGGCCATCGGGTCCCTGCACCGTGAGACCGTACGTCCCGGGCGCCCATGGGGCAGCATCAAAGGTGGCCTTGCGCGCGCCCACGGGAAGGGCTTCCCGCAGCACAAGTTCCCCCAAGGCGTTGTTGATGGTCACCGTCCATCCCACACCGGCAGAACGTGTCAGGGTGAGCTGGAAGACCCCGCTCGCGGGCACGGGATGCACCGTCCCGATCGGGTCCGCATGCTCGGCGATGCCGGTGTAGGAACAATCCCAGGTGGCCACGAACCCCGCCCAGGTGATGGGGCCGTTGCTGGCCTCTTGCCGCACGCACAGCGTGGGTCCGGTGGAACTGATCACCCCGCCGTTGGGCAGTGCCCCGATCCCGTTGCCCGTGAGCTCATAGAGCAGCGGGGCGTTGGTGTTGGGCCCGTCGTAGATGGCCAGGAAGTCGAAGTTCTCCTCGAAAGCGAACTCGGTGAAGGTGAGCGTCACCACTTCCGCACCGGGAGGGGCGATGGTCACCGGTGCGCTGAGGCCCGGGCTGTAATCGTCCTGCAGCCCGCCGTCGTCCACCAGCACGCCCTGGCATTCGGTCACCGTGAGCAGCCCGTTGTCCGGGACCTCGGTGGTGTCGCACAGGGCACCTTCCACGTAGGTGATCAGGTCCGTCAGGGTCTCGCTGTCCGTGCCGTTGATGTTCTCCACCGTCAGGGTCACGGTGTAGGTGCCCGGATCCGCGTAAGTGTGCTGCGGGTGCTGGTCGGTGCTGCCGCCGCCGTCGCCGAAGTCCCACTGCCAGCTGAAGGGCAGTCCGGCGCTCTGGTCGGTGTACTGCACCACGCCGTCGCAGGTGCTGGTGGGGCTGGCGGCGAACTGGGCCGTGGGCGGCACGCTCACCGGCAGCACCACGGCGCTGAAGTCCTCCACCTGACCGTACAGCGGTGCGTCGCACGGCCCGGTGATGTTGCCCACCACATCGGCGACCACCCGCATCCGCAGCGGCATGTTGTACACCGTGCCCTGGGGGATGGCCACGATGCCGGACGGGTCGGTGGCGTTGAGGGCGAAGAAGACCAGCTCGTTGTTGGCAAAGACGCCGTCATCGTCCAGGTCGATCCACAGGTACAGGTCCTGGTCCAGCAGGTCGTCCGTGTCGAATTGCACCGGGACCAGGCTGCCCTCCTCCACGGTCGCCACATTGCCGCAGGTGCGGTCCACATAGCCTTCCACGCCATCGGCGCTGGTGCTGCTGATGCCGGCGAAGGTGATCCCCAGCAGGCCGAACCCGCAGCAATAGCTCTGGGTCTGCGGGGCGCATTGCGGCGGGTCCAACTGGCCGTCCAGGTCCACGGTCACCAGGTCCTGCATCAGCACGGTGTCTTGCCCGTTGGCGTTGATGGCGATCAGCTGCACGCTGTACGTGCCGCTGGCCCCGTAGATGTGCAGCGGGGAGGCCAGGTTGCTCGCATTGCCGTCCCCGAAGTCCCAGGTCCATCCCGTGGGCAGGTTCTGCGAGGCATCGGTGAATTGCACGGCCCCGTCGCAGGTGAACAGGGGGGAGGCCTCGAAAGCGGCCACCGGTGCGGCGCTGTTGGGCACCACCACCAGGCCCAGGTCCTCGGCCTGCCCGAACTGCGGGGCGCTGCAAGGCGCCACCAGTGGGGCCAGGTCGTAATCGGCCATCACCCGCACCCGCAGGGGCACGTTCTGGGCCGCACCGGCGGGCACCAGGAGGCTGGCGCTGCCACCGGTGCCGCTGGCCACGGCCAGCACGGTCTCCCCTGCATCGAAGCCGCCGCTGCCATCCCAGTCCACCCAGGCTTTCAACTGGTGGCCGGCGATGGTGCCCGTGGCAATGCTCAGCACGAAGGGGGCGCCAACGGCCACCGTGTCGATCACGCAGCCCCGGTCCAGGTAACCCCCATCGCTCACCGCATCACCGGAGGTCAGCACCAGGTCGTTCATCGTGATGCTCGTGATGCCGAAACCGGCGATCGTGGGCGCATTCAGCGGCGGACAGATCGGCGGCGGCATGGCCCCGCCCGCGTTCACCGTCACCGCGTCGGTCAGGGTCAAGGTGTCGCTGCCGAAGGCGTTGGTGACGATGAGCGTCACGTCGAACACGCCGTCCACCGCATAGGTGTGCGTCGGGTTCTGCGCGGTGCTGGTGCTGTCGTCGCCGAAATGCCATTCCCACGCGGTGGGCGCAAAGGCCGAACCGTCGGTGAACTGCACCGCGCCGGTGCAGGTGAAGCCGGGGCTGAAGGTGAAGGCGGCCACGGGCGGCGCTTCCAACGGGACCCATCCGAAGCGCATGTCGGGCCGCAGGCCGCTGGTGATCAGGTTGCCGCCGTTGAAGGTGCACACGTTCGGGTTGGGGGTGGCGCGGTAGGTGACGCTGGTGAAGGCCGTGGCCGTGCGGTACAGGCTGCTGTTCTCCGTTTGCGTGCCGTTCGAGAAACAGGTCTCCACCACCACGTTGCTCGCTCCGTCCCAGGTGAACGGTGCCGCGAACATGTGCACGTTCCATCCCGGTTGCGCGGTGTGGTCCTGCGGGCCCCAGACCACCGTGGTGCCCGCCAGCCATTGGTTGTCCATGTCCGTGGCCGCAGTGCTGCCCATGCGCACGGTGAAGTCCTGCAATACGGTGGGCGAGGCCACCGCCACGTGGAAGGCAAGCGATACGATGTCGCCCTCGGCCATGCCTGCCGCCGTCAGTTCACTGGCCAGCACCAGCATCTGATGACGGGAGCCGTCCGCCAGGTTGCCGTACGGTGCGGGGTACTGGTTCTGGTCGTTGAAGATCAGGCCGGTGCCCAGGTCGATGTCGATCTGGGCCTGCAAGGGCACGGTGGAGCACAGGATCGCCAGGAGCACCAGGGCTGGTGTCCTGCAGGCGTGAGGGCGGCGCATGGTACGGAGCGTAGGGGTGTGGAAAGGTAGTCGTTGGACCCGTTCGCCCGATCACCCATGGCGCTCATTTCGAGCGGATTCCTGTCCGACCCCGGCCGCCGCCGGTCGAACCGTCCCCGGCCCCGGTCGAACCTTCTGCGCTGTTCGCCCGTAGGCAGGAGGTGTACGCCGATCCTTTGGCCCCTCATGTCGTTGCAGCAACCGCTTGTTGAGCAGGTCCGCAGCCAGATGCTGGCCCACGGCGCCGATGCGGTGCTGTGGGACCACTGCGGCACGCTCACCCGCACCGACCTGGAGGCCGCCGTGGCCCGGGTGGAGGACGGCTCCCTGTCCGCAGGCGATCCGGTGGCGGTGCGCAAGCGCCTGATCAGCGTGCTCGTGGAAGGTGTGGAGAACATCCTGCACCATGCCGGCGAGGCGCAGACGGCCGAGGGGAGGGTGTTGGTGGGACGCACCGGAGGGACTTACCGGATCATGCTCCTCAACCGGGTGGAACTGGCCACGGCCGCCCTGCTCCAGCACCGCATCGAGGTGCTCAACGCCATGGACGAGGTGACGCTCAAGGAACACTACCTGCTGCTGCTGGCCAACGACGCGCGTACCGCGCGGGGCGGTGCCGGCCTTGGCCTGCTCACCATGGCTCGGCGGAGCGAACGGCCCATGCGCGTCACCATCACCGCCAGCGGCGATGGCTACGCGGTGTTCTGCCTGGAACTGGAGGTGCTGCGCGAGCGCTGAGCGCCGGGACAGGCGCCGGGCTTAGTGCGCGTTGGTGGTCTGGGAGGCGTAGTCCTCCAGGTGGCTGAAGCGCGGCGTCAGGTGCCCCTCTTCCACGATGGTGGCACGGTCCAACATCGCGTCATCCCCTTCGCCGAGCAGGGCCGGGAGCACGCGGTCCAGCAGGTCCTGCGCAAAGGCTTCCGACGCATCCCGCGGCAGCGCGCACGGCAGGTTGTCCACCGCCATCACCCCGATGCTGCCCGGCGCACCGAAGGCCACTTCACCGCCGGTGACCGGTGCATACCCGTAGTAAGGTTCGGCGATGGTGCTGGCCCGCAGCGTGCTGTCGATCGGCCCGTCCACGTCGCAGCTCACATCGGCGATGAGCTGCAGGGCAAGGCCGGGCGCACGCAGGTCCTGATGCGTCAGGATCTTGGGTCCACGCGGGTCCCAGAAGTGGCAGGCCAGGTACACCGTGGCGTGCTGCAGGTAGGGCAGCAGGTCGCACCGGTGGCCGCCCGGGTCGCGGTGGAAGGCGTTGCGGTCGAAGGGTGCGCCGTCCGCCCGTTGGTACAGGTCGCCGGTGCCGAGCACGGTCACCGATGGGCCTGCGGCCTGCCCGGCCCGCAGATCGGCCGGGGACCGGCGCTGCACCTCGGCGGCCTCCAGCAGCTCCAGGGCGCCCTGGCCCACGCGACCGGAGCCCGTCATCACGATGTGCAGCGCATGGCGGTCCACCAGCTTGAGCACTTCATGTTTCAGCTCGGCCAGGTCGTGGCACTCATGGGCTGCCTTCATGGACGGGCCACCGTGCAGCATGTTCCACCCGCGCAGGGCGTTGTAGGCGCCCACCACCCCGGCCCAGTGGCCGAAGGCCAGCACGCGCTCGCCCGAGCTGTCGGTGAGCAGCTCGTGGTCCATCAGGGTGATGCCCTTGCCCACCACGGCCTGCATCAGCTTGCGGTTGTGCGGCTGCTTCTTGATGGTGTGGCTGAAGATCAGGTAGCGCTTGCCTTCCAGCAGGTGCTCCACAGGCACTTCCTTCACGCCGATCAGCAGGTCGCGGTCGCCCAGGTCGGTGGCCAGGCGCACACCGGCGGCTTCGTACTCGGCATCGCTGAAGGCCCGCACCGGGCTGGGCTCCACCACCAGGTCGAGGTCGGGATGCAGGGCCAGGGCCCGCCGTGCCGCCTTCGGCGTCAATGCCACCCTCCGGTCCACAGGCACCTTCCGCTCGCGAATGATGCCGATCCTGCGTATGCCTTCCTTCATGCCTCGTTCTGGAACGGCGGCAAATGTAGAGGCTTGGTCAACCCGGGGGGTGACGCTCGTCGGTCGCGGCGGTCCGGGCGCATCCCCGGCGGCGGCGGCGCGACTTAACTTTGCATGCTGTTCCTTGAACCACCTTGGGGCCGACCTGGTTTTGACAGCGGCCGAGTGATGTGTGTAAGCAGGTCGAGCGTGAGGTGCGGCTCGTCATCCCAGTGCCTCAACGCCATAACTGGCAACGTCGACTACGCGCTCGCAGCCTAATGGCCTCAGGCCAACGGCTTCATCCACGTGAACAACAGTAGTGTGGACGAGTGCCCCTCGGGGAGGTCCGTCCTTCGCTTTCCCGGTACAGGGGTATCATCCTGAAGGGCTGGCCCGCGCTGTGGTCCGGTGCGTGGGTGAGACACAGGACCTAAGCCACCACTGGGGTGCCCTTCCCCAGGTGATGGTCGAAAACCAACGAAGCGGCTGAACCTGGAGAAAGCGCACGTCACGGACGTTTGGACGAGGGTTCGAATCCCTCCGGCTCCACCTTCGCCTCGCCGAAGCACCGCACTGCGCCGCGCGCAGGGCGGTGCGTAGGCGGGCATTGTCCGCCATAGCGTTGAGTGATGCGTAGGCGGACTTCGCCCGTGCACCGTCGCCCGACAGGACCTCGTATTTCGGCGAGGCTACGGCGCAGAAACCACCACACGCCCCCCCGCCAGCCAGCGCTTCTCATCCGCCAAGTGCAGGTGGTAGAGCCCGGGTGGGAAGGGTGTGAGGGTGAGCGCGTGGGAGAGCAGGTTGCCGTTCTGGCGCAAGCGCTCGCGCAACACCTCGCGCCCGGTGGCGTCCAACAGCACGGCCTGCACGGCGCCCCGCACGGCCACACCCTCGGGCAGCTCCAGCTCCAGCCGCAGGTGATCGGTGGCCGGGTTGGGCCAGAGCTTGAGGTGTTCCTGCAGCTCGATGGCGTATTCGGACACGCCCACCAGATGGCAGCCCGGCACCACGCAGCCCAGGCTGTCGGTCTTGATCACGTAGGTGGTTTGCAGTCCTGGGTGCCCACCGGCAGTGTCCTGATAGACCCAGCCGGTGCTGATGAAACCTCCGTCCGAGGTGAGGCTGATGTCCCGTGGATTATGAAGGTCGAGGAACACCGAATACGCCCTGCTCCAAAGGCTATCGCCGGACGCACTGAACTTGGCGATGTGTGTGAGGCCCAGAAAGACGTGGATGCAACTCACGAACGAACCATCCGGCAGCACCTCCATGTCGAACGGCGAGGCGAGGTAATGGTAGTGCGAGCGTTTCTGCCAAAGGATATCCCCTTCCGAATCCCACTTCGTGAACATGACCTGCTGCCAGTAGTTGGGCCAGTTATCCTCCCGGTATTCACCCGCCGTGATGAACGCACTGTCCGGTGCTACGCGTACCGCGAAGACCCCGTTGGCTAACCCGCCGAACTGGCGCCACCAAAGCGTGTTGCCCAAGGTATCCGTGCGGATCAGGAACTGCTCATCCAAACTAACTCCAGGTCTGTAGTTAACTCCTGTGAGCAGGTAACCGTCACCGGGTACCTCAGTACATGAGTACGCCAGCGTGGATTGATCTGGTTGGCCATAGCGCTGCGTCCAAAGGGTATCGCCATCGGCGTTCAACCGCACCGCAAAGGCACGTGCACCATCGGCGATCGCCGGCGGATCGTAGAACCCAGCGGCGATGAAACCACCGTCTGCGGTTTGCCTGGTCTGATGGAAGAAGTGGGTCAGCGAATCGGTTGGGTCGTAGGTGAACAGGAACTTCCGATCGGTCGTGTCGCCTTCCTTATTGAACCGATAGAGGTACGAATGCGCCCAGAAATCAGACCCTTCCAGCACCACGCTGGCGAAGCCGCCCGTATCCAACCGGCATACTGGTGAGATCTGTCCAAAGGCATAGTGCCGCGGATCGCCGAAGGCATATTCCCGCTCGTGTACGAACCGGCCCTGCTGATCGAGCTTGCGCACAAAGAGGTGGGTCTTGCCCGAGCCGTCGTGCGAAATCTGGTGCATGAACAACAGGTACCCATCACTCACCTCGAACACACTACGGCCAGATCCAGGCTTGCCACTCTGTGCGCTGTCCAGATGCACAATGAAACCGTTCTGAGCGGGCACCATTAGGGTGCCCGCCAGAACGATCATCAACATGCATGCGATCGAGCGCATCATTTCACCACGTTGAATTTCGTTTCGCCGATCCGGTGGCCCTCGAAGATCATTCGGGCCAGATAGAGCCCCTCGCTCCAGCCGTTCAGGTCAACCTCCACGAAGGCCTTGCGGCCCTGTAGCGCAATGGTCCTGATCTGCCGCCCCTGTGCATCGAAGAACTCCACGGTGCCCAACTCGGCGCCTTCGGGGTAACTGATCATCACCCGGTCCTGTGCGGGGTTCGGGAAGGCACCCAGCAGAGGGGTCATGTACCCCGTGTACTTCTCGGGCGGGTAGAAGGCGCTGCGGTAGGGTTCGGGCACCCAGCCCTGCGGCAGGCTGTCCATGGCGCCCAGTTGCAGGAGCCTCGTCCAGGCATGGGCGGCCCCGCTGTTCTCTTCGCCGAAGGCGAGAGCTTCCAATGCCGCGATCGGTGGTGCGGAAATGCTGTTCGGGTCGCCCACCATGTCCTCCAGCAATTCGCCAAAGGTGACCAGTCCCTCGTTCGGCGCCACCTGCAGCAGGCTGTTCGCCAGGGCGCGCGCGGCCGTGAAGTCCCTGTTGGACAGATGCAGCATGTACAAATATCGGTCGCCCCAGTGCATGGTGTCGCTACCGAAGATCAAGGCAAGCGTGTCGTTCCTGCCCTCCAGGGTGCTGTCCTGGGCCATTGCCTGGATCAGGCGGCGCTGGGCCACGGCCTTGTCGGTATGGCGGATCGCCAGCTCCTGCTCCAAGAGGTCGCGCGCACTGGTACCCTCCCTGTACTGCGCCAGGAGGGACAAGAAGAACTCGGGCAAGGCCTCGCTCTCGCCCAGCACGAGCTCCACCTCCTTTGAGAGGGGGCTGTTGTCGATCAGCACCTGGGTGAGGTGCCAGGGGTCCATGGCCACCTCGCGCCGGATGGCCTCGGCGAGCACGTCATCGCTCAAGGGCCCACGATCCAATAGCAGTGTGCGGAGGGCATGGCTCGGCCAGGCCACCGGATCGGCGATGGCGTCCAACAGATCAGGACGATCTCCACCATCCACGGTGCCATTGTAGCTGGTGATCGCGCTGTGCAGCACCGCAAGCTTGGATCGATAGTCCGCGTGCAGCTCTTGAAGGCCGTGCTCTAGTTCATCGAGGTCGCCTTCAGCGCAATCGGCCTCTGCATTGAACGCAACGGGTTGAGCATGGTCGAACAGTTCATAGAACCAGAAGCCCGTGACGGAAAGGTCGTTGCCGTTGATGTCCTCAATGCACTCGGGACGCATCTGCGGGCTGTTGGTATTGTCGTAGTAGTGGTAGTTCACTTCCAAGCCGTAGTCATACAAGGCATAGACAAACGGGTGCAGGGAGGGTCCAGGGGTACCTGGATCGCAGTCGGCACTAGGGCTGAATTGGTTGTTGGCACTTTGTTCAGGCAAAGGGGAGTTGTTCCCCTGTTCCCGACGGATGAAACCCAACGGCAGCACGAACTGGTCCACGAAATTGTTCTCGTGATAGCCGCACAGCAACTGTAGCCCGATCGGTATCTGGGTGATGGGTCCGGGCGTATGGTGGTCGCCTTCCACGACGCAGCCGAAGTCCAGATCGATGAAGCTGTTGTCGTAGATCCGGTTGTCCTCCGGCTGCGGGCCTTTGAACCAAATGCCCGCGCTGGGCGCCGTGGCCGTCGCTGGCTTCGCAAAGCTGTTGCGCTCCACGGTGTAGCGGTTGCTCTGCATCAGGAAGAAACCGATCGTGGTTTCGCCGGTTAGCGGGTCCACATCCAGCGTGCTCACGCGGTTGTTGGTGTAGATGGGGTCGTCGCTGCCCAGGTCATACAAACCCACTTTGTTGTTCGAGAAGTCCATCCCGTCCACGCGGGTCACGAAGTCCGGGTCGTGGTCGGCGCTGAGCATCCCGGCGGTGAGGTTGCGGAAGCCGTGCAGCACGTAGTTCATGCCCCCGGTGCAGGTGAAGCTGGCGGCCCAGGCCACGATGCCCCTTCCGCGCTGGTCGGGCCCTGGGAAGGTGCCATAGGCCTGGTTCTCGAAGGCGCAATTCGTGAACCGGACTCCATTGACATCGAACAGGAGGGCCATGTTCTGCGGTATGGTGTTCCCGATCCCGGGGAAATCCGCCGTGGTCAGGAACCGGCAGTTGCTGAACAGGCAAACGTTGCTGAGCTCATTGCCCAGGCTGCCGTAGCGGTGGTATCGTTCGATCTGCACGCCGGTG
>JACTMO010000087.1 GCA_014584605.1 Bacteroidota bacterium | reverse complement strand
ACGTGGGCAGATTCTTTGCTCATCCTAGCCATCGTCCCCAAACCTATGCCAGTCAAGGGCTTCAGAGGTTCGGACCATCCCTTTTGTCCATTAACCCTGCTTTTTGTGGACGACGACGCCGCCAACCGTCAGGCCTTTCACGCCACCTTCCGACGTCGCTTCGAGGTGCTCACCGCCAGCGGCATGGAAGAAGCCTGGCAGTTCCTGAGCAACCGGCCCGTGGATGTGATCATCGCCGACCAGCGCATGCCGGGCACCACCGGCAGCCAGTTGCTCGGACTGGTGCGCGAACGCTTTCCGCAGGTGAAACGCATGCTGGTGACGGCCTATGCCGATATCCAGGCGGTGATCGACGCTGTGAACCTGGGCGGGGTCACCAACTACATCGCCAAACCCTGGGACCCGGCCCGTCTGGAAGCCTTGGTGCTGGCTGCGCACGCCGAGGTGAAGGCCGATCGCGAGCGGGAGCTCCATACGCAACGGCTGGTGGAGGCCAACCGGCAGCTGGAGTTCGCCCTGCGCCAACGGTTGCTTTCCTGACCGACGGTGCGACGCGCACCCTCGGGGCCGGACGTACGGACGGCCTGCGGCGCCATCTTTGGCGCCCCATGGAGAAGTACGCGCGTTCCGCCTTGCTGGCCGTGGCCCTGGCCGCAACCTCGGCGGGGCATGCACAATGCGGCCGCTGGCAGCAATGGATCGAGGTGGACCTGAGCGTGGACCTCGACGTCCGCACGCATCGGTTCATTGGGAGCGAACGGCTGGTGTACCACAACCAGAGCCCCGACACGCTCACCGAGCTTTGGTTCCACCTGTACTTCAATGCCTTCCGACCGGGGAGTGAGATGGACCTCCGTTCCCGGAGCATCGCCGACCCGGACCCCCGGGTGGGCGCGCGTATCGCGGCCTTGAGACCGGAGGAGATGGGCGAGCTCCGGTGCACGGAGGGCCGTCAGGACGGGCGGCCGGTGCAGCTCGAACACCGGGGTACCGCCATGCGGTTGCTGCCGACGACCCCTGTGCCACCCGGCGCAAGAACCACCATCGACCTGCAATTCGCCGGGCAGGTGCCGGTGCAGATCCGCCGCTCGGGGCGCGACAACGCCGAAGGCGTGGCCTACAGCATGACGCAGTGGTACCCCAAGGTGGCGGTCTATGACGACCGCGGCTGGCATGCCGGTCCCTACGTGGCGCGTGAGTTCTACGGGGAGTGGGGCGACCACGTGCTGCGCATCACCATCGACAGCGCCTACACCGTGGCCGCCACCGGTGTGCTCCAGGACCCGGAGTCCATCGGCCATGGCTATGCCCGCCCGGACCCCGCTCGCGCCGCCCGCAACGCCCGCAACACCTGGGTGTTCCGCGCCGACAGCGTGCACGACCTGGCCTGGGCCGCCGACCCCGACTATGTTCAGCTCACGGCACAGGTGCCGGGCGGCCCGCTGCTGCGCTGCTTCTTCCAGGAAGACTCCGCCCTGCGATCCGTGTGGGAACAACTGCCCGCCTACATGGTGCGCAGCTTCCAGTTCATGAGCGACCGTTTCGGGCCCTACCCGTGGCCGGTGTACAACTTCGTGCAGGGCGGCGATGGCGGCATGGAGTATCCCATGCTCACCCTCATCACCGGCCAGCGACCCTTGGGCAGCCTGGTGGGTGTCAGCGTGCATGAGAGCGTGCACAGCTGGTACTACGGCGTGCTCGCCAGCGACGAGGGCCACCATCCGTGGATGGACGAAGGGTTCACCGAGTACGCCGGTTCCAAGGTGATGCAGCACCTGTTCGGCGGCCATAAGGACCCGCATGCCGGCGCCTACGATGCCTACCGGATGCTGCAGACCCTGCCGGAGAACGAGCCGATGACCGTGCATGCCGACCACTTCCTCACCAACCGGGCCTACGGCATCACCGCCTACAGCAAGGGCGAGATGGTGCTGCACCAGCTGGGGTCCGTGATCGGGGAGCGCTCCGTGGACCTGGGGCTCCGCCACCTCTATGACAAGTGCCGTTTCCGCCATCCGCGCCCGGTGGACGTGGAGCGCAGCATGGAACAGGTGAGCGGGGTGGAGCTGGACTGGTACTTCGACCAATGGCTCAACACCACGCGGGAGCTCGATCTGGCGGTGGACAGCGTGGCGCCTGTGGGTGATCACAGCTTGGTGATCCTCCGTCGCAACGGGGAGATGCTGTCGCCGGTGGACCTGCGGGTGACGGACCGGAACGGCGGGGTGATCCATGTGCACGTGCCGCTGAGCCTGATGCGTGGAAGCAAACCCGCAGGATCGGAGTCCTACGCCTTCTCCGTGGCCGAGCCCTGGCCTTGGCCGGAACGGGAGTACCGGGTGGCGGTGCCGGTGCCCTTCGACCAGCTGGCGGGCGTGCAACTGCTCACCACGGGCCGCATGGCGGACATGGATGCCACCAACGACGCATGGGTCCCCGCAAGGCTGGAGGAGCAGGGGCGGAAGCGCGGGCGTTAAGGCCCTGCCCGGAGGGTCAGCCGCGGGACAGCAGTTCGTTCTCGGTGACCGGCCGATCCGAACTCTGCGCCCGCAGCATGTCGGCCAGTTGTCCAAGGATCCGGTCGTGCCGCGCTACAAAGGGGTTCTTGCGGTCCCAGACGTAGCCGGCCAGCACCGAGATGATCTGCTTGCGGATCCCCGGCTCCACCACGGGATTGAAGAAGATGGTCTGCAGGTCGCCGTTGTACCAGCCGTCGATGTAGCTGCGGAACACGGACGCGCCCCAGCGGATATGGTCGCCGTAGCTCCGCTCCCAGTCCACCGCCTCGCCCTGGAGCACGCGCTCGGTGAGCTTGGCGGCCAGCAGGCCGCTCTCGGTGGCGAGCATCACCCCGCTGCTGAACACCGGGTCCAGGAAGCCGGTGCAATTGCCCGTGAGCACGTAGTTGCGGCCGTGGAGGCTCGCGGCGCGATGGGTGTAATCGTTCAGCACGTGCGGGTCCCAGAGCGGTTCCTGGTCCGCGAAGCGTGCGCTGAAGCGGATGGACCGCTCCACCATCGTCCGCCAGGCTTCTTTCAGGGGTCGTCCCGCATCAAAGGGGTCGAAGTGGCGCGGATGGCCCACAAAGCCCAGGGAGGTGGTGCCGTCGCTGAACGGGATCACCCAGAACCACAGGTCCACGGCCATCACCTCGAAGGTGATCTGCATGGGCTCGGGCCAGGCGTCGCGGTCGCGCTCTCGCACGTGCGTGAACACCGCGCGGCGCGGCACCGGGCTGGGTTCGTCGATCAGACCGAGCAGCCGGGTCAGGGTGCCCCCGTATCCGCTGCTGTCAATGAGGAAACGGCCTTCGGCCTCCAGGGTGCCGTCCTTGTGCCGGGCGGTCACGCGCACGCGGTCCTCCCGGGAGAGGTCCACGTGCTCCACGGCGATGCCGTACCGGATGTCCACCCCTTGGGCGGCGGTGGCGTCGGCGGCGGTCTTGTCGAAGTGTGCACGCGGGGCCTGCCAGGTGCGCGTCCACCCCGAGGTGTAGTTGTCGTCGAACTGCAGGTCGATGAGCTCCTCGGTGCTGCGCACGAAACGGGCGCCCAGCTTGGGCGCGTAGCCCTGGGCCATCAGGGCGGGCAGCAGCCCGGTCTCCTCCCAGTGCTCCATGCTGCGAGGCAGCAGGCTTTCCCCGATCACGAACCGCGGGAACACCTGCTTCTCCAGGACCAGCACACGCCTGCCCTGGCGGGCCAGGTGGGCGGCTGCCACGCATCCGCTGGGTCCGGCGCCGATCACGATCACGTCCACGTTCTCCATGGTCGCAATGCTACGCAGTGCCGTGCGTCCAACAGCTGACCTATTTCAGTCTTCACACCTTCCAGCCGAACGCACCGCCGGACCTGGCAAGGAGGGTTGTGCAGCAGCGACCACCCCAGGCAGGGAGGCGGTTCGACGGTATTTCCTCGTTCAGGCCTCCACGGCTTCGTCGCGGTGCGCTCCCACCAGCCTGGCCTGCAGCTCGTGCGGTACAGGTTGGTAGGCGTGGAAACGTTCGGAGTGTGTGCCCCGTCCTTGGGTGAGGCTGCGCAGGGTGGTGCTGTACCGGTCCAGCTCGGCCAGCGGTACCAGGGCCTTCACCACCTGGAAGCGGCCCTGCCCCTCCACGCCCATGATCACCGAACGGCGACCCTGCAGGTCGGTCATCACATCGCCCATGAGGTCCTCGGGCATGCGTACCTCGATCTCCTGCACCGGTTCCATGAGCTGCGGGTCGGCCTTGGTGAAGGCTTCGCGGAAGGCCTGCAGACCGGCGATCTTGAAGCTGATGTCGTTGCTGTCCACCGGGTGCATCTTGCCGTCGGTCACCAGCACGCGCACATCCCGCGCCGGGCTGCCGGTGAGCGGTCCCTTCTCCATCTTCTCCATCACGCCCTTGAGGATGCTGGGCATGAACTTGGTATCGATGACCCCGCCCACGATGCAGTTGTAGAACAGCAGGCTGCCGCCGGTGGGCAGGGGGTGCACCTCCTTGTGGCGTACGCTCACGCCGCTTGGTTCGGCCATGCCTTCCTGCCACGGTTCGATGCGTAGGTGCACCTCGGCGAACTGCCCGGCGCCCCCGGTCTGTTTCTTGTGCCTGTACATGGCCTCGGCGGGCCGGCGGATGGTCTCGCGGTACGGCACCTTGGGCGAGCCGAATTCGGGTTCCACCTTGTAATTGTGCTCGAGCTTCCACTTCACCAGGTTGAGGTGCAGCTCGCCCTGCACACCCAGCACCTGCTGGGCGCTCTCGCGCAGGTAGAGCAGCTCCACCGTGGGGTCCTCCCGGTGCATTTCCAGCAGCGCGGCGTGCAGCTTCTCCTCCTGTTTGGCATCGCGGGCCTTCACCGTCACCCGCAGGCGCGGACCGGGAAAGGCGATGGGGGCGAGCTTCACGGCCTGCCCCGGTGCGTGCAGGGTGTGCGCCGTGCCGGTGTCCTTGAGCTTCAACGTGGCCCCGATGTCCCCCGCCGCCAGGCCGTCCACGGGCTTGCGCTCCTTGCCGTCCACGATGAAGAGCTGCCCGATACGCTCGGTGGCCCCGGTGTTGTCGTTCACCAGTTCGGTGCCGGGCTTCACTTCCCCGCTCATCACTTTGAAGAAGGTGATCCAGCCGGTGCGCGGCTCCAGCACGCTCTTGAAGGTGAACAGCACGGGCGGACCGTCCGCGCGGCAGGGCAGCCCGCCCTCGCCGTCCAGCGGGGCCGGCGGCATTTCCACCGCGCTGGGCGCCACGTTGTCGATGAAACCCATCAGCCGCCCGCTGCCCATGTTGCGCAGCGCGCTCAGGCAGAACACGGGGTAGCAGGTGCGCTTCATCATGCCCTGCTTGAGGCCCTGGCGCATCTCGTCCTCGTCCAGCTCCCCCTTGTCGAAGTAATGCTCCATCAAGGTCTCGTCGTTCTCGGCGGCCTTCTCCACGAGCTCCTTGTGCAGCGCCTCCGCACGGGCCTTCTCCTGGTCGGGGATGGGCTGTTTCTCCGGCTTGCCCCCGGCATCCTTGAACACGTACATCGTCATCTTCAGCAGATCGATGACGCGGTGGAAGCCCTCGCCCTGCTCCACGGGATATTGCATCACCGTCACCGCCGGGCCGAAGTGCTCGCGCGCCTGGGCCACCGTGCTGTCGAAATCGGCGTTGGGATGGTCCAGCTGGTTCACCGCCAGGATCACCGGCCGGTCGTAGCGCTGCATCTGCTCCCACACCAGGTCGGTGCCCACCTCCACCCCGTGGTGGCCGTTGAGCAGCAGCACGCAGGTGTCCGCCACGCGCAGCGCGGGGATGGTCTCACCCACCAGGTCGTCCAGGCCGGGCGTGTCGATGATGTTGATCTTGAAATCGCGCCACTCGGTGTGCAGGCAGGTGGCGAAGACCGAGCTGCCGCGTTCATGTTCCAGGTCGGTGTGGTCGCTCACCGTGTTGCGGTCCTCCACACGGCCCCGGCGTTTGATCAGGCCCGCCTCGAACAGCATGGTCTCGGCAAGGGTCGTCTTGCCGCTTCCATGGCTGCCCAGGAGGGCGATGTTCTTGATGTGTTTGGCATCGTAGACGGTCATGGCGGAATGGGTTTTGGTCGGACGTGAAAGCGCGCATGGAAGGTAACAACGCCCGCGCTGGAAAAAAAATGACCCCGACCGATGGCGGGGCCCGGCACAGCGCAACGTCCTTCCTCAGTTCATCATCTCCCAGGCCCGGTCGCCCTGCAAACGCCTGAAGCGCTTCAACACCTCCTCGTACGAGGTGGGCAGGTTCAGGTCCTTGTGCGGGCAGAAGTCGAACCGGGGCCCCTCCGCAGCCTGCCCTTCCTTGGGCACCGAGGCATCGGCGTCCTCTTCTTCGGTCCGCAGGCGTTCGGGTTCCGGGCGCATGTCGTGCAATGGCCTTGCTGAAGCAAGGGGGACAAATGTATGCGCATCGGGCATGGACGGTGCAAGTGCGTTGCTGCGGCCGTTCGAGCGGCCGGGAAAGGGCCGCTCCTCCACCGCGCCCTGTTGGCCGATCAAGACCTTCCCCATTGCCGTGAACGTGCGGTGCCGCAACTTCGTGGCATGAGAACCACCGCCCTGCTCCCGCTGCTCGTGCTGCTGCCCGTGCTGTCGGGTACCGTCGTCGCGCAGTGCAACAAGCCCGGTACCGTGCACATCAGCCTTGGTGCCGACCTGGGCCTTCACGCCACGAAGTATGAGGAGACCTCGCTCCTGTACAACAACACCGATCGCGACGGCGCGATCTCCTACGGCTTTCCGCTCAAGGTGCATGTAGGGGTGGTGAAGCCGCTGAGCATCGGGGTGTACGGCGAGTTCGGCGGGTATGTGGACACGGCGGGGACCCGCAGCAACCGCACCGGGGTGCTGGGCATCGAACCGCGCTTCTATCCGGTGAACACCGACCACTTCAACATGCGGCTCTTCCTCCAGGGCGGCTACAGCATGCTGCGCATCGAGGACCGCTACCAGTTCGGACAGGTTGGTGTGGCGCGCTACGGCGGACCTCATTTCGCCTTCGGCACCGGCCTGGGCTTCTACGCCAAGGAGGTCTTCGGCATGTACTTCGACCTGAAGTACATACGCCACTGGCTGCCCTTGAACAGCTTCGAGACCAACGGCCAGGCGGTGAACTACGAGGTCTGGGGCTACGAGGCTGAACTGACCACGAGCGGCATACAGTTCGAGCTGGGCTTCAACGTGCGTTTCTGAACCGCACCCGGATGGAAGTGCCGCTGCAAGGGGACGGCCGATCCCCGGCCAGCGCCATGCACCCCGGGCAGGAGCCTACAGCACGTCGAAGTCCGTGGCGTGGAAGCGCACCGTGCGGGGATCGAAATGACGACCTTGGCCGGACAGGTCGCGAAAGATGAAGTTGAGCGGCGCGGGGCGCAGGCGCATCGGCAGGTCCACATACAGCGAGCGGCCCCAACGCATCGCCGGGTCCATACCGATGAAGACCTTGAGCAGCGGTGCTGCGGCGGGCGGCAGATGGGGGCAGGCATGGTCCGGTTCCAGGCCCAGCACGAAACGGAAGCCTTTCATGCGGCGTGCGCTCAGCAGCAGGGTATGCCCGTCCTGTTCCGCCCGGGTGTAGCGATAGGCCGGATGGGCCAGCCGCCATCGGAGCTTGTCGGCATCGTGCAGGGGCGCGAAGCGGGGAGGTGGTGCGGTCGGCCGCCAGGGCAGGGGACCCAGGCCCAACCGCGCCGCCAGGGGCGCCACGAGCTGAAAGGCCAGCTTGCGGGTGAAGCCCGGCGTGCTGTTGGCGTTGGCCACGCCCACCACGAACCCCTTGCCCTGCCCGGCCCCGGCCGCGTAGGTGGCCTCGGCCAACCGGGTGAACAGGCCCTTGCCCTGGTGCTGCGGGTGTGTGGCCGTGTTCAGGGACAGCAACCCGGCCTCCTCCACACCGTCCACCATGGCCCGCATGGGGATCGTCACGTAGTGCCCCGCCAGCGTGCCGCCGCTCCAGGCGTTGAAGCCCACCGCCGGCCCGTCGGGGTTGTCCACGTACTGCCAGCGCAGCACTTCGGGAGTGAAGTGCGCCGCCCCGGGGAACACCAGCCGCAACAGGTCCGTCACCGGTGCCAGCCCGGCGGTCGTCAGCTCCAGCGGGCGCAGCTCGTAGGGGGCGCTCATCGCGGCCAAGATACCGATCGCTCCGTGCGCGCTACCTTCGCCGCCGCGTGACGGTGTGCCGGTGCCGCAAGGTGTCGGCCACAGCCCGAAGGGCCCGCGGCGAACGTGCCCGGACCCGACGGAGCAAGAGGGAATCCCGTGAGATCCGGGAGCTGTTCCCGTAGCTGTGAACCACCGACGCCCCGGCCGCAGACCACTGTCCGCGCTCCATGGCGGATGGGAAGGGGGCCGGGGTAGGGGGTGAGCCAGAAGACCTGCCGGCACGCATCGGACCTCGGCCCACGGATCGGGCGGGAGCGTGCGGTACAGGCTCTCCTTCGGACCGTCGGGTTTCACTAAACCGCTGCGCGGTGAACGCGGCACAAAACCAACCTTCCATGTACCGTTCCATGTCCCTCGCCGCCCTGTGCGGCCTGGTGGCCACCGCCACCGCCCAATCGTTCGTGCACCAGGTGTTCGTGCTCAACGAAGGCTATTACAACATGAACACCCAGACCCAGGAGGTGCCCGTCATCCTCGGCAGCTACGACCCGTCGTCCGGGTTGTACCAGACCGTGGACACCATCGCCGGCCAGCGCTTCGGCAGCGATGTGGACGTCGCCGACGGCATGGTGTACGTGGCCGCCGACGGCATGCTCCTCAAGTACGACGCGGACAGCCATGCCCTGCTGGACCAGGCGGCGGTGACCGGCATCCGCAAGCTGGCCCTCTGGAACGGCCAGGTGCTGCTCACCCGTGGCGAGCTCGGTGGCCTCCCGCACTACTTCGAGGTCCGCGACGCCGCCACCCTCGACCTGCTCTACAGCATCACCCCCGCCGATGGCCTGGAGCACAGCGCCGAGGACGTGCAGGTGGTGGGCGACAAGGCCTACCTCGCCGTCAACAACGGCTTCGACTGGGGCAACCTGGTGGGCTATGTGGGCATTGTGGACCTGCCCTCCCAGACCTACGAGAGCGAAGTGGACCTGGGCCCCGACGGCCTCAACCCCGAGCGTTTGATGCCCGCCGGCCAGGACCTGTTCGTGTTCTCCAACAAGGACTTCAGCGGCAGCTCCATCAGCCGCATCAACGGGGGCACCAACCTGGCCTACACCGCCAACGTGGCCCTGGCCAGCGGATGCGGCGCCAGTGAACTGGTGGCGGACAAGGTGGTCTTCACCGAGTTCGCCGTGGGGCGCATGGCCCGCTTCGACACGGGCCTCGGCAGCGTGCTCGACACCCTCTCCAGCCCGTATTTCCCCTACGGCCTGCTGAACGATCCGCTCAACGGCGTGATGTATGCCACCACGACGGACTTTTTCAGCAGCGGAACCCTGCACGTGCTGACGCCGGACGGCGTGGAACTGAGCAGCACCGCCGTGGGCGTGAGCCCCGGCCGCATGGCGTTGGACGTGCGCAGCAGCACGGGCATCGCACCCGTGGCCGACAGCGGCCTGCAGCTCTTCCCCGTCCCCGCCGCCGATGTGCTCAACGTGGTGAGCAACGGCACCGGTGAGCTGCTCACCCTGCGCGACGCCGCCGGACGTACGGTGCACCAGGAGCGCCTCACCAGCGAACGCCGGACCATCGCCCTGGACGGGCTGGCCCCGGGCGTGTACAGCGCCCAGCTTCCCGGCCGTGCCGCCGTTCCTGTCGTGAAGCACTAAGCCCTACATTTGCGGCCCCGCCGACGGAACGGTCGGCGGGGGACCGGCCTCCTTAGCTCAGCGGTAGAGCAGCTCATTCGTAATGAGCAGGTCGTCAGTTCAAATCTGACAGGAGGCTCCCTTAGAGCAGCAAGCCCCTCAGCGCAAGTTGGGGGGCTTGTTCATTTGGTCAGGGGTAAATAAGGGGGCAAGTTTGCGACCGCTGGAGCCGTTCCCGGCGTATCGCTCGGAAGCCTTGCCAGCCCTGCCCGGATCAATTCGCGGGCGCTCCGATAACCGAACTCCTTTGGAATTAGAGGCGATCCGCGACCGCTCGAAGCAGGTGGACCGGCCAGCAAGCCGGGGACCACCGCATTTCATCGGCGCGGATCAGTTGCTCCAGCAACCGCTCCCGCCTCTTCGATCGCTTCGTGGGCTTGCCCCGGTAGGTGCCGGGGTTGCGTTTGCCCTTGCTTCGCTCCAGGTGCCGCTCGGCGTTCCAGTAGGTTTCATCCCAGCGGTTGAGTTTGCCGCACGTTTGAGAGGGATAGTAGAGCCGGTAGCTGAAGCCCCACCTACTTCGGAACGTGCGGCCATGGTAGGCCCGGTAGAGGTTCCGACAAGCGCGGCCGGTTTGCGGGCAGCGGAAGTAGAGCACTTCACCCCGGCCGAGGTTGCTCGGCTTGCTCACCATGTCGAACCGTTGCCGAACATCTTCAGCCGCCCCGGTGTGCGGATGGGTCCAGGTGTAGCTCAGTTCCATGTAGACCTCGGCCCCTTTTCGTTTGGTAAGGATCCGCACGGCGTCGCCATTGGTCCACGTCCATGATCCGCTCACCTCGGCCCCCTTGGTGAAGTATCCCACCTTCAGTAACCGCGACAATTCCAAGCGCGGGGAAGAGTAGACCGTCGCGGCTCCAGTGTAGGGGCGTCCCATTGCAGTGCTCAGAAACCCCAGCCGGTAGGTTGCTCTTCCTTGCCCTCCACATTGTTCAGCTTAGGGAACACGTAGGGCATGAGCTTGCACAGTGTGGCGATGCGATCCTTTGGCTCCAACGCCTTCAGTGTTTCGGGCAGTTCGGCCAGTTCGCGCCTCACCAATTCCTGAAGCCCTTCCCGTGTTCCCTTGCTCCAGTGTGCAAGCCTCCTTCGTGGAGTAGCGTTTGATCTTGCCGTTGTGGATCAACTGGAGGCGGATGGGGTGACTTCCACCGGTCAAGGTCTTTCCAGAGAGGCACACGAACCGGGCGCTGAAGCCTTGGGCTTTGGCCTTCGGGTTGAGGTTGATACTTGCACCTGCCATCGGGGTCGGGGTAAACGATGGGGTAAATGTAGAGGCAAGGGGAAGGAAAACGAACGGTGCATCTACTTTCCCCGTTGGGCCTACATTTACCACGGACGGCAAGGGCCGGAGTAGCGAAGTGATACCCCCGAAATATGGCCCGGTAGTTATTCGTAATGAGCAGGTCGTCAGTTCAAATCTGACAGGAGGCTCCCTTAGAGCAGCAAGCCCTCCGAGCATTTCGGGGGGCTTGTTCGTTCCGACCGGTGTACGGATGCTACAGGAAGGGCTCCATCCTGGAGCGCTCCATGCCCGGCCGCATGGCGATGCCCCGGGCAGCCCGTCACTCCAGCAGCTCCACCGCCTGCCGGGCCACGCGGATGCCGATGGCCACGCCCATGCCGCTGAGGCCCACGGCGGCCACCACGCCCGGAGCGATGCGCGCCACCAGCGGCACCTTGCCCTGTTCGCGGAAGCCCATGATGCCGCTCCACCGGTGGGCGATGGCCGGACGTTGGCCGGGCACGATGTGCAGGTGAAGGAAGTCCTCCAGGGCCGCCTGCAGCCGGGGGTTGCGGCCGTGCGCCCAGGTGGCCTCGCCTGCCTTGTCCAGATGGCGGGCACCGCCCAGCAGCACCGCCCCGTCCAGGTCGCGGAAGTAGTAATACCCCTCGTGGGCATGGAAGCAGCCGCGCAGCCGCAGGCCAGGGATGGGCGCGGTGAGCAGCACCTGTCCGCGGGCGGGCCGCACGTCGACCTCGGGCAGCAGCTGGCGCACGTACCCGTTGGTGGCCACCAGCACTTGGTGGGCGCGCAGGGCCGGGCCGTGGGCCGGCACCAGGTCCACCCCCTTGTGGCCGGGCTCCAGCCGCAGCACCGGGTATTGCCAGCGGAACTCCACCCCGTGCATCCGGGCCAGCTGCAGCAGGGCCTGCATCAGCCGACCGCTGTCCACGGCCCCTTCGCGGTCGGTGCGGACCACCCGGGTGCCGGTCGCCAGGCCGAAGCGGTCCGCCCCATCGGGCATCCAGTGGAAGGTGCCCGCACCGGTGATGGGCGTCAGCAGGTCGTTGAGCCGGTCGAACCCTTCGACCACCCGCGTGTACAGCGGATCGTCCGCAGCGTACACCTCATGGCCGCCGTGCGGCTCGAACCCGATGTGCGCATCCCCCAGCTCCCGCCGCATCTCCAGCAGCCCCTGCCAGCGTTCGGCCACACGCGCCAGCGTGGCGTCGGCCCCCTCCGCCTCCAGGTCGGCCAGCAGTTCGCTCGGGCTGCCGAAGCAGGCGAAGCCGGCGTTGCGCACGCTGGCCCCCGCCGGATGGGGCGCCCGCTCCACCACCACCACGCGCGCCTCGGGCCAGCGGCGGCGGGCATGCACGGCGGACCACAGCCCCACGATACCGGCACCCACCACCGCCAGCTGCGCCGGCTGCCCGAAACTGCGTTGCTCCCAGATGCTGTGCACGTGCGCTTGTGGAAGGCCCGGTGGCTGTGGTCCGGAACCTCGGCGGACCGGATGTCGTACTTTGCGGGGTCGTTCAGGTCATCGGCACTGCATGCACATCCCCTCCGGAACCCGCTGGCAAGGTAGGCTGTCCGCCCTGTTGTCCGCCCTTCTGCTGACCCTGGGCGCAGCCGTGGCCCAAGTGGACAACGTGTACGTCTATGGCACGGTGAAGGACTACACCAGCGCCAAGAAGCTGGACGGCGTGGTGGTGAGCGTGTACAAGAACGGGGCGAAGCTCACCGAGACCACCACCAACGCCAGCGGCAAGTACGAGTTCAACCTGGACTACGGAGCGGACTACAAGATCACCTATGCCAAGGCGGGCATCGTGAGCAAGAACATCACGATCGACACGCGGAACATCCCCGAAGAGGAACGGGTGGGCGGCCACGGGATGAACATCGAGATGACGCTGTTCCAGGAGCTTCCGGGCATCGATTTCTCGGTGCTGAACCAGCCCATCGGCAAGGCCAAGTTCGACCCCACCAGCAGTGAGGTCACCTGGGACCTGCAGTACACCGAGCAGATCCGCAGCGAGATCGCGCGGTTGATGAAGGAGTACGAGGACAAGAAGCGGCGCGAGGCAGGGGCCGAGGCCGAGTTCGCCAAGCTGATGCAGGCCGGCGAGGCTGCCATGGGCGCGGCCGACTTCAAGAAGGCCGTGGAGTCCTTCACCGGCGCGCTCGCCATCAAGGCCGGCGACCCCGTGGCCACCGCCAAGCTCAGCGATGCCCGCATGCGGCTCGATGAGCTCGAGGGCCAGAAGAAACGCGACGAACAGTACGCCGCCCTGATCAAGGAGGCCGATGCCCTGTTCGGCAAGAAGGACTACCAGAACGCCAAGGTGAAGTTCAGCGCGGCCCTGGAGGTCAAGTCCCAGGAGGCCTATCCCAGGCAGAAGATCAAGGAGATCGACACCCTGCTGGAGGAGCTGGCGAAAAAGGCCGAGGAGGAACGCAAGGCCAGGGAGCTTCAGGCCAAGTACGATGCGGCCATCAAGGCGGGCGACGCGGCCTTCAAGGCGGGTAAGTTCGCCGAGGCCAAGGCGCCCTACACCGAGGCTTCGGGGCTCAGGCCCACGGAGCAGTATCCCAAGGACCAGCTGACGGCCATCGATGCCAAGCTCGCCGAACTGGCCGCCAAGGCCGAGGAGGAGCGCAAGCGCAAGGAGCTGGAAGCGCAGTACACCGCGCTGATCACAGCGGCCGACGCGGCGTTCAAGGCGGCCAACTACGATCAGGCGAAGGGCAAGTACACCGAGGCTTCAGGGCTCAAGCCCGACGAGAAGTACCCCAAGGACCAGCTGGCGGCCATCGAGGCCAGACTGGCCGAGCTGGCCAAAAAGGCTGAAGAGGAGCGCCTGGCCAAGGAACTCCAGGCCCGCTACGATGCGGCCATCGCTGCGGCCGATGCCGCCTTCAAAGGGGCTGACTACGAGGGGGCCAGGGGGCGTTACAACGAGGCCCTGGACTTGAAGTCGGCCGAGAAATACCCCAAGGACCAGCTGGCCGCCATCGACAAAAAGCTCGCCGAGCTTGCCGCCAAGGCCGAGGAAGAGCGCAGGCAGCGCGAGCTGAACGAACAGTACCAGGCCGCCATCGCTGCGGCCGACGCGGCCTTCCAGCGCGACGGCTTCGATGAGGCCCGGGCGAAATACACCGAGGCCCTGGGCCTGAAACCGGCCGAGAAGTATCCCAAGGACCAGCTGGTGGCCATCGACAAGCGCATTGCGGAACTGGCCGCCAAGGCCGAGGAGGAACGCAAGCGCAAGGAGCTCGAAGCCCGTTACAACGAGGTGGTGGCCCTGGCCGATGCCCTCTTCGGCAAGAAGGAGTACGACCAGTCCAAGGCCAAGTACATCGAGGCGGCCAACCTGATCCCCAACGAACGCCACCCCAAGGAACGGATCGTGGAGATCGACGGCATCCTGGCCGAACTGGCGCGCAAGGCCGAGGAGGAGCGCAAACGGCAGGAACTGGAGGCGCGTTATGCCGAGCTGATCGGCCGGGCTGACAAGGCCTATGCCGCCGAACAATGGCCCGCCGCCCTCAACGACTACAAGGATGCACTGATCCTCAAGCCGGCCGAGGAGCACCCCAAGGCCCGCATCGCCGACATCGAGCAGCGCCTGGACGCGGCCGCGCGGGATAAGGCTGAGCAG
Source organism: Bacteroidota bacterium (assembly GCA_014584605.1). Taxonomy (GTDB): domain Bacteria; phylum Bacteroidota; class Bacteroidia; order Flavobacteriales_F; family PHOS-HE28; genus PHOS-HE28. The sequence continues at coordinate 94,854 of JACTMO010000087.1, read as the reverse complement.
GAGCGGCTCGCCCGCGAGAAGGCCGAGCTCGACGCGCGTTATCAGGGATTCATCAGCAAGGCCGACAAGGCCTTCAGCCTGAGCAAGTACGACGACGCGCGCACGGCGTACAACGACGCGCTGGGCGTGAAGCCCGACGAGGCTTACCCGAAGGACAAGCTGGCCGAGATCGACCGCATCCTGGACGACCTGGCCGCCAAGGATGAGGCGGCACGGCAGGCCGCCGAGAAGGCCGCGCGCGACAAGGCCGCTGCCGATGCCGCCGCAGCCGAAGAGGCCCGCCGCAAGGCGGGGCAGGAGGCACTCGAGCGCCAGTACCGCGAGCTCATCGCTGCGGCCGACCTGGCCTTCGATGGAGAGCAGTTCGAGCGGGCGCGCGACAAGTACACGGAAGCGCTGACCGTGAAGCCCGACGAGCAGTATCCCAAGGACCGGCTGGCCCAGATCGAGAGCGCCCTCGCCGCAAGGGCCGCCGCACTGAGCGAGGCCGACCGGCTGGCCGAGGAGCAGCGCCGGGCCGAGGAGGAACGCCGCCGCCGCGAGGCCGAGGCCGCCGAAGCCGCCCGTCTGGCCGCCGAGGCCGCCCGGATGAAGGGCGAGTCCGAGCGCCTGCTCGAGGAACGTTACCGCAAGGTCATCACCGAAGCGGACCTGGCCTTCGGCGCCAAGAGCTGGCCCGAGGCGCGCGGCCTGTACGCCCAAGCCCTGGACATCAAACCGTCCGAGACCTATCCGGCCGACCGCATCGCCGAGATCGACCGCCTGGTGGCCGAGGAGGAGGCCCGGCGTCGTGCGGCCGAGCTGGCCGCCCAGCGCGTGGTGAAGGAGGAGCCGCCCCCGCCGCCCAAGCGCAGCAGCACCACCATCGATATGCGCAAGGAACAGGAGGCCGAACAGTTCATGCGCGAGGCACGCCTGCGCGAGGAGGCCGAGAAGTACGAACGCATCAAGAAGTTGCGCCGCGACCTCACCGACGAGGAACTGGCTGAACGGGACGCGGCATACACCCGTCAGCAGGAAGGCGTGACCTACAAGCAGCGCATCGAGGAGAACGACCAGCAGTTGTATCAGGGCAGCGAGGCCATGCGCAAGACCTACGCCGAGGAGCTGCGCGCCTACCAGGCGTCCCTGGCCGAGGCGGAGCGGGCCCGGCAGGAGCGCTCGGCACAGGCCCGCGGAGGCGCACAGTCCACCATGGACGCCGCGCGCACGGAACAGGCCGATGCCAGCCGCCAGCGCGATGAGACCCATGCCGACCAGGTGGCCGCACAGCGCACGACCGTGGAACAATGGCAGGCCAGGCAGGAGCAGAATGCCCGGCTGGGGCTCGACCGCAACCAACGGGCACGGGATGAGGTGGTGGCCCAGACCGAGCGACAGGTGGCCCTGCAGGAGCGCGGTGCGGAGATGGCCCGTGGCCAGCGCGACCAGGTGCAGGACACCAAGGACGTGCAGGCCCGCGTGGGCATGCAGCTGAGCCAGCGCGCCACCGACCAGCGGCTCGCGGCCCAGGAGCAACTGGCCCGTACCCCGCTGAACCGCCCCAAGGACTTCGCCGACTACAACCGCAGCAAGCTCGCCACCGAGTATCCGCCCGGGGTCACCGAGGAGAGCTACACCGAGGGCAACAAGGTCATCATCCGCCGTGTGGTGGTGAGCGGCAACAAGGCCGATGAGTACAGCAAGGTGATCGCCAAGTGGGGGACCTTCTACTTCAAGAACGGACAGAGCATCACCGAGATGATCTGGGCCAACGAGACCGAGCGCGAATAGGCCGGTCCGCGAGCGCTCCCGCCGTCATACCGCGGTCCGGCCCGCCCAAGCTTGACCCCGATCCACAGTTGCGACCGTTCGGATGTCCCGTTCAGGGCTTGCTACCGGCCTTGTCCCGTTCGCGCAGCCGTCGCACCAGGTCGGCGACCTGGGTGGGTGTGAGCTGCTTGCCCACGATCTTCCGGTCGGGCCCGATGAGGAAGAACTTGGGGGTGGCGTACACGTCGTAGGTGTCGGCGTAGTTCAGGCTCTGCAGGGTGGTGAGCTTGGGGATGTACTTGTACGGGTCCTTTCGGGCCTCCTCGTAGACGGTGGGGGTGAGGCCCACGTTCACCCAGTCCATCCGGTGCTCCCGGATGAAGCTCTTCCAGTCGTCGAACAGCTTCTTGTCGGTGGCCTTGGCCACGCTGAAGACCTCGATGCCCATGGGCCGCAGGGTGTCGCGATAACTGACGTACAGGCCGGGCAGATCCTTCTTGCAGTGCCCGCAATGCGGGTCCCAGAACACCAGCAGCACGTAGTCGTTGGGCAGCTTGTGCATGCTCTTCCACTCCTGTTCGGTGGTGTCCGGCAGAATGATCTCCGCCGCCGGGGCCCCGATCACCAGCGGGGCCTGCTTGCGGGCACGCTCGCACAGCTTCTTGAGCTTCTCCTCGCTCATCCAGAAGGCCTTGCTGTCGCCGCCCGACCGGGGGCAGTAGTAGGTGAGGGCCATGTGGACGAACACGGCATCCATGCCCATGATGTCGCTCGTCTCGTACTTGTAGGTGATGTTATGCACCACGAAGCGGAACAGGTCCTGGTCCGGCCCCAGCCGCCCGATCAGGTCGTCGGCCAGTTTGATGATGGTGTCGGGGACCTGGGGCACCACCGCGCCGATGTACTCGTCGAGCTTGTTCTGGAACACGGGGGTGTGGATGATGCGCGGGTCCTTCAGGTCCACGTGGTCCCAGTAGTGGCTGCGGTACTGGTAGTAGGCGGCGATGCTGTCCGTGCGCCCGTCCGGCAGCTTGGGTTTTTCCAGGTCCACAGGCATGCTCATGCGCACGATGGAGGCCACCAGAGAGCCGGGGGCCTTGGCCACCAGGTCGGACTGATAATTGCGCACCTCCTTGTCCAGCTCCTCCAGGCGGCCCTTGAGGATGCTGCGTCGCCCAGGGTCGTCGGTGCCGTCGAGCACGGTGCGCAGGCTGTCCCCCAGCTTCTTGCGGTCGTTCAGGAAGCGGATGTACCCGAAGAAAAGGCTGTTCTCCTGGCTCTTCTCCACGGTCATGGCCCCCATCAGGTCGGCGGCGCTGGTGCGCATGCGGACCTGGGGTTCGTTGACGATGAGCTCGAAGTACTTGGGCCCCTTCACCACCACGGCGTACACACCGGCCTTGTAGCCCTCCGGACGGTCGAAGGTGACCTCACCGCGCGCATTGGCCACGGCGGTATCGGCGTAATAGAGCTTGTTGCCGTAGTAGTTGGCCAGGTGAACGGTGTCATTCTCCGTTCCGACGATGCGGAACTCCAGGCGGCGTTGTTCCTGGGCCAGCAGGCCGGTGAAGGGGAGCAAGGCCAGCAGCAGGGCTGTGCGGGTGCGCATGCGGCAAAACTAGCGGCCCCCCGGTGCGGGGGGCGGGGCATTAACAGCCGATCAACAAACAGCGGGCCGGGGATCCCACGCCCGATCGTGGGCGAGGCAACGTTCAGGCGCCCCCTGCGTCCTTTGGGTGACCTATCTTTGGTCCACACAAGCCCCCAAGGACATGCGCCGAAGCATCCTTACCGTCTCGTTCGCCGCGTTCGCGCTGCTGGCCTCCGCCCAGGAACGGCAGATCAAGGTGGTGGACACCCCCCAGATGAAGGCCAAGGCCGCGGAGCGCACCGAACTGGTGCATCGCACGGTGAACCTTTCCGAGTCCCAGCGCACCCAGGTGCTCGATGCCTTCCTGGAGGTGGAGCGCTACAACGATGCCTTGCGCCAGCGCTTCGAGGGGCAGCCGCCCGAGGTGGTGCAGGGCGACATGGTCGGCCAGTACAAGGTGATGGACGAAATGCTGGAGAAGCGGCTCAATACCGTGCTCACCGAGGAGCAGCTCAAGCTGTGGCACGAGGCCGCCAGGTGATCTTTACGTACTGATCCCAGGAAGGCCGCCCCCGGGCGGCTTTCTTACGTTCCGGAGGTCACGGCGGTCTTGAACTCGCTCGTGGTGTGGAAGGTGATGGACGGGTTCTCGCGCCGCTCCAATTCCAGCATGTAGGCCGTGGGCGCCATGAAGACCGGGTTGCCGTCCTTGTCCCGCACCACCTGCTGGGCCTTCACGCGGATGAAGCGGTCCAGCGCCTCCGGGTCGGTGCCGGTGAGCCAGCAGGCCTTGTGGGCCTGGATGCTCTGGAAGGCGCAGCGGGCCCCGTACTCGTGCTCGAGCCGGTAGGCGATCACCTCGAACTGCAGGTCGCCCACGCAGCCCACGATCTTCTTGTTGCCCGGCTGCTGTACGAAGAGCTGGGCCACCCCCTCGTCCGTGAGCTGGCGGATGCCCTTCTCCAGCTGCTTGCTCTTCATGGGGTCCAGGTTCACCAGTTCGCGGAAGAGCTCGGGTGAGAAGGCCGGGATGCCGCGGAACTGGAACCCCGCACCTTCCGTGAGGGTGTCGCCGATCTTGAAGTTGCCCGTGTCGAACAGCCCGATCACATCGCCGGGCCAGGCCTCGTCCACGATGGTCTTCTGCGCCGCCAGGAAGTTGGTGGGCGTGGCGAAGCGCAGCTCCTTGTCCAGCCGCACGTGGTGGTAGTAGGTGTTGCGCTGGAAGCAGCCGCTGCACACGCGTAGGAAGGCGATGCGGTCGCGGTGGTTGGGGTCGAGGTTCGCGTGGATCTTGAACACGAACCCGCTGAAGGTCCGGTCCTCGGGCGATACCTGCCCCTGGTCGGTGGGGCGGGGCTGCGGCGGCGGGGCGATGCGCACGAAGGTGTCCAGCACTTCCTTCACGCCGAAGTTGTTGAAGGCGCTGCCGAAGAACACCGGTGCCCGGCGCCCGGCCAGATAGTCGCCCAGGTCCAGCGCCCCGTACACGCCCTCCACGAGCTCCACGTCGTGCCGCAGCTGCGCGGCGGCGTCCGCGCCCAGCTGGGCCTCCAGCCTCGGGTCCGCGAGGTCGTTGATGTGCACGGCCGTACCCTCCACCTTGGTCTTCACCTCCTCGAACAGGCGCAGGTCCTTGTCGTACAGGTCGTAGACCCCCTGGAAGGTGTGGCCGATGCCGATGGGCCAGCTCAACGGGGTCACCCGGATGCGAAGCTCCCGCTCCAGCTCGTCCAGCAGGTCGAACGGGTCGCGGCCCTCCAGGTCCAGCTTGTTGATGAACACCATCACCGGCGTGTTGCGCATGCGGCACACCTCCATCAGACGCCGGGTCTGCTCTTCCACGCCCTTCACGCAGTCCACCACCAGGATCACGCTGTCCACCGCCGTCAGGGTGCGGTAGGTGTCCTCGGCGAAGTCCTTGTGGCCGGGGGTGTCGAGCAGGTTCACCAGCACGCCCCCGTAGTGAAAGGTCATCACCGAGGTGCTCACGCTGATGCCGCGCTGCCGCTCGATATCCATGAAATCGCTGGCGGCGCCCTTGCGGATCTTGTTGCTCTTCACGGCACCGGCCGTCTGGATCGCGCCACCGTACAGCAGGAACTTCTCGGTGAGGGTGGTCTTGCCGGCGTCGGGGTGGCTGATGATGGCGAAGGTGCGCCGCCGCGCGATCTCGTCGTGAAGGGCCATGGGGCGGCAAAAGTAGACGCCCCGCCGTCAGCCGGCTTTCCTCGGTCGCGGGGCCTGCTTCGTCGGATCGGCGTCGCAGGCCCGTGGCTCCACCAGTACTTTGGCGCCCCATTTATCCAAGGCGCATGCACCGGATCGTCCCCCTCACCGCCCTCTTGTGGCTGGCCGCAGTGACCGCAAAGGCACAGAACCCCGTGGAACTGCAACTGGTCCCCTGGGCCGCTGGGCTCGGCCAGGTGGTGGACCTGGCGCACGCAAACGACAGCCGCCTCTTCGCCGCCCGTCGGCATGGGGTCATCAGCATCATCCACGACAGCGCCGATGTGGCCACCAAACCCTTCCTCGACCTCAGCGCCCAGGTGAACGACGGTGGCGGAGAGCAGGGCCTGCTGGGGCTGGCCTTCGATCCGGCCTACGCCGTCAACGGGACCTTCTACGTGCACTACACCGCCGGTTCCGATACCGGGTTCAGCCGCATCAGCCGCTGGCAGGTGAGCGCGGACCCGGATTCGGCGGATACCGCCAGCGAGGAGGTGCTCTACGAATGGCCGCAGCCCTTCGTCAACCACAACGGGGGCGACCTGGACTTCGGGCCCGACGGCATGCTCTACATCGGGTTCGGTGACGGCGGCGGCGGCGGGGATCCGCTGAACAACGCGCAGGACCCCACCGATCCGCTCGGCAACATCATCCGTATCGACGTGAGCGATCCGGACACGACCTGGAGGGTTCCTGCGGACAACCCCTTCGCCACGGCCATCGATACGCTCCCGGAGATCTGGGCCAGCGGCCTGCGCAATCCGTTCCGCTTCGGCTTCGACCGGCTCACCGGCGACCTGTGGGTGGGCGATGTGGGCCAGCACGACTGGGAGGAGGTGGACTTCTGGCCGGCGGGCGACCACAGCGGCCCCAACTTCGGCTGGCGCTGCTATGAGGGCGATGCCCCGTACAACACCGCTGGATGCCAGGGCATGTCCGCCTACGAATTCCCGGCCAGCGTGCACCAGAACGTCGCCAACGGCGGTACCTGGTGCAGTTCCATCGGGGGGCGCGTCTATCGCGGAACGGTCTTCCCAAGGCTCCAGGGCCGCTACATCCACACGGACTACTGCTCCGGTGAGTTCTGGACCCTTCGCCCCGATGGTCAGGGCGGCTGGCTGGAGGAGCTGGGCCTGGCCTCCGGGGAAGAGGGCTTCGCCGTGATCGCCGAAGACCTCGACGGCGAGCTCTACACCGGCAACACCAGCGGCGGTGAAGTGTTCCGGATCGTGGACCGTTGCCCCATGGACCCGCCGACCATCAGCTTCGACGGCGCTACGCTCAGCAGCACGGCCGCCAGCGACTACCAGTGGTATCTGGACGGTGCCCCGATCAACGGGGCCACCGGGCAGACCTGGGTGCCTTCGGTGAACGGGCTGTACTACGTGGTGGGCGGCTTTGCGAACAACTGCTCGCTCCGGTCGGACAGCCTCCAGCTGCTGACCATCGGCGAGGAGGAGACCCCTGGCGCGGAGGACCTGCGCGTGTACCCGCAACCCGCACGGGACGAACTGACCGTGGAGTGGTCGCCCACTGCGGTGGGCGCCCGCTGGCAGTTGACGGACGCGGTGGGCCGTGTGCTCCTGCAGGGCGCCTGGCCCGCCAACAGCGACCGGCTGAGGCTGGACCTGGCAGGGCTGTCGCACGGCGTGGTGCTGCTCCGGATCACCGACGGCCACGGCCGCACATTGCGGAACAGGTCGCTGTTGCTGCGTTGAGACAGGCCCCTTCAGCACGAAAGCCCCCCGGTACCTCCGGGGGGCTTTCGCTTGGAAGCGATCGCCGGTCAGCGGCGCACCACGAGGCGCTCGGTCATCACGCGGTCACCTGCGGTGAGGCGCACCAGGTAGAGGCCTGCGGGCAGTTCCTGGTCCAACGCGAGGGTCTGCTCGGCTTGTCCGTCCTGCACAGGCAACTGGCGGCTCATGGACAGGCGGCCCTGGGCGTCGATCAGCTCCAGCAGGGCGCTCTGCACCGAAGCGTCCAGGTTGCCGAGGCGCACCCGGATGCCGCTGCCGTCGGTGGGGTTCGGGTACACCGAGAAGGAGGGTGCTGCGGCCGGAACAGCTTCGAACGAGCGGAACTCCTGGCCCGCACCGATCGTCACGTCACAGACATCGCCCGCCGGGCAGAAGGTGACGGCGTTGTCCAGGCTGGCCTGAACGGTCACGGTGTAGGTGATGCCATCCTGCAGCGGCAGGGTCACCCAGTTGAGCAGCAGGTTGGTGGAGGTGATGGTGATCTGGCGCACGAAGCTCTCGCCCACGTTCTCGAAGCGGAAGCGGTAGTGGGTGGCGCCGGCCACCGGGTAGCAATGCACCTTGTCCGAGCCGCCGAACGCACGCGTCACCCCACAGGAGAAGTTGGGGTTGTTGGGGTTGTCGATGAGCTTGGTGCTGGGGCAGGCCACCGGCGGGCTCGGGATCCGGAAGCGGCAGGCCGGACCGAACTCGCTGTCCACACCGTTCACGCGGCTGCGGATCCGTACGTTCAGCAGGCGGTTCGTGGGCAGCGGAAGGGTGACGATGCTGCTGAGCTTGAGGTGGCAGGCCCGCGTGGCGTTCGCCGGACCGAAACCGCCGCTGGCGGCATGGCTGCGGAAGATGCGGCGGCTGTATCCGCCATCGGGATCGAAGAACCAGAACTGATAGCCGTCGTCGGTCTGGTCGCCCACGGTCCACTCGGCGCTCACCGAGGCGTTCTCCGTGGCCACGATCACATCGTTGGGCAGCCAGTCCTCCTTGTCGCACTGCTGGAAGATGGGGCGGTCCGTGCCCAGCGGTACGCAGAAGGGGTTGTCCGCCGTGCCCGAGGCGTTGTACGATCCGTCGCTGTCCAGCACGCGGTTGCCCTGGGCGTCGGCCAGCACGTATCCGCCCGGGGCGTCGATGCCGTCGCCGAAGCCGTCGAACAGGACCAGTTCATAGCAGCCGTCGGCCAGGCAGCAGGCTTCGGTGATGGTGCTGAGCGACTGGAAATAGGGGCCGCCCGAGCAGATCACGGAACCACCGCCGGCCTGTTGCAGCACCCAGGTGATCTCGCCCGGGTAGGTGTCGGTGTGGATCGTCAGTTCCATCTCGTTCTCCACACAGGGCGGCGGCGGCGTGCAGTCCTCGGTGATGCTGCCGATCGTCACGTCGCACTCGCTGTAGGTGTCGTGCGTGACGGTGATGGCCACCACGTCCAGGTTGTTGAAGGTGCCGATGTTGTACTGACCGATGCCTACGCCCGTCTCCGAGTCGAAGTTCAGGTCGTTCATGATGTTCACCGTCGCGCTGCTGCCCAGGTCGGTCACGTCCACCAGGATGTCCCAGGTGAAGTCGTCCACGCATGTCGGTGTCACGTTCACCGTCGGCGGTTCGCACAGGCAGAACTGGGCATTGGCCGTGTTGGTCACCCCGGGGGTGGAGCAGCGCAGGCTGAAGTCCACGTTGTTCTGGTCGGTGTCCACACCGTCCGGGAAGCGCGAGATGCCCTTGTGCTCGTAACTCGGGATCAGGTTGGGGTTGTCCTCCAGCCCCACACCGCTGCCTTCGGTGTATCCGGCGATGTCGCCCTCGTAGGTCACCGCATCGATGAGCACATCGGCCGGGTCGTACAGCGCCACACCATCGGGTGCGCCGTTCTGGATGAGGTTGGTGCCGGGGCTCACCTGGTGGTCGCAGTTGGCCACCGCGCTGCCCGTACCGCAGATCACGAAGTAGTCCCCTGCGGCGAGCGAGAAGCTGGGAAGGGTGAAGAATGCGTACGGCGCCCCGCCCGAACCGTTGATCAGGCGCACTTCCACTCCGGCCAGGTCGAGCGCCACGGCGCCCGTGTTCTTGAGCTCGATGAACTCCAGGGCGTCGGTGCCGTCCTGGTCGTAGTCCACCTCGTTGATCACCAGCACGGTGTAGTCCAGCGGCGGTTCGCAGCTGGGGGCGGCCCCGCTCACGTTGAGGGCGTCGCAGGGGTTGGTGAAGGTCACCGCGTACGCATCGGCATCGCTGATCCCGCTCACCACGATCGTGCCGTTCGGAATGCTGGCGGGATCATCCCCGCCCACGGTCCCCGATCCGCTGTTGTTCACCACCGTGATCCCGGCCTGCACCCCGGAATACGCGATGCTCAGGTCGTAGGTGTCGCCGGGGCCCGGGTTGTTGCTGTTGCAGCTGGTCGTCACGGTCCCGATGGAGATGCCGCAGGACCCGGCCGCGAAGGTCTGCCCGTTGTTGAAGGCCCCCGGGGTGGCCGTGGCCTGTGTGGCCCAGGTGAAGTCGCCATACACCGTGCCCGTCCCGGTGAGCTGCAATGATTGGCCTTCCACAGAACCGCTCTCCGTGACACCGATGTCCGTACTGGTCTGGCCGTTGGCCGGTCCGGCGGTGGCCGTGAAGCTGCCCTCGTAGCTCAGGAACTGCACCACCGTGCTGCCCGCATCCACCAGGGCCACGCCATCAGGTGAACCGTTCTGCAGGCCGGTGATCGCCGCCCACACCACGCCGTAGCCGCCCCCCAGGTCGGGGATGGTGCCGCTGAGCGTGCCGATCGGGGTGTAGTTGGCGCCGCCGCTTCCGTTGTACGGAACGATCGTCCACCCTGTCAGGTCCGTCCCGGCCGGTCCGGCCACCTCCACGCCCTCGCCGGAATCCGCACCGGAGTCGTCATAGTGGATCTCGTTGATGAACACGGTCTGCGCCGATAGGGTCCCGGCGGCGAACAGGGCCACCAGCAACGGCAGCGATCGGGTGGGTGGTAGGTTCTGTCTCATGGGTTAGGGGGTTGGGGTCTTGGCTCGAACGGCCAAGTTAGCCCGGATCCGGCGATCCCGATGCGCTTCCGCGCCTGTTCCCGGATGCCCCCTTTCGCCTATTTTGCGGCGCAACGATCCCCGCCATGCGCTTATCACTCCTGTTCGCCGCCGTGCTGTGTGCGGCACCGCTGTTCGCACAGACCGTGCTGTTCACCGAGGACTTCGAGACCACCCCGGTCTTCACGCTCAACACCACGGACGTGGGCTCCGCTCCGGGCGCCAACACCTGGCTGATCAACGATGATTACGCCGGAGGCAACGGCGACGTGGATTGCAGCGGGTTCACGGTGACCTTCACGGTGCCCAGCACACCGGGCCAGCCGGGCGGGATCACGCCCTCCAATGGCCACTACCTGCACACGGCCAGCACCGAAGCGGTGGCCGACGGCATCACCTGCTGCTCGTTCGCTGCGGCCGACGGCTTCTGCACCAACCCGGGCAACCACTTCGCACGCATGAGCACCGACATCAGCACCCTGGGGCAGACCGATGTGACCTTGAGCTTTTGGTGGCTCTGCAATGGCGGCAACCAGAACTACGGTGAAGTGTATTACAGCACCAACGGTGGCGGCACCTGGAACCTGATCACCACACCGATCGGCCAGTACCGCAACCAGCCCAACTGGACCCAGCAGAGCATCACCCTGCCGGCCTTCGACAACCAGGCCACCCTGCGGTTCGGCTACCGGTTCGTGAACGGCACTTCGCTCCTTGGCGGGCAGGATCCCGGCTTCGGCATCGACAACCTCGAGGTCACCTCTGCCGGCGCCCAGCCCCATGCGGTGAACACCACCACCGTCACCCCGCTGCAGGTCTGCGCGGGCAACACCGTGCAAGTGGTGTACACGGCCACCGGAACCTGGGGAGCTGGCAACGTGTTCACCGCCGAGCTCAGCGATGCCACGGGCAGCTTCGCCGCGCCGGTCGCCATCGGCAACGTGGCCTCCACCACGCCGGTGCCCATCACGGCCACCATCCCGGCCAACACGCCCGCCGGGACGGGCTACCGCATCCGGGTGTCGGCCAGCATGCCGGCCACCACGGGAACGGCCAATGCGCAGGACATCACCGTGTCCGAAGGCAACAACGCCGGGGCCGGTGGCAACATCTTCATCTGCAAGAACACAGGGCTGTACACGCTCTTCGACCAGCTTACGGGTTCACCGAACGATTGTGGGACCTGGACGGCACCGAACGGTGTGCCCTTCAGCGGCATCTTCGATTCGGCCACCGATCCCGGCGGCTGCTATACCTACACCGTGGCCTGCGGCGTGGGCTGCCCTGCGGATGCCACCGACCTGTGCATCACCCTGATCGACGGTGCGAACGCGGGCCAGGATGCCAGCGCGGCGGTCTGCAACGCGGACGGCGCCCAGAGCCTCTTCCCGTTCGTGGTGGGCGGCGACCTCACGGGGCTGTTCTACAACGGTACGACCCCGTTGACGGAGACACCCCTCACGGCGGGCACCTACGACCTGACGTACGTGGTCTATGGTCAGGGACCCTGTCCGAACGACACGGCCGCCCTGCTGCTCGTGGTGTCGGACAGCGCCTGGGCCGGCGCGGGAGGCACCACCACCTTCTGCATCAACGATCCGGCCACGGCCTTGTTCGGGCTGCTCACCGGTAACCCCGATGCGGGGGGCAGCTGGACCGATCCCTTCAACCAGCCCTTCAACGGCACCTTCGTCCCCGGCATCTCACCGGCGGGCTTGTACACCTATACCGTGAACGCCGTGGCGCCCTGTCCGCCGGATGATGCGACCCTCGCGGTGGTGGTGGACCCCTGCACGGGGATCGCGGAAGGCGATGGGGGCTTGCAGGGGCTCTCGCTTCGGACCGAGGGGGAAATGCTCCTCATCAGCTGGGCCGGAAGTTCCGGCGCAGCACGGATCCGGCTGTTCGATGCCGCCGGGCGCGTGGTGCCCGTGTCCATCGCGCTTGTTGGCAATGGCCAGGCCCGGGCAGGGACCTCCGCCCTGGCCGATGGGGTGTACAGCGTGCTGGTGCAGGTGGATGACCTGTGGGGTACCGCCCGCTTCGTAAAGGCCCGTTGAGGACCACCGGATCGTGGACCGATCGTGGATAATCCATCGGCCACAGCGATCGGCCTTCCGGTAATTTGCGGCTGCCTTGGAGCCGTGCGCCGAGGTCATGTTCGGGACGAGGGCCGCAAGGTCGACCTGGTAAGAGGTTCGGAACGGACGCCATCCGCAGGCCAGCCAGGCGGATGTGGACCCAAGCAGTATCGGAAGGCCGATCGCAAGAACGGCCCCGGTGGTGCGAAGCGCGGGTGAAAGGGTTCGGACCGGTGGCCTCGGCCGCCGGACCGCGTGAGCAGGGGTCGCCGAACAGGCGGCCCCTGCTCCTTTTCGCTTCGCCCCGACAGGCGCGGGCCGCAGCGGTCCCCCAGGTCCATCCGACACGATCGATCGTGGATAAGTGCGATGCAACACCCTCCCGGGCCGGCCTCGGGCGGCGGATACATTTGGTCAGCAACGTTCCTTGATCGGATGAAGAAGAAAGACCGAAAGATCTTCGTACTGGACACCTCGGTGATCCTGTACGACCACTCGGCCATCGAATGCTTCCAGGAGCATGATGTGGCCGTACCCATCCAGGTACTCGAAGAACTGGACACCTTCAAGAAGGGCAACGACACCATAAACTACGAAGCGCGCGAGTTCATCCGCCACCTCGACAGCATCGCCCAGCGCGACCTCCTCACCGACTGGATCCCCCTGAACGGGCCCACCAAGGGCAAGTTCAAGGTGGTGGCCAAGCACGACCTCAATGGAGTGGACGCCACCAAGGTGTTCCAGGACGGCAAGAACGATCACCAGATCATCAATGCCGCCCTGACGCTGCAACGGCAGCACAAGGACCGCAAGGTGGTGCTGGTCAGCAAGGACATCGCCCTGCGGCTCAAGGCCAAGAGCCTCAACATCATCTCGGAGGATTACCTCACCGGCAAGGTGCAGGACATGCAGCGCAAGCTGTACACCGGCCGTACGGTGCTGGACGATTTCAACGAGACGCTCATCGACACCCTGTTCGAGCAGGGACGCCTGCCCGTGGAGGAACTCGGCCTCCAACGCCCGCGCGGCAACCAGTTCTTCATCCTGCGCCACAAGAAGAAGAGCATCCTGGCCAAGTTCGACCCCCGCACCGGCCATTTGGACCGCGTGGAGAAGCAAAGCGTGTTCGGCATCGGCCCCAAGAACGCCGAACAGGCCCTGGCCATGAGCGCCCTGCTGGACCCGGAGATCAAGCTGGTGACCTTGCAGGGTGCGGCCGGCACAGGCAAGACGCTGCTGGCCCTGGCCTGCGCCCTCGACCAGCGACGGATGTACCGGCAGATCTATGTCACCCGGCCCGTGGTGCCGCTCAGCAACAAGGACATCGGCTACCTGCCCGGCGACATCCAGAGCAAGCTCGACCCTTACATGCAGCCGCTGTGGGACAACCTGAAGCTGATCAAGGGGCAGTTCGAGAAGCACGACAGCACCCCGCGGCGGATCGATGAGATGCTCGAGAACGAGAAGATCGCCATCGCGCCCCTGGCGTACATCCGCGGGCGAAGCCTCAGCAACATCTTCTTCATCGTGGACGAGGCCCAGAACCTGACCCCGCTGGAGGTGAAGACCGTGATCAGCAGGGCGGGGGAGGGGACCAAGATCGTCTTCACCGGCGATGTCCACCAGATCGACTCGCCCTTCCTGGATGCCGAGAGCAACGGGCTGAGCTACCTGATCGACAAGGCGAAGGACGACCCCTTGTTCGCGCACATCACCCTGGAAAAGGGCGAGCGCAGCCCGCTGGCCAACCTGGCGAACGAATTGCTGTAGGCGGGCGCTCCGCGCCGGGTCGTGCCGGCGATCGGCACCGCCCAGCGCGGAGCGGGATCAGAACAATTCCGCCACTTCGATGAACCGGAAGTCGAGGCCGAAGAAGCGCTGGTAGTCCTTCCCGGTCTCGGCCATCTCTTCGTCGCCCGTCTCGAAGTGCCAGTTGACGTGCACACGCTGGCCGCGCTCGTTGACGGCGTTCAGGCGGTCGAAGATGTTGTACAGATGCTTGCTGCTGCTGGTGTCCAGGTAGTCCAGCCGCATGTTCACCGTGGTCTCCTCGCGCGGAGCGCGGAGGTATTCCTCGAGCCAGCGGTACACCCGTCCGTAGAACTGTTCAGAGTTCACCGGCAGCGACCGGCCCACGAACTCCAGGGTGCCCTGTTCCAGGTCCATGTCGATCTGGGGCGAGGTCTCGGTGCGGTCGATGTGGAGCAGCTTGGTGGCCATGAGGTTCGCCACGAAGCTAACCGCACCGGGTGCAGTGACCGTGCGGGGCGGCGCTCACGATGCCAACAGGGCACCGTGTACATCGATGATCAGCGGCCCCGGTACTCGGTGAGGATCTCCTGATCGCTCGGCAGCACGATCTCCGTGTCGTTCACCCGGCGCACCCAGTAGAGGTATTTGCCGGTGCCCTGACAGGCGAAGGCGGTCATGGTCTCATTGGGGGCCAGGGCCTTCACCGGGAAGGTCCGCCACGTGCCGTTCTTCTCCTGCATGGCCACCTTCAGCTCCACCAGCTGGGTGCAGGTGTTCTGCAGGTCGATCTGGTAGGTCCCGGAGAAGTCGCGCTTGTAGCCTTCCTTATAGTCTTCGCACTTCTCGCAGGGCTGGCCCCAGGCGGAGCGCGCTTTGATGATGCAGTCGTTGGCGTCCATGTCCTGGGCCTGCGCGGATGCGGCGAGCCCGAAGGCGAGGAGGACCAGTGTGGCGACCCTGTTCATTTGCAGCGGTTGTTGGAGAGGATGATGCGGGCCTCGGCGTTGCCCATGCGCTGACTGGCGCGCCAGTCCTTGCAAGCGCCTGCGGGGTCGCCGAGCCCTTTGCGGGCCCAGCCGCGGTTGTTGTAGGCTTCTTCGTTGCGGGGGTCCAGGGTGAGCACCTGGTCGAAATCGCGCATCGCCTTGTCGTACTGCTTGAGCTTGTTGTAGGCGCTGCCGCGGCTGGTGTACGCCCACAGGTGGTCGGGCTTGCGGGCGATCACCGCGCTGAAATCGGCCACGGCCGCTTCGTACCGTTTGGTGAGCGACCGGCAGAAGCCGCGCTGCAGGTAGGCGTTGAGGTGGTCCGCGTCCTGCTCCAGCACGCGGGTGAAGAGGGCGATGGCCTCCTCGTAGGCACCGCGTTGGTAGGCCCGCTCGCCTTCGTTGAACAGGGCCTGGACGGCGGTCGCCTCCGGAGCTCCCGCAACGGCGAGGTCTTGTGCTTCAGCGGCGGGACCGAAGGCGATGGCCAGGGTCAGGAAGAGCGTTCGTCGGTTCATGGTGATGTGTCGCGCGGCCCCTTTCTACGCTGCGGCCGCGCATGGGTTTCGGCGTCCCTCCGGGCGATGGCCTCCTGGGACCCGGCGACCAGGGCGGACAGCAGCGCGATGGCCCGCGTACCGCCGGGATCACCGGCCGCGAGCGGGACGATGCTTCGTCCGGTGTGCCGGATCACGTTCATGCGGAACACCTCCTTGGAGATGCAGTTGGGGTTGTCGGCCCCACAGCCCATCACCACCACGGCTTCCTCGGTCGAGAACCTGAAGCCGTCCGCAGCGAGATGCTCGATGTAAGCCACGTCCTGGCGGATGTGCCCGCTTTCGTCGAAGAGGTCCACGATCAACCGGTCCTCCCGGTCCACCCGGAACCGTACCGCGCCGTCGTAGAGCGTGTTGAGCTCGCCCAGGGGGGCGACTTCGGGCTGTGCCGAGGCCAGAAGGGTGAACAGGAGCGCCGGTACGATCGCCGTGGTCCGCATGATGGTGAACATGTGCGGCCCCTCATACGTACACGCACCCGCCGGGTTCACCCAATGCCCGGCGACCGTACATGTCCGGTGCACGCATCCCCGCCATACTTTTCTTCATCGCCCTCCTGCCGGCCATGGGGCTGGCGCAACGTGCGTTCACCATCTCCGGCCGGTTGAAGGTGGAGGGCGGCGGGCTGGACAACGCCCGGGTGGTGGTGTACAAGAACGGGGAGAAGGACCGCGTGCTCACCAGCGGCCTCGGCAAGTTCGAGATGGACCTGGCCCTCAACGCGAACTACGTGCTGAGCTTTGAGAAGGACGGCTTCGTCACCAAGAAGCTGGTGTTCGATACCAAGGCGCCTGCCGAGGCGGCGGCCAACGGTTTTGCGCCCTTCGAGTTCGCCGTTTCGCTCTTCAAACAGTACGACGACATCAACATCGTGGTCTTCAATCAGCCCGTGGGCATGATCCGCTATGAGCCGTCCACGGACGACTTCGATTACGATACGGACTATACCAAGAGCATCCAGTCCCAGCTGCAGGCGGTCATGGAGCAGGTGGAACGGAAACAGGCCGAGGAGCAGGCACAGGCGCGGAAGCAGGAACAGGAGGCCGCCGCCGCCGCCAAGGCCCAGGCCCAGGCCGATGCCGCGGCGAAGAAAGCCGCCGAGGCGGCCGCCCGGGAGGAGGCCGAACGCAAAGCGGCCGAGGAGGCCGAGGCCGCACGAAAGGCGGAGGCCGAACGCAAGACTGCCGAGGCCCGCAAGGCCGAAGAGGCCCGCAAGGCCCAGGAGGAACGCAAAGCGGCGGCCCGGGCCAAGGCCGAGGCGACCCCTCCACCGCAGCCGAAGGCCGTGGCCCAAAAGGAGGAACCGCCACCCCCTCCTCCGGCACCGAAGGTGACCCGCAATGCGCTCATGGCCAAAGTGACGAGCGGCGAGGATGGTCGGCGCACGCAACCACCGGTGGCCGGTGAGGAGGCCTCCCCGGTGCATCCCGCCCAAGCCCTTCACGGTACGGAGGAACGCCCGCTGGTGCCGGAACCCGTGGTGGAGGTGGTCCGGCAGGAGGAACTGGTCGTGGACCCCAACAAGGTGATGACCGTGATCCGCCTGGAAAAGGAAGGGGCGAGCACCGAATTCAAGCGCATCGTGCACAAGTGGGGCGGTGTGTTCTACTTCAAGAACGGTGAAAGCTGCACCCGGGAGGTGTATGAGAGCGAGGCGCTGGCGACCGCCGAGTGACCGCGCACCAATTGCCTCCCAGGGTGGATAACTTCGTGGGATGCTCGCATGGCTGACCCTTCTGGCGACCCTGGTGGTGGGCTATGCGGTGCTCTGCCTGGTGTACTACCTGCTCCAGGAGCGGCTGATCTTCGTTCGACGACCCCTGTCCCGCAACTATCACTTCCGGTTCCAGCAGACCTTCGAAGAACGATGGATCACAGGGGCTGACGGCGCTGAACTTCACGGGCTTTACTTCCACGCCCGGGAGGCGGTGGGGGTGTTGCTCTATTTCCACGGGAACAGCGGCACCCTGCGGCGATGGGGCAAACGCGCTCCGCGCTTTCTGCGCTCGGGATATTCGGTGCTGATGCCCGAGCCAAGGGGTTACGGGAAGAGCGGGGGCCGCCTCAGCGAACAGGCGCTCCTGGACGACGCCTTGTTGTGGTACGATCACCTGCTGGCCCAGTGGCCCGAGGATAGGATCGTTGTTTACGGCCGCTCGCTCGGCAGCGGCCTGGCGGTCCCGGTGGCGGCTTGGCGCAACCCGCGCTGCCTGATCCTGGAGTCGCCCTTCGCGCGCTTGATCGATCCCGCGAGGAACTACTTCCGCTGGCTGCCCTATACCTGGCTGTTGAAATACCGGTTCGCCAACCACCTCGCCATCCGGCAGGTGCGCTGCCCCGTGCACATCTTCCACGGCGAACGGGACGGGGTGGTGCCGGTGGCCAGCGCCATGCGGCTTTACGCCAGCATCCCCAGCGCGGTGGAGCGGCAGATCCACCTGTTCCCAACGGGCCACCACAGCGATCTGGCGCGCTTCGCCCGCTACCATCGCACCCTCCGGTCCCTGCTGGCCGTTCCGGGCATGCCAGCGGCGGGGCCTTGGCGTGCGGGCCGTGCCCCGGGGGGTGCGGATGATCGAGGCGCGGCTGCCCGGGCCGGGCCCCAACGGTAGGTCTTCTTTGCGGTGAACCTCCGACCCCGATCGGCAGGGAAGGAGCCTGTTCCGGTGAATGGGCCTTCCGCCCGGCCCCGCAAGCTATATTCGCGCCCCATCCACAACCGCACATGATCATTCGCTCCCTGCTGACCGCCCTGGTCGTATTTCTGTTCACCGCCTGCACCAACGAGGTCACAGGACAGAAGGACCGCAACGCACCCTTGAGGACGAACATCGATTCGGTGAGCTATGGCATCGGGGCTGATATCGGACACAACATGAAGCAGAGCGGCCTGGACTCGCTGAACGTGGACGCCATGGCCATGGGCATCCGCGACGGTCTGGACAGCTCCGAGCGGATCAACGCCGAAAGTGTGCGCACCCTGGTGCAGACCTACATGCTGGCCGTGCAGAAGAAGATGATGGAGCGTGAGCAGCAGGAAGGCGAGGAGAACCTCCGCAAGGGCGAGGCCTGGCTGGCCGAGAACGGCAAGAAGCAGGGCGTGGTCACCACGCCTTCCGGCCTGCAGTACGAAGTGCTTCAGGCTGGTCCAGGGCCCAAGCCCACGGCCGAGGACGTGGTGAAGGTGAACTACCGCGGCACCCTGCTGGACGGCACCGAGTTCGACAGCTCGTACAAGCGCGGTCAGCCGGCCATGTTCGGGGTGGGCAACGTGATCGCCGGTTGGGCCGAGGCCATCCAGCTCATGCCCGTGGGTTCGCGCTACAAGCTCTTCATCCCGGCCGACCTGGCCTACGGGAACAGCCGCGGGCCGGGCGGCGACCTTCCCCCGAACAGCACCCTCCTGTTCGAGGTGGAACTGCTGGAGATCGTGCCGAAGGATCAGGGACGCTGAGGCGAGGGCCCCGACGGCAAGGGCTGCCAGTGGGTGACCGCCTCGAAGAACTGATTGCTGTTGCCCTCGCCGGCCCACAGATGCGGTGCCGTGGTCCGGCCCGTTTTGCTCGGGTGGTGCAGGAAGTGGTTGTGCAGGAAGCGCAGGACCACCGCTTCCCGCAGTTCCGTGGCGCCGCTCTTGCCCGGCAGGTAGACCCGGTGCCCCGGTACCCAGCACAGCACACGCTCCCCGTCCAGGGGCAACCGCTGCGCGGTCGCGATCCATTCCTCGTTCATGGTCGCCAAAATAGGGGCCGCGCTGTGCGCGTCAGCCCAGGACCGGGGGCTCGGGTCCCAACACCAGGCCGCACAACCGCTCTCCGGCCAGCTGCAGAACGCTGCGAGCCGGTGCGCCTGGGCGTACATACAGCTTCTCCACCTCCTTCTTCACCAGAAAGCCGACCAGGTCGTCGTGGATGTCGAGCCCGGAGGCGGTGATCCGCCCCTTGTCGGCCACGCACCAGTGCCACAACAGGGAGATGGCCAGGCGTACGCTGCTCCGGTCGTGCGTGCGCCCGTCGAGCTCGATGCGCGATGCACCGGTCTCCATGGCCGACAGGCCCAGCAACCCGGTCCGCACCGCGCGCACCAGCCCGTCCACGGAGATGTCGCCCTCCGGCCGGACCAGGAGGTCGTGCATCGCCACCGCCTCGCGCCTTTGCACGGAGAACTGATGGCTGCTGCCCATGTGCTTGTTGAACTCCTCCATCGCCGCGTTCACCAGGCCGGGATGCGCCATCAAGGTGCCGTCCATCCCAAGGGCGGCCTCATGTTCTTTGTCCTTGAGCATTTCCAGCAACGCAGCCTTGGGGCGCCCCTGGCCGGTATGCGGCAGGCCGTGGCCGGGTGTGCCCAGCGCGTGCGCGCCCCTGCGGTGGCAGACCCCGATCAGCATGCGGGCCAGGGCCTCCAGCAGGCCGCAGTCCATCCCGAAGCGCTCGCGGTCGGGGAAAACGCCGTGGTCGCGGCCGGTGAAGAGGGCGATGTGGTCGGCCACGTAGGCCGCATTGTCCAAGGCCAGCCCGGCGGAGTGCGGGGCCAGTTCGAACAGGATCTCCTCGGCTTCCAGGGCCCCGATCACATTGTCCACGAATACCGTGGCGCGGATCGTCCCCCGCTCGAACCCGCAGGACTCTTCAAGGGAGCTGAACAGGTCATTCCACCAGCGCGCCTCCAAATGGCCCTGCACATCGTGCAGGTAAACCTGTATGCCCCGCTGCCGGTCCAGCAGGGCCTGGCCGTGGTGAAAGGCGAGCAGGGCCGCGTCGAAGAGACCGGCCTGGACCGGTCGACCGCCGTGCCGGACCATGGCCTCGGTGCAGCCCAACGGACGGAGGGCCACCGCAAGGCGGGTCCGTGCCGTGCCGTGCAGGCGGATCCGTCCCTCCTCGGGGACGATGCAGCTCAGCCGACCCTTCGCGGCCCGGCCGATGGCCCGATGCGCCCGCATGGAGCTTCCGCTCTGGACGGTGGCCAGGTCGTGCAGGTCCGCCACGTACGCCTTGGCCCCGGCGTTGAGGCCTTCGATGATGCTCCGCCGGTCCACCGGCCCCAGGACCTCCACCCGCCGCTCCATCCAGTTCGCAGGCACGGGGTCCACGGTCCAGTGGTTCTGCCGCACATGCTGTGTATCCTCCAGGCGGTCCACCTCCCCGGAGGCGATGCGTGCCCGCCTCTTCCGCCGCTCTTCCATCAGGCGTTGGGCGTGCTTGCCGAAGCGCGCGTCCAGCTCCGTCAACAGGTCCAGCAGGGCGGGGGTCAGGGCCGGGTCGGCGGCTGCAACGCGTTGGGGAGGCATGGTCAATACGATGGAACCCTTCATTTTATCGACGAAACTGAGAAAATGTTCGACAAAAATAGAAGAACGAACTTCCGGTCGTCAAGTGAACAGCGTGGGTGCACCAGCCTGGGGTGCGTCCATCCGTCGGCAAGGCATCAGGGCATGGTCGCGGTGCACCAATGGTCCACCTGGCAGCTACTTTTGCCCGCCCCCCAGCGGACCATGCACCGGTGGGAAGCACACCCAAGCCCATCGGCATGCGGAAAACATCCATCCTCCTCCTGGCCAACATGCTTGCCATACCGCTCGCAGCACAGAACAGCGCCATCGCGTTCAAGGAATTCGACCTCGACAACGGCCTTCACGTCATCGTCCATGAGGAACACGCCACGCCGATCGTGGCCGTGAGCGTCATGTACCACGTGGGCAGCAAGGACGAGCGGGCGGACCGGCGCGGTTTCGCCCATTTCTTCGAGCACCTGCTTTTCGAGGGCTCGGCGAACATCGGTCGCGGCGAGTTCAGCAAGTATGTGGAGAAGGCCGGCGGGGTGCTGAACGCCAACACCACGGGCGACCGTACCTACTACTACGAAGTGCTGCCCAGCAACCAGCTGGAGCTCGGCCTGTGGCTGGAGAGCGAGCGCATGCTGCATGCCAAGGTGGACGCCAAGGGGATCGAAACCCAGCGCGAGGTGGTGAAGGAGGAACGGCGCCAGCGCTACGAGAACCAACCCTACGGGAGCCTTCTCATCGAGGTGTTGAAGCGCGCCTATTCGGTGCATCCCTACCAGTGGCCCACCATCGGTTACATGGAAGACCTGAACGCGGCGAGCGAGCAGGACTACGTCGAGTTCTACAAGACCTATTACGTCCCCAACAACGCCGTGCTCGTGATCGCGGGCGACGTGGATGCGGACCAGACGATGAAGCTGGTCGAGAAGTACTTCGCCGCCATCCCGCGCGGCAAGGACATTGTGCGCCCCACGGCGGTGGAGCCCCCGTTGACTGCGGAGGTGCGTGACATCGTGTACGACCAGGTCCAGCTGCCGGCGGTGGTGCAGGCATACCGCATTCCGGCCTACGGCACGGCCGACTTCTATGCGGTGGACATGCTGAACCGGCTGTTGAGCAACGGCAACAGTTCCCGCCTCAATGTCGAGCTCAAGGACCGGGCCCAGAAGGCCCTCTATGTCGGGGCTTTCAGCTTCCCCTTCGAGCATCCGGGGCTGTCGATCGCCTTCGCCATCGCCAACATGGGCGTCGCGGCCGACGATCTGGAGAAGGCCATGGACGCCGAGTTCGCCAAGGTGCGTGATACGCCGGTGGGCAAGGAGGAGCTCGCCAAGCTCAAGGCCCAGTTGGAGACCGAGTTCGTCCGGGACAACAGCCGGGTGGCGGGCGTGGCCTCCAACCTGGCCACCGCCTACACCTTCCTCGGTGATGCGAACATGGCCTCCAAGGAGCGGGACCGTTACATGGCCGTGACCGCCGAGGACCTGCAGCGTGTGGCCAAGGAATATTTCACACCCCAGGCACGCGTCGTGCTGCACTACCTGCCCAAGAACCAGAAGCCGTGACGATGCGCCCCTTCATGCACCAACTCGCCGTTGCCGGCCTGACCCTGGCCGCCCTGATCCCTGCCATGAACATGAACGCCCAGGTTGACCGCAGCGAGCCGCCCCGGCCCGCACCGCCTCCCGCCGTGAACGTGGGCAAGCACAGCACCTTCCTGCTGGACAACGGCATGCGGGTGATCCTGGTCGAGGACCACCGCCAGCCGATGGTGAACATGCAGGTCCGGTTCGACATCGAACCGGTGATGCAAAGGGACAAGGTGGGTTACCTGGACCTGCTGGGCGAGATGCTCGCCGCAGGCACCGCCGAGCTGGACAAGGAGGCCCTGGACCGGCGGGTGGACCAGCTCGGCGGCAGCCTGAGCACCACCAGTGACGGGGTTTACGCTTCCTGCCTGAAGAAGAACCACGACGCCTTGCTCACCTTGGTGCAGGCCGTGGTGACCACGCCCACCTTCCCTGAGGAGGAGTTCCAGAAGGCCCGCAAGCGGATGCTCAGCGGATTGCAGAGCCGCAAGGACGATCCGGACGCCATTGCCGATGTGGTGGGGCGCGTGCTCACCTACAGCAAAGGTTATCCCTATGGTGAAGTGCCCACCGAGAAGACCGTGGCCACGGTGGAGCGGAAGCATCTGGAGGCCTACTACAAGCGGTACTTCCGGCCCGAAATGGGGTACCTCGTACTTGTGGGCGACCTCACCGAACAGGAGGCCAGGGCCGCGGCGGAGAAGCGGTTCGGCGCCTGGCGCCCCGCACCGGTCGTCAGCTCGGTGGATGCCGAGGGACGGGAAGTGGTGGACGGCCTGGGACCGGTGACCCGGCCGGCCAAAACGCCGAAGCCGCCCAAGGTGCGGCGCGTGGCCATGGTGGACCGCCCCGGAGCTCCACAGTCCGTGGTGCGTGTGCTGTTCCCGGTGGAACTGCAACCCAACGACCCCATGGCGCTGGCCGGGCAGGTGATGAACACCATCCTGGGCGGCGGCGTGTTCAACGCCCGCCTGATGCAGAACCTGCGCGAGGACAAGGGCTACACCTACGGTGCGTACAGCAGCCTTGACCCGGACAAGTACTGCGGGCATTTCAGCGCCGGGGCCAGCGTGCGTACCGAGGTCACCGACAGCGCGGCCGCCGAGATGATCTTCGAGCTGGAGCACATGCGCCTCAACGGGGTGAAGGCCGATGAACTGGCCCTGGCCAAGAGCTACATGGCCGGCAGTTTCGCACGCTCCCTGGAGGACCCGCGCACCGTGGCCCGTTTCGCCCTGAACACCTACCTGTACGACCTGCCCAAGGACCATTACACCAGTTACCTCAAACGACTGGACACGGTGAGAGCCGAAAGCGTGAAGGCCGCGGCCGAACGCTTCCTCCATCCCGACAACGCTACGGTCCTGGTGGTGGGCGATATGGAGCGCGTGGGCAACAAGCTGGTGCCCCTCAGCTTCGAGCGTGGACTGATGCAGCTGGATGAGAACGGCGACCCCTTCCGTCAGGAACTGGGACCGGTGCCCGCAGGCATCACCCCGGAAACGGTGCTGGAGGCGTACTTCAAGGCGATCGGGGGCCGGGCGGCCGTGGAGGCGGTCCGCAGCCTCAAACGCAGCATGGCCACCACGGCCATGGGCATGCCCGTCAGCATCACCGAATGGAACGCCGAACCCGACCGGTATGCCATGGAAATGGTGAGCGGCACCATGTTGCTGCAACGGGTGCGCTGCGACGGCACACGCGCCGTGCGCTCCGGCCCGGGCGGCAGCGAGGAGATCATCGAGATGGAGCTCGAGGAGATGGAGATGAACGCGCCACCCTTCCCGGAACTCCACTATCCGAAGCTGGGCCGCATGATGCTGCCCGGGACCGTGGAGGTGGAAGGGGAGCAGGCGTACAAGCTCATGGTGCTGACGGACATGGGGGCCACCTTCTCGGAGTATTACAGCGTGGCCTCCGGCCTGAAGCTGCGCCGCGAGGAGATGAAGGCCACGCCGGAAGGCAACATGAAGGTCACGGCGGACCTGAAGGACTACCGCGAGGTCAAGGGCGTGCTCTTCCCCCACATCATCCTTCAGAAAGGGCCGATGGACATGAACCTCACGGTCACCGAGGTGCTGGTGAACGGAGCCTCGGACGCCAAGCATTTCAAGGTGGACTGACCACGGCCGCGCGCCGGCGCGCGGCCGGACCGGGTGCAAGTACGTGCGTACGAGCTGCGCAAGGGCCATGCCCGGTCTCACGAGCGTGGTGAATGGGGTGCCAACCCCGGGTGCGCGCGGAGCGGGGGAATGCGGCAGGGCGTGCTTGCGATCATCATGGTGCTGTTGATAACCGGCCGTAGCGGGCTGGACCGCACCCTCGTTAAGCGGTAAATTGTGAGGCAAGAAATACCGCCATGGGATACCGGAACACCTTGCTCACCACTCTTCTGATCGTATGGACCATCCCACTCGTGAGGGCACAGTGCAGCGAAGAGCTCACGCTCACGTTGCGCACTGATGTGGACGCCTCGCAGACCAGCTGGGAGATCACTGCCGCCGGGCAGTCCACCCCGCTGTGTTCGGGAGGGGGCTACACGCCCAACACCCTGCTCAACCTCAGCTGCTGCGTGGACGCGGGCTGTTACAACCTCCGGGTGTTCGACAGCTTCGGCGACGGCATGAACCCCAATGGGTACTACATCCTGTACGACGTGAACGGGGAGCGGATCATCGATAACCGGAACAACGGGGATTTCGGATCGCTGAGCACGGTGGCCAACAGCGCCCCGTTCTGCCTGCCGATCGGCCCCGACCGCTTGATCGAAGCCCTCTGCGACCGGGGTGACCTGATCTACGGGAACCTGCTGATCGCCCATCCGGAGCCCGCTGTTGTGGCCGCCTTCCAGCCCGGTGCTCCGCTGGCCGCTCAGAACGTGAACTATGGCTATCAGTTCTGGCTCTTCGACCCGAACGGAAGCTATTCCCGCAGGGTGTACATGCACAACGGCTCTTACAACGGGTGGGACTCGAACGACCCCGAGCGGGCCTCCTACCTCAACTACGCATGGCTCCAGACCTTGCCGGTCCCGGTGAACCAGTGGCTGAACGTGCGCATCCGGGCCAAGGTCGCCGGCGCCTACCGCGAGTTCGGTCCCGCCTGCCGGGTGTACTTGAACCCGCAAAAGCCCCCCTGCAACACCACCCGCCTTGTGGACCGGCCGAACGATCCGAAGTTCTCCTGCGGGGTCACCCGCATCTTCGGCGGCAGCGACCGCCTCTATGCGTACAAGCGCGCCAGCGCGGACCGTTACCAGTTCGAGTTCAGCCATACAGGCAGCGGCTACCTGCGCCGCATCTCCCTGCCCACCTCAGGCGTGATCCTCAATTGGTTCACCCAGCCGCTGGTGGCAGGCAATACGTATGACGTGCGGGTGCGGATCAGCTACGACACGGGCCAGAGCTGGTGCAACTGGGGACCGTCCTGCTGGGTGGCCATCGGGACCACGCCCCAGAACAACGGGCAGGGCAAGTTGGGCACCGCCCCGCAAGTGGCGCTCTGGCCGAACCCCACGGAAGGGTCACCGGTGCGGATCGCGCTTGAAGGGGAGGGTTGGGCTCCGGACCAAGCCGTGGATGTCCGCGTGATGGCGAGCGACGGCAGGCTGGTTTTGCTGGAGCGGCATAACCTGGCCACGAACGGAACGGTGGCCGAGGTGTCCGTGTCCGGGCTGGCGCCCGGCACCTACCTGGTAAGGATCGACCAGGGCGAACGGCAGGCCATCGAAAGACTGATGGTCCGTTGATCCTGCGATAGTCCGTCATGCACGAAGGCCTCCGGAACGTACCGGGGGCCTTCGCGTTCCTGGCTGCGCGCATGCCCGGCGCGTGAAGCGCCGGTATGATCGGGATCGCGCGGTCACGCCGCACCATGCCACCTTGTACAAGGCACCGTCGCCATGAAGGAGAAGCCCGCCGGGCAGCGTTTTACCGCTCGTGCACGTCATCGGAATACATGATCTCCATGCGGAACCCCCTGTCCGTTCTTGTAATGGCCACCTCCCTCGCTGGACAGGCGCAGACCTACTTCTACATTGATCAGATCGCGGTGATCCCGACCGCACCGACCCCGCAGGACAACATTTCCATTGCGCTCACCGGCGGGCTCAGCAGCTCCGGAGCCTATGTGGTGAGCGCGACGGCCAGCGCTGTCGCGAACATCGTCACGATCAACATCGTGGCTGCGGATCCGGGAGGTCTGGCCGTGATCGTGCCGCACACCGAGCTTGTGCCTGTGGGTCACCTGTCCGCCGGTACCTACACCATTGCGATCAACGGGACCTTTGTGACGGACCTTGCCCCACAACCGGAACACAGCTTCACCGTCTCTGGTGGGCCTGCACCATCGGCCTGCGACAGCCTGGACCTGCTTTCCGTGCAGTGGTCGCCGTTCGATACGGGCCGTGTCGAGCTGGTGGTCACCAACGTCGGCGGCGGTCTCTTCAACTACCCTTCATTCGTACTGCTCGATGGGCAGGGCGACACGCTGGCCGTCGAAGTGCCCAGCTATTTCGGCATCGGCGCTGCGCCCCAGGTCCACGTGCTGGCGGTGCATCCCGCTGCCCAGGTGCCGCCCGGTCCGTTCCAGGCCAACCTGCATCTCTGGACGCACTTCTTCGATACGCTGGCCTGCGAACGGACCCTGAACGTGGACCTGTGCCCTCCGGACACCTGTGTTCCCCTGTTGGTCCACCTGGGCAATTTCGGGGGTGCCATGGTCAATGCGTCCATCGCCTGGGACCTGTTGGACGCAGGAGGGAACAGCGTGGCCGCAGGCACCCTGCAGCTGGGAGCCCTCCAGGCCGATAGTGCCACGGTCTGCGTTCCACCGGGTCGATACACCTTGTCCATGACGCATCCGACGCCCTTGGGCGGACAGCTGCAATACGGGGTGAGCGCAGGGGCGCTCGGCACCACCACGCTTGCAGAGCCCTTTGTTCAAGGGGGGACCGTCAACATGCTGCCCTTCATCTTCTTCGGGGAGTGCATCAACGGTGCGCAGGTCCTGCAGGAAGCCGTGCTCCACGGTGGCCTGAACGTCCACTTCGAACACGGACGAATGGTGGTGGAGGCCGAAGGGTCCTTGGGGCTGTTGTCGGTGATCGACGCCCAGGGGCGGTTGTGCGCCATGGTACGCACGGCGGACCGGCGGTGTGTGATGCCGTCCTGGGCCGGGGGGAGCGGCGTTCACCTGGTACGGGCCATCGGCGAGAATGGATCGGTGCGTGTGGCCCGGGTGTTGGTGCCCTGAGCCATCCATTGGCGACCTTCGTCCCATGCCACGGGAAGTGCGGGAGGTCACAGCCACGATCATCTGCATCGGGGACGAGTTGTTGATCGGTCAGACCATCAACACCAATGCATCATGGATCGGGGAGCGACTTTCGTTGCACGGCATCCGGCCCGTGGAGGTTCGTGCGGTGGGCGATGAGCTGGACATCATGCTGCGGGTCCTCGCGGAGGCGACGACGGACGTGGTGTTGATCACCGGCGGCCTTGGCCCCACCAAGGACGACATCACCACCCACGCCCTCTGCCGGTTCTTCGGCGGTCGTCTTGTCCGGCATCCGGAGGTGGAGGCCCGGATCGAAGCGATGTTCCAACGCCTGGGTCGCACATTGTCCGACCTGGACCGCTCCCAGGCCGCGCTCCCCGAGGGCTGCACCGTGATCCCCAACCTGAAGGGGACCGCCAGCGGCATGTGGTTCGAGCGGCAGTGGGAAGGCATGAGCGCCCCGCGTGTGTATGTCAGCATGCCCGGTGTGCCCTATGAGATGATGGCCATGATGGAGGCCGAGGTGCTGCCCAGGCTGTGCGCGACCTTCAGGCCGCCCACGATCGTGCATCGCACCCTGGTCACCAGCGGCATGGCCGAAAGCCGTCTTGCGGAACGCATCGCCCCATGGGAGGATGGCCTTTCGGCGGATGGCATCCGCCTGGCCTATCTGCCCAGCCCGGGCATGGTCAAGCTGCGGTTGAGCGCCTATGCCGCTCGCGATGCGGCTGAAGTGCGCCAACGGGTGGACCTGAAGGCCCGCGAGCTCCAGGCACTGATCCCGGACCTGATCTTCGGGGAGGGCACGGACCGGCTGGAGGAGGTGGTCGGCGACATGCTCCGCAAGGCCGGGCAGACCTTGGGCCTGGCCGAGAGCTGCACGGGAGGACGCCTGAGCCACCTGATCACCAGCGTGCCCGGCAGTTCGGCATACTACCGGGGCGGCGTGGTCTGCTACGCCAACGCCGTGAAGGTGGAGCTGCTGGGCGTTCCGGCGGACGTTCTGGAGCGCGAGGGCGCTGTGAGCCGGCCTGTGGTGGAACGCATGGCCGCAGGGGCGGGTAAGACCCTGCACACCGACTGGAGCGTAGCGCTCAGCGGTGTCGCCGGGCCCGATGGCGGCACGCCGGAGACCCCGGTGGGCACCGTGTGGATGGCCGTGGCAGGGCCGAATGGGGTGCGCTCGACCAGGTCCATCTTCCCAGGGGACCGCGATCTGGTGATCCAACGCAGCGCGGTCGCAGCCCTCAACCTGCTGCGGAAGCGCCTGCTGGAGGCCAGGGGCTGAACGGACCACGGTCCTCGCCTGGGCGCTGCCCCTTCTTGGATCGTCCATCCGAGGCGCACCCGCCGGATCGAGTTCCGATCTGCATCACACCCATGCCCGGACATGCCGGCTGTTCCCCGGGCCTCGGTGGTCCGTGGCGGTCCGTCACGCTTCGGAACGTTCCACAGGTCGCACGCCGCACGGTCGTGCCAGGCCCGGCCATTGGCGCCGATCGCCTGCTCACGGGGCTCCGAACGACGACGGGACCAAGGCCGTCACCCGCCAGGCTTGCGCGCCACCATGCTGTAGCCCAGAGCGTAGGGGCCCTTGGTCCGTTCGCGGTTGCGCCGTGGCCATCCCGTGGCGAGCACCAGGCGGGCGAAGGTCCAGTAGACCCGGTTCATGAGGCCGGTGGGGAAGAACTTGTTGAGGCTGTCCATCAGCACGTCGGCGTGGCCCCCGTAGGCCATGATGTACCGCGTCTCCAGGCCCGCGTCCTTCGCCAGATGCTTCAGCGCGAACTCCGAGAAGTGCATGTACTCGTGCGGGTATTCCCCCATCCAATACGCGAACGGTGCGGTGATCACAAGATGTCCGCCGGGCTTGAGGATGCGCTGAAGTTCCGCCAGGAACACGTGAGGTCGCGTGATGTGCACCAGCATGTCCGACGCCAGGATGGAATCGAAGTGTCCGTCGGGAAAGGGAAGGCGCTGCTGTGCGTTCAGGTCGATGAAGTGGTCCAGCACGTCCTTAGCGTGCGGGCTTCCGGCCCAGTCCACGCAGACCACCTCGGTGACCTTGGGCTTGTACAGTTCGTAGTACGGGGCCGGTCCGCAGCCCACGTCCAGCACGCGACCTGTGATGTGCTGTTCGATCAGCGGCAGGTAATGGGCGTGCTGAAGTTCGGCGATGTAGAGGGAGCCGCCGAAGACCCCCGGCCGGTTGGTGACGAAGCGGCCCGTCCGCGGATCGCGCCGGATCCGGGAGGGGCGCCATTTCTCAGGGTTGCGCATGCAGGGCCACGGACCGGGGTTACGGCGGGCGCTGCGAAGATATCGGGGGGCTGCATGCAGCGAAAGCCCCCACGGGTCATTACCCGCTTTCCTGATGGTGCCGGAGCCCGGCCACAGGGGCTGCCTGCCGGGTCTCTCCGCATCGAAAAGAGGTGACCGTCAGGGAGGTTGGCCGAACCGGGAAGATCCATATATTTGCGCCCCCGAATTCCGTCAACGCCATGTCCAAGGTCTGCCAGATCACCGGCAAACATGTGATCACCGGTCACAAGGTGAGCCACTCCAACGTCAAGACCAAGCGCACCTTCGCGCCGAACTTGCAGGACAAGCGCTACTTCGTCCCCGAGGAGAACAAGTGGGTGACGATCCGCGTGAGCGCCGCCGGCATGCGCACCATCGACAAGCTCGGCATCACCGAGGCCTTGAAACGGGCCCGTACCAAGGGGTACTATTGCGCCTGACCGGCCGATAACCAACGAACCATCCAGCCATGGCCAAGAAAGGGAACCGCGTACAGGTGATCCTGGAATGCACCGAGCACAAGACCTCGGGCCAGCCGGGCACCTCCCGGTACATCACCACCAAGAACCGGAAGAACACCTCGGAGCGCATCGAGTTGAAAAAGTACAACCCGATCCTCCGCAAGATGACCGTTCACAAAGAGATCAAGTAAACGGCGCTGCGGCGCATGAGACATGGCAAAGAAGGTCGTTGCTACCCTGAAGAAGGCGGACGCCAAGGTGTTCACCAAGGTCATCCGCATGGTGAAGAACACCAAGACCGGGGGCTACCAGTTCCAGGAATCGGTGATGCCCGCCGACGAGGCCGAGAAGTTCCTCGCCCACAAGAAGTGACCGTCCCCATGGACGGACCTGCAAAGGCCTGCGCCCTCCGGCACGGGCCTTTGTGCATCCAGGCATGATATGGCGCTGTTCGGGATCTTCGGCAGGGACAAGGCTCAAGGGACGGCCGACCGGAAGGCCCTGGCCACGGGCCTGGAGCGCTCGCGCGGCGGCCTGCTCGGCAAGCTCGGCCGGATGCTCGTGGGGCGCACAACGGTGGATGAGGCCGTCCTGGACGACCTGGAGGAGGTGCTGGTGAGCAGTGACGTGGGGGTGGAGACCACCCTGACGATCATCCGGCGGGTGCAGGAACGCGTGGCCCGCGATAAGTACATGGGCACCGAGGAACTGGGCCGCATCCTCCGCGAGGAGATCATCGCCCTCATGAAAGACCCGCCTCCTGTGCGCGAGGGGACCAAGCCCCACGTGATCATGGTCGTGGGCGTCAACGGCGTGGGCAAGACCACCACCATCGGCAAGCTGGCCCACCGGCTCAAAAAGGAGGGATTGAGCGTGATGCTGGGCGCGGCGGACACCTTCCGGGCCGCCGCCGTGGACCAGTTGCGGATCTGGGGCGAACGCGTCGGGGTGCCCGTGGTGGCCCAAGGCATGGGTGCCGACCCGGCCGCAGTGGCCTACGATGCGGTGGAAAGCGCCAAGGCCAAAGGCTTCGACGTGGTGATCATCGACACCGCCGGTCGTTTGCACAACAAGGTGAACCTCATGAACGAGCTCACCAAGGTGCGCAACGTGATGCGCAAAGTGTTGCCCGATGCACCGCATGAAGTGCTCCTCGTCCTCGACGCCAGCACCGGCCAGAACGCTGTGGAGCAGGCCCGGCAGTTCACCAAGGCCACGGACGTGACCGCGCTGGCGCTCACCAAGATCGACGGCACGGCCAAGGGCGGGGTGGCCATCGGCATCAGCCACGAATTCCAGGTGCCGATCCGCTATCTCGGTATCGGGGAGGGTATCGACGATCTGCAGGAATTCGACCGGAAGGCCTTCGTGGAAGGGCTTTTCGCCCGGGACTGACCAGCCGGTCAGACCGCCCGGCGTTCGCCGGTACCGCCTTCACCGGTCATCTCGATATCCATCTGCACGCCGAGCAGTTCGGCGAAGTACGCGCTGGACTCCAGCATGAACTCATCGTCCTCCTCCACCACCCAGATCACGCGCACGGAGCTTCCCATCCGCTGGGCCTCGCGCGCCCTGCCCAACAGAATGTACAGGGCCTTCAGCGAAGAGGAGTTGAAATAGGTGAGGGCGATGCGCAGCGTCACCGGACCCCGGTGGTACGCGAGAAAGGTCTCCAGCCATTGGATCACCGGCTGGTAGAACTCCTGGGCATGCTCCGGAATGGATACCCCGGTCAGGGTGCAATGACCGGCTTCGGGCTGGAAATGCACCTCGGGTGTGGTACGCGTGGCCGGGATGTGAAGCGTGTACATGGCGTTCGATCAGGACCGGAGAAGGGTGGTGACCTGGCTGGTGCAGCGATAGGCGCCGTCGCTTTCAGGGCTCACGGCGGCGGTGATGCGGTTGCCCACCTTGCGGGCGATCTGCAGCATGCCCAGGCCAGCGCCTCCTTTCTCCCCGAACGTGGGGTCCTGCAGCTGATGCTTGAAGGCCTCGGCGATCTGTTCGGCGGACATGCACTGGATCGAGGACACGATGGCGAGCAGCCGGTCCGCATCGTTCTTGTCGGCCAGGTTGCTGATCTCGATCACCAGTTCGGCCCCCTGGATGCGCCATTGAAAGGAGATGCTGCCCGCTGAACAGTAACGCTGCGCGTTGTCCAGCAGTTCCACGGCCACGCCGAACAGCTTCTTCAGGTCGCCCCGCGAGCCCAGGTTGGTGAGCGCGATGGCCATCAGCAGGTCGGCGAGCTGTACGCGTACCTCGCTGGTGAGCAGACCTTCGTACCGGATGAGGTTGCTGTTGGGATCTGTCATCGCAGGCGCTTGAACGGACCCCTTGGTCCCCGGGTTACGGGGAGGGCAGCTGGACCTCGATCGTGGTGCCTTGCTCGCCGCTGTGTATCACCGCTTTGGCGTGCAGCAGGCGCAGGCATTCGGCGATGATCACATAGCCCAGGCCGATCGCGGTGCCCCCGGCCCTGCCCTGGCCCTCGGCAGCACCTTCCAGCTCCTTGCGTACGCGGTCCAACTGTTCGGGGCTCATCCCCGACCCGTCATCGCTCACCCGCAGCACCACGCCGGGCCCGTCGGCCATGGCGACCGTGATACGCTGCGCCCGGCCGTGCAATACCGCGTTCATCAGCAGGTTGTTGAGCACGATGGCCAGCACGTCGGGGTCCGTGGCCGTTCGCGTCCCGGCCGGTACCGCGTTGCATCGCTCGGTGTCGCCGGCCAGCTCCGCGATGCGGTCGAACGCCGTGGCCACGCTCTGCTGCAGGTCCACCGACACCCGGCGCTGGGGCTCCTGGGCGTGCTGCGACCGGACCCAGCCCAGCAGGTCGCTGGCGTTGGTGAACAGCTTGCGGGTGGCGCCTTCCAGGTCGTCCAGCGTGTGCCTGAGCTCTTCGGGGTCCTCGTGGCGCTGGTGCATGGCACGCGCGTCGCGCGCCACGCGGGAAAGGAAGCGCAGCGGATGCACCACATCGTGCGCGATGATGGCGATGAGCTTCTCCTGATGATGCAGGGCTGCCGTGAGGCCGCTGTTGGCCTCGGAGAGCGCCTTCGTCCGTTCGCCCACCAGGGAGGCGAGCCGGGCGTTCGAGGCGCGCAGCCACATGACCCGCCAGCGGTGCAGGAGCACGCCGATCAGCGCCGCCAGGCACACGAAGCAGACCCCGGCCCACCATGTCCGGTACCAGGGCAGGGGCACCGACAGCACCATCGCGAAGGCCTCCGGCTCGCCGCGGAGCGGACCGCCCACCTTGCGCACCACCAGTCGGGCCTCGCCCGGTGGCAACAGGCCGAGATGGATCTCGCTGCCGGCCGTGGGGAGCGGGCTCCAGTTGTCCCGCACGCCCTCCAGGCGGTGCTCCAGCTGTACGTTGGCGGCGTTACCCCAATACGTCAAAGCGAATTGGAGCACCACTTCGTGATGGTCCGGGGGCAGTTCGACGCGGGCTGCCACCGGCATCGCTACACCATCCACCTGGAGCAGGGTGGGCCGGACCCTGGCCGCAGGCCAGGGATCCTGCACCGTGGCGGGATCGAACTGGACCAGTCCGCGCATGGATGGAAAGGACATCCACCCGGAGGATAGGGTCAGGAAGGACGGGCGGCACCCTCCGTTCAGCTCGGACCCGGCCAGGCCGTCCTCCTCGTCGTAGCGCGCGATGTAGGGGCGTTGCGTGCTGTCCGCGACCCAGGCCAGCAGGTCGCGTTCGGTGGTGCGCAGAAGACCGTTGTTGGTCGAGATCCAGATGGTGCCGTTCGCGGTCGGCGCAAAGGCATGGGTGTGCCGCAGGGCTTCGCGCTCGTCCATGGGCAACGCGCGGAGCGTGCGGCCGTCGTGCACGAAGGCGCCGTGGCCGTAGGTGCCGATGAGCAGCAGGTCGGCCAGCCGGTGCATGGCCCGCACACTGGCCCCCTGGAGCCCCTCCACGGGTATGGGACGTTGAACGGCGCCATGGTCCAGGATGAAGGCCCCTTCCGCCTGGCCATACCACCAGCGGCCGTCGGGCCCACGGCACAGGGTCACGGGGTCGTGCTCCGGATCGGGGTCCTCCAAGGCCACGTCCAGATGGAGGGTGTCCCCTTTCACCCATCCAAAGGCCACCCGGCTCAAGGCCCACAGCGTGTCCCGATCGAGGACCATGATGGCCCGGGCCTCACCGCTGTTCACCAGGGTGGTGGCATGCGGGGCGGAGGGCTCGTACCGCCTGATCCCGTTCACGTCCGTGAAGTACAGGGCGCCCGCTGCGTCCCGGGCCATGGAATACGGGTCGAGGCGCTTGAGCTGCTCGGGGGCTGCCACGCATCTGCCGTTCTCGAACACCACGCCCTGGCCCAGATGATCCGCCGTGAACAGCCGCCCATCGGCCAGGTCGGCCTGCCCGTAGAACGCGTTGTCGCGCACGATCGCCGCGTCCATGCATTGCAGGTTGCTGAACCACTGCGGGCGGTACAGAAAGACCCCCTGGGTGAGCGTGGATACGGCCAGCACGGCCGAGTGCTCATCATAAAGGATGCTGGTGATGTCGCTGTGCGGAGGGAGGTCCACCTCCAGCCAACGGGCTTCCAGCGCATCCACCCCGGCCCTGCGCAGCACGTACAGGCTGTCCTCGACCAGAACGAGAATATAGGCCGCCCCAGGTTGCGCGAACCATCTTCCCGTGGTCGTCATCGCTTGGGGCGCCGTGACCGCGGACAGGCTCCCCGCCCGGGGATCAAAGCGATGGACCGATCCGCTGCCATCTACGAGATGCACGGCATCGGACAAGGTGAACAGAGCGACCGCTGGTGCTGGCAGGTCCATCGTTCGTACTTGCACGGTGTCCCGGAACCAGACCGCTTGCTTTTGAT
Organism: Bacteroidota bacterium; assembly: GCA_014584605.1. Taxonomy (GTDB): domain Bacteria; phylum Bacteroidota; class Bacteroidia; order Flavobacteriales_F; family PHOS-HE28; genus PHOS-HE28. Next base: position 59,343 of record JACTMO010000087.1, on the reverse strand, counting down.
GGGTCAACAGCCAGACCGAACTGTCCTGTGCGCATGTCAGAGGAGACTGCCAGTCCATTTTCCTGCAGGCCCGAAGCAGGAAGCCCAGCTGACGCTCGGACGGCAAGGTGCCGGTGGGAACGCGCGGATCAGCGTCCGTGGAAGGCAGGGGCAGGGGAACCCCATCCTGCAGGCGGTGCGTGGCTCCCGATGCGTCGAAGGTCAACACTTGTCCGGTGGTGGTCCGCAACAGATGGATCAGCTGGCGCGATGGGGAGCCGACCTTCAACGGAATGGGCCGGATAAAGCGACCGTCGCATCGGGCCAGGCCGCCCTGGGTGGTAAGCCAGAGGTTTCCCGCCTGGTCCCAGGCCATGTCGCTCACACTGTTCTGCGGCAGGCCGTTCCGATTGGTGAAATGCCGCCACTCGTAATAGTGCGGGGACTGGCTGAAGACGCTCTGCCCGAGCACGAGCAGCAGACCCAGGAGCGCGGTGGCAGGCCGGAGGGCCATCAATGCGCACCCTTGCGGTGCAGCTGGACCGCGGTCTGCAGGTCCAGGATGTTGTTCACCCCCAGTTTCTCGTAGATCCGGTTCTTGTACGTGCCCACCGTGGAGATGCCCAGGCCGAGCTTTTCCGCCACTTCCTTCACCCCCTGGCCGGTGAGCAGCAGGTCGAGCACCATGAGCTCACGCCCCGAGAGCCGTGCCAGGGGATCGTGGTCCACGCCCTGTGCGGCACCGGACCTGGACCGGCGCACGGGCAGTTCGGGATTGTGGTAGGACTTCCCGGACAGCACGCATTGCACCGCAGCCACCACGTCCTCTTCCGAAGCCTCCTTGCTCACATAGCCCATGGCGCCCATCCGCATGGACTGGACCCCGTGGATCCGCACCGGGTTCATGGAATACACCAGCACGGGCGGCTGCGATGCGTTGGCGCACAGTTTGGGCAGCAGGTCCATGCCATTGCCGTCCGGCAATTGCAGGTCGAGCACGATCAGGTCGGGACGCGGCCCTTGCGCCAGCCGCTTCCGCAGGCCGACGGCATCCGCCACACCCTCCACCTTCACATGCGGTATCCGGAGGGCCATCAGGTTCTTGAAGCCGCGGCGGACGATGCTGTGGTCGTCGGCGATGAGGATCGTTGGGGTCTCCTTGGACATGGCCCGTGCAAGATACTCCGCAGGCCGCAAAGATGCGAGCCCCGCCACGCGGCCAAAGGGGGACGGGAATGACCGCTGCGGTGAACGGTCGTTCTTTCCGTTCGTCCATCCTCCGGCCATGCCCGGAGCAAGCCCGGCCCAGGCCCGGTCCGGCCGCGGGGAGGTCCACCCGGCTTTACCTTCGCCGACCCCGATGAAAGCCCGCACGCGCAAGCCCACCAAGGTCAACGTCGTCACCCTCGGCTGCTCGAAGAACACCGTGGACAGCGAGGTGATGATGGCCCAGTTGCGGGCCAACGGCATTGCCGTGGAGCACGAGGCCCGGCACGACGGGCACAACGTGGTGGTGATCAACACCTGCGGATTCATCGAGAACGCCAAGCAGGAGAGCATCGACACCATCCTGGGTTGGGCGGCGGCCAAGGACCGGGGCGAGGTGGAGAAGGTGTATGTGACCGGCTGTCTCAGCCAGCGCTATGCGCCCGAACTGAAGGAAGGCATCCCCCAGGTGGACGCCTGGTTCGGCACCCGCGACCTGCCGCGCCTGCTGAAGACGTTGAAGGCCGACTACAAGCACGAACTGGTGGGGGAGCGGCTGCTCACCACACCGGCCCACTTCGCCTACTTCAAGGTGAGCGAGGGCTGCGACCGCAAGTGCTCCTTCTGCGCCATCCCCTTGATGCGGGGCGGACATGTCAGCGTGCCCATGGAGCAGCTGGTGGCCCAGGCCAAGAGCCTGGCCGCACAAGGCGTGAAGGAACTGATGCTCATCGCCCAGGACCTGACGTACTACGGTCTCGACCTCTACGGCAAGCGCAACCTGGCCGAACTGCTTGCCCGGCTGAGCGACGTGGAAGGCATCGAATGGATCCGCCTGCACTACGCCTTTCCCAGCGGCTTCCCCATGGAGGTGCTGGACGTGATGCGCGACCGGACCAACATCTGCAACTACCTGGACATGCCGTTGCAGCACGGCAGCACGCGCATGCTCACCCGCATGCGGCGCGGCATCACCCAGGAGCGGACCGAAGCGTTGGTGGCCGCCATCCGCGCAAAGGTCCCCGGCATCGCCATCCGCACCACGCTCATCACCGGTTTTCCGGGCGAGACCGAGGCGGACCATGCCGACAGCCTCCGCTGGATCGAACGCATGCGCTTCGATCGCCTGGGCTGCTTCACGTACAGCCACGAGGAGCAGACCCACGCGTACGGCATGGAGGACGATGTGCCGGCGGAAGTGAAAGAGCAGCGTGCGCAGGAGGTCATGGACCTGCAGGCCCGCATCAGCCTGGAACTGAACCAGGCCAAGGTGGGCAGGGTCTTCCGTGTGCTGGTGGACAAGGCGGAAGGAGGTCGTTACATCGCCCGGACCGAGCACGACTCGCCCGAGGTGGACAACGAGGTGCTGATCCCCACGTCCGCCGGACATCTGCGTATGGGCGACTTCGCCGAGGTGCGCATCACGGCAGCGCAGGAGCACCATTTGGAGGCGATGCCGGTGTGACCGCATGGTCCGGTGTACCGCGCCATTCGGCCCCCGGCCCGGGCGCGGGTGGGCGCACCGGAAAGGCATGCCTGGCCGTACGACCTTCGCCCGACCGCCCGAAGCGGGTAATTTCGCGGCTCCGTCGCCCTGGGGACCCGGCCCATCGCGGCGGGCCGAACACGACCTGCACTGAAAACCCGGAGGACGGGATACGCGGGACATACCACAAGCGGCACATGAACAAGATCTATCTGGACAATGCGGCCACCACGCCCCTGGCGCCGGAAGTGCTGGAGGTCATGACCACCTGTCTGCGCGAGGAGTTCGGCAACCCCAGCAGCATCCACGCCTTCGGCCGTCGCAGCCGTGCCGCAGTGGAGCGGGCCCGCCGCACCGTGGCCGACCTGTTGCACTGCATGCCCGGCAACATCGTGTTCACCAGCGGAGGGACCGAGGCGGACAACATGGCCCTGGTCTGCGGTGTGCGGGACCGGGGGGTGCGCCACCTGATCACCTCGCCCATTGAGCATCATGCCATTGAACACACCGCACATGAGCTGTCCCGGCAGGGTGCGGTCCAGGTGCATTGGGTGCGCCTGCATGCCGACGGCCGCGCCGACCTGGCGCACCTGGAGGAGCTGCTGGCGGCCCATCCCCAGGCCCTGGTGAGCCTGATGCACGCCAACAACGAGCTGGGCACCCGCAACGACCTGCAGGCCATCGGCGCCCTTTGCCGCCGCCACCAGGCCATCTTCCACAGCGACACGGTTCAGACCATGGGGCATTACGCCTTCGATCTGCGCACCCTGCCGGTGGACATGCTGAGCGCCAGCGCCCACAAGTTCCATGGCCCCAAGGGGGTCGGCTTTCTGTACCTGGGCGATGCCCTGGCCCTGAAGCCCATGATCCAAGGCGGATCGCAGGAGCGCAACCGGCGCGGGGGCACGGAGAACGTGGCCGGCATTGTCGGCCTGGCCAAGGCCATGGAACTGGCCTATACGGACCTGGATGCGCACGAACGCCATGTGCGCGGGCTCAAGGACCACATGGCGACCCGTCTGCGTGCCGAAATACCGGGCGTGGGGTTCAACGGGGACATCGGCCCCGACAGCCTGTACACGGTCCTGAGCGTGCGGTTCCCCGACGACGACAAGGCCGAGATGCTCATCTACCACCTGGACATCGAGGGCATTGCCTGCAGCGGCGGAAGTGCCTGCAGCAGCGGAAGCAATGCCGGCAGCCATGTCATCGCCGCCCTGTATCCCGAGGCCACGGGGGCGAACCTGCGCTTCTCCTTCAGCCGCTTCACCACGCGCGCGGAGATCGATCGCACCGTGGAGGTGCTCAAGAAGGTGCTCGAGGTGCCCTCCTCCCCGGTGGCCCGTGCCACGGCCTGAGCGTTGGCCGGACCTCCTCCAAGAACGTCGGGAGAGGCTGCCAGCCGGTACGCCATCGCCCCGACCGCCCGCATGCGCCGGTGGGATGGACAACTGGGGAGGTCCCTGGCGGACACCCACAGGGCAGGGATCCCGCCCCATGAGCGACCTGCTGAAAGGGCCTCAGGCCTTCGCCGTCCCTTGCTTGCTGTGCCGATCGCGCGGCATGGTGCCGAACACGTGGTCCCAGAAGGGGGAGCTCACCCCGAAGGCGCCGTCCGGATCGGCGAAATGGTGCATGTTGTGGTGCTTCCAGATCACCGAGAGAAAGTTCTTGGGCGGGCGGTGGATGTGGATGGCGTAGTGGGTCAGCAGGTAGGTGGCGTAGCCCACCATGAAACCGCCGCCGAATGCCCAGCCATAAGGGCCGAGCAGCAACCGGAAGAGCCCCAGGAACATTGCGGCCACCACCACCGTCATCACCGGGGGCAGGGCCAGCCGCTTCTTGTCGCGCGGATGGTCGTGGTGGATGCCGTGGAAGATGTACTGGATACGGGCCTTCCGCGGGCTGCCCGCCTCCATGTGGTAGAAGTACCGGTGGACCAGATATTCCACGAGCGTGAAGAGGAAGGCCCCCACCAGGAAGAGCCCGATGCTGCCCGCCACATCCAGCTGTAGCTTCAGGATGCCATACAGCACGGCCCCCGCACCGCTGCCGTAAAAAAGGGTGAGCGGGATGGCGATGTGCGTGCGTGTCAGCGCTTCCAGGACCGGGCTCTTGAAGATCCTGCCGCTGTCCGAAACATTGTGACGTGCCATGCGGTGTTGCTCGACGCAAAGATAGTCGGGGTGTGGTGCATCGCTGGAGCCGGACCGCGTGCCTCGCGCGATCGAGCGAGGCATCCCTATTCCGCGACAGCGGTTACCTTTGCCGCCCTTCGGGCACTTAGCTCAGCTGGTTCAGAGCACTACCTTGACAGGGTAGGGGTCGCTGGTTCGAATCCTGCAGTGCCCACCGAGATCAACAACGCACCATACAGCCGCAGAGCGAAGCGTATTGCACAAGAAGGACGATCCATCCCGACCTCACCCCATGCCCATCAACGGCTCCATCCGCTCGCTGTGAGGCCTTTCAGGGTGCTCGATCCCGCACCATATCAGATCTCCCCTCCATGAATCGACCGTTCCGCCTTGTGCCTGCCGTGCTCGCGAGCCTGCTGGCCACCACCTCCATGGCCCAGGAGGACCTTCAGGACGCCGACCGCAAAGCGTTGCGCGACAAACCGGCCGCCACCATCGATTCCGCCCAGGTGTGGACCAAGGGCGGTGTGTTCCAGTTGAACCTCACCCAGGTGCAGCTCGTGAACTGGGCCGCGGGTGGCCTGAGCAGCATGAGCGGCATCGCCCAGGTGAACGCCTTCGCCAACAAACGCAAAGGCCATATCGCCTGGGATAACTCCCTGGCCCTGGCCTATGGCCTGCTGGCCCAGGAGGGCAAGCGCACCTTCAAGAGCGACGACCGTTTTGAGCTCAACTCGCGCTATGGCTACCAGATGAAGGGGCCTTGGTATGCCAGTGCCATGCTGCAGTTCCGTTCCCAGTTCACCGAGGGTTTCGACGCCAAGAACGACACGGTGAAGATCTCCAACCTGCTGGCCCCCGGTTACCTGCTGTTCGGCCTCGGTGTGGACTACAAGCCCAACAAGAAGCTCAGCGTCTACCTGTCGCCCGTCACGGCCAAGATCACCTTCGTGATGGACCAGGACCTGGCCGATGCGGGCAACTTCGGGGTGGACCCTGCGGTGTACGACACCACGGGCGGCTTGATCCGCCGGGTGACCGCCGGGGAGAACACGCTCTTCCAGCTGGGTGCCTTCCTGAACCTGACCTACCAGACGGACGTGGCCAAGAACATCGGCTTCATGACCCGCCTCGACCTGTTCAGCAACTACCTGAAGGAGCCCTCGAACATCGACGTGAACTGGGAGATGCTGTGGACCTTCAAGGTGAACAGCTGGTTCGCGGCCACGCTCAACACCATGGTGCTGTACGACCACGACATCAACATCGCCCGCACGGAGGACGGTGTGGCCAAGTACGGACCCACCACGCAGTTCCGCGAGACCCTGGGCATCGGGCTGAACTTCAAGTTCTGACCGGCGACGAACGTTCCGGAAGGGCCGCCCGCGGGCGGCCTTTCCATTTTTCAGCGCCGAGGCCGGCCCGTCGCTCCTTCATGGACGTACGCTCGCCGGGCGCGTTGGTCCATCGTTCCCCGGGGCGAAGCGCCACGGGCCTTCGATCGGTGCCAGCAGGCCGTACAGCGCGGGGTCGCCTTCGCGCCATCGGAGCCGTACCCCATGCACTTGGACCTTGCCGCCGTAACGGTTCCACACATAGGCGCGGACGCGCAGCCCGGCATGGCGCAGCAGCGCCCGGCTGAAGGGCAGGGCCACCACCACGGGGCCACGTTCCCCGAGCCGCATCCCGCAGGAGCGTGCGGAGGCCCCCCGGTAGGCGAGCACCGTATCGCGATCGGCCCAGGCCCCCCGCACTTCGATCACGGCCTCGAGCGCAAGGCCGACCGTATCCAGGACCGAGGCGTCGAGCTGCAGTTCGAGCACATCGTTGGGGCGGACCGTGGCCGGGAGCGACGGACCGAAGAGAAGGCCGAACTCCCTCCCGTCCAGGACCCAGGCCGGTCCCGTGGGTCCGTCCGTGCGCGGGAGCGTGGGCTCCACCTGCCAGCCTAGCAGCGGCATCCCCGGTGCGGTGGCGGCCCATGCCGTCGTGTCGATGAGGCCGTGGCCGGTGGTGGCGAAATGCATCAGCTGGCCCTCCACCAGGTCCACGCGCCGCAAGAGCAGGGGATGCTCCTGTTGCACCAGGGCCTGCAGCGCCCGGTCCGTACTGTGGAACAGGCCCAGCACCACCTCGGTCGGCCGTTGCGACCGGATGCGTTCGCGCAGGCCCGACAGGCCGTTGAGGTCGCGCAGGCGCAGGTAGTTCCCGCGGGCGGCGTGGTAACGCGGTTCCCGTTCCAGCAGGTCCAGCACCTCGGGCGGGGCGTCGATCACCACCATGAGGTCAGGACGTGCGGCCCCGTCCACCGCCGCCTGCATGAAAACCTCGTACTTGGACCGGAGCGCGGTGAGGTGGTGCCGACGCACGGTGAAGAGGGTGAGGGTGGCCACCCCGGCCAGCACCAGGGCGGGGGCCAGGGCCAGGGCCGGGCGCCGCAAGTGCAGCCCACCCAGCAACAGGACCAGTGCGAAGGGGAAGGAGAACACGAGCACCGAGTGCTGCAACACCGGGGCGCGCCACACGCTGTAGCCGTAGCCCAGCACGGCGGGGACCACCACCCACAGGATCAGCACCGGCACGATGGGCCATGCACGTGCGGCACCCCGCCACCAGCCCACCAGGGAGGCGGTCCCGGCCAGACCAAGCAGCACCCCGAACCAGGACGACCCGTGCGCGACCCAACGGAAGTGGTCGGGGAACCAGTACGCATCCGGTGGGGCCAGCCACTCCTGGAGGCCGCCCAGACCGAGCTGGTGCATTAGGATGGGGATGTTGGGCAGGTAGAGCAGCAGGCTCACGAGGCAGGCCAGGAGCCAGTACCGGCGCCGGTCGGGAGGCGACAGGAGGAGCCCGCTGGCCATGATGAGCGCGGCCACCAGGGCGGCGAAGTGATGGGTGTAGGCGCACAGGGCTGCGGCCAGGGCGGCGCCGACCAGATGCCGGTTCCGCTGGTCGGCCAGCCAGCGCGTCCATTGGTCGGCCAGCAGCGCCACGGTGAAGAGGCCGAAGGCGTACGGTCGTGCCAGCTGGCCATAGAGCACGGTGTACTGCAGCGAGGCGAGCAGGGCCGCCACCGCCAGGGCCGCCGTGGCCGTGGTCCAGGTCAGCGCGAAGCGGTACATGAGCACGATGGCCGCCAGCGAGGCGGCGATGAAGGGCAGTTGGACGAGTCCCTCGCGGGTGCCCACCAGCCGCGTCCACAGCCACTCCAGCACCTGCACCCCGGGCGGGTGCGTGTCCAGCTCGATGACCCCGCGCCGGATGGTGGTGCCCAGGTCGGGATAGAGCCGCACCAGCGCACTGATCTCGTCGTGGGTGAAGGGGATGAGGGGCCAGCCCAGCAGCCGCAGCACTGCCGCGAGCAGCAGCAACAAAAGCAACCCTGCGCGGGCCCACCGGGGGCCGGGGACCAGGCGTGGGTCGGCAGCGGCCAATTGCGCGCGCCAGGAGGGGCGCTCAGCGGTCATGGTAACAACGATGCTGCAGCGGGCAGCTTTCCTCGTTCATCCCTGGTCCGGCCATGCGGCGCCGCAGGGTGCTCGCCTGGAGCGGACCTGCGGCCTTGCCGACCGGCGAAGCTAAGCCCACCCACCGGCCCAGCGGGCTCATGGCTTCGGGCGGTGGTCCTCCTCGGGCTTGTCCGACCGGAAGATGTCGCCGAGGGTGCGGGTGATGCGCTGCATGGCACTGATGCCCTTGTGCAGCGGCTCCGCGGAGAAATCGGAGTAGTCCTCGATGCCGTGGTCGGTGCTGAACTGCTGTGGATAGATCACCATCCTGTTGTTGGCCGCGAAGTACTTCTCCATCTTGGCCGGAAGCCCCTCGAGCTCGTTGAGCCAGCTGGCGGCACCCTTGCGCGCGGCCACCAGCACGAACAGGTCCGTTTCCCGCACATGACGGGCCAGCACCAGGAAATCCTCCCACTCGGCGAAGGGATGCACGGTGATGGGCGCCTTGGTGCGCAGGCGTTCGGCGGTGCGGACCAGGGCTTCGCCGGTGGCCAGGTCGCAATGGGCCACGATGGGCACGGAGAGCTCCTGGGCCAGCTTCACCAGCTTGGACACCCAGAGCTCGAACCCCTTTTCGTAACTGGCCAGGGGCGGCACGACGCACACGATGCGCTTGTGCGTCACCAGCGGTTGCTCGAAGCGGCAGATCAGGACGGTCTTGTCCACGTTCTGCAGGATGTTCGCCAGTTTGTCGCCCAGGAAACGGTCCAGGAAACCCGCGCGTTGCGGCCAGGCCAGCAGGATGATGTCGGCCATGATCTCGCGCGAGGTGCGCACGATGCCGCCGGCCGGATTGTGGTCGATGGTGGTCAGCACATTGAGCTTCACCTCGGACGCGGCGGCCTGCCGCACGAAGGCGTCCAGCTGGTTGCGGGCCTTCAGGATGTTGCGCTCGGCCTCGTCGTTGTTGGACACCACGGTGAGCACCGAAATGGGCTTGGCGGACCTGCGGTCCTTGATGTAGATGGCGAACTCCAGTTGCTTCTCCGCCCCGTGGATGGCGGCGGTGGGCACCAGGATGTGCTCGTCCATTCGACCGTTGTTCCGCAGCAGGTCGCTGCCGTCGTCAGGTGTTTCCACCACCACGCGCTTGGCGGCCTTCTCGGTGGCGAAGGAGGCCACCATGCAGGTGATGAGGATGAGCAGGATGGTGCCGTTGAGGATGTTCTCGTCGAGGATGTTCTCGCGGTAGCCCACCAGGATCACGGCCAGTGTGGCCGCGGCGTGCGACCCGCTCAGGCCGAAGATCAGGCCGCGCTGCGCCTTGGTATAGCCGAAGATGACCTGGGTGAGCCAGGCGGCGAGCCATTTGCCGCAGAGCGCTGCGGCCGTGAGCGTGCCGGCCACGATGAGGGCCGTGGGGCCGCGCGTCACCACGCTCACGTCCACCAGCATGCCCACACTGATCAGGAAGAAGGGGATGAAGAGCGAATTGCCGATGAACTCCACGCGGTTCATCAGGGCCGAGGAGTGGGGGATCAGCTTGTTGAGCGCCAGGCCGGCCACGAAGGCCCCGATGATGGCCTCCACCCCGGCCAGCTCCGCCAGGAAGGCGGCGAAGAAGACCACGGTGAGCACGAAGATGTAGTGCGAGTGCTTCTCGTTCTCCAGCTTGCGGAAGAACCACTTGGCGATCCGCGGCACCACCACGAACATGATCGCCGAGAACAGCGCCAGGGAGATGGCCAGCTGCACCAGGAAGTCCGTGCTCAGCGTGCCCTTGCTGTTGCCGATGATCACCGCGAGCAGGATCAGCACCCCGGTATCCGTCAGCAGGGTGCCCCCCACGGTGATGGCCACGGCCTGGTTCTTGGACACGCCCAGCCGGCTCACGATGGGGTAGGCCACCAGGGTGTGCGTGGCGAACATGCTGGCCGTGAGCAGGCTGGCGTTGAGGTCGTAGCCCAGCGCGTAGCGGCACACCGGAAAGCCCACCGCCATGGGTATGATGAAGGTGAGCAGACCGAAGGTCAGGCTCTGGTTGCGATGCGCCTTGAACTCGTTGAGGTCCAGCTCCAGGCCCGCGATGAACATGATGTACAGGAGACCGATGGTGGAGAAGAGGTCGATCGCCGAGTTCTTGTCCAGCAGGTGCAGCCCGTGCGGGCCGATCAGCACCCCGGAGATGATGAGCCCGATGATCCCGGGGATGTTCAACGGCTTGAGCACGATGGGGGCCAGCAGGATGATGCTGAGGATCAAAGCGAACACCAGCACCGGGCTCTGCAGCGGGAGCACGAACTCGTGCTGCATGTGGGCGAGGTATTCCTGGAGCTGCATCATGGGCGGGCCGTTGGGGCTTCCTTGCACCGTCCGCACGCGGCAAGGCCCCGGGAGCGCCGGGGCCCACAGGTGGTGAACGATGCGGGGTAAAGGTAGTCCTCGTACTTCTTGGAAGCGGCATGCGCGACAGGCCTCCGCACCCGGCCTATCCCTCGCGGTCCAGGTCGCGCCGCACGTCGCGTTCCTTGATGCTCTCGCGCTTGTCGTGCATCTTCTTGCCCTTGGCCAGCGCGATGTCCAGCTTGGCGAAGCCGCCCTCGGAGATGAACAGCCGCACCGGTACGATGGTGATGCCCGCGTCCTTCACCTTGCGCCGCAGCTTGCCGAGCTCGCTGGCCCGCAACAGCAGCTTGCGGTCGCGCCGGGGCTCGTGGACGTAGTGGATGTTCGTGCCGTACGGGGCGATCTGCATGTTGCGCACCACCAGGTCCGGCCCGATGAAGGTGCAGAAGGCCTCGCTGATGGAGGCGCCCCCGGCCCGGATGCTCTTGATCTCCGAGCCCATCAGCACCAGGCCGCAGGTGAAGCTGTCCAGCAGGTGGTACTCAAAGGACGCACGCCGGTTGCGCACATCGATCGTGGAAGCGGCCATGGCCGACGAAGCTACGGCCCCGCACCGCCTCACCCGGTTATCTTCGCGCAGCGGCCATGACGGTACCCCAAGAGGATCTGCTGCTGGTGCTGCGCGACCTGGTGGCCAAGCGCAACGGCGGTCCCGTGGTGGACGACGCCCCCCTGGAGACGCTCGGGCTGGACTCGCTCTCGGTGATCGAACTGCTGATGGCCGTGGAGGACCACTTCGGGGTGCGCATCCCCGTGGAGGGCATCGGCGCCGGGGACCTGCGCGACCTGCGCTCGCTGGCGGCCTATGCCCAGCACCAAATGCACTGACCCGGAATGCCGCGCTGGTCCCTGTCCGCGCCGGAGATGGACCGGCCGCTCTCGGGACCGGACCACTTCCACTGGCTCGTGCACCGCGCGATGCGGGCGCACGGGCAAGCCGGGAACATCTCCCGCATGCGCTTCGACCTCGGCGCCGCCGATGCGGCCGACGTGGCCGCGACGCTGCGCACCAACCCGGTGGTGCAGGCCGTGGGCCGGGTGCGCTGGTGCTTCCGCTGGCCCCTGCTGCCGCGCTGGCGCCTCACGGAGGATGCGCCGGACGTGGTGCACGTCCACCGTGCCGACGACGGGGAGGCCTGGCTGTCCCAGCGCCTCAGGGAACCGCTGGGACGCGAGGGGCTGCTGCGCTTCGACGTGCGGGACGGCGCAGGGGCGACGCAGGTGCTGGCATCCTTCCATCATGCGTTGTTCGACCATCAGGGCATGCTGAACCTGCTGCATGCGGTGGAGGCGGGGGCCTGGCACGGCCCCGCGATGCCGTCCCTGGACCGCGCACCGGGGCCTGGGGCCTGGCGCGAGGCGGTGGCTTGCGCGGCGGCGGCCTTCCGTACCGCAGGGCCCCGGCTGGGCTCGCTGTGGGTGCGCGGCGCTGCAGGGGAGGAGCCGCACTACCAGGTGCTGCGGTTCACGGTGGAGGAGACGGCCCGCATCAATGCACGGGCCCGGGCCATGGGAGCCTCCCTGTCGCGCAACGCCTGGTACATGGCCGGGGTGGCGCATGGCGTGCAAGCCGTGCTGGAGCGCCGTGGCAGGCCCGCACCATACCTGTGGTTCTCCGCACCCGTTGACCAGCGACCGCCCACCGGGCCGGGCCACCTGCTCACCAACCTCAACTCCTTCCTCTTCTTCCGCCTCGAGCGGGAACACCTGCACGACCCCGGGGTGGCGCTGCGCGCCCTCAACGTGCAGCTGGTGGAGCAGGTGCGCTCACGCTTTCCGCAGCGGTACCGGTCGTTGTTGCGGGCCTTCCGCCATCCACCGGCCTGGCTGGCCTCGGCCATGTTCGCCCTGCCATCCCTGGGGCGATGGAGCAGCTTCGGGCACAGCGACCTGGGCGATCTGGACCGCATGCCGGTGACCTTCGCCGGTCGGCCCGTCGCCCAGGTGCTCCATCTGCCTCCGGTACCGGGCCCGCCCGGGCTCTGCGTGGTGACGGGCAGGGAGCGCGGCGCCCTGCTGATGGTGATCGGGCGTCAGGGGCTTGCGCTCAACGAGCAGGAGGCCGGGGCCTTCGCTTCATCCCTCCGCGACCTGCTCCTGGGCACTTAGCGGCACATCCTTCGGATAGCCCAGGGCGTCGAACACCGGGGCCCAGCGCTCCCGCACCAGGCGCATGCGTTCAGGCGGATAGCTGTAGCGGTTGGTGCGGTAGCCGTTATAGCTCTTCACCTCGGCGCGGATGTGCGGGCGCGCCTCCTCGAAACCGTCCAGACCCAGTTGCGCGTACGCCCGTTCCAACACGTCCTCTTCGTTGCCGATGAGGTCCTCGTAGCGCACCTCGGCCAGCTGCCCTGCGGGGATCAGGGCCTTGTCCCGGAAGAACTTTCCGAACATCATCGCATAGCTCTGCAGCAGCGCTTCATCCAGGTCCTCGCCCTTCATGTGCTGCATGGTCACCAGCGGTAGGGTGATGCCGTAGAGCCGCTCGGTGCTGAAGAAGACGCGGTAGGGGTCGCGCATGATGTGCAGGAAGCGCGCATCGGGGAACACCTCCAGGATCTCCTTCACACGGGCCATGTTCTCGGGGCTCTTCAGCACCAACGGTTTGCCGCCGTTGTGCAGGGTGAGCTTGCGCATGAAGTAGCGCAGGGTGCGCTGCCAGGCCCTTGCCGCACGGGCATCCTCGAACAGCACGTTGCGCCGGAACACCTCCAGCATGCGGCGTGGGAAGTAGTAGCCCGGGATCATGGAGAAGGGCGTCATGTTGCCCATCGAGTATTCGGGCTCCGTGGGCAGGTCCACGCCCATGCGCAGGTCGTCCATCGGCCGCTTGTCGGGCAGCGCCCTGGCATACAGGCGGCGCAGTACCGGTGCCAGCGTGAGGTAGATCCAGGGCATGAAGCTCTCCTTCACCGACAGGTACCCGAACTGCGGATCGCGGCCGATGAGGTAGTGCAGGTAGGTGGTGCCGCTGCGTTGATGTCCGATGATGAACAGCGGAGCCCGGACGGGGGTGCGGGCGATGCGTCGGTCGTAACGCAACCGTTCCCAGAGCACCAGCGGGGTGCTGCACAGCACCGCCCCGGTGAGGAGCACCGCCTTGGGGATGAAGGGCCAGGAGATGCCGCAGCCGTAGCGCCACAGGATGCCCAGCCAGGTGGCCAGGTCGGCGCCCACCAGGGTGGTGGCCGAGAAGCTCAGGTACCGGTCCCGACCGATCTGGATCTTCAAGGGTGCAAGGGCTGGGCGCGAACGCCGTAAAATTGGCACGATCCCCGCACAACGGCGGGCGTGGCCCGAGGCCCGCCCCGGCGACGGCGGTCGGTCCGCCCCGTTCCATGCCCCGCCTGCTGCCCACCTGCCTGCTGCTCCTTGTGGCCTTGGCGGTGTGCCGCACCCCGGCGCTGGCCCAGCGCACCCGCGTGCATGGCGTGGTGGCCGATGCCCGCACGGGCGACCCGCTGGCCTGGGCCAACGTGGGCTTCTCCGGCGCGCACGAAGGCACACGCACCGACAGCCTGGGCCGGTTCGTGCTCTGGTCCGAGGAACACCGCGACAGCCTTCAGGTGACCATGACCGGATACCGGACGCTGCACCTCGCGCTGCCCAAGGGTGGCGAAGCCGACCTGTTCCTGGAACTGGAGCCCAGCACCGAACTGTTGGACGAAGTGCGCGTACGGCCCGGGGAGAACCCGGCCTTCGCCATTCTGCGCAACGTGGTGGCCCGCAAGCCGGTGAACGCCCCCGCCGCCGCCGCCTACCGCATGGAACTGTACCACCGTGTGCGCTTCGACCTGAACCACTTCACCGACCGCATCAAGCGCAACATCCTGCTGCGGCCCTTCGACTTCCTATGGGAGGGCATCGACACCACGGCCGAAGGTGTGCGCTACCTGCCCATGCTGCTCACCGAGCGGCACGAACGGCGCTACCACCGCCCGGTGCCGTCCACCATGCGCACCGTGCTGCTGGGCAGCCGTACGTCCAAGTTCTTCCGGGCCCGCCGCATCATGGAGTTCGTGCAGGACATGTACGTGGAGCCGGACATCTACCAGGACCATATGCTGATCCTGGACCGCAGCTTCCCGAGCCCCATCAACGACCACTTCCAGCGTGCCTACCGCTACCTGCTGCACGAGGGTCTGGAGCCGTGCGCGGGCCGGGTCTGCCACCGCATCAGCTTCCGGCCGCGGATGGATGCGGATGCCGCCTTCACCGGCGAGATGCTCATCGACACGGCAAGCTTCGCCGTGGTGCGTGTGGACCTGGCCTTCAGCATCGCGGCCAACGTGAACTTCGTCCGCCACTACCGCATCCGCCAGTTCCACGCGCCCGAGCCCGGTGGTCCCTGGTTCATGCGCCGCAGCGAAGTGCTGGCCGACTTCACGGTGATCGAGAACGACGCCGACCTCACCGGCTTCTTCGGGCGCAAGCTGAGCGTGGTGCGCCATATTGCGCTGGGCAGCCCTCCGGACGCGGTCTTCCGGCAGGCCGATCCCCCGGAACCCGACCTGGACAGCGCCTACCACCGGGACGACCGCTACTGGCAGGCCGTTCGCGCCGAACCCCTGGGTCCGGAAGAGGAGCAAGTGGTGCGCATGGTGGACCGCATGAACACGGACCCGCGGTGGAAACGGCGCGAGGCCCTGCTCCACCTGCTGGCCGAAGGCTGGCTGCCGCTGGGGGGCATCGATGTGGGCAACGTGTTCACCTTCGTCAGCCACAACCGCGTGGAAGGGTGGCGCGGCAAGTTCGGCCTGCGCACCACGGAGCGCCTCGCCAGGGGCTGGGGCGCTGCGGGCCATCTGGCCTACGGCGTGGACGACGTGCGCTTCAAAGGGGCGGCTTCGGTGTGGTGGCGGCCCAGCGATGCGCGGAACGGCCGTCCGTGGGGCCTGGGCATGGACCTCTGGGACGACCTGGTGCAGCCCGGACGCAGCCCCGGCCTGCTGCCGCTGGACCACGCCCTCACCAGCCTGGTACGCCTCTCCGGCGCTGACCCGCGCTGGTACCGCAGCCTGCTGGAAGGCCACGTGGAACATCGGGGCACGCAGGGCCTGTCCGCACGCCTGGCCTTCTTTGGTGAGCGCCTCGCCGATGCCGACGGACCCTTGCCCATGCTGCACGCCGGGGACACTCTTTCCTGGCGGTCCGTGGCGCTTTCGGGCCTGCGCCTGTCCCTGCGCTGGTCCCCCGGTGCACCGGGGGGCACGGCCGTGTTCGATCAGATGCACAAGGGGCTCTTCGCCCCGCGACGCCCCACAGTGGCGCTGGAGGCCACCTTCGGTGCCGATGGCCTGTGGGGTGGCCAGGTGGACCTGGCGCGCGTGAAGCTCCGTATGGAGCACCGTCAACGCGCAGGGCGCTGGGGCTACCTGGACCTGCTGGTCGAGGGGGGCGCGCTCTCGGGTGCCGTGCCCTACCTGTTGCTCTTTCACCCGCATGCGAACCCCTTGCTGTTCAACGAAGCGCGCTCCTTCAACCTGATGAACCAGATGGAGTTCGCGGCGGACCACTATGCCCTGCTGCATGTGGAGCATCACCTGGAGGGCTTCCTACTCAACCGGGTGCCCTTGTTGGGTCGCATCAAGCTGCGCGAGTTCGTGTTCGCACGGGCCTTCGTGGGCGGCCTGCGCGCGGAGAACCGCGAGGGGCCGGTACCCCTGCCCAACGGACTGGCTGCGCCGGACGGGCCCTACGTGGAAGTGGGCTTCGGGCTGGAGAACATCCTGAAGGTGGCCCGGGTGGACCTGGTGTGGCGCCTCACCCCATTGGACCGGCCCGATGCGCTGCCCTTCATCGTGAAGCCGTCCTTCCATTTCAAGTTCTGATCGCCCCGCGCAGGGTCCGGGTGGATGGGTCCGGAGCCGGGGCGCGGGATCTGCTTGCAACGTGTTGCTTCGCATCCGGGCACCGCGCGGCCGAAGCTCCGGGGCGGTCGGACCTTGGGCTCGGGCTGAGTAAGATCGCGGCATGAAAACCTGGGTGGACCGGACCTTGCATGGCCTGCTGCGGCTCGGAGGTGGGACGGTGACCCGCACCCCGGAGGAGGTGGACGCGGTGAACGCGGCCACCACGAGGCTCAAGGACCAGCTCGGTGCATGGGCGGGGGAGGAGCCCGGTACGGCCGTTTCCCTGGGCCAGAACTGCTCCACCTCGTGGTACATCAAGGCCGTGGGCGCCAAGCAGGCCTCGTATCCGTTCGACTGGCTGGCCGTGAGCCCCGCCCTGTTGGAGCACGTGCTGGACGATGGCTTCCGGCTGTTCCTGGACCGCAGCCGCATGATCCCCCTGTGGACCGACGGTGGCCACCGCGACTACCACCGCAGCCTTTTCGGGCATCGCGACCCGCGCACCTTCGCCCGCCACCACGCCTACTACGTGCGCTGTGTGGAACGCTTCCGCGCCCTGCTCGCCGGGAACGGCCCGGTGCTCTTCGTGACCACCGTGGTGAACGAGCACACCAAGCGGCCGCGGCTGGCCGGTGGTTTCCGTCCGGAGTTCCGGCTGCCGCAGGCCCAGGGACCGGCGCACTTCCAAGGGGTGATGGACCGGCTCCGCGCGAGGCACCCGCGCTCGCGCTTCTTCTTCCTCGAGCAATACACCGAGCAGCCCTTCGCCCTGGCCCTTGAACACTGCGACCCCCACATGGCCTGGGTGCGCTTCGATGCCCCGGGGCGCAGCACGGGCGCCCGCTACCTCGACCCGCTGGACGACCGGGTGATGTCCGAGCTGCTGCGGGGCGTACTGCGGCGGCGGTAGCTTTGCCGGCATGTGGGCTCCGTACTGGCGTTGCGCCCTGTTGGCGATCGGCCTGGGTGCCCATGCCATGGCGGTCACCGCGCAGGTCCCACGCGAAGGCGAGCTGCTGCACGACATCCGCCAGGAGATCGGCGCGGTGTTCACCGATGAGGAGGTCTGCGACCGTTTCGTGGAACGGTTCGACCGGGCTGGTGGCCTTGCCGATCCCTTGTTGTTGGGCTATCACGGCGCCGTACGTATGGCCAGGGGCCGCCATGCCTTCGATCCCCTCAGCCGCCTGGTCCACTTCAACGGGGGCAAGGCCATGCTGGAAAAAGCCATCGCCAGCGACCGGGCCAATACCGAACTGCGTTTCCTGCGCCTCAGCATCCAGGTGAACGTGCCCTCCTTCCTGGGCTACGACGGCAACAAGGCCGAGGACCTCGCCCTGGTGGAACAAAAGCTCAAGGAGATGAAAGACCCGGTGCTCAAAGAGAGGATCATCCGCTTCATTGCCGTCAACCGGGCGAACGGCAAGTTGTAGAGCGTATGCGCATCGGTCTACAGACCTGGGGCACCGAAGGCGATGTGGCCCCGTTCCTGGCCCTGGCGGAGGCGCTGCGGCAAGCGGGCCATCGGGTGACCCTGGTGTACACGACGCTGGATGACCTGGTGCTCCCCGCGCACCTGTCCGGTCCCGGCATCGCCTTCCATCGGGTGGGCGGGCCTTTCCGCAGCACTCTCGATCCCTACGCCCTGGTGCGTTCCGGGTCGCCGCTGCGCCAGCTCCGCGCGCTGCTCGCCGCCTTCCACGAACCGGTCGCGGCATCGCTGTTGGAAGCCGGAGAGGTCTTGTGCCGCGACCACGACCTGGTGGTGGGCCACATGCTGAACCGCACGCTCCACACCGCAGCCCTTCGGGCGGGCACTCCACGCGTGTCGGTGGCCTTCTCCCCGCAGGCCATCCCCGGAGCCGGACCTCCCCTGCGCCGTTCCTGGGGGCACGCGGTGGACGCGCTCCTCTGGCGCCTGGGCGATGCGGTGCTCACCCGCGCGCTGTATCCGGCCAGCGAGCGGTTGCACAGCGCTCGTGGACTGCCGCCGGTGCGGAGCCTGCTCTCCGAAGTGTTCTCCTCCCCGGTACTGAACCTCGTCGCGGCCAGCCCGACCCTGATCCCTTCGCTGCGTTCGCCGCAAACCTTGGTCACCGGGGCGTGGACGGCGCCAGCGCCCCAGGGGCAGGCTACCCTCGACCCGGCGCTCGAGCACTTTCTGCAGGTCGGCCCTCCTCCGGTGTACCTGACCTTCGGGTCCTGCACGGCCTTCGCGGCACAGGCATCCGGCAGGCTGATGGCGGAGGCTGCGGCCCTGGCGGGTGTACGGGCCATCGTGCAGGCGGACCCGGCCCATTGCCTGCGGACGACCGACCTCTTCGTGCTGCAGCGCGCGCCGCACGCCGCCGTTTTCCCGCGTTGTGCAGCGGTGGTGCACCACGGCGGCGCCGGCACCGTGCATGCGGCGGCAAGGGCGGGAGTGCCCTCCGTGGTGGTGCCGCACGGCTTCGATCAGGACTGGTGGGCCCGGCGGTTGCGCGACCTGGGCGCGGCTCCGCCAGCGCTGCCGGTGCGGAAGACCACCCCGTCCGCGCTGGCCGCAGCGATCCGGGAGGTGGTGGGGGGGCCTTCGTACACACAGGCTGCGACCCACCTGCGCGCAGGCCTGGCGGGTGATGCAGGGACGGCCGCAGCCGTGGCCGCTTTGGAAAAGATCGGACGTGGGGGGTGATCCGCGCTTCAGCCCAGCGCCACGTCCAGGACCATCATCACGATGAAGCCGCCGATGAAGCCCAGCGTCGCTATATCGGTGTTCTTGTCCTGCTGCGTTTCGGGGATCACCTCTTCCACCACCACGTAGATCATGGCCCCGGCGGCGAAGGCCAGGGCGAAGGGCAGGATGGGCTGCAGCCAGAGCACGGCCAGGGCGCCGAAAACGCCCGCCACGGGCTCCACGATGGCGCTGAGCTGGCCGTAATAGAAGCTTCGTGCGCGGCCCACCCCCATGCGTCGAAGCGGCATGCTCACGGCGATGCCCTCCGGGAAGTTCTGCAGGCCGATGCCGATGGCCAGCGCCACCGCACCGGCCACGGTGGCCTCCGGGATCCCGGCCGCCACACCGCCGAACAGCACCCCCACGGCCAGCCCCTCCGGTATGTTGTGCAGGGTGATGGCCAGGATGAGCAGTGTGGTGCTCCTCCATTCGGTGCGCAGGCCTTCGCTGGCGCTCGGGTCGAAGTTGATGTGGAGGTGCGGCACGTACTTGTCCAGCACGAACAGGAAGAGGGCTCCCAGACCGAAGCCCACGGCAGGCGGCAGCCATTCGGGGAAGCCCATGCGCGCGCTCATGTCGATGCTGGGCGCCAGCAGGCTCCAGTAGCTCGCCGCCACCATCACGCCCCCGGTGAAGCCCAGCATGCCGTCCAGCCAGCGACGGGACAGGTCCTTGAAAAGGAAGACCACCGAGGCGCCCAGCGCGGTGACCAGCCAGGTGAAGGTGGTGGCCAGCAGGGCACCCCACACGGGGTCAATGCCTTCGAAGAACGAGAGGATGTGGTTCATGGGTTGTCAGGTACGGTGAGGAGGTGCGCGGCCACCTGCGCACTGAGGTCGCATCCGCCCCCGCGCCAGGTGAGCTGGAGGCTGCCGTCGAAGTCCTGGCGCGCGGAGAGGGTGAACACGCGTCCGATGGTCATGCCTTTGCTGTCCAGCAGCCGGAGCAGCGCATCGCTGCCATCCTTCACGGCCACCAGCTGGTGGCGGAGGCCCACTTGTGCCTCGGTGAGGTGCACCGTGACGCGCTCAGGCATCCGGCCGTCGCGGTCGGGGATGGGGTCGCCGTGCGGGTCGAATCGCGGATGGCCCAGGTAGGCGTCCAGCCGCTCGATCAGCGGCTCGCTGCTCACATGCTCCAGTTGCTCGGCCACCTCATGCACCTCATCCCAGGTGAAGCCCAGCCGCTGCACCAGAAAGGTCTCCCACAGCCGGTGCTTGCGCACGAGCGTCAGCGCATGCCGGCGGCCCTTGGTGGTGAGGGTCGCCCCGTGGTACGGTGCATGCCTCACCAGTCCCTTCGCAGCGAGCTTCTTCAGCATGTCCGTGACGCTGCTGGCGCGAGTGCTGAGCCGATCGGCGATGTCCTTGGTGGAAGCCTGACCGGCATCCTCCAGCAGACCATGGATGGCCTTGATGTGGTCCTCTTCGCTTCGGCTGAACATGAAGTGCGGCAAATGTATGAATAATATTTAGGCAAGTCTAAAAATGTCCATCTTTGCCCCATGCGTTGGACCGCGTTCGTGATGGGGGGGCTGCTGTGCTCCTGCGGCGCCCAGGCGCAAGCGGTGATCCGTGGGAAGGTGGCCGGACCGGAGGGCCCGGTGCCCTTCGCCGCAGTACGTGTGGGTGCCCTGGGCACGGCCGCCGATGCCGAAGGCCGGTTCCACGTGGGTCCACTTCCGACAGGGGGCGTCATCCTTCGCATCGTGGCCATGGGCCATCACCAGTTGGAACGCGTCCTTCACGTTCCTGCGTCGGACACGCTCGATCTGGGCACCCTTCAGCTGGACGCGTCGGCCACCGCGCTGGACGAAGTGGTGGTCACCGGAACCCTGGCGCCTGTATCCCGGGATGCGAGCCCTGTTCCGGTGGAGGTGATCACGCCCGCGCTCTTCCGCAAGAACCCGGGTCCCGCGCTGCTCGATGCCGTGGGCATGGTGAACGGGGTGCGTCCGCAGTTCAACTGCAGCGTGTGCAACACCGGCGACATCCACATCAACGGCATGGAAGGGCCGTACACCCTGGTGCTCATCGACGGCATGCCCATCGTGAGCGGGCTCAGCACGGTGTACGGGCTCAGCGGCATCCCCACCACCCTCATCGAGCGCGTGGAAGTGGTGAAAGGCCCGGGCAGCGCGCTCTACGGCAGCGAGGCCATGGGCGGCATCATCAACGTGATCACCAAGGACCCGGTGCTGGCCCCGCGCCTCAGCCTCGACCTGATGAGCACCAGCTGGCAGGAGCACAATGCGGATGTGGGCTTTGCGCTGGGCAAGGGGAGGCTGTGCAGCCTCACGGGCATGAACGGGTTCCTGTACGATGCCCCGCGCGACGACAATGGCGATGGGTTCACCGACATGACCCTGCAGAAGCGCGTCTCGGTCTTCGAGAAGCTGACCCTGTTGCGGCCGGCGAAGCGGGTGGCCAGCCTCGCCATGCGGGTGGTGGGCGAGGACCGCTGGGGCGGCGAGATGAACTGGACGCCGGCCTTCGCGGGCGGGGACAGCATCTACGGCGAAACGATCGCCACGCGACGCTGGGAGCTGATCGGCCAGTACCAGTTGCCGTTCGCGGAGCAGTTGATGCTGCAGGTCTCGGCCAACGGCCATCACCAGGACAGTTGGTACGGCACCACGCCCTACGATGCCGTGCAGCGCGTGCTCTTCGCGCAGTTGGTCTGGCGCCACCGGTTCGTCCACCGCCACAGTGTGCTTGCCGGGCTGGCCTACCGAAGCACCTTCTACGACGACAACACACCCGCCACGTCCACCGGGGAGGCGCCCGCCGTGGTGAACAACGCCGAACGCCGGCCCCTGCCGGGCCTCTTCCTGCAGGATGAATGGTCGATGAGCGATCGCAGCGTGCTGCTCATGGGCTACCGCCTCGATCATGACCGCGATCACGGGCTGGTGCAGTCACCGCGCCTGGCCTGGAAATACGCCCCCAGCGGCCGCTTCACCCTGCGCGCCCATGCGGGCACCGGTTACCGAGTGGTGAACCTCTTCACCGAGGACCATGCCGCCCTCACCGGCGCGCGCACCGTGGTGATCGCCGAGGACCTGTTGCCCGAGCGCTCGTGGAACGCCACGCTCAATGCCGTGCGCAAGTGGCCGGGCGAGAAACGCTTCATCGGGCTGGACGCCTCGCTCTTCGTCACGCGGTTCAGCAACCGCATCCTGCCTGACTACGACACCGACCCCGACCTCATCGTATACCGCAACCTTGACGGGTATGGCATCGCCCAAGGCGCCAGCCTCAACGTGGAGGCACGGCTCGGCCGCGGGTTCCGGGCCAACGCCGGGGCCACGTGGATGGACGTGTTCACCCGGGAAGGAGCGGTGCGCGAGGACCAGGTCTTCGCCCCCGAATGGCAGGGCACCTTCGCCCTGAGCCAGGACCTGCCGCATCGCTTCACCGTGGACCTCACCGGACAGTGGTACGGTCCCCTGCGCCTTCCGGTGCAGCCCAACGACTTCCGCCCGGCTTACTCTCCTTGGTACGCGCTGCTGAACGTGCAGGTGAGGCATCGGTTCAATGGGCGTTTCGAGGTGTACGGCGGGGTGAAGAACCTGCTCGACTTCGTGCCTGCGGACCCGCTCATGCGTCCCTTTGATCCCTTCGACCGCACGGCGGACGACCCGGTCAGCAACCCCAACGGGTACAGCTTTGATACGTCCTACATGTACGCGCCGCTGCAGGGAATTCGCGGTTTTCTGGGCGTTCGGATGGCGTTGGATTGAGGGGAAGTGACCTGTCCGGACATATGTATGGCCATACATATGTCCGGGCAGGCCTGGGATGTCCTAAAGCTCCGGACCAGCTTGGGTTCCCGAGCATCTGGCAGGAAGCCTTGCGGTAGGTGCCGCGGACAGGTTGATCGGGCTTTTCGCCGCCATGGGCGGGGGATGGCGGGTGGGTCCGCTTAACCGTAACGTATGTATGGCCATGCATACATGAAGGGACCCCGTCCGATCACCGGCCCGTTACTTTCGCGACCTATGTATCGACTCCTGCGGCCGCTCCTGTTCATCCTGTCCCCGGAGCAGGCCCACCGCATCACCTTCGCCCTGCTGGACCTGGCCAGGCACGTGCCCGGTGCCCTGGCGATGGTGGGCGGTGTGCGCCCGCCCAAAGAGGCGGCCGTGGTGGTCATGGGCCTGAAGTTCCCCGGCCCGGTGGGGCTGGCCGCCGGGATGGACAAGGACGCGCGGCATGTGGATGCCCTGTCCAGCATAGGCTTCGGGCATGTGGAGGTGGGCACGCTTACCCCCCTGGCGCAGCCCGGCAATACAGGACCGCGCCTTTTCCGGCTCAAGGCCGATCGTGCCTTGATCAACCGCATGGGATTCAACAACGGCGGGGTGGCAGCGGCGGCCGAACGCTTGCGGAAGCGCAGGCCCGGCATCATCGTCGGCGGCAACATCGGCAAGAACAAGGATACCCTCAACGAGCAGGCCATCAGCGACTATGTGAAGTGCTTCGAGGCGTTGCATCCCGTGGTGGACTACTTCACGGTGAACGTCAGCAGCCCCAACACGCCAGGGCTGCGCGCCTTGCAGGACAAGGAACCGCTGCTCGCCTTGCTGCGTGAGCTGAAGCGGCGCGATGAGGCGAAGCAGGTCCACCGGCCCATCCTGCTCAAGATCGCGCCCGACCTCACGGACGGCCAGTTGGACGACATCGTGGCCGTGGTGCGGGACAGCGGCATCGCGGGGGTGGTCGCCACCAACACCACCATTGCGCGCAACGGCCTGCGTTTGTCTGCGGACAGGGTGGAGGCCATCGGCGCAGGTGGGTTGAGCGGGCCGCCGGTGCGGCAGCGAAGCACGGAGGTGCTGCGGTACCTGCGGCAGCGCCTGCCCAGGCCCATCGTGCTCATCGGGGTGGGCGGTATCGACAGCGCCGAGGCCGCCCTGGAAAAAATAGACGCCGGAGCCGACCTCGTGCAGGTCTTTACCGGACTGGTCTACGAAGGCCCCGGACTGCTGAAGCGGATCAACGCGGCCTTCGCGCTGCGGCCAAAGACCTGATCACGGATGCACGCCGATGCCCCCGGATCCTCTGCAAACCTGAACCAGGCCGACCGGCACATGGTCCGCACCGGCGCTCGGTGTTCCCCTTGGTCAATCCACTGACGCATGCCTTTGGTAAAGCTCATCGAATGTCCGCGGGATGCCATGCAGGGCATCCATCCGTTCATCCCCACGGACATCAAGGTGGAATACCTCAACGCGTTGTTGCGGGTGGGCTTTGATACGGTCGACATCGGCAGCTTCGTCAGCCCCAAGGCCATTCCCCAGCTGGCGGACACCGCCGAAGTGTTGAAGCGCATCGACCTGCGCGGGGTGCGGAGCCGGTTGCTCGTCATCGTGGCCAATGAGCGCGGTGCGGAGGAGGCTGTACGGCAGGAGCAGGTCACCTACCTGGGCTATCCGTTCAGCATCAGCGAAACCTTTCAGCAGCGCAACACCAACACCGGTATCGAGGGCAGCTGGGCCCGCACGGCACGGATCGCCGATACGGCCCGCAAGGCCGGCAAGGAGCTGGTGGTGTACATCAGCATGGGTTTCGGCAACCCTTATGGCGATCCCTGGAGCCCGGAGATCGTGCTGCACTGGACGGAACGGTTGGTGCGGGAGCTGGGCGTCCGCATCCTGGCCTTGAGCGATACGGTCGGTGTGGCGCGGCCGGAGGACATCGGGGCCCTCTTCAGCCACCTCATCCCCGCCATGCCCGAGGTGGAGTTCGGAGCCCATCTGCACGCCCGTCCGGACAATTGGCGCATCAAGACCGACGCCGCCTGGAACGCGGGTTGCCGCCGCTTCGACGGCGCGCTGAAAGGATTTGGAGGCTGTCCCATGGCCGAGGACGACCTGGTGGGGAACCTGGCCATGGAACGCTTCGTGCAGCATCTTGAAGCCTCCGGCCACCCCACCGGGCTCGATCTGGAGCAGCTTGCAGAGTGCGTGCGCCTGGCAGGTCGGGTCTTCCCTTGAGGGTTTGCAAAGGGGCTGTGACCGTGATCCACCGCAGGAGCGGTCCGGTCATGGGGCCGGCAGCGTGGCGCATGGCCTCGGAGGGAACCGGTGTCCTTGTCCACGACGGTTCGGGCGTGGGCCATCCTGATGGGGCGTGGTAAGGTGTGATCAGCTCCGCCGTGTCGTTGTGTACGGCCTATTCATTCATTCAAAGCAGGGCGCATGGCGGTTCGGACCGGCCGTCTATCTTTGCCGCCCCGGTTCCGGCCGGTCGTTCTTTCGTCCCACAAGGAGAGGTGGGTGAGTGGCTTAAACCAGCAGTTTGCTAAACTGCCGTACTTCGTCAAGGGGTACCGGGGGTTCGAATCCCCCCCTCTCCGCCCAATAGCGCTTGAGCCCCTGGCCGCGGGTGCTTGGAGGCGCTGTTCAGCGATCCGTCTTTGTTTGACGCCGCAGTGTGCCGCTGAGGTCGGTCCGCGCGAGCCCCGGTCAGAGAGCTGACCGCACGCGCGATCCCGGCGTATCCCCACGAGCCTTGATCCAATGGCTGTGCCGTTCCGGGCCGCAGAGCTTGGAGACGGCTCCGATGGCGGCGCCGAGCGCTTTTTCTTCCCCTGCTGCACCGGGCCGGGTGGGCAGGGCTACATTTGGCGCCCCTCGGGGTGTAGCGCAGCCCGGTTAGCGCACCTGGTTTGGGACCAGGGGGTCGTGTGTTCGAATCACACCACCCCGACAAGGGACGATCCCGCCACCTGGCGGGATCTTGCTTTTTGGCCCGATCTCGGCATGGCCAACGCTCGTCTCCTTGGGTGCGTGGTCCGACGGGCAGGATGGCTCCACGACCGCAGATGGTCGGCCGTCGGCAACACCGGTGTTCCCATGCAGAGGACATCGTACGGCCCCGCGTCGTTGCTGAGCGCCGAAGTACTTTCGCCGTCCAGGCCCCGTAGCTCAGTGGATAGAGCAGCTGCCTTCTAAGCAGCTGGTCGTAGGTTCGATTCCTACCGGGGTCGCCAAGGCCGGTGGGGGGGCAACGAGGCGGACGGGCCGGGTGGATCGGGGCGCAGCGGCCGGGCCGCCCTCCGCTCGGCCGGGCTCCGGCCCTGTCGGTCGGGCGCTGCGGGGGACTGGTCGAATTGTTAGATCCTCAGGGACTTCCGAGGCCGTATGGAAGGGGGAAGGTGGCCATTTTCGCGCCACCAAAACACCGCCGGGTCCCATGCGCTTCCTCCTTTCCTCCCTGGTCATGGCCTTCGCCATGGTGTTGTCCGCCGATGCCGTTGCGGTCACCTATTACGTCTCGCCGACCGGCAACGACGCCAACGCCGGGACCTCATCCACGGCGCCCTGGCGCACCATTGACCGGGTGAACCAGCTGGGGGCCGGCCTCAACGCGGGTGACCAGGTGCTCTTTCAGCGCGGGGGGCTGTACCGGGGCAAGCTGACGATCTCGGACAGCGGGACCTCCGGCAGCCCGATGCAGGTGGGCGCCTATGGCACCGGGGCCGATCCGATCATCAGCGGCAGCGTGGCCGTGACCGGGTGGACCGCGTACAGCGGCAACATCTGGCAGGCGACGGTGTCCCAGGACGTCAAGTACGTGTACTACGACGGCAGCATGCAGACCCTGGCCCGCTATCCCAACACGGGCTGGCTGCGCACGGACAATGCCTCGAGCGGGAGCACGGTGGACGCGGCCCTGACGCATGGAAGCGGCTATTTCACCGGGGCCACCATGGTGCTGCGCACCACCAACTGGAGTTACGACACCGCACGGGTCACGGCGCACACGGGCACCACGCTCACACACACGAGCACGGGGAACAGCATGGGCGCCCAGCAGTGGGGCTATTTCCTCCGTAACAAGCTCAGCCTGCTCGATGCCGCCGGCGAGTGGTACTACGACAAGGCCACGGACAAACTCTACATCTGGTGTCCCTCCAACGCCAACCCCAACAGCCATCTGGTGGAGGCCGCCGTACTGGACAACGGCATCTATATGGGCTGGCAGCGCCACGACTGGAAGATCCAGAACCTCCAGTTCCGCCATCAAACGGACGCCTCCCTGCGCATGAGCGGCACCTACAACGTGGAGGTGTCCAACTGTTCGTTCAGCGACACCTACCAGACCATCCGCAGCACCGGTTCCGAGCAGAACTTCCACCACCTCACCATCTCGGACACCTACGGCACCGCGGTGATGCTGCTGGACAACAACAGCATCTTCGCCCATTGCACGCTCACGGACATCGCCCTCCATCCCGGGCTTGGGGAGAGCAACTGGGGCTACTTCGGCATCCGGTCCACGGGCAGCGGCATGACCTTCACCGACAATGAGGTGACGGGCACCGGATACATCGGCATGGTGATCGAGCAGGACGCGTTGATCGAGCGGAACGTGGTGAAGCAGGCCCTGGCCATCCTCAACGACGGGGGCGGCATCGCCATCGACAACGCCGACGGCCTGGTGATGCGCAACAACCTGGTGATGGACATGGTGGGCAACACCGAGAGCGTGGCCCCGGAGCACACGAGCTTCTTTCCCATCTGCCACGGCATCTACTTCGGCAACATCAGCATCAAGAACACCCTGATCGAAAAGAACACCGTGGCCAACTGCGCCAGCAGCGGCATCCACGTGGACCACACCATGGTGAGCACGGGCAACCAGGTGAAGGATAACGTGCTGTACAACAACGGGGTGCAGCTCTCCATCTCGGACTACAGCAACTACAACGGTCCCGGCGCCGTGGCGCCCTACCATGTGCCGGCCTTCAACACGGTGTATTCGGGTAACACCATGTACTGCCTCACCAAGGACCAGCTGTGCATGAGCCAGCTGCACGTGTATAATGCGAACGCCTGGGTGGACTACGGGACCTTTAGCAACAACTACTACTACGATCCCTTCAATGAACTGAGCATCGAGCAGTTCAACACCAGCGGCGGCGTACGCAAGTTCTTCACGTTGGAGCGCTGGCAGACCGAACGTTCCGAGGATGCCGCATCCGTTCGCAGCCCGTTGCGCCAGAACGCATGGAGCACCACGGCCGAGCTCTCCGGCAACCTGGTGGTGAACGGCACCTTCACCAACAACGTGACCGGATGGGGCGGCTGGCCCACCAATGCCACGGCCACGCATGACCTGACCCACCTGGACAACGGCTGCCTCAAGGCCTACATCCCCAACAACAATGTGTATTGGGAGTACAACATCCAGAACCCGGACCAGTTCGCGATGACCAACGGGCAGTGGTATCGCATGCGCTTCAGCCTGCAGAGCACGGCCCATGGCGAGGTGTACGCCGGGGTGAAGGGCATGTCGCAGATGACCGGCCCTAACCAGATCTACGGACGCGACTTCCCCTTCAGCCCGGAGCGTCGCGAGGTGGAGTTCTATTTCCAGAGCAACCTCACGGACCAGGCGCTGGTGCGTTTCGTGAACCACTACACCGAGCCGCTGTACTACATGGACAACGTGCAGCTGCACCGCGTCAGCGTGACCGCCGTGGACCCCACGGTGGAGCACGTCCTGTTGTACAACGACCAGGCCACCGCGCAAGCCTTCCCCCTCAGCGGCACTTGGAAGGACGTCACCGGCACGGTGCAGCCCTCCACGGTGACCCTGCAGCCGTACACCTCCAAGGTGGTGTACCGTACCAGCACCACCGGCGGCTCCGGTGGTACGGTGGGCGCCAAGGTGTTCCTGGACGGCCCGATGAACTATACGGCGGGGACCATGGCCAGCACCCTGCGCACCTCGAGCGTGCTGCCCCAGAGCGAGCCGTACACCGCACTCGGCCTGACCCTGGCCAATGCGGGGGTGAGCGCCAGCTCGGCCGTGTGGAACGCCACCGGCACCAACACCGTGGTGGATTGGGTGGTGCTCGAACTGCGGAACGCGGATGCCTCGCATTCGGTGGCCGAACGTCGTGCGGCCCTGCTGCGCGCCGATGGCCAGGTGGTGGACGTGAACGGCGGCACGCAGGTCAGCTTCGGTACCACCACCGTGGGCAAGCGGCTGGCGGTCCATCACCGGAACCACCTTGCGGCGATGCTGTCCAGCACCATCGGGTCCAACGGCCAGGTGATGGACTTCACCCTCACCAGTGTGGGGCTCTACGGCACCAACGGCATGCGGGTGAACGCCGGGGTGCGGGCGCTATGGACGGGCGACATCACGCGGAGCGGCACGGTGAGCTACTCGGGTGCGGGCAACGACCGCGATCCGGTGCTGGTGGCGGTAGGAAGCACGGTGCCCACGGCCACGGTGAACGGGTACCGCATCGAGGACCTCAACCTGGACGGTGTGGTGAAGTACGTTGGGACCGGCAACGACCGCGACCCGATCCTCACCACGGTGGGAGGGGCCGTGCCGACCGCGGTGCGCGTGGCGCAGATCCCCTGACGGGCGCTTCAGATGGCCTCGATGGCGCTGGTCGGCATCCAGCCCACGTGCCCGTTGGCCAGCGTCACCTCCACCCATCCGGCGTTCGCGGCCCCCAGGGCCACCTTGGTGCCGGCGTGAAGCATGAACAGGGTGGTGGCCCCGTCGCGCGGTTCGCTGCGCACATCCACCCGCGGCTGGACCACGATGGCCGCACCGGGATGTTCCACGGCGCGCAGGCGACGTGCGGCGAGGCCCACGGAGACCGCAGCGAAAAGAGCGCATCCCCCGGCGATCGCCAGGACGGTGGTGCGGAGCGTGGCGCGCAGCAACAACCCCACGGCGGCGAGCGCGCAGGCCAGGGCCCATCCCCAGAGCGATCGACGCGCCCACTGGTCCAGGTCGTGACCACCGAGCCAGCGCTCCCATGTGCCGCCCAGACGGAAGCTGGGCAGTTCGTTCACCCGGTCCATGGTACGCTGGCGCGCGAGCTCCAGGTTCGCCTTCACGTCCTCCGCGCCGGGCTCCAGCAGAAGGGCCCGTTCGTAATACACGATGGCTTGCGGCACGTGATCGAGCTTGAAGTGGCAGTTGCCCATGGCGTAGGCCAGGCCCGCGCTGCGCCAGTGGTGGTATACCGAATCGAAGAGGGCGAGCGCTCCGGCGTGGTCGCCCCGGGAATAGGCGGCGGTGGCCCGGGCGGTCAGCGTGTCCGCGGTGCTGCGGTCCATGGCCTGCACCAGCGGCCCGGACAACAGACAAAGGGCAAGGGCGATACGGCGCATGGTCAGGGGCGTTCGAGCTGTTGCACCAGGGCGATGGCCTCCTCGTACATGGCCTGGCGGGGCTTCACCTCCAGCGGGGCGTAGCGGGCCATGTCGCAGGCGGCGATGAGGTCCGTGGCCTGCCGGGCCAGGGCCGCCGCATCGGGCCGCTCGCCGAGGGCACGGGTCAGCACCGCCTCGTTCACCTCGGCGGCACCCAGCCCGAAGCGGTCGGACAGATAGCCGTGCAGGGCTTTGTTCATCGCGGCGTAGAAGGGTTCGCGTGCATTGTCCCGCAGCGCGGCGTGGGCTTCCTTGAAGCGCTTGCGCGCCACCTTGTCGGCCTCGCGGCGCCTGCGGCCCGAAGGGTCGGCGTTGTTGCGCTCCCGGCGTCTTTGCCAGCCCGCCAGGAGGGCCAGGGCCAGCACCGGTGCCGCCATGCCGCTCCACCACGCCCAGGATCCCAGCAGGTGATGGCCTGCGGGGCGCAGGCGCAGGTCGCCGGTGCGTAGGAAGCGGATGTCGGTGTCCAGCACTTCCACGTCGGCCTTGCTCGGGCGCGTGAGCCGGGCCTGCCCGCCGCCGCTGCCCGGCTCCACCTGCACCGTGAAAGGGCCGGCCTGGAGCGAACGGTAGGCGTCGGCCTCCGGGTCGTAGAAGGCGAGCGAGAAGGGGCCCAGCACCAGTTCACCGGCGTGGCGCGGGATCAGCAGGTACTGGAAGCTGCGGCTGCCGCTCATGCCGCTTCCGCTCACGCTGATGCGGTCGTTCACCTTGGGGTCGTAGCGCTCCACGTCCGGCGGCAGGTCCAGCACAGGTGCTTCGATGAGCTTCAGGTTGCCCGTGCCCGCCACGGTCAGGGTGAGTTCCATGGCCTCATCGGCACGCAGCCGGTCGCGGTCCAGTTTCCCCGTGAAGGTGAAGGTGCCCACGGTGCCCACCGCACCCGGCGGCGCGTTGGGCGGCAGCGGCAGCACCTGCACCTCGGTGGCGTTGCTCATGGCCTCCACCTGGCTGCCGCGGTTGAAGAACGAGCGGTTGACCAGGCAGGTGATGCGCAGCGGCTCGATCCGCAGGGTGCCGGCGCGCTGCGGGAACAGGAGCTGTTTCTTGAGCACGGCCACGCGGTATTGCAGCCCGTTCACGGTGCGCGGACGGTCCTCCCAGGTGGTCTCGCCCTGGTCGATCTCCTCGGCCCAGAAGCCGTTCAGCGCGGGCAGGTCGTACTTGCTCAACTCCAGGTTGGGGTACCGCGAGAACAGCGTGTAGGTGGCTACCAGCTGTTCGCCCACGTGCACCTTGTTCTTGCTGAGGCTGATGGTGACGAACAGGTCGCGGTCGCGTTGCTGGCCCTCGTTCAACAGACGGTCGTTCGTGGCGCCCGACCCTTTCTCCACCTTCACGGTGATGGGCTCCGTCCGCAGGGTGCCTCCGTCGGCACGGGCCGTGGCGGGGCCGATGGTGTAGGTGCCGGGTCGGGTGGCGGTGAGCACGTACGTGCGGCTCACGGAGCTGCTCATCCGCCCGTTGATGTAGTTGAAGCTGCTGCTCTCGAAGGGGCCCTGTACCACGATGAGCCCGCCCAGGTCGGGTTCGGTGAAGCCGGCCTTGGCGTTGGAGAGCGAGATGGTGAGCCGGATCGAGGAGCCCACTTCGAAGGCGGTGCGGTCCACATGGGCCTCGAAGCTGATCTCCTGGGCGGCGATCAGGAAAGGCAGCGCCAGCAGGGCGGCGAGGAGGAGCAGGGCACGTCGCATCATCACCAGTCCTTTTCAATGGGTACGCGCACCGGAGCACGCAGCTTGCGCCGCACCTTGTCCTGCACGTCGCGTTCCTGCCGGTCCAGGGCGTCCAACAGACGTTCGGCCTCCTCACGGCTCATGCCCTGCGGTTGTTGCGCCTGTTCCTGGCCCTGCTGTTCCCCCTGTTGTGGATGCTGCTGTTGCTGATCCTGCTGCTGTTGCTGATCCTGCTGCTGCTGTTGCTGTTGATCCTGCTTCTGCTGCTCCCCCTGTTGTTGTTGTTCCTGCTGCTGGTCCTTGTTCTGCTGGTCCTTGTTCTGCTGCTGCTGCTGTTGCTTCAGCATGCGCTGCGCATAGACCAGGTTGTACCGGCTGTCCTCGTCGCTGGGGTCGCGGCGCAGGGCCTGGCGGTAGGCATCGATGGCCTGCTCGGGTTTCCGCTGGGCCAGAAAGCTGTTGCCCAGGTTGTGGTACGCGCGGGCCTGGTCGGCCGGGTCGAGCGCTTCCCGGGCGCTGCGTTCGAACTGCTGCTGTGCGCCGGCGGCATCGTTCTGCCGATAGAGGGCATCGCCCAGGTTGAAGGAGGCGCGCAGGTCGCCGGGGGCAAGGGTGCCCGCCCGGCGGTAGGCGTCGGCGGCACCGGCATGGTCGCCGTTGCGGTAGCGCGCGTTGCCTTCGCGCAGGGCCGCACCGGCGCGGTCCTGGGCCTGGAGGCCGGTGGCCGCAAGAACGGCCAGCACGAGCGGGAGGGAGCGTGGGTTCATGGCCGTGCGGGATCGGGGTGGTGACGCACACGTCGGCGTTCGGGCCAGAGCATGCCGGCCAGCAGCAACAGGCATCCGGCGGCCAGGGGGACCTGGAAGCGGTCCTGATGACCGGTGAAGCGGAAGGTGCCGATGTCGCGCTGGTCCATGTTGCGAAGTTCGTCCACGAGCTCGGTGATGCCGGCCGAGGCGCTGGTGGCGCGCACGTACGCCCCCTTGCCTTCCGCAGCGATGGCCTTCAGCATGGGCTCGTTCAGCCGGCTCACCACCGTGTTGCCGTCCTTGTCCTTGCGGAAGCCCGCCAGCTGTCCACGCCGTCGGATGGGCAGCGGTCCGCCCTGCGGGGTGCCCATGCCGATGGTATGTACGATGATGCCGGCCTCGGCTGCGGCTTTGGCGGCGCCCAGGGCATCGTCCTCGTGGTTCTCGCCGTCGGTGATGACGATGATGGTGCGGCTTCCGCCCTCGTTGTTGCCAAAGCTTTTACGGGCCAGCTCGATCGCCGCGCCGATGGCGGTGCCCTGCGTGGGTACCAGGTCGGGCCCAAGGCTGGCCAGGAAGAGCTTGGCCGCGCTCTTGTCCGCGGTGAGGGGCAGCTGCACGAAGGCCTCCCCGGCGAAGACCACGATGCCCAGCCGGTCGCCGTGCAGGCGGTCCACCAGCTGGCTCAGCGCCCGCCGGGCGGCCTCCATCCGGTCCGGACGAAGGTCCTCGCACAACATGCTGTTGCTCACGTCCAGGGCCACCATGACGTCCACGCCCCTGGCGCGCACCTCTTCCAGGCGTGTTCCGAACTGCGGAGCGGCCAGGGCCAGGGCCACCAGCCCGATGCCGTGGCGGAAAGCGAGAAAGCGCACGGTGGCATGGCCGAAGCTCACCCCCGGTACCATGCGCCGGAGCGTGGGGGCCTGGGCGAAGCGCCGCAGGGCACGGCGCCGCCGCCACAGGTCCACAGCGAACAACAGGGCCAGCACGGGACCGACGGCGAGACCCCAGAGCATCTGCGGCCGGCCGAAACGGAACGCGGGCTCGCCGCGCAGCAGCGTGAACCACAGCAGGGCCATCAGGCCGGCGACCAGCAGCTCCAGCAGGATCACCGTGAGCAGGGCGGGCCAGAGACGTGGGCGGTTCATGGGGTGTTGCGCAACAGGTGCCGGTCGGTGACAAAGGCGAGCAGCATCAGGCAGGCGCCGGCCAGCGCGAAGGGGAAGTACTCCTCGTTGCGGCGGTTGTGCTCGGTCACCTTGATGCGGGTCTTCTCCAGGCTGTCGATCTCCGCGTAGATGCGGGCCAGGGCCTTGTTGTCCGTGGCCCGGAAATAGCGGCCCCCGGTGAGGGTGGCCACGCGCTCCAGCATCTTGTCGTCGATCTCCACGTCCACCAGGTCGTACTTGTACTGGCCGTTGGGATAGATGGCCACCGGGCTCAGGGCCTTGCCCCGTGTGCCCACACCGATGGTGTAGACGCGCACGCCCAGTTCAGCGGCGATCCGCGCGGCATCCTCGGGCTGCACGGTGCCGGCGTTGTTCACCCCGTCGGTGAGCAGGATGACCACACGGCTGCGGGCCGTGCTCTCCCGCAGGCGGTTCACGGCGGTGGCCAGCCCCATGCCCACGGCGGTCCCGCCTTCGATCAGGCCGGAGCGCGCCTGCTTGAAGAGGTCCTTCAGCACGTCGTGGTCGGTGGTGAGGGGGCATTGGGTGAAGGCCTCGCCCTCGTACACCACCAGGCCGATGCGGTCGTTGGGGCGTGCATCGATGAAGTCGGCGGCCACGCGCTTGGCGGCCTCGAGCCGGTCGGGCTTCAGGTCGCGCGCCAGCATGCTGGCCGAGATGTCCACGGCCATCACGATGTCGATGCCCTCGGCCTCCACGTCCTGCCAGGCGTCCTTGCTCTGGGGGCGGGTGAGGGCGGTGAGCAGCAGGCCAAGACCCAGCAGGGAGGCCGCGAAGGGCAGGTGCCGCAGGGGCACGGCCCATCCCGTGGGCAGGGTGCGGAAGGCCTGGGCGGTGCTGAGGGTGAGGCTGGCGCGCTGGGCGTGGCGGCGCCAGAGGTACACCGCCGCCACCAGCGGCAGCAGCAGCAGCAGCCAGCGCAGTTCGGGCCGTGCGGGCTCGAAGCGTTGCAGCATCACGTACATCCCCGCCGCCGCGCCGGCCATGGCCAGCAGGCTCCAGGCCAGTCCGCTGTTCAGGTCACCGGGCTTCCTCATGGGTTCCAACGGGGGTGGGGACGAGCGCGGCCGCGCTGTCCAGGATGAAGCGGCGCGCACCGGGGATGGTGGCCTCGTTCTCGGCGGGCGCGGGGTTCAGCTTGGCGAACTTCACCAGGTCGGCCAGGTGCAGCAGGCTGGCCAACTGTTCGCGCTGGGCGGCGGGCAGGGCGGTCACGCGCAGGGCCTGCACCAGCTCGTCGGTGGTGCGTTCCATCGCAGGCACCTCCAGGCGGGCCTCCACGTAGCCGCGCAGGATGTCGGTGAGGGCGATGTGGTGGGCCTTCACCTCGCCCTGCTGCCACAGGCGTTGTCGTTCCAGTTGGTCCAATCGCGCCAGCATGGCCTCGTGCAGGGGTAGCGGTGGCGGAGGGGCCTCGTCCTGCACGCGCTTCCGGCGCAAACGCTGCACCAGCGCGGCACCACCGCCGATCAGCCCGAACGCGGCCCACAGGCCCACCAGCCAGGGCCAGTGCTCCTCCAGCCAGTCCAGCAGGGAGGGCCGGGTCTCGTAGATGTCCTTGATGTCGCGGAACGCCTGGGTGGTGTCCACGGCCACGGTGCGTACCTCCAGCAGCAAGGGCGCGGTCTCCAGCGTGTCGGCACCGATGCGGAAGCGGAAGGGCGGGATGGCCCAGTAGCCGCTGTCCCAGGCGGTGAGGGTGAGGTGCCTGCGCTGCACCAGCAGCGTCGGGTCCGCCGGGTCGGCCCCCGCGGTGTCCACGCCGCTGTCCCGCACCACCTCCACCTGCCGGGTCAGCGTGTCGCCGATGGTGGGCCAGGCCACTTCCGGGGCGCCGGTGCGGTAGAAGACCTCCAGGTCGAGCACCACCTGTTCGCCGATGCGGACGGTGCCGCTGTCCAGCAGGGCACGCACGGCAGGCGCCTGGGCGGTGGCGCCGTGCAGCGCGAGCAGCAGCAGGGCGGTGACCGGGCCTCTCATGCACGCTCGCGTTGGCGGAAGAGGTCCATCAAGGGGCGGACGTAGCCCTCGCGCGTGCCGATCACGGCGTGGTCGATGCCCGAGCGGCGCAGCAGGTCGCGCGTGTGCGCGGCGTGCTTGAGGGCCTGGGTGCGGTAGGCCTTGCGCACGCGGGCGCTGCCGGTGTCCACCCAGTGGTGCTCGCCGCTCTCGGGGTCCTGCACCAGCACCAGGCCCAGGTCGGGCAGCTCGCCCTCCCGCGGGTCGGTGGTGCGCAGCACCACCAGGTCGTGGCGCCGGTCGGCGATCTTCAACGCATCCTCGTAGCCCGAGCCCATCAGGTCGCTGATCAGGAAGGCGATGCTGCGCTTC
This sequence comes from Bacteroidota bacterium, assembly GCA_014584605.1. Lineage (GTDB taxonomy): Bacteria > Bacteroidota > Bacteroidia > Flavobacteriales_F > PHOS-HE28 > PHOS-HE28. Next base: position 22,965 of record JACTMO010000087.1, on the reverse strand, counting down.
TTGATCACGCTGTTGAGGAAGCGCAGGGCCCCTGCGATGTCGGTGCCGCGCTGCTGCGGGGCGAACTCGATCAGCTCGCGCACCAGCCGCAGGATGTGGCTGCGCCCCTTCTTGGGCGGGATGTAGCGCTCCACCGTGCCGCTGAAGAGGATCAGGCCCACCTTGTCGTTGTTCTTGATCGCGCTGAAGGCCAGCGTAGCGCACACCTCGGTGATCAGCTCGCGCTTGGTGCGCTCGGTGCTGCCGAAGTCGGCCGAGCCGCTCACATCGGCCACCAGCATCACCGTCAGCTCACGCTCCTCCTCGAACACCTTCACGAACGGATGGTCCAGGCGCGCGGTGACGTTCCAATCGATCGTGCGCACCTCATCGCCCGGCATGTACTCGCGCACCTCGCTGAAGGCCATGCCCCGCCCCTTGAAGGCGCTGTGGTACTCGCCGCTGAAGATGTGGTCGGTCAGGCCGCGCGTCTTCAGCTCGATCAGTCGCACCTTCTTGAGGAGCTCCTTGGTGTGTTGGGCGGTGTTCATGGGCGCAGGTGCCCACGTGCTTTCGCGGCGTCCACGGACCGGGCAGGGGGCCTGGCCGCAGGGCCACCGGTGCACATGGTCAGGGGACCTCCACGGTGTTCAGCACGCGGTCGATGAGCTCGCCGACGGTGATGTTCTCGGCCTCGGCCTCGTAGGTGAGCCCCACGCGGTGCCGCAGCACATCGGGGCACACGGCGCGCACATCCTCGGGGATCACGTAGCCGCGGCGCTTGGTGAAGGCCAGGGCCTTGGCGGCGAGGGCCATGTAGATGCTGGCGCGCGGGCTGGCACCGAAGCCGATCAGGCTCACCAGGTCGCTCAGCTTGTGCTGGTCGGGCTTGCGCGTGGCGTGCACGATGTCCACGATGTAGTGCTCGATCTTCTCGTCCATGTACACCTCGCGCACCAGCTGGCGGGCGGTGAGGACCTCGTCGGGCCGCACCACCTTGTGCAGTTCGGGCTGCGCGCCGGGCCGCACGTTCTGGCGGATGATCAGCTTCTCCTCCTCCTTGTGCGGGTAGTCCAGCACCACCTTCAGCATGAAGCGGTCGGTCTGCGCCTCCGGCAGGGGGTAGGTGCCCTCTTGCTCGATCGGGTTCATGGTGGCCAGCACCAGGAAGGGCTCCGGCAGTGTGAAGGTCTGCTGGCCGATGGTGACCTGCCTTTCCTGCATCGCCTCCAGCAGGGCGCTCTGCACCTTGGCCGGCGCGCGGTTGATCTCGTCGGCCAGGATGAAGTTGCTGAAGATCGGACCCTTCTTCACGCTGAACTCCTCGTTCTTCTGGCTGTAGATCAGGGTGCCGATCAGGTCGGCGGGCAGCAGGTCCGGGGTGAACTGGATGCGGCTGAAACCCACGTCGATGGTGCGGGCCAGGGATTTGATGGCCAGCGTCTTCGCCAGGCCGGGCACGCCCTCCAACAGGATGTGGCCGTCGGCCAGCAGCGCCACCAGCAGCTTCTGCACCATGTCCTTCTGGCCCACGATCGCCTTCTCCATCTCGCGCTCCACCAGGTCCACAAAGGCGCTGGCGTGCTGGATGCGGTCGTTCAACTGGCGGATGCTTTCGGCCGTGACCGGAGCGGGGGAGGTGCTGAGGGTGTCCATGGGGTCGTGGGCGTGGGCCGCAAAGGTGTGCTGCAAAATTCACCGGAGCCCTTGGGCATCAGGGACGACCGGCAGTTAAAGAGTGTTAACCGTTCGGCCCGGGATCCCGGGCCTGGCCAGACAGCCTCCGGACGCGTCAAGTGGAATCGTGAAGGCGGATGCTGCCAAGCGCGATGATCGACACCAGCCCGCCTCTGCGATGCGCTGATGAAGGTGGTGTGTGGAGCGCCGTGGCGGTCTCCTTCCCCAACGTCCTCGCGAGCATCCCGATGGGATGTGGGTGATCCATCCCTGACCGTCCTCGCGATCCGGTCCCGCAGGGTCGGCGTGGCGATCTCCCGGGCCAATGATCGGCGCACTTCCAGGGAGATCGCTTCGGCGCCAAAGCCCGCCTCGCGAAGACGTGTTGGGACGGAGTGGAGCGTTCCACGCACAGGAGGGGCGTTCACGTGTTCAAGCCCCATCGTTGGCCGCGATCGCTCGCTGCTCCCGTCAAGGAGGGGCACGGGGTGGTTTCCGCATTCGTGAAGAATCCGTCCTGCCGGAGCCTCTACCTTCGATCACATGAGCACCCCTTCCGTTCCCCTCACCCTCGCCGAGGCCATCGGCCATGTGCGCAGCTTCCACGATGCCTTCGGCATTCCGAATGCCGAGGCGCCCACGGCGGCCATCGGCGACCGCGACGCCCTGCTGCGCTACAAGCTGATCCGCGAGGAGAATGAGGAGTATCTGGAGGCGGCCCTGCGCGGCGATCTGGTGGAAGTGGCCGATGCCCTCGGCGACATCCTCTACATCCTCTGCGGCACGTTGCTCAAGCATGGGCTACAGCACAAGATCGACGAGGTGTTCCGCGAGATCCAACGCAGCAACATGAGCAAACTGGGCGCTGATGGCCGGCCGATCCATCGCGCCGACGGCAAGGTGATGAAGGGGCCGGCCTACTTTCCTCCGGATATCGCGCGGATCCTGACGGAGAGCGAACACTGACCCGGGAGCACATCAACGTATCTTCCGTTCGATGCACCTGCCCACGCTCCTCGCCCAGGCCCGCACGTCCGCGTTCACGCGGTGGAAGCTCAATGCCCTGCTGCCGTGGATGATCCCCTTCAACCGGCCGCACGGCTTCAAGGTGGTGCCCCTGCCGGAAGGGGGCATCAGTGTCCACATCCCGTACTGGCGCATCAACCGCAACCACATCAAGGGCATCCACGCCTGCTGCCTGGCCACGGCCGCCGAGTTGTGCAGCGGGCTTAGCGTGCTGGAGCAGCTCGATCCCCGGCAGTACCGCCTGATCATGCGCAGCCTGCACATGCAGTACCACTACCAGGCGAAGCAGGCCGCGGTGGCCCGCTGTGCGCCGAGCGCCACAGCGATCACGGACGAGGTGGTGCGACCGCTCCAGGATCAGGCGGCTGTGGAGCACAGCAGCACCGTGGAACTGCATGACCGCAGTGGCAACCACCTGGCCACCGGCACCGTGGTCTGGCAGGTGAAGCGCTGGGACCAGGTGCGGACGAAGGTGTGAGCCCCGCTCACCGTCGCATCACCCGCTTGGCCGTGCTCCACAGCACCATTGCCAGCACCGCACCGCTGAAGGCCAGCGCCATGTCCTTCTGCGCGTCCCAGATGTCACCCTGCGTGCCCAGGTAGGCGTGGCCCTGCGCCGGGAAGAACACATCGGCCACGGCCCATTCGATCAGCTCGTAGGCGGCGCTGAAGCTCATGGTGATCTCCACCGGCAGCACCCAGCACACCCATGCCGGCCACTGAAAATGGTTCTTGAAATAGTCGCGCATCGGGTAGGCCAGCAGGAAGCCGAAGCTGAAGTGCACAATGCGGTCGTAGTGGTTGCGCGCGCTTCCGAAGAGGCCCTGCAGCCAATGGCCCAGCGGGTTCTCCGCGTAGGTGTACATGGCCCCGTACACGTGCAGCAGGATGTACACGAACATCAGGGTGTAGCTGAGGTCGCTGAAGCGGAAGCGGCGGTGGGTGAGGGCCAGGCCGCCCACGAAGAGGACCGTCAGCACGTTCTCGGTGATCCAGTTCGCGCGGTCGGTGGTGCCGATGAAGGTCCACGCCCAGATCAGCACGAACGCAACGGCGAAGGCCTTGAGCAGCCGGTTCTCGGCGAAGGGGACGCGGGTGGGGGAGGAGGCCGTGGTGAAGCGCATCGCGGCAAGGTATCCGGAAGAAGGACGCGCGTCACTTGCGCTTGCCGCCATCCTTCTCGTAGTAGTCGTCGTCGGTGGGTTCCTCCTCCTCGTCCTCCGGGGCCTCGTCCTTCGGTTTGGGGCGGAAGCGGAAGGTGGCGTGAAGGCCGATCACCAGGTTCTGCCGCCGCGCCACCGTGTCGAACGGCGTGATGCTGTTGGTGCCGCGCACCTCCAGCTCGAAGGGCCCCTTCTCCCAGCCCAGGCCCAGGCAGATGCTGAACTGCGTGCGCCGGATGTTCTCGGTGTTGATGCCGCGGTCGATCAGCTCCTGCCCGTCCTGCGTCACCTGTTCGCGCCCGCTGAGCAGGTAGCCCGGCACCAGGCCGCCGCCCAGGAAGAGGCCCTGCGGGTTCTTGTTCACCGACACCTTGAGCACGATGGGCAGCTCCACGTAATGCAGGGTGGTGCGGGTGGTCTGCCGGTACTGCGCGGCCTGCACCACGCTGCCCTTGGCCACGTACATCGGCTCCACCATCAGGCTCACCTGGCCGTTCATCTTGAAGTCGAAGCTGTAGCCGCCGATGGGACCGAACTTGGGCAGGCCCGTCCACGCCAGGAACTGCCCGGCGTTCACCGTGGCCATGCCGATGCCCAGGCGCGGCCCGTGCCAGGTCTGGGCCCCGCCCATCACCGCACTGCACCACACCGCCATCACCAACACCGCCCGGAGCATGGGTGCGAAGATGCGAAGCGAACGCCCGACGTTCGTCGAAAGCGAACCGTGTTCGTCGATGAAAACAGGTCATTCGTCTTGACAAAGGGTCGCCCCGTCGGTCATCTTTGCCCCCGCATGGCCGAGGCTCGGGCCGTGCGCGCAACGGACCCCAGGGCTCTTGGACGACCCACCAACACCCGTTCGCCGATCATGTGGCCTGTGATGACCCTTACGCTGTTGCTGCAGCTCACCGACGAGGAGCAGTTGTTCGCCCAGGCGCCGGAGCCCCCGCCCGCAGTGGTGGAGCAGAAGGCACCCGCACCGGAGCCTGCGGTGGAGCACGCCACCTTCACCACCGCCGGGCCCGAAGCCTGAGCCGGGGCCTGGGCCGGAGCCTACCTTCGGCCGCCGGTGCCCGCCCATGTGTGTCGCGGGGCGCCGGAGCCCATGCCCGCCACCTTCCGCCGCAGGATCCAACGCGCCGCGTTCACCGCCTGGTGTTGCGCCGTGCAGCTCGCCGCAGGCCGCCACGCCGCCCCGGCCCAGGCGTGGACCTTCCTGGGGGACAGCACGCCCACCTGGGAACAGGTGATCGACCGCTACCGCGCGCTGGCGGAGGGACGGAGCTCGGCCCGACTGCTGGAGATCGGGCGCGATGACGGAGGGCAGCCCTTGCACCTGTTCGTGGTGAGCGACGGCGGCCCCTTCACGCCGGACAGCATCCGTGCGCGGGGGCGCAACGTGCTTTTCATCCTCAACGGCATCCATCCCGGCGAGCCCGACGGCATCGATGCCAGCCTGATGCTGGCCCAGGCCCTCCTGGACAGCGACCAGTTGATGGGGCTTACGGCCCATACCGCCGTCTGCATCGTACCCATCTACAACGTGAGCGGTGCGCTTCGGCGCGACACCCTGTCCCGCGTGGACCAGAACGGGCCGACGGTCTTCGGGCAGCGGGCCAACGCGCGCAACCTCGACCTCAACCGCGACCTGGTGAAGGCCGATGCGCGCAACACCCAGGCCCTGGTGCAGGCCCTGCAGCGCTGGGACCCCGATGTGTTCCTGGACACCCATGTGAGCGACGGTGCCGACCATCGCTACACGATGGAGCTCCTGACCACGCGGCGCGAGAAGCTGGACCCCGCGGTCGCACGGTTCATGGACCAGGTGCTGGTGCCCGGCCTGCAGCGCTGGATGGAGGGCCGGGGCATCGCCATGTGCCCGTATTTCGAGACCGTGGCCCAGGTGCCGGACAGCGGGCTGACGGCTTTCTTCGATGGCCCCCGGTACACATCGGGCCATGCCGCCCTGTTCAACACCCTGGGCCTGCTGGCCGAAAGCCACATGCTGAAGCCTTATGCCGACCGGGTGAACGCCACCTTCCAGCTGATGCTGGCCGTGCTGGCCGTGCTGGACGAGCACGGGGCCGACCTACGCCGTGCCCGTGCCGAGGCCGCCCGCAACACCGCAGCCGCCGCGGGCTTCCCCTTGCACTGGCACCTGGACAGCACCCGGGTGGAGCGCCTGCCCTGGAAGGGCTACGCGGCGGTGTGGGAGACCAGCGCGGTGAGCGGCCTGCCGCGCCTGCGGTACGACCATTCCCGTCCCGTGGACACCACGCTGCCCTGGTACGACACCTATGTGCCCGGCCCCGTGCGGACGAAACCTGCGGCCTACCTGCTGCCGCAGGCCTGGCGTGAGGTGGGCCAGCGCCTGGCCATGGTGGGTGTGCCCTTCGAGCGTGTGCCGAGCGACACGACGCTGCACGCCGAGGTGTACCGCATCGCCGACCTGCGCACGATGCGCGAGCCCTACGAAGGGCGCTACCTGCACCGCGACATCCTCCTCAGCACCAGCACCGAGGCGGTGCCTGTCCGGGCCGGCGACCTGCTCATCCCCATGGGCACGCGCTACGACCGCTTCCTGATGGCGGTGCTGGAACCCGATGCCCCCGACAGCTACTTCGCCTGGGGCTTCTTCGATGCCGTCCTGCAGCAGAAGGAATGGTTCTCCGACTACGTGTTCGAGGATGTCGCCGAGGACCTCCTGAAGCGGGACCCGGCGCTGCGTGCCGCCCTCGAGCAACGCCGTGCCCTGGACCCGGCGTTCGCCGCCGATGCCTGGGCCCAGCTGGCCTTCGTGTACCAGCGTTCGCCCTACATGGAACCGGCCTACCGCCGCTACCCCGTGTTGCGCGTGCTGCGTCCCTGAAGCGGCCACGAAGATCCAACCTGTTCCGGTGAAGAGGGGAGGTTGTAAGGAAGCTGACAGCCGCGGCCATCCTCACCTCTTCACTTCCCTGCCTGATGCCGGGTTCGACCGCTTCGCTCTCACCGGCTCCGTAGGGCGGGCACCTGCGGCGGCGCCTCGGCGGCCCTACCTTGCGCCCGCAACAGGCCAACAGGAGCATGGAACTGCACAGCATCAGCATCGGCGCCCGCGTGAGCCATCCCACCCTTGGGGTGGGCGTGGTGTACGACCTCGACCCCCGCACCGTGCATGTCTTCTTCCGCGAGCACGGCGAGCAGCCCATCAGCCGCAGCTTCGAGGGCCTGACGATCATCGCCCCGGGCGCGGAGGTCGAACAGGAACCTCTCGACCTGGAGCACGTGAAGGAGGTGCTGCGCGATGTGCTGGAGGAGATGCAGATGCCCCAGCGGCCGGTGGACATGGCCCGGCGGTACGAAGGTGGCGTGCTGGAACTCCGCCCCAGGGACCCCGCGCTCAAGAGCAAGGAGCTGTCGGTGGACGACTTCTTCCACAAGATCGTCATGATCCGCGACCGCTTCCGGGTGCTCGAGCAGAAGATCAACGCCCATCCGGCCCTCAGCAGCACCGACAAAGTGGAACTGCAGCAGTACATCACGCGCTGCTACGGCAGCCTCACCACCTTCAACATTCTGTTCGAGGACAAGGAGGACCACTTCGTGGGGCAGAAGAGCGAATGAGCGGTTCCGCCCCGGTCGGGCGACTTTTCAACCGGTGCTTGCAAACGGTGGAGCTTGCCCGTACATTCGTACCGTAGTCGCGTTCTTTCTCAGCCGTGTGCTGATCAACGACCAGCCCACACAGGCCAATAGTCCTTGAACCAACATTATTTGCTCAGGGTCGGAAGATCCAAAGGGCGAGGGCGGGCCGCGCATCCCTTTCGGGGGATGATGCCTTCGGGCACACCGCGGATTACCGACCCCTTTCTGTCCGACCCGCTCATGTGATCCATGGGTTCTTTGTACTTCGGTCCTGTGTGGGCTTTTTTTGTCCGTCCGTGAACGCTTCATCCACTACCGGACCCCACCGGGCCGCAGGCAACGGACCGGGCGTCGGCGCTGCCTACCCGGTGATGGAGACCTTCCACACCGTGCAGGGCGAAGGGGTCTTCGCCGGGCACGCGGCGCACTTCATCCGCCTGGGCGGCTGCGATGTGGGCTGCTCCTGGTGCGATGTGAAGGAGAGCTGGGACAGGACCGCCCATCCGCAGCGGCCGGTGGAGGACATCGTGGACCATGCACGCTCGAAACCCGCACGCATCGCGGTGATCACCGGTGGCGAGCCGCTGCTGCACGACCTGCGTCCCCTCACCGACGCGCTGCGCGCCGCAGGTTTCCGCACCCACCTGGAGACCTCGGGCACCGCCCCCCTGAGCGGCGATTGGCATCATGTGTGCTTCAGCCCGAAGAAGTTCAAGGACCCCGTGCCCGGCTTTCACCTGCACGCCGACGAGCTGAAGGTCATCGTCGTCAACCGCCACGACCTCGCATGGGCCGATGGACACGCCGCCCTGGTGCGGCCGGACTGCGCTTGCCTGTTGCAGCCGGAATGGGACCGCCGCGACGCGGTGATGCCGTTGATCGTGGCCAAGGTCATGGCCGAGCCCCGCTGGCGCATCTCCCTGCAGACCCACAAAACCCTGAACATACCGTGAGCCCATCCGTCCTGCCCGCGCCCGAGCGGTCGCTGCTGTTCGCCTGTACGCGGGCCCTCCGCACCGGGTGGGCCGTGTGGGGCCTGCGCGCCGCGTTGCTCCTGCTGTTCCCGTTCCAGGCGCCGCAGCGCATGCACGCCCAGCCGCCCGGAGGCTATACCACCAAGGAAAGCAAGGCCATCAAGCTCTACGAGGACGGGTTGGACGCCATGCACGCGCGCAAGTGGGACGCTGCGGAGGGGAGCCTCAAGAAGGCCGCGGCCTTCGACGAGCGTTTCGTGGAGCCGCGCTACGCCCTGGCCGAGCTGTACGCCATGAAGGGCGACGACCCCGCGGCCATGCAATGGTACCGCGAGGCCATCGGCATCGCCCCCCGGTTCTTCCCCATGGCCCATCTGCACCTGGCGGACATCGAGTTCCGCAACCAGGACTTCGCGGCGGCCGAAGCGCATTACAAGAGCTTCCTGGAGATGGAGGACGAGCCCGTGCGGCGGCAGCGTGCCAAGCTGGGTGTGGACAACTGCGCTTTCGCGGCCAAGGCCATCCGGCAGCCGGTGCCCTTCGAGCCCGTGAACCTCGGTCCCGCCGTCAATTCCCCCGACCCCGAATACTATCCCTGCATCACCGCCGACGACCGCACGCTGCTGTTCACCCGCGACCTGCCCGACGGCGCCTCGCCCTGGGGCCACCAGGAGGATTTCTATGTGAGCACGCGCGACGAGCAGGGGGCCTGGACCAAGGCCCGGCCGGTCTCCGGCGTGGTGACCCCGGCCAACGAAGGCGCCGGGACCTTGTCCCCCGACGGCCGCTTCATCATCTTCACGGCCTGCGCCGGCATCGACGGCGACTATGGTGCGGGTCGCAAGGGCCTGGGCAGCTGCGACCTCTTCATCAGCCGGCGCATCGGCAACCGTTGGAGCCCGCCCGAGAACCTGGGCCCGCCGGTGAACTCGCGCCATTGGGAGAGCCAGCCCAGCCTGGGCAGCGACGGCCGCACGCTGTACTACGTCCGCGGCACGCAGCCCCGCGACGGCATCCAGAGCATGGACATCTTCGTGACCCGCCTGCAGGAGGACGGCAGCTTCGGCCCGCCCGAGAAGCTGGGGCCGCAGATCAACACGCCGTTCCAGGAGGAAAGCGTGCAGATCCACCCGGACGGGCGCACGCTCTACTTCAGCAGCAACGGCCATCCGGCCTTCGGCGGGCTGGACATCTTCGTGAGCCGCATGGGCGACGACGGCGTGTGGGGCCCGGCGTTGAACCTGGGCTGGCCCATCAACAGCGGGGGTGATGAGAACAGCCTGCTGGTGAGCGCCGACGGGCGCATCGCCTATTTCGCCAGCGACCGTGCCGGCGGGTTGGGCGGGCTGGACCTTTACAGCTTCGAGCTCTACCCCGAGGCCCGGCCCGAGCCCGTCACCTACATCCGCGGCGTGGTCACCGACATCACCAACGGCAAGCCGGTGGAGGCCGATGTGGAGCTGTACGACCTGACCTCCGGCAAGCTGGCCACCGCCGCCTACAGCGACCCCAGCACCGGCGAATTCCTCGTGTGCCTGCCCACCGGCCGCGATTACGCCCTGAACGCCACGGCCGAAGGGTATCTCTTCTTCAGCGCCAACTACAGCGTGGCCGCGTCCAAGGACGGTGTGCCCCCGGTGCTGGAGGCCCGGCTGAGCCCGTTGACCAGCGGCAGCACGCTCACCCTGCGCAACATCTTCTTCAACACCGCCAGCGCCGAACTGTTGCCCGCCAGCAACACCGAGCTGGACAAGCTGCTGCGCCTCATGAAGGCCAACCCTTCCATCCGCATCGAGGTGGCCGGCCATACCGACAACGTGGGTGCGGATGCGGACAACCAGCGGCTCAGCGAGCAGCGTGCCGCCGCGGTGGCGCGCTTCCTCACCGGCTATGGCATTGATGCCGCCCGGGTGACGAGCGTGGGGTACGGCGAGAGCCGCCCGGTGGCCACCAACGACAGCGAGGAGGGCCGCGCGCTCAACCGCCGCACGGAAGTGCTGGTGCGGTAGCGCCGCACGGTGCCGTGGCGGACCTTTGCAGGGTGACGGCACGCAGCTACCTCCGCGACGGCCGCTCGCCGGTGCCCACGGATCCGCGGGTGAGCGCCGTGATGAGCCGCATCCGGGCCAAGCACACCGGTCCTGAACTGCGGGTGCGCCAGGCACTGCGGGCCCGCGGCCTCACCGGTTACCGGCTGCACCACGCCCAGGCGCCGGGCCGGCCCGACATCGCCTTCGTGGGCCGCAAGGTCGCCGTGTTCGTCCACGGCTGTTTCTGGCACGGCTGTCCCCACTGCCGACCGCGGCGCCCCACCACCCACCGCGCTTTTTGGAACGCCAAGCTGGACCGCAACCGGGCGCGCGATGCCGAGAAGGCGCGCGCCCTGCGCCGTGCCGGCTGGCGGGTGGTCACCCTGTGGGAATGCAAGTTGGCGTGGGGCCTGGACCGTGAGGTGGGGAAGGTGTTGCGCGCCGTGCGGGAGCGCGGGGGCTGAGGCGGCGTTCGCCCGGCCGTGCAGGACGTGGGCCGGGGTGGGGGGGCCAAGGGAGCACCCGGTGCGCACCGGCACTTTCAGGCCCTCGGTGGGTTGATGGGCTTCGCACGTTGTTTGTGTGGTCCAGTGCTACGTGGAAGAGCCGATCCCGGGCAAAGGGCCAGGCGATCACGCGAGGCCCCACTCCACGACCACGAAGTCGTCCACCGGGCAGCCGCACCGCATTGCCGCCTCCATCCAGCGCACCTGCGTGCCGCGGATGCGGTCCTTGCCCTTCCGTTTGCTTTCGGCAAAAACCAGCCGGTCGCCCTTCCACACCACCACGTCCCAGCAGCCGCTGTAGGTGTTGCCGTTGGCGGCCGCTATCGTATGCAGCCGTTCATTGACCCATGTTTCTTCAATGGGCACATGCACCTGCGCGGCCGGTCCATCCGGGTGCCATTCCCGCCAGAGCCCTGGTCGCATGGCGGGCTTGCCATAGGTCTCCACCCATCGCCCCTGCCAGCCATCCGCTTCGAAGAGCCGTAGGATGGCCACCTCCGCGAACTGCGGTCGGCCGTCCACCTCGATGAGCGCCTTTCCTCCGAAGGTGTCGGCGGTGTGCTCATTATCCGCATAGGCCGTGAACCGGACCGATGCGAGGGGGATGTTGTGTTGGCCGAGAACGATCGTCCCGGAGGTGCTCAGGGAACCCGGCAAGGGGTGGTTGGTCATCTGCTACTTGCCGTTAAGTGGATCTCCATGTCACGGTCTGGTCGCGATGGCGACAGTCGGGAGCGGAGTGTGGCTGCAGGCCGCTGTGGGATCCGCTGCGGTTGTTGCGACTTCCCTCACCGCACCGTGATGCCGTTCCGGTCCAACTCAATGAATCCACCGTCCTTCAACACCGCGCACATCAGGTCCAGGTAGTTCATGACGAGCAGGATCAACTCCGCGTTGCGGATGTTGCCGGTGGCCACGTACAATGGGCGCTTCGGTTCACCTTTCACTTCGTATGCGGCGATGAGATCGGCATCCTTGGTCACAACAACGGCCTGTTCGCGATCGGCATCTGCGATGATGGCCTGATCCGAGGAAAGATGTCCTTGAGGCAGCTCCTATGCATGCACCGCATGCTGGCCGCGTTGTTTGAGCGCTGTGGCCAATTGATGCGGCAGCTGGGTGTCCACCAGCCAGTTCACTGCGCTGCGCGGTGGATGGATTTCACCTCGGTGATCTTGGCCGCGTATGCCAGGCAGGCGAGGAAATCATCCTTCTCCAGCTCGGGGTGGTCGCGCATGATCTCCTCGGTGCTCATGCCGCTCGCCATCAACTCCAGCACGTTCTGCACGGGCCAGCGCATGCCGCGCACTACAGCCTTGCCGTGGCAGATGTTGGGATCGGTGGTGATCCGGGTGAGGAGATCCCCTCGGTTGCTCATGCTTTCAAAAGTAAGCTGTCAGGCCTGGTTGAGCTTCCTCACCATCGTCAAGATCGTCGCCAACGCCACCGTTTCCCCCGTCTCATCCACCACATCCACCAGCCATTTCACGATGCCCCGCGCCACATCAGCGCCCTTGGGTGAGTCCTCGGTCTTCGGGCGTTTTTCCTGATCCAGTTTTTCGCGACACGTGAATTTCACCTGGATGGTGCTGCCGGGGTAGACCGGCTTCAGGAAGCGACACTCTTCGATGCCGTAGTTCAGCAGCACCGGCCCTTTCGGCGGATCCACGAAGAGGCCCGCGGCCCGCGAGAGGATGAAATAGCCGTGCGCCACGCGGCCGGTGAACACGGTGCCATCGAGGCTGTTGGCGTCCATGTGGGCGTAGAACTTGTCGCCGCTCAGCTCGGCGAAGTCCTCGATGTTCTGCAGCGTCACCAGATGCTTCTCGGTGATCAGCGTGTCGCCGATGTTCAGCTCCTCGAAGTGCAGGCGGAAGGGATGCTTCTCGCTGATGTGGTACTTGGCGCCCTGCTGGTACTGCTGCGTGAGCGCGGTGATGGTGGTGGGCGATCCCTGGATGGCGGTACGCTGCAGGTAGTGCAGCACGCCGCGCTTGCCGCCCATCTCCTCGCCGCCGCCCGCACGACCGGGACCGCCGTGTACCAGCGTGGCCAGAGGCGAGCCGTGTCCCGTGTTCTCCTTCGCCATATCGCGGTTCAGCACCAGCATGCGGCCGTGGTGGCTGGCGGCGCCCCAGACGAACTGTTGCGCGCACTTGTCATCGTAAGTGGCGATCGTCGCGCAGAGGCTGCCCTTGCCCAATTTGCTCAGCGCCACGGCATCGTCCAGAGTTGAGTAAGGCATAAGAGTGCTCACCGGGCCGAAGGCCTCCACCTCGTGGCTTTGGCGGTGGGTCCAGGGATCGCTGTTCAGCAGCAGCACGGGGCTCATGAAGGCGCCCTTCTTGGCGTCGGCGCCGGTGACCTCCACGCTGTCGGGGTTGCCGTACACCAGCGTGCTGCCCTCCAGCAGCTTCTTCAGGTTGGCGCGCACCTCCTCGCGCTGGGCGGGCCCCACCAGCGAGCCCATGCGGACGCCCTCGGCGCGCGGGTCGCCGATCACCGTGCCGGCCAGGCGCTTGGCGATGGCCTTTTGCGTTTCGTCCACCAGGGCGGCGGGCACCATGATGCGGCGCACGCCGGTGCAGCGCTGGCCGCACTTCAGCGTCATCTCGCGGCCCACCTCCTTCACAAAGAGGTCGAACTCGGGCGTGCCGGGCACGGCGTCCGGGGCCAGCACGATGCTGTTCAGGCTGTCGGCCTCCATGTTGAAGGGCACGCTCTCGGCCACGATGCGCGGGTGTACCTTCAGCATGCGGCCGGTGCTGGCGCTGCCGGTGAAGGTCACCACGTCCTGGCTCTCCACGTGGTCCAGCAGGTCGCCGGCGCCGCCCACGATCAGTTGCAGCGCGCCCTCGGGCAGGATCTTGCTCTCGATGATGGCCTTCACCATGGCCTCGGTGAGGTAGCTGGTGACGGTGGCGGGCTTCACCACGGCGGGCATGCCGGCCATCCAGTTCACGGCGCACTTCTCCAGCATGCCCCAGATGGGGAAGTTGAACGCGTTGATGTGCACGGCCACGCCCTCCTTGGGCACCATGATGTGGTGGCCGATGAAGCTGCCGGTCTTGCTGGTCTTGATGGCCTCGCCGTCCACGTAGAAGGGCATGTTGCCCAGGGCGCGGCGCAGGCTGGCGTTGGCGAACACGTTGCCGATGCCGCCCTCGATGTCCACCCAGCTGTCGGCCTTGGTGGCGCCGGTGCGGTAGCTCACCTGGTAGAATTCCTCCTTGCGGTCCATCAGGTAGAGGGCCAGGGCCTTGAGCATGCGCCCGCGCTCGGGGAAGGTCATGCGGCGCAGGGGCGGGCCGCCGGTCTCGCGGGCGTAGCGCAGCATGGCGCCGAAGTCCAGGCCGTTGCTGGAAGTGGTGGCGATGGTCTCGCCGGTGATGGCGTCGGTGAGCTCGGTCTGTTTGCCGGTGCCGGCCACCCATTGGCCGCAGGCGTAGTTCTGGAGTTGCATCGGGGCGAAGTTCGGCATGGATCCGCAGATGACGCCGATGGCGCAGATGAACACCAGGCTGCACCAAGCGATCAGTACCATCTGTGGTTTCCGTAGGCGAACATCGGAGAGTGTCTGCGAATTAGCTTTGGGTCATGGATCTGAAAACCCTCAAGCTGGAGCTGCTGGAGCGCATCGCGCTGATCGACAACGAGGAGCGACTGCTCGCGGTGAAGCGCCTGCTGGACGCGCCGCGCGGTTATGGTGTCCCGAACGAGAAGTTGAGCGTGGTGAAGGATCCCACAGGCGCGGATCGCATGTACACGAGTGAAGAGGTGAAGCGGATCCTGGAAGAGGATCGGGCTCATCAGGAAGCCTTGCGTCATGAGCCCGGTGATCTGGAGCTCTCCGAGGAGGAATTGGCCGTGCTGGATGAACGACGCGAACGTCATCTGAAAGGGGAGTCCCGCTCCTATACTTGGGACCAGGTAGAGGAGATCCTCAAGAACGACCTGAAGCACTGAGCGCGATGTTGATCTTCAAGGAGGAGTCGCTCCAGGAGATCCGCCAAGCGCAGTTGTGGTATGAGGTGCAGAAGCCGGGACTGGGGGAAAGGTTCAGAAGAGACCTGTTATTCAGCTTGAAGTTCGTGGTTGATAACCCGCCCGGTTTCGGCATTCGGAAGGATCCCTACCGGCCTGTTCTGCTGGAGAGATTCCCATACATCGTCTGGTACGCGGTGGAAGGGGACGATATTGTTGTCTACCGCGTTCGACATGCAAAACGGAAACCCTTGCGGAAGTTCACAGGCCATTGATGGGGTCGGTGTTCCACTGACCGACGATCGTTCTGGAGTTGCATGCGGGTGAAGTTCGGCATGGCAGGGCTTTCCGCAGATTTCGCAGATGGCGCAGATGAATGCGAATGCAGGTGCTTTGGGCGTGCCGGCTCGAAGACTCGCCGTCGCGCTATCCGCAGTAGTCCTCCCGCTCGCAGGGCCTCGCGGTCCGGGCTACTTGCTGCTATCGCTCACGCGGGCATCCGGCCTGCCACCATAACTTTGGGCTATGGACACACGCGCGCTCAAGTTGGAACTGCTGGAGAAGCTGGCCGCGGTGAACGACGCGAATAAGCTCGCCGAGGTGAAGCACGTCCTCGATGGCACGGATGGGTTCGAGCTTTCCGATGCGGAACTGAACGTGGCGAGCGAGCGCTACGAGCAGTACAAGCGCGGCGAGGCGAAGACCTACACCTGGGAGGAAGTCCAGCGCATATTGGACGAGAACCGGCGCAAGGAGCAGCGATGAGCTACCAGCTCGTCATCCACGAGGAGGCATATCGGGAACTGGACGAGGCCGAGCGTTTCATCGAAGCACGGCGCACAGGTTATGGCCTCCAATTCAGGGAGGAGGTTGCCGCGTGCCTGCGGTTCATCGTTGATCGTCCGACAGGCCATGCGCTGCGGCGTGCCGGCTTCCGTTACGGCATTGTGCGCAGGTTCCCATATCGTGTGGTCTACAAGGTGGACGGAGAGGTGATCTTCATCGCGGCCATCTACCATGGCAAGCGCAAGCCGTTCGGGTGGATGGGGCGTAGGACGTAGCTCAGCCGTCGCGCTCTGAGTTCTCCCCGGACTTGACCCGGGGTCCAAGTCCTCGCGCGCTCCTCGCTCCGGGCCTGCCTACCGTAGGTAGGCTTTCCCGTTCGATCGCTCACGCGGAAAGCAGACTGATCAACGAAGCCTTGGGTCGTTCATGTAGAACTTCCGGTAGCTCTTCGCACAACTGCAGTCCATGCGAATGGGCCTGTCCGGAAACAACGTCTTGTACGCGGCGATGCGTTCATCGAAGAGAGTGGTTCCGTGGCGGGAGCCAAGACGCGTCATACCCCGCCAGTCCAGATCAGCACGAAAAGGAGCGGTTAGCCAGACAGCTACGACGATGGAGGGGTCATGCAGCGGCGGTCGCCAGCCATCCAACTCGCAGAACGATAGATGGTACTTGAAGTGCATGCCGAGCATCCGCTCGGTCATATAGTTGCGCGGGATCTCCCTCGTCGACCCCGATGTCAAAGCGTTCTGTACCGAAGAATAATGCAAGTTGAACCAGGTGGTCATCACCAATGCGTAGATCAGGCACAGACCGGCGCCCATCCCGAAGAATTTGCGGTCGGGTCCGGTGGCGCTGCGGCCTAGCACAATGCCAAGGATCTGGACGAAGAAGAAAAGGGGTGTGGCCGCAAGTGGGAATACCATCGGTGCGCCGAAGTGCCCATGCCGGATCAACTCGAACGGAATGAACACAACAGCAAGCAGCCCTGCAATGCTCAAGTACGAGAGGAAGAGGATGCAATACAGTGAGATGAACGCCGCAATGCCGAAGAGGAAGAAGACCAGCTTCCTGTCCTTCCCAAGCCGATCGCGGATCAGGTTGTAGATGACAACCGGCGCGAAGGCCATCACCAGAACCACCGTTGCCCAAAGGACCGGCCTACAGAAGACCTGATGGTGCGCATTGGCCAGAACGGCTCCAACACAGAGCAGCGCGTTCAACAATGAGAGCCACGGAGAAGCAACGAGACCACGAAGTCGTTGTCGGAAGGGCATCGTGCCAAGAACGGACCGGACAAGGAAAAAGTGTCCACACGCTAGGCCAACGCTGGCTTCGACGAACCCGGATCGATCGTCGGTGCCGGCTTCCCATTGGCCCGCGCTTTGGTCTTGGAGTTCCATGGTCGGAAAGTCCAGAACGCAGATGACGTTGATAAGGCTGATCAACGCTGATAATACCAAGCAAGCCAAGTCTCGGATCCGCGCCGATCATATCAATCTACGCCATCTGTGTTCCATGCATTTGGGCGTGCCGGCTCGAAGACTCGCCGTCGCGCTCTTCCGTCCAAGTTCTCGTTCGTTCCTCGCTCCGGGCTTTCCCGTTCGATCGCTCACGCGGAAGGCACACGATGCGCCCTCTACATTCGTGCATGCAAACCATTCTCCAGCGCATCGCGATCCTTTCGTTCGCGATGCTCCTGCTACCGGCCTGCAACGTGGTGAAGATGCAGGCGCGACATACCACGAAGGAATTCAAGAAGGCCGGGCTCACCGAGCACAGCTTCGCCAGCGCGAACGGGCCGCTGCATGTGTACAGTGCCACGTTCACCGGCAAACCCAAGTTGATGCTCTTGCATGGCATCACCTCCAGCGCGGCCATGTGGGCGGGCAACGCGGTATCGCTCAGCGCCACAAACGACCTCATCATCCCGGACCTGATCGGACACGGCGGCAGCACCAACACCTGGCACGGCAACAGCGTGGATGCGCAAGTGGCGCACCTGGGCGCGATACTGGACAGCCTGCATGTACAGGAGGCGGTGTTCGTGGTGGGCAACAGCTACGGCGGCGCCATCGCCGCCAATTTCGCCGAGCAACGGCCGGATCGCACGCGCGCCGTGGTGATCGGGGATGGCCCGGCCAACACCTACAACAAGGCCCTGGCCGATAGCGCCACTCGTGTGCTCGGTGCACCGGGCGGTGTCCGTGATTTCTTCGACCCGAGATCACCGGACGAATTCCAGCGCAACATCAACGCGATCCTCTTCGAGCCACGGAAGATCCCGCGCTTCGC
Organism: Bacteroidota bacterium; assembly: GCA_014584605.1. Lineage (GTDB taxonomy): Bacteria > Bacteroidota > Bacteroidia > Flavobacteriales_F > PHOS-HE28 > PHOS-HE28. The sequence continues at coordinate 4,918 of JACTMO010000087.1, read as the reverse complement.
CTTGAAGCAGATGTTCGAGGCGGGCAAGGAGCGGAGGCCGGGTTACCTGGCGCTGCTGGATGATCTGATCGCGCGGGAGAACGAGTACGGCAGCAAGCGCTACATGTGGACCATGCCCGCCTACGTGGTGTGGGGCGAGGGCGACCGACTGATCCCGCCCGTGGTGGCGCACGGCATCATGCGCATCAACGAACTGCCCGCCGACCACCTCATCATGATGCCCAAGGCCGGCCACGCAGGCAATGTGGAACGGCCACGCGAGTTCGAGGCGATCCTGCTGCGCATCCTGAAGGACGGTCCCTGCCCGATGCCCTCACCCGTGGGAGAAGGCGCATGCACCATGGAGTACGTGCCCTGGTGCGGCTGCGACGGCAAGACCTATCCGAACAAGTGCGCGGCCTGGCGCGCTGGAGTGCGGGCTGTTGCACAAGGCGAATGCAAATAACACGATGAAGAACATCATTGCCATCCTGATCTTCTGCTGGCTCGCCGTCCCTGCGCGAGCCGCGATCTTCCACATCGATCCGGCGAACGGGTCCATGCTGAACGATGGCTCTGCCGCCGCGCCGTGGTCCACGTTGGCCGAGGTGCTGGATGCGGACCTGATCGAGACGCGCAGGTATGATCCGCTGCCGTACCAGGCCGGCGTGAGCGTGCTGGTGCCGAAGAACGCGGGTGCACCGGTGCATGCGGGCGATACGCTGTTGCTGTACGATGGGCTGCACGGTGAATGCTTCTACCGCGGCGCGTACAACTCGGAGACCATCACCATCATGGCCGCGCCAGGGGCGGAACCCATCCTGCGCCAGTTCCACATGCAGGCCTGCGCGAAGTGGCGACTGGTCGGGCTGCACGTCAGTTCGGAGCCGTACGGGGCTTACGATGGCAACCACCGGGTGTTCTTCGAATCGCATGGCTGGCACGGCCCGGTACGCGAGGTGGAGGTGCGGGATTGTGTGATCTACAGCGCGACCGACATCACAGGCTGGACGGACCTGGACTGGCTCGCGCGCCACAGCGATGGCATCCACATTTCAGGTGACCAGGCGTTGGTGGTCAACAACACCTTGACGAACATGCACTTCGGCATCATCGCGGCCGGCGACAGCATCCAGGCCATCGGCAACAGCGTGGTGAACTTCTCGGCGGACGGGATGCGGCCGCTGGGGAGCGACATCCTGTTCGAGGGCAACACCATCAAGAACTGCTACGACGTGGACGAGAACCACGACGACGGCATCCAGTCCTTCACCACGCTGGGGTTCCCGTTCCACCGGGTGGTGCTGCGCGGTAATACCATCATCGGTTACGAGGATCCGGACCAGCCCTACCGCGCGGCCTTGCAGGGCATCGGTTGCTTCGATGGACCCTTCATCGACTGGGTGGTGGAGAACAACGTCGTGGTCGTGGACCACTGGCACGGGATATCGCTGTACGGCGCGCAGGACTGCGTGATCCGGAACAACACGGTGCTCGACCCCACACCGGATGTGGCGCCCGGTCCGGCGTGGATCATGGTGAACGACATCGTTGGGTTCGAGAGCATGGGCTGTGTGGTCGCCAACAACTTCGCGAACACCTTCAGCCTGGAAGGGACCGATGTGTACGTCAACAACATCGCACTGCCCGATGGGGCTCTGTACACTCAGCATTTCGTCGATGCGCCGGGGCATGACCTTCACCTGCTGGCCACCAGCCCCGCGGTGGATGGAGCGGACGACCTGTACGCTCCGCCCACGGACCTTGAGGGCATTGCTCGACCGGTGGGGGCGCACAGCGATGTAGGTGCCTACGAGTACCACGACCCGCTGCACATTGGCGCGGAGACAGGCATGGGCTCCGGCATCTACCCGATACCCACGCGCGATCGATTGTTCTTCCGCAGCGGCGAAGCGGGGCGTGTCGTACATCTCAAAGTGGTGGACCAGCTTGGCCACATCGTGATCCATCAGCACCAGAGACTTTCCGAAGGCCTGGATGTCCGAGGTCTCGCACCGGGCATCTACACGGTCCGCTATGGGAACGTGGCTGCCCGGTTCGTCAAGGAGTAGGGGAGACCGGTCGGCAGGTCGCTATGTTCCGGGGAGCGGTCCGGTGGAGCCTTACCTCCCGGGGGCGGATCACGATCGCGCCGCTCGGGTCTTGCGACCTCGACGAAAGGTCAACGTTTCAGCACGGGGCGCTGCAGGACGCCCCGCCCGGTCCATGCCCGCAGCACGAAGACGCCGGGGGCCAGGTCCTGCACATCGAGCAACGCGGTGCGCAGGCCGTTCCAGGACCGGTCGAGCACCACGCGACCCCGGGCATCGATCAGTTGCACCCTGTGCAGGGGATCGTCCGCCGCGAGGTGGATCGTGTGGTCGGCGGGTTGGGGCCAGGTACGTACCTGCGGCGTCCCCGGGCTTTCGGCAAGGCCGTTCGGCCCCACCACGAACGATTGGCAGGCCGTGTCCGTGGCGCAGATGCCGGTGAAGGTGAGGCACACATCGTACGTGCCCGGCTCCGCAAAAGTGTGGGCGATGCTGTCGCCGGTGTACGGGGTCCCGTCGATGACCCAGGAGGCGGTGCCGGTGCCCGAGGAGGTGTTCACGAAGGTGTACGTCGGTGTGTTGCCTGCATCGGACCCGAAGGCGGCCTGAACGGGATAGGTGCAGCAGATGAACTCCCGGGTCAGGCCGGGGTCCCCGAGCGAGGTGGGCCAGGCCCCGGGGTTGCTGCCCGTCTGCAGGTCCGAGACCGGCGTCAGCACCGTCGCCGCATAGGTGGTCCAGCCCGGGTTGACGCTGGTGCCAGTGCATCCTCCCTCACCGTTGACGTCGATGTGCACGGCGTAGATCTCGTTGGGCGGGCCCACCGAACGCAGGCAGGTGATCAGGATGCCGTTGTCGTGGGTCCGGGACAGCGACACGGGATACTCGCTCTCGGTCGTTCCGAAGAGCACGTTGCTCATCAGGTTGCCCAGTTCGTTGAAGGTGATCAACAGCGCATCGTAGTTGCCATGGCCGCCCGCGATGTTCTGGGCCCGCACCAGGGCGGTGTACCTGCCGGTGGTCAGCGGCACGATGCCGATCACATCGAAGGCGCCGCCGATCCGGCGGGTCCACTCGTGGTTGCCGGTCGCGTCGAACTTGGTGATGAAGCCATGCGTACCCACCGTGCCCATGCCCAGGGTCCTGCCGCCGATGTAGATGGCGCCCGTCACCGTGTCCTCCAGCACGGTGTAGGCCTCGTCGGCACTGGCACCGTCGATGCCGCGCTCCCAGAGCACCTGCCCCAGGCTGTCGGTGCGCACCAGATAGGCGCTGGGGGCGGGGCCGCCCACACCGTCGCCATAGCCGGTCAGGGCCATGCCCCCGTCGGCGCAGCGGATGGCGTCGTAGCCCCAGTCCCATCCCGAACTGCCGAAGCTCCAGGAGCCGGTGACCGCGCCGGTGCTGTCCACCCGCTGCAACAGCATGTCGTAGGAACCGGCCCCCGAGGCACGGCCCGCAACGAGCGCCCCGCCCGGGATGGCGGTAAGGCTGTGGATGGAGTTGGAATTGAAGCCCACATCGATCACGCGCTGGTGCAGCACATTGCCGTTGAGGTCCAGCACGTGCAGGATGCCCTCGCGGGAGGCGGTGTTGTTGCCCAAGGCGTAGCCGCCCATGAAGATGCGGTCGCCGACCACCGCGATGCTGCGGTCGTAGATCCCTTCCTCGGCATCGGCCTCGGCCAGCACCCGGGTCCACAGCACCTGCCCCGTGCTGTCGGTGCGTACCACCACCACGCCGTCGTCCATCTCACCCCCGAACACGTACCCGTTGTCGGGAAGCGAGTGGCCGCCGGCCACGTTGGTGAGCCCCGGTACCGGGATGTTGATCTCGAAGCTGTTCTGGCCCACAGCCCCTATGGATAGAAGGAGCAAGCCCGCTGTGAGTGTTCTCATGGGTGGAGGTGTTACGGCGTGGGATGCATGGAAGGGGCAATGTAGGGCAAGGCTGGAAGACGGGAAATGCCGATGCCCCTGTTCGGACCGGACCACGAACATCCAAGTTCCGTCGCTCGCTCCGAACCCGGCCCATCCGCCCGTTTGCCGACGCCTTGGTCCCAGCCCCGGAAGGCGATGAGGTGCCGTTCATGTCCTTCAGGGATGGGATCGATCGCGGGAACGTGTACTGGTGGTGCAGGTAGGACGGGACGGCCAGCCACGCTACGCACGGACCTCACTTCGACGTCCTGTGGAACACAACGGGGTACCGGTTGCTGCGCTCTTCATTCACCCGGTCAGCTTCCGGGCATGCCGCTTTTCCTTGATCCGGACCACGGATCGAACGGACGGAGCTGTCGAAACATAACGGCCTGCTCCGCGTTCAAGCGGCCGATGTTCCACCGGTCCTCCCTCCGTGCATGGTCGCTGCTGGCGGCCATCACCGTCACCCATCTGACCTATTCGGCGACCATCACCTGGACCAACGGTTCGGGCACCGGCCTGTGGAGCGACGCTGGCAACTGGAGCTCGGGCGGAGCGCCCGGTGCGGCGGACATCGCCCTGTTCGACGGGACAGCAACGGCCAACTGCCAGGTGGACCAGAACATCTCGGTGCGCGGCATTCTGATCAACATGTCCTACACCGGCGCGGTCAGCCAGCAGCCGGGGGTGGTCATGACCATGGGGTCGGCCGGTTTTGTGCAGCACGGCGGCACCTTTCTGGGAGGCACGTCCTCGTTCATCCTGAACGGAGGGAACTTCACCTTGACCAACGGGACCTATTCCGCATCCTCCGGTCTCATGCGTATCGGTGGTACCCGGACCACGAGCGCCACCCTCTTTCAACATGCCGGCGGCACCTTCAACCCCAACAACGGTGCGGTGGTGCTGGACCCGTACTGCAACGTGGGGGCGGTGCTGACCTGGACGGTGGACGTGCTGCCGGTC
>JACTMO010000005.1 GCA_014584605.1 Bacteroidota bacterium | reverse complement strand
TCTTCAACTCTTCGCTGTAGGTGTTGTACGCCCTGAATTCCGGTGAGAGTCCCATTTGTCGTCTTTGGTTTGTGTCAACCTGCACCAGGACAAGACAATCTCCCACTCTATCCCTTTCTCACTCTCTCACTCTCTCACTTCTTCACTCCTTCACTTCTTCCCTTTCTCACTATCACTTTCTCACTTCTTCACTTCCTCACTATCACCTTCTCACTTTTCCACTTTTTCACGTTCTCCCCCTCTCCCCCTCCCCACACGTTCCTCCTCGCCAGAGGCGCAGGCCGGAGGACGCGGTTGCCGGGATGTGCCGGCCGGTCCGCGCCCTCCGCCTGTTCATCGGATCAGAAGGACTGTTCCAGTTCCGTCGCCTTGCGGAAGAGCAGGTGGTTTTCCAGGGTGATGTGGATGTGCGTGTCGTCCTCCAGTTCCTGCAGCTTGCGGTACAGCAGGGTGTAGCTGGCGCAGGCGTCGGCGGGCGGGGCGTAGCCGCCGGTGGCACCGTGCAGCTCGTCGATCATGCCGCCGACCTCGGTGTGCTCCAGCACCAGCTTGTCCAGTTTGTCGTGGAGCGATCCCATGGTCGCGGTGGGCAGGGGTTTCCCGGCGTCCTTGGCAGCCACCAGTTGCTTGATGTAGGGGAACAGCGTGCGCTCCTCGTCCTCCACATGGGCCAGCAGCTCGTCGGCCAGGGCCTGCACCAGGTCGTTCACGCGGTGCAGTTCGGGGTGCCGGGCGCCGTGGACGCTTTCCACCTTGGCGGCGTAGGTCTTCAGGTCGGGCAGGTTCTTCCGGAGGAGGCGGTGGTGGGTGTTGACGATGAAGTCGGCCAGGAAGTCGATACCCCATTCGTGGTAGGGCAGGGCGGAGCGGCCCTGGTCCTTCTCCACCTCGCGCAGCTCCTGTTCCACGCGCACCACATCGATGCCCCGGGCCGCGCAGGCCTCGTTCAGGGTCATGTCGCCGTGGCAGCAGAAGTCCAGTCCGTTCCGTTTGAACACCTCGGCCTTGCGCATGTCCCTGGCCACCGTTTCGCCCAGGGTCTCGGTGGAGTTGCCGGCGGGGCGTTTGGTGATCCGCACCCGCCACCATTGCGGGCCCTCCTCCAGGTATTCCCAGGTGAACACGTTGCCCATCTCGCCCTGCATCTGGTAGTAGAGCGGCTTGGGGTCGTGGTCGTTATGGATGGTGAGGCTCTCGCCGCCTTTCAGCGCGTGGTAGCGGCTGAAGATGGTGGAATGCTTCTCGCGTGGGGCCAGCTTGGTCACGTCCAGGTCGTTGGAGCCGTCCGCGCCGACGCCGGTGATCCTGCGGGTGATCTGCACCTTCCACCACTCGGGCCCCTGCTCCAGGTATTCCCAGCCGTAGGCGTCGCCGTGTTCGGCCTCCAGGTGGTAGCGCAGCGGCACGGGGTCGTGGTCGTTGTGGATGGTGAGGCTCTCGCCGCCCTGCAACTGGGCGATCCGGGCGAAGATGGTGGAGTGCTTCTCATGCGGCGCCAGCCGGGTCACGTCCAGGATGTTGCGGCCCTTCTCGTTCCTCGGTGCGCGCCGGGTGAGCTTCACCTTCCACCATTGCGGTCCATTTTCCAGGTACTCCCAGGCGATGGTGTCCTGGTAGGTGTGCGCCAGCTGGTAGCGCAGGGGGGCGGGGTCGTGGTCGTTGTGGATGGTGAGGCTGTCGCCTTCCTGCAGCTGTGCGATGCGGTTGAAGATGGTGCTGTGCTTCTCCATCGGTGCCAGCTTGGTCACGTCGAGGATCCGCTCGGTGGTCGTTTCCATGGTCGATGCTATTGGTCCGGGACAAAGGTAGCCGATCCCGACCAATAAAAGTATTTAACTACTTCTAAATGTGTGAAGCCGCGGTGGGCGGGCGTGTGCGGCGTTGGGGCGGCCAACGCCTCCGTGACGGCGGTGTTCACCTGGAAGCCCAGGGGGCGCTGCGGGGGAGAGGGCCGGGGGGGATCAACCCCATGCCGGGCACGGCCCCCCGGAGATCGAACGAAGGTGAGGTGGAGGATCGGGGATCTTTCGCCTCGTCGGTCTTCCGCGCTCCCCTGGCAACGGCACGGAACGCTGGGCACGTACAACGAAGCCCGAAGTGCTGGTCCGGCAGCGTCCATGCCGTCCGGCAGGCCGGTCCGGTCCACCGACCCCTCATCTGCCCATCGCACGTGGCTCGGAGGGGGCGCTTCAGATGCACGGCATACCGGTGCGCGTGTGAGCGCACATCCGCCCCGAGGAGGACGCTGGACGGATCGGCTTCATTCAGGCCGCCGCCCCGGATCTTTTGGATGAAAGGCCGCAGGATGCCGACCATGGGCGTACTTCACCCGGAAACGGAGAGGAACCTCACCGCCGCTCTACCGACCAAGGGCCTTGAAGAAGGCCTCGAGCTTCCATTCGTCGAGCCGCCCCGCCGTGCGCACGCTGCTGCACAGGTCCACCCCGAAAGGCTGCACCGTATCGATCGCGCGCTGCACGTTGGCGGCGTTCAACCCTCCGGCCAGGAAGACCGGAATCCCGATGGCCTCGCGGATGGCTTTGCTCAGGCGCCAGTCGTGCGCGCGGCCGGTGCCGCCGAGCTCCTTCACCGCCAGGTTCGGGTTGCCGCTGTCCAGGAGGATCGCATCCACGTGGGCGGCGATCTCCTGCGCCTCGTGTACGGAGCGTTCGTCCAGCACATGGATCACCTGCACCAGTTGTACGCCGGGCAGTTCGCGCCGCAGCCGGTCGTACTGTCGTTCCTCCAGCACATCCACGATCTGCACGGTGGTGGTGCCCACCCGTCGGTGATGGGCGATGATGGCATCGGCCTTCGTTTCGCTGGTGAGCAGGAAGGTGTGCGTGGGCCGCGCCACGGAACGTGCGATGTCCGCGATCAAGGCATCGTCGATCACCCCCGGTCCACTGGGCATATGGCCCACCAGGCCGAGGGCATAGGCGCCGTGCGCGATGGCGATGCGGGCTTCGTCCGTGCTGCTGATGCAGCAGATCTTGACCTTCACGGAGCTCATGCCTTGGGCTGCTTGGAGGACCACAGGTCGAAAGTCAGCTTTTCCAATGATCCACCCGCCTCGGATCCCGCCATAGCGCCAGTAAGCCTCGTTCCTCGGGCCGGATCGCTGGCCTGTGGGGCATTCGCTTCAATCCGTCACGCGAAAGGCGACACTCGAACTGTAGATCAGTATGGCCCCAAGAACCTCGGTCCGTTCAGGTGCTGCAAATGGTCCGGACGATCCGCGGTCCAGACCTCCGTCTCGAACGCGATCTGATCAGCATACCTGGCGTGATCCTTACGAGTGAGGAAAGCCGTGACATACACAATGCCCGCTTTGCATCCGGCCAATAGCTTCTTCAACTCCATCAGCCGCAATTCGCTGATCGGGCCGGCACTATGCACCGCCTCGATCACATAAAGCCAATTCTTGGCCTTGCTGTACGCGATCACATCAGGCAATTCGTCGTGCGAAAGTTCAAAGAAGCCCAGTTCCTTCAGCCGGTCGCGCTCGATGTGCAGCAGCTTGTTGGCCGTATCACCCACGTAGAGAACTTCAGCACCATAACCCCAGCGCGGCAGGAATTCTTCGATGATGGCCTTCTGCAACTCATTGTGCTTGCCCAGTGACAGTTCCAGCTTACGACCACCCGGCAGCGTTACAGGTATGCGCTCGATCTCACGCTTGCGAAGCAACGCCTCGGCCAAGCTCGGGCGGTTCTTGTTGAAGGCTAACAAGCTCTTTGCCCAAGCCGGTGTGCCATAGGTGCGGATGAGTGCTGCGAAATCGGGTGCGAGTGCATAGCCGCGCGTGGGGTCGTTCGTTGCACGACCGGGATTATCCCCACTGTTGAGGATGAGGCCAGCGACAACAGCCAGCTTCAAATCCTTTCGGCGCACATCGTCATAGGAACCGGAAGAAATGCTCTCCTCGAAATGCTTGTTCACGAACGGGATCACATCGCGTGTCTTCAGGTGCCGCCCATCCTCGGCGCTCTTGGCCTCGCTCCATTTCTTGGTCACACCCGCCACGGCCATCATGCAGGCAGCCATGCGTTCACGCCTTCGCAAAGGCTCACCTTCCACTGGTATGCCAACAGCAGTAAGAATGTCCAGTGCCTCATTCAGCACCTTCTTCACTGCGCGGCCCTTCGCGCTCTCCGGCAAGTAGTCCTTCATCAGAACAAAGAAAGCTCCCGGTTCGGCTTCACTTTGCTACGCTTGATCACCTCCGGATCTTCGGCCGGAAGTGCATGGCATGCCTTCACCGCTTGGGCGATGTGGTAAGCGAGCATGGGCGGAACAGCATTGCCGATCTGGTTGAACTGCTGCGTTTCGTTGCCCTTGAACTCGAAATGGTCCGGGAAGCTCTGTAGTCGCGCGGCCTCGCGGACGATGACCCGGCGCCGACGCCCATCGGGCAAGCGGACGCGATGCATATCGCCTGTGGCACCAGCCAAGTTGCGACACGTCAAGGTGCGGGCCGGGCGGTCCGGGTAGAGGTCGCGCGGGTTGATGCAGTGCGAGGCCTTCTCGTACTTGGCCACATAAGCGTCCATCGTGGCGTTGAGGAACTTACTCTCGGGCGGTATGGTGTACATCAGATTGCCAATGGCCTCACCCACTGTGACCTTGTGCTTCTCTTTTGCCGGAAAGGTGAACGACGAGCGGTGCCCCACAACAAAGAGCCTTTCGCGGTTCTGCGGCACACCATGGTTCACAGCGTTGAGCAGTTTGTAGTCCACGAGATAGCCCAGCTTGGAAAACTCCTCCAGGATCAGCTCGAAGTACCATTTGTTGCTGTAAAGCAATCCGCGCACGTTCTCGAATAGGAAGACCTTCGGCTGAAGGCGCTTCACGGCATCAATGAAAATGGGGAAACCATCGCGGGCGTCATCCATACCTCGTTGATGTCCCCCCACGCTGAAGGGCTGGCACGGCGGGCCGCCAATCACGATGTCGGCCTCGGGAAAATCGAAACCGACCTCCAGCTTCACAGCGTGACATTCGCTGCCCAGGTTATGACGGTAGCTCTCCGCTGCCGGGCCGTTCATCTCGAAGCCGATGGTCTTGAAGCCAACGGCCTCAAAGCCCAAGGCCAAGCCGCCGCAGCCTGCGAAAAGGTCCAGCACCACCGCCTCCTCGGTGTGGCGCGGTACCAGCGTCTCGTTGATCTCCTCGATGTATCCCATCTCACGTTGCCGACTTCCTTGGCGATCGGCGGGATGACAAAGTAAATCTGCTCACTGAAGTAACCGTGGGCCGGCCACTCTTCGCCATGTTCAGGTCAACTCTTGCGGTTGATGCTCACAACAAGCTTGAAGAGCAGTTCCTCCACTCTGCGTTTCGACTCATCGAAGTACTTACGCTCGACCTCGTCGAGTTGAAAGCAGCCGCCTTTCTTTTTGCCGCCGGTTGATAGCTTCTTCAGCGTGATGCTCTCAGAGTAGAGCTTCTCCATTTGCTCCTTGACGCACTCCGCCCCAATGGTCTCCTCAACGAGACACTCAAGCGAGCGATACTCAGCAAACCACTGACGGAACCAAGCGATGGATGCTTGAAACGAGAGCTTGCTTTGACCCTCCAGAAAATCTAGCCCGCCGAGGCGATGCCTCATGCCGTTGAGATGACCGATCATCAAGTCTCGTTCAACTCTATGTGCTGTCAAATTCCGCTGAACGACGTGTGCGATGTAGAATCCGAGTACGGTCGTAACGAAGAGAGCAAGCAGGTCGACAACATTAATCTCTCTCTCAATGCGGAGGAGTTGAAACTGAGTTGAGAGGTAGCCGACGAAGCAGCCCACCCCGAAGATGAGCGTTGCCAGGAGGATATTAGCCCTTGAGAGCATCGGCAACGTACTCCTTGATTTCGTCAATCAAATAAGGTTCCTCCACAGAAACGAAATCGATGTGATCGAGAATTTTCACACCCTCGGCCTTTAAGTCCCGCTGAAGCTTCCCAAAAGACCCTTCGAGAAAGGATGTTGCATACCCCGCCGTACCATCCAAGAAAACGGTTAGCCGCTCACCTCGCTCGCGTGACTGGTTGAAGCGCGGCAGCAGAAATCGTACAAAGAAGTCTTCCGCGCTATTGTCACCTTCTCCTCTATCCCGGGGTCCGGGGAACCGGGAGAACTCGGAAGCGATCTTAATTTCCATAGCCCGGTAGGTTGTCGTTGTTTGCTGTCACCTTCCATTGAAGAAAGGTGCCGTTGAAAGTCTCTTTCAGCTCTTGGTAGGTCTCACTGTCCACGAAGGCGCGCACGTTGTTCGAAATGATCACGAGGTCACAAAGTTGCTTACGTTTCATGGCATCATGGATACCCGGCAAGCCTTTTCCGCGATTGACCAGTTCGGTTCGGGTGCCTTCAGTAGAGCTTTTCAATGCTCCGTTGAGGATTTGCTTCAACAGCTCGGGGTTGGGGCTGTCCCGGAACTTGTCGAAGAAAGACCCGAAGAGCCCTTTCTTTTTCTTCTTCACCAAGCTCTCAAAGATCCCAACTCCGTAGTCCACGAAGCTGAAGGTAACCTCGCGGGCGGTATCGTCATGGTGTACAGAGAGCCACCAGCGCTCCCCCATATCTCCGTACGGGTTCGAGTGCTCCTTGGTGTTCCCCATACACTCGATAAGCGACTTCTGCACGCCGGGACATCTTCTTTCCTCGCCCCAAATCGTCTGGGCTGCTTGGCTAATGATCTCAGCTGTCTTCTCTGACCGTACGCGCTTGTCACCCTGGGTTGTGATCTCGTCCTTGGTCTCTTGATTTCGTTCAAGGACTATTCCTTGTACATGTTTGAAGAAGCCCGAACGCTCGAACTCGTCACACACCCTTTCATTCACGGGCTTGTTCCCTTCAAACCGAAGACGCTTCTTACTGAACTCGTGGGCTACTGAGCACAGTATGGCCGTTGCATCATTCGATAGCTGCACGACGCCCTGTAGGTTCACATGTGCGCCATGTCCTCTCTTTGCCAACGCCATCAATCGATTGACGAACTTGATGCTCGGTTCGGTGTTGTCTCGGAAGGAGAAAACATCCGGAGCCTTCACGATCTCAACCTTGTGAGAGCGCACGGCTTGTTGCCGCTCCTTCTTGCCTAAGCCATTTAGTCGTTTGTTCTGGTCGGTCTTCCAAAGCAACCAAACCGCCCTATCTCGAGCAGCGCGTCGAGCCCGTTTCCGGGTGAACCTCCTTTGCTTATATCCTTGATAAACGCGCTTCATCGCATCTCGATCTCACAAACATCGGAGCAACACGGCGAACTATGTGCAATGTGGATTTCGCGTGACGGATTGCAGCGAAAAGCCCGCAAGCGAGGAGGAACGACGAGTGCGGACTTGCAGCGGAAAGCCGGACCCGGCTGCATTTGAGCCGGGGCACGCCCAAACCCATCACATGTTCCTTCTATACTGCCCCCCCACCTCAAACATCGCCTCCGTCAGTTGCCCCAGTGAGCAATACTTGCACGCTTCCATCAGCACCGCGAACATGTTCTCGTTCTTCACCGCTGCCTGCTGTAGATCGCGGATGGCCTTGGCGGCTTCCTCCGCATAGGCGCCGCGCAGGTTCTCCACGGTGGCGATCTGCGCTTCCTTCTCCTCCTCCGTGGCGCGGATCACTTCCTTCGGCAGGATCGTCGGTGAGCCCTTGCTGCTGAGGAACGTGTTCACCCCGATGATCGGATATTCGCCGGTGTGCTTGAGAGTCTCGTAGTACAGACTCTCTTCTTGGATCCGGCTCCGTTGGTACATCGTTTCCATCGCACCAAGCACACCACCACGTTCCGTGATCCGATCGAACTCCGTCAACACCGCTTCCTCCACGAGATCCGTCAACTCTTCAATGATGAATGAACCTTGCAAGGGGTTCTCGTTCTTGGCCAGGCCGAGCTCGCGGTTGATGATGAGCTGGATGGCCATGGCGCGGCGCACGCTTTCCTCGGTGGGCGTGGTGATGGCTTCGTCGTAGGCGTTGGTGTGGAGGCTGTTGCAGTTGTCGTAGATGGCGTAGAGCGCCTGCAATGTGGTGCGGATGTCGTTGAAGTCGATCTCCTGCGCGTGGAGGCTTCGGCCGCTGGTCTGGATGTGGTACTTGAGCATCTGGCTGCGCTCGTCGGCGCCGTAGCGGTGCTTGAGCGCCTTGGCCCAGAGGCGGCGCGCCACGCGGCCCATCACGGCGTACTCGGGGTCCATGCCGTTACTGAAGAAGAAGCTCAGGTTCGGCGCGAAGGCGTTGATGTCCATGCCCCGGCTCAGGTAGTACTCCACGTAGGTGAAGCCGTTGGCGAGGGTGAAGGCGAGCTGGCTGATGGGGTTTGCGCCGGCCTCGGCGATGTGGTAGCCGCTGATGCTGACGCTATAGAAGTTGCGGACCTTCTTGTCGATGAAGTATTGCTGCACGTCGCCCATCAACCGGAGCGCGAACTCGGTGCTGAAGATGCAGGTGTTCTGCGCCTGGTCTTCCTTGAGGATGTCGGCCTGCACGGTGCCGCGGACCTGTTGCAGGGTTTCGGCCTTGATCTTCTCGTACACGTCCTTCGGGAGCACCTGGTCGCCGGTGATGCCGAGGAGGAGGAGGCCCAGGCCGTCGTTGCCTTCGGGGATCTCGCCATGATAATGCGGGCCTCGAGCTGCGAGCTTCGAGCCACGAGCTTGACCCGTCTTTGAGCTCGTGGCTCGCGGCTCATGGCTCGCAGCCCCCCACCGCTCCTCGATCTTCCGTTCCACCTCGGCCTTCAGGCCGTTGGCAAGAATGTACTTTTCGCACGCCTGGTCGATCGCCGCGTTCATGAAGAAGCCGAGCAGCATGGGCGCGGGACCGTTGATGGTCATGCTCACGCTGGTCTTCGGGTCGCTGAGGTCGAAGCCGGAGTAGAGCTTCTTGGCATCGTCCAGGCAGCAGATGCTCACGCCGCTGTTGCCCACCTTGCCGTAGATGTCGGGCCGGCGGCCGGGATCGTTGCCGTAGAGCGTCACGCTGTCGAAGGCGGTGCTAAGGCGCTTGGCCGGCATGCCCTGGCTCACGTAGTGGAAGCGCTTGTTGGTGCGCTCGGGACCGCCCTCGCCGGCGAACATGCGCGCGGGGTCCTCGCCGGTGCGCTTGAACGGGTAGATGCCCGCGGTGTAGGGGAAGAAGCCGGGCGTGTTCTCCTGCATGGCCCAGCGCACCTTGTCGCCCCAGCTACGGAACTTGGGCAGCGCCACCTTTGGGATCTTCAGGTGACTGAGGCTCTCGGTGTGGTTCGGCACCTTGATCTCCTTGCCGCGCACGGTGTAGGTGTAGAACTCGCCACCGTACCGTTCTTCCTCGCTCTTCCAGTTCCGGAGCATGGACCACAAGTGCGGATCCAGGTCTTTCTTCAGTTCTTCGAACCTTTGAATGAGGAAGTCGACTGAGTCCGTAAGTCGTGAGTCGTGAGTCGCTTTCGCGCCCGACTCGTGACTCAGGGGACTCGGGACGTCCGACTCCAAAAGGTCAGTGCCACCGAAGGTGAGTACAGCCGAATACAACCCGTACAGCTTATCCGCGATCTCCGCCTGCTCTCGCACTTTCGCATCATAGCGCCGGTTGCTCTCGCTGATCTCGCTCAGGTAGCGGCTCTTGGCGGGGGGGATGATCCACACCTTCTCGCTCATCTCGTCGTGCGCGTGGAAGCTGCTGTCCAGCTCGATGCCGGTCTTCTCCTTGATCTTCCGCATCAGCCGTGCGTACAGCGCATTGGTGCCGGGGTCGTTGAACTGGCTGGCGATGGTGCCCACCACGGGCAGGTCCTCGTCCTTGGCGTCCCACAACTGGTGGTTGCGCTTGTACTGCTTCTTCACGTCGCGCAGGGCGTCGAGGGCGCCGCGCTTATCGAACTTGTTGATGGCCACCACGTCGGCGAAGTCCAGCATGTCGATCTTTTCCAGCTGCGTGGCCGCACCGAACTCGGGCGTCATGATGTAGAGCGAGACATCGCTGTGGTCCAGGATCTCGGTGTCGCTCTGGCCGATGCCGCTCGTCTCCAGGATGATCAGGTCGAAGCCTGCGGCCTTCAGCACCGCCACGGCCTCCTTCACGTGCTTGCTCAGGGCGAGGTTGCTCTGGCGTGTAGCGAGGCTGCGCATGTACACGCGTTCGCCGCGGATGCTGTTCATGCGGATGCGGTCGCCCAGCAACGCGCCGCCGGTCTTGCGCTTGCTGGGGTCCACGGAGATCACGCCGATCGTCTTGTCCGGCTGGTCCAGGATGAAACGGCGGATCAGCTCGTCCACCATGCTGCTCTTGCCCGCGCCGCCCGTGCCCGTGATGCCGAGCACTGGGGCTTTGCTGGCCGCGGCCTTCTTGTGGACCTCGTCGGCGATCTGCTCGAATACCTGCGGGTGGTTCTCCGCCGTGCTGATCAACTTGGCGATGGCCGTCCAGTGCTGCGGCGTCAGCTTCTTCGCCTCGCCGTTCACCTGGCCGCTCAGGTCGTAGTCGGCCTTTTCGAGCATGTCGTTGATCATGCCCTGCAGGCCCATGGCGCGGCCGTCATCGGGATGGTAGATGCGTGCGATGCCGTAGGTCTCCAGCTCCTTGATCTCCTCCGGCAGGATGGTGCCGCCGCCGCCGCCGAAGATCTTGATCCCGCTTCCCGGGCGGGACGGGTCATGCCCCGCGCCCTTCTCCTTCAGCAGGTCGAACATGTACTTGAAGTACTCCATGTGCCCGCCCTGGTAGCTGGTCATGGCGATGGCATGGGCGTCCTCCTGGATCGCGGTGTTCACCACGTCCTCCACGCTGCGGTCGTGCCCCAGATGGATCACCTCGGCGCCCGTGGCCTGGATGATCCTTCTCATGATGTTTATCGCCGCGTCATGGCCATCAAAAAGGGATGCAGCCGTTACCACACGGATCTTGTGTTTGGGCTGGTAGGGAGGAGCTTGAACGAACGTTGACATTGGAAGCGAAGTTACCGGGAAGGGATCTGTCGAAGCGGCGATACCGATGCGCCAAGCATGTTGAGCGACGTAGGAGCGAAATCCCGCCTAAGCGGGAATGTTGATGGCGGCATCGTGACCGTCGAACAACGAGGCGGCGGTGACCACGCGGATCTTGTGCTTCGGGACGTAGGGCGGGGCTTGGACGGAAGTGGACATGACGCGAAAATACCGGTGCGCGGGGGAATGGGGGGATGGGACGTAGGTTTGGGCGTGCCCCCTCGCGCCCTTCGGCTCCGCTTCTCTCCGCTCAGGGCCCTCGGGGTCCGGCTCTTCGCTATACTCCTCCCCCTCGCAAAGCCTTGGGGTGCGGGGTGCCGCTGCGATCCGTCACGCGGGATCCCGATCATGGCAGTGCCTTGGTACATTTGGACACAAGCCTCGGCGTGAAGAATAGCGAACGCGGTGGCGCTCTCAGGAGCTATAATCGTTTCACAAACCTCAACGGGCATCGTGTATAAACGCAAATGCGAAAAGTGTGGCGACGTTTCGCGCTCCGAGACGCAGACACACTCAGTAAGCAAAGGCCAGACCTATGGCTCTCAATTTCGCTGCCACAAATGCGACAACACGCAACGCATCCAAATCAAGGGCTTCTGACAGAAGAGGCCAAGACCTATCCCACCTGGCTCGAGGTCGAGATCGGGCTCGATGCCGAAGCCATTGCCCTATCGTGGCGAAAGCGAAAGAGAATCTTCGCGGAACGGATCGAGTCCGGTCTTGAAGCGCTGGAAACCGCGGCACCAGGCATTCGCGCGAAACTGGAGGCGCATCCGGCCAGGCCCTTCGCCTTCACCGGGATGCTCACCACTGAAGAAATCCGTGCGATCTGGGACCTACCTGAGCTGCGAATGCTCTCCGACAGGGGATCTAAGGATGAGCCTACGGCCGACGCAGAAGGGCGGCTACCATTTGCCGTCGAAGTGCTTCAGCATATCCAAGCCGAAGGGAGTTCCATCGTTGAGGTTGAGCGTGTGACAGTGATCGTGCGGGCGCATTCCGAGGAAGAAGCCAAGCACATCGCCGTAGCAGAATGCAGCACCATGCCCGCGCACTTCATGGGCTGCGACTATCGCATCCGTCGCCGCTGGTGGAAGTCCAAGCAAGCCTACCTGAATATGTTCTACGACCCGGAGCGCATGCGTCATGGTGCTGCGATCGTCGTCGAACAGTGGAGCCTGCCTAAGTTGAAGGACCAACCGAATTGGCGGCCGGATGGAACAGTGGAACGGGTGGCAAACGGCAGCCTGAAACAACGACCGAGGACATGGGAGTGGATAATCGCGAAGTCCTGAAGGAAAGGCTGACCGACGAATATCAGCAGGAGTACTCCAAGACCTGTTCGCCGAGATGGGCCTTTGAGGACATCGCCCCTGCAATTCCATACGTGGGCGAGGAGTATCACGATGCCCCGGCGAAAGTGTTCATTTACGCCAGTGCTGAAAACCTTGCTGGTGACCTTCATCATCTCCAAGAACTCCGTGCCCGCAGTGTAAGGCAGCAAATGCATCGCTCGTACGGACTTCGTCCAAGGGAGCGCCAGGACCAGAACGTACACATCGAGCCGATCAACAATGGCGCATTGCTCAAGGTGGCCCGCCACATCCTGTCCTTCTATCCATTCGGTGCCGAATTCTCCAGTAGCTCATCCAAGGCATTCCTTGAACAAGTATCTGTCGCCAATCCAGGCAAGTTCAGCATCGATCCACGGAAGCTCGACCGCAAACCGAGGAAGAATCTCGACTACGCCGACGACCCCGGGAAGTTCGCCGTTCAACGATCATACGTGGAAACTGACTTCAAGCACCTCGCCCCCCAGATCGTTATACTACCGAGAAAGGTGTTCGACTCCTTGCAATCAGCAGGACTGGATCCCTTGTTCCAGAAACAGGACCATATCATTCTCATACAGCAGGTCCAGTTCCAAGCCATCTACGGCAAGGGCAAGCGGCGGCAACCTACGGCACCACGTCCGGACTGGAACACGTCCACGGACTATGGTGCGTGGCGTTCACCTTGGTACGCTTCCGCATATATGCAGTGGATCACTGAGAACTCTGATCGAATCAACTGGGCCGAGCAGACCATTGTGCTCTGAAAATCCATGGCCCCTACCTTTGCCTATCATGCTCAAGGACCTCATCGCCAAGAACCGCGACGGTTTCCGAAGCCTGTGCGAAGCCCATGAAGTAGCCTCGTTGCATGCGTTCGGCTCCTCGGTGAAGGGGGAATTCACGGATACCAGTGATGTTGACCTGGTCGTTGACCTAAAGACCAAGGACCCCCTCCGGTTTGGCGAGCTCATGCTGGACCTGTGGGACAAGCTCGAAGCATTCTTCGGCCGTAAGGTGGACCTGCTCACCCTGCGTTCCGTGAAGAACCCGGTGATGCGCGACGAGATCGAACAGACCAAAGTGCTGGTGTATGACGGATCCCAAGCGCAAGTACTGGTCTGATATCCTCATCGCCTTGGACGCCATCGACCTTCACTTGAAGGGTGTGGACTCCTTCGATCGCTATTCCGCATCACCCATGGTAAAGGACGCCGTGGAGCGCAGGTTGATCACTATCGGTGAGGCGGTTGCCAAGTTGATCCAATTGGATCCCGACGACGTTTTCGAGGAAGCGGAGAGGATCCGCGCGTTCCGGAACCGGCTGGTCCACTCCTACGACAGCACCGATGATACGCTCGTGTGGGCGATCATCCGTAATCATCTTCCCCCGCTCAGGAAGTTGGCCACGGAGCGGTCCGTGTGAGCAAATTGGTCCACCGCGCTGCACGGTGCCGCAGGCCCGGTCCTTCGCCGGGCTGCCGCTCCCATCCCTGGCGGGGGATCACCGTCCCCCTGCTCAGCGCGACCTCAATGCAGCACCAGCCGTTCCCAATGCGGAACGCCGTCCACGATCACGCTCACGTGGTAAACACCGGGCGCCACGCCGGGCAGCGCCACGGCGAACCGCTGTTCCCGCTGCGCGCGGATGTCCTTTACGATGCGGCCGGCCCCGTCCAGCACGCGCACCTGCACCAGGTCTGCGGTCCGGTCCAGGGTGATGGTGAACCCGTCCTCCGCACGCGCCGGGTTGGGCCACAGGCGCGGGTCGTTCGTGACCGGCGGATCCTCACCCACGGTGCCGGTGATGGTGGTGTCGATGTTCACCACCACCCCGAAGGCCGGTCCCCAGGCATTGTGGATGTCCTTGACGCGCATCCACAGCACGTTCACCCCGGCCGTCACGGGCACGGGGATCCCCCCGCCGACCAGGGCCTCGAGGGCTGCGTCGAAGGCGTTGTCCGCGGCGAGCATCGGGGTGCCGAGGCCGGGACCTGGATCGATGTCCACGAAGTACTCCGCGGCCGACACCTGGATCTCCGGGAAGGTGACCGTGCCCCCGAGCACCTCCACCACCAAGCGGAAGGGGAGGCTCCAGGCGCCGTTCGTGTCCCTGGCGCGCACATGCAGGACGTGTTCGCCCTCGGCGGGCAGGGTGCTGGTCTCGAGCGCGATGGCCTCCAGCGCGCCGTTGTAGTTGCCGTCAAAGGCCAGCATGGGCGTACCGTTGCCCGCGCCGGGGTCGCTGTCCCAGAAGAACTCGGCCTGGGTCACCTGGATGTCCGGCAAGCCCACGGCCGATGCGGCGATCTCCACCACCGTGGTGAAGGTGGGGCCCCAGTTGTTCTGCTGGTCCTTCACGCGGATGCCCAGGGTGTGCGCACCTACGGCGGGCAGGGTGCCGGTCTGCAGCAACAGCGACTCCACGGCGGCGTCGAACGCGCCATCGGTGGCTCCAAGCGGCAATGCGTTGCCCACGCCGGGATCCGTGTCCCAGAAGTACTCGGCGTTGTCCACGCGCTGTGCGAAGGCCGTGCCGAGGCACAGCACGCAGAGCGTGGCGAGCAGGTTGCGGGTGTTCATGGTCGGGGCCGGGCTGGATCAACGGTCGTAGGCCGTGGCGCGCACACGCAGGGTGCTGCCCTGCCGCACGTTGAAGGGATGACCGGACATGTACACCCTTGCGGCACCGGTGTGCAACGGATGGAAGTTGGTGAGCGTGTAGCTGCCGCCATAGGCGCCCGCATCCCCGGTGGTGAGGTCGAGGTCGTAGAAGGGAGGCGCCGGATTGCCGCCGTCCACGGCCCCCGGCGCGCTGGCGAAGCTGCCGTCAACGTTCAGCGTGATCGGCTGGTTGATGGTGTTGTTGCCCTGGAAGGTGAAGCCGGTGCTGATGTGGACCGACATGTCCGACGCCACGTGGTTGTAGTACACGTTGATCTGCCCGTTGTTGCCGCTGTCCTTGTTGATGCCGCGGTTGTCGCCGTTCCAGGTGCGCACCACGGCGTTGTTCATCACTTCCCAGATGGACCCGGGGCTGGTGTTCGCGAGGTTGATCCCGTAGGTGGTGAAGTTGCCTGTGTAGGCCGTGATGGTGTTGTTCCAGATCAGGTTCTGCACACTGCTGGTATTTCCGGCGTACACCTCGATGCCCATCCACCCGTGCCGCACGTAGTTGTTGCGGATGTGGACCACCTGGTGCTGTGTGCTCACGAAGATGCCCTCATAGCCCACGCGGCCCGTCAACTTGTTCCCCACGATCGCGCAGGTGTCGAGCGGGAAGCCGCCCACGGTGGGGGTCACGCTGATCGCCTCATCGCTGATGTTGCTGCCGTCGATGTCGTTGCCGATCACGTTCCCGTAGTGGATGCCAACGGTCCCGTTCTGCAGGGTGCTCCCCACCACGTCCACATCATAATACTGGCTCGCCAGTTGAACCGAGCCGTTCACGAAGAAGCTGCCGAGCACACGGACCCGGGTGCCCCGTACGGGGCTCGTGCCGGATGCGGCCTGGATGCCGCCCGCGGTGTTGTGCATGCCGATGATGGTGACCTCGCGACCGGCGGCCGGCACGATGCTGTAGTTGCCCTGCACCACGAAGAGGCTGTTGTCCGCATAGCTGAGGAACTGCAGGCTCTTGTCCACGGTGATGTTCTCGATCCAGGGGATGTTGCCCGCCCGGTTCTTCACCACGATCCGGTCGCCGTCCACTGCTGCGGCCACGGCGGTGGCGATGCTGGGGTAGGTGGGGGAGATGCCGAACTCCTCCACGATACGGTCCGTGGCGTAGGTGCTCAGGGTGGCAACGCCGAACAAAAGGGCTGCAAGCGGTCTCATGAGGGATGGGTGATGCATGGGCGGCGAAAGTAGCCGATCCGGCGGCTTGACGGACAAGCGATCATCGCCCCATTCACCGCTCGGCTGTGCACACCGCACCCCACGGTTGTTGGCAAGGCGTACGGCACGGTGCCGCAGGCCCGGTCCTGCGCCGGGCTGCCGCTCCCATCCCGGGCGAAAGCAGCGAAAGCCACCCGCTTAGCGTCTTTCCGGTAACTTCGTTCTCCATGCGGGCCCTCGCATTTCTTCTCGCCTTGCTGCCCACGATAGCGCACGCCCAGAGCTGGTGCCCGCCGGGGGCGATGTGGACCTTCGACTACTTGGATCAGATGTTCGGAACCGGCGTCCATCGCATCGAGCTTGCCGGTGATACAACGATCGATGGCCATCCGGCCCAACGTTTGGAACATTGGGCCATCTACGGCGGAGGGTGGGGACAACCAGATCTGCAAACAGTACAGATGGCGGATCTCCATACGTACGAGGATAGCGGGGTGGTCTACTTGAAAAGTGACTGGGCGGTGGATTTCGATACCGTGATGTGGTTCAGTGCTGCCCCAGGTGACCGTTGGAACATTCCGGGCATCGACGAATGGAGCATAGCAGTGCTCGACACCTCTTCGATCCTATTGGATGGCATGGCGCTCAAGCAGCTCATCGTTCAGGTGGAACCCGAAGGCTGGTTCATGGTGGATACGCTGCGGGAACGCATCGGATACCGGTGGTTATTCATCAACCCCGTCGAATCAATGCTGATCGACGGCATATTTGGTGGTCTCCGGTGCTACGAGGATCTGTCGATCTCGTACTCGGCACCAGGGATCTCAGATTGCGGGTTCACGATGTCGGTGGAGCAACCGGGAAGGAAAAATGCCGCCTTACCCTTCCCCAACCCCGGCACCACCCACTTCACCCTTGACCTCACACCCGGCCCTCACACGGTCTCCCTCTACGATGCCACCGGTCGCATGGTACTGCAACAGCGCACCTCCGAGGTCCGACCGGTGGTTCACACGGATGAGATGCAGGCCGGGCTGTACCATCTCATCGTACGCGATGCACGGGGTCGGGCTACGCATGCACGATGGGTCAAGGAACAATAGGCGCGTTCAGCAGGATCCGCCGGCCGACAGGCTCGCCCCGTGCGCAGGCCCGGTCCTGCGTCGGGCTGCCACTCCCATCCCGGGCGGAAGCAGCGAAAGCCACCCGCTTAGCGTCTTTCCGGTAACTTCGTTCTCCATGCGGCCTTTCGCGCTTCTTCTCGCCTTGCTCCCCACGATGGCGCACGCCCAGAGCTGGTGCCCGCCGGGGGCGACGTGGACCTATGAAGCAGGCATGTCCCTGGCCGGGTTCCATCGGATGACCTACACGCATGATTCGGTGGTGGCCGGATACCCGGCGCAGGTGATCGACCGGTATTCGGCCATTCAATACCCCCAGCCTCCACCCGGCCCGACCTTCGGTGGACCTCCGTACATCACCTACTACCCGGTAGTAGTGATCACGAGGGAGGAGAACGAGGTGGTTTACACATGGCAAGGTGGTGCGTGGGACACACTCTACTGGTTCGGTGCCGTTCCGGGCGACCATTGGTATCCGGCCCATATCAACGACACCATCTGCCAACCCCTGGTCGTTTCGGATACCAGCACCCTCATCATCGATGGAATGGCATTGCGCCGACTTGAGGTCGCGGGTACCACGGTGATCGAACGGGTCGGTTGTACATGGGACATGTTCCTCTATTGTCCGAACTTGATCATCGACGGCCCCATGGGCATGCGCTGTTACAGTGACGATGAGATCTCGTACCAACTCGTATCGGGCGCGTGTGAACAGCTCGTCGGCATGGAGGAGAAAGAACAGGCAGGGACACATGTCTTCCCCAACCCCGGCACCACCCACTTCACCCTTGACCTCACACCCGGCCCGCACACGGTCTCCCTCTACGATGCCACCGGTCGCATGGTGCATCAACAGCGCACCTCCGATCCCCGACCGGTGGTTCACTCGGGTGAGTTGCCTGCGGGGCTGTACCGGATCATCGTGCACCAGGAGGAGGGCGGCGTAAGGGGCACGACCTGGGTGAAGCATTGATCGCTGTTCCATACGATCCATCCATGGGGCGGGATCCCATGCCGGGCGTTCTACTTGCCGTTGTCCCGCCCCCGGTCCGGATCGTTGTGGTGTCCCATGGTCGAAGGGTGCGGCATGAACCAAAGAGCAGCTCACCGCCTCCGACCGGACCGGCCTATCCTGTCCTCGCGCCGCTGTGGTGAGGCGCCCGGAGCCGGGCCGCCCCGACACCATGGTCAAGAGGCAGGTCGCTCACTTCGCGGCCAATACCGCCTTCGCGTGGTCGTAGCCGATCTTCATGATCTCGCCGCTGTGGCTCAGGTCGAACATGCCGAAGCGGGAAAGCTCCGGGGGCTCGATGTACCAGCGGCAGCCCTTCGCGGAGCGGGCCACCATCTCGCGGAAGCTGAGGTGGAACACCCGATCGATGGTGCCGCGCACGGAACGGCGGCCGGTCCATGGCGCCAACGGGTTCACGTAAACGGCCACGGTGTCCGCTCGAAGGTCCGCGAAGGGCTCGATGGGCAGATTGTTGCTCAATCCGCCGTCCACATAAGGTGTTCCATCGATCACCACTGGCGGGAAGATCACCGGCACGGCGCTGGCAGCCAGCAGCGCCGGCACCAAGGGGCCGCTGCTGAAGATGCGCTGGCCGCCCTTGGCGAGGTCCGTGGCGCTCACGTACAGCGGCATGCGCAACTCCTCGAAGGTCTGCACCGGCAGGAACGTTTCCAGGAATTCGCCGATGCGCCGTTGCGACAGCACTTCACCGCGCAGCACCCGCCAACGCGTGAGATGGAGGCGCCAGTCCTTCAGCACCAGACGGGCGATATCGGCCGGGTCCACGCCCGCCGCCACGAAGGCGCCCACCAGGGCGCCCGCGCTGGTGCCGCTGATGGCGGCCGGTGCCACGCCCGCCTCCTTGAACGCCCGCAGCACGCCCACGTGCGCCAAGCCACGGGCACCGCCGCCGGAAAGGACAAAGGGCAGGCGATCCACGTCCGCGAAGTTCGGTGGTCTTCGGCATCAAGGCCCGGAGAGGTGGCCATGGCAGGTGTGTCGGATCTGGCCCGGCGAACCAAGCTCCGGGCTTGTCGGTCCAGGCGTTCGGTCGCAGGTCCCGCTGTGGCGGCCACGTCGGCCTTCCGCATGCCGACCGTGGTTTGGCAACGGAGATGCCGAAGCACACGGACCGGTGGCCCGGTCAATACCCCTTGTCCTCCTGCGGGAACAGCATCCGTACCGCCCCGGTCATCGGGTCCTTCTCCTTCTTCGGCTTGGCGAACACCTTGTGCGCGAGGAAAAGGGCGATCGCCCCGATGGCCACGCCCAGGAGCCGGGCGGAAAGGGCCCACGGGTCACCGCCATCCTTCACGAAAAGGTTCAGGCCCTTGAACAGGCCGAACACGCCCATCAAGTTGCCCCAGCCCACCCATTCGAAGACCTGCCCCTGCCAGCGGTAGAGGCTCCAGCCCACGAGCAAGGTGGCGATCGGCACCAGGCTCAAATAGGCCGTGGCCTGGTCCAGGTGGACCCCGCCGTGGAGGACCTGACGCAGAACGCGCACGGCGGCCGACAGCACGATGATCGCCAGAAGGCCCAGGTGCAGGTTGCGGTAGCGTTCCCGCGCCGACAACGAGGGCATGTACCGGAGCCACTCGGCCAGCTTCCCCGGCTTGGTCGCGGGGAACTCCAGCATCAGGTTGTCGAACACCTGCTGCTTGGGGAGGCCGAAGTCGAGCAGTTCCCGGACCTTCGCCTTGATCGCCTTGTTGCTCATCGCAGCGCGAAGGTCGTTCGGCCGGGGAGAAGGGGCCGCGCCGCACGACACGGCCGGTGACCGCTCATCCCTCGCACGCGTTCCGCATGGAGCGTCCTCGCCTGCGGCATTCCTTCAGCGAGGATCGGAGTTTCCTATCTTGCCATGGCCGCCATGCGCTCGACCCGGATCTGGAACCTTGTGCTCTTCGCCTGTGCGGCGCTCGCCGGTAGGGCCCAGTGCCCGAACGACAACGCGCTCACCGGCACGGCGATCACACCGACCTGCCCGGGCACCACGAACGTTCCCTGCGTCCAGGGCGGCCAGTACGCGCTGGTGAACGTGGTGGCGGGCAACACGTACACGTTCAGCACCTGTGGGGCCGGCTTCGACACACAGATCACCCTGTACAACAACACGGGAGGCGGTTCGCTCGGGTTCAATGATGATGCCTGCGGACTGCAGAGCACGGTGACCTGGATCGCGACCTTCACCGGCCAGTTGCGCGTGCTGGTGGATCAGTACTACTGCGCCACCAACGCGACCTGTGCGCCGCTGCAGATCGTTTGCGTGGCGCCGCCCGTCGGCGACTGCATCTACACGCTCACCATGTACGACAGCTTCAGCGACGGCTGGGGCACCTCTTCGGTCACGGTCACCATCAACGGGGTGCCCACCACGTACACGGTGCCCGTCGGGCTGCCCTCGGTCACCGTGCAGATCGGTGTGGACATCGGCGACGGAGTGATCATCTCGTACAATGCTTCGGGTGCGTTCCAGACGGACAACTCCTACATCGTGACCCTGGGCGGGGGCACCATCTTCAACTCGGGCTCGCCGCCGGTGGGTGGAGTGGTGTACGTGGGCTCGGTGACCTGCATCCCGCCTCCTCCGGCCCCGGAGGACTGCCTGGGCGCGGTCACCATCTGCAGCAACGTCGCCTTCAGCAACAACACCAACAACACCGGCAACATCGTCGACATCAGCGCGGCCAACTCCGGTTGTCTCGACATCGTGGAGTACCAGGGCACCTGGTATGTCTTCTCCCCGAGCGCGGCCGGTGACCTGGGTCTCACGATCGGTCCCCTGGGCCCGGACGACTACGACTGGGCCGTCTGGGGGCCCTATCCGCCCGGCTCCACGCCGTCCAGCATCTGCCCGCCCGCAGGTCCGCCCATCCGTTGTGCGGCCTCCAGCGGGCCGGCCACCTTCGGCAGCACGGGCAGCTACGCCACCGGGATGGGCCATCCGGTGTACTCCCCACCCCAGTTCGCCCCCACGAGCGTGAGCTACGGCATCCCAGCCACGCTCAACGTGTGCCCGCTGGTGCCTCCGCAGTATTGCGGGTGGGTGCCGGGCATGCAGGTCGCCGTGGGGCAGGTGTACCTTCTGTACATCAGCAACTGGAGCCAGAGCAGCACCGGGTTCAACATGAACTGGACCCTCCAGAACGGTGCCTCGTTGGACTGCACCGTGCTGCCCATCGAGCTGCTGAGCCTGCATGCACGCGCCGTGCCCGAAGGGGTGCTGCTTGAATGGTCCACCTCGTCGGAGGCGGGCAACGACCGGTTCGAGGTGGAACGCTCGGCCGACGGCGCCCATTTCGAGCACATCGGCACCGTTCCTGGTGCGGGCAACAGCTTTCAGACGCAGCACTACGCCCATCTCGATCCCGCGCCCCGCTTGGGGAGCAACTACTACCGCCTGCGCCAGGTGGACGTGGACGGCGGATACACCTATTCGCCGGTGCGCGTGGTCCACTACATGCCGGGCGCGGCGCGGCCGCTGCTCCTGCCCAACCCGGGGCCCGGACCGGTGGAGGTCCGTTCGGACCAGGCCGGACCGGGCCGCACGCTGCGCTTCCACGACATGGGCGGGCGTGAGGTGCTCTCGGTGGCGATCGAAGACCCGGTCCTCACCGTGGACGTCGCCGCGCTCGCCGCCGGGCCCTATGCCGTGCGCGTCTGGTCGCCCGTAGGCCCCGTCTCATCACCTGTGCTGTGGGTGAAGCAGGGCCCACATTGAACCTCGGTGCATAGGGCGGCGCCCAAGGGCCCGCTGTGTACTTTTCGGCCATGGCCATCCATCGCATCCGTACCCAGGCCGACTACGACGAGGCCCGCCGCATCAGCATCGAAGACCCCGAAGGCTTCTGGGCCGACCAGGCCGAAACCTTCGCCTGGCGGAAGAAATGGGACAAGGTGCTGGAGTGGGACTTCCACAAGCCGGAGGTCCAGTGGTTCATCGGCGGCAAGCTCAACATCACCGAGAACTGCCTGGACCGCCACCTGGCCACGCGCGGCAACAAGCTGGCGCTGATCTGGGAACCGAACGACCCGAAGGAGCGCTTCATCCGCTACACCTACCGCGAGCTGCACGAAAAGGTGTGCCAGTACGCCAACGTGCTGAAGCGCAACGGCGCGAAGAAGGGCGACCGCGTGTGCATCTACATGCCGATGGTCCCCGAGCTCACCATCGCCGTGCTGGCGTGCGCGCGGCTGGGCGTGATCCACTCGGTGGTCTTCGCCGGCTTCAGCGCCAGGAGCATCGCCGACCGCGTGAACGATGCCCAATGCTCGATGGTGCTCACCAGCGACGGCCTGAACCGCGGCCACAAGCAGATCCCCGTGAAGCGCGTGGTGGACGAGGCCCTGGAGGAATGCCCCAGCGTGAAGAAGGTGATCGTCACCGACCGCCTGGGCTGGGCCGTGGACATGCAGGAGGGCCGCGACGTGTGGCTGCACGACGAGCTGAAGCACGTGGACAAGCACTGCCCCGCCGAGGAAATGGATGCCGAGGACCCGCTCTTCATCCTCTACACCAGCGGCAGCACCGGCAAGCCCAAGGGCGTGGTACACACCACGGCCGGCTACATGGTCTACTGCGACTACACCTTCCGCAATGTGTTCCAGTACGAGGAAAGCGACGTGTACTGGTGTACGGCCGACATCGGCTGGGTCACCGGCCACAGCTACATCATCTACGGGCCACTCTGCGCCGGGGCCACCACGCTGATGTTCGAGGGCGTGCCCACCTTCCCCGACCCCGGCCGCTTCTGGCAGGTGATCGACAAGCACGGCGTCAACATCTTCTACACCGCGCCCACCGCCATCCGCAGCCTGATGGCCCACGGACTGGACCATGTGCTGGCCTACTCGCTGGACAGCCTGAAGGTGATCGGCAGCGTGGGCGAGCCCATCAACGAAGAGGCCTGGCAATGGTACAAGCTGCACGTGGGCAAGAACCGCTGCCCCATCGTGGACACGTGGTGGCAGACCGAGACCGCGGGCATCCTCATCTCCTCGCTGGCCGACGTCACCGACGAGAAGCCCGGCCACGCTGCATGGCCCCTGCCCGGCGTGCAGCCCGTGCTGCTCACCGCGGACGGCAAGGAGATCACCGAGAACGAGGTGGAGGGCATGCTCTGCATGAAGTTTCCCTGGCCCGGCATCCTGCGCACCACCTGGGGCGACCATGAGCGCTACAAGCAGACCTACTTCAGCAGCTTCCCCGGCCACTACTTCAGCGGCGACGGCGCCAAGCGCGACGCGGACGGCCGCTGGCGCGTGATCGGGCGCGTGGACGACGTGATCAACGTGAGCGGCCACCGCTTCGGCACCGCCGAGATCGAGAGCGCCATCAACCTCAGCGACCGCGTGGTGGAAAGCGCCGTGGTGGGCTACCCGCACGACATCAAGGGCCAGGGCATCTACGCCTACGTGATCACCGCCGAACCATTGGACCTGAACGACAAGGCCGCCGTGGACCGGATCACCGGCGAGATCATCGAATCCGTGGTGGAGAACATCGGCCGCATCGCCAAGCCGGACAAGATCCAGTTCGTGAAGGGCCTGCCCAAGACGCGCAGCGGCAAGATCATGCGCCGCATCCTGCGCAAGATCGCCGAAGGCGAGATGCAGAACCTCGGCGACACCACCACCCTGCTGGACCCCGGCGTGGTGGAGGAGATCAAGGGGGGAAGAGTGTGAAGGAAAGGACCAGCCCGTGACTTGGACCGCCGGGCCGCATCTATCTTTGTTAGCATGAAAACACCGGGCATCAAGGGTGTGCGTTTGATCACGGATGAGACCGAGAACCGGCGGTACGTGCAGATTGACCTGGTGACGCTCGCCAAGGAGCCGGAAGCCGTGGATGAGTATCTGGACGGGCTGATCGCCCAGGCACGAAGAGACGAACCGAGTATTCCCCACGAACAGGTCATACGGGCCTTGTACAAACGCGCCAAGAAGAAGTGAGCTACCGGATCGAGTGGCTGCGCAGTGCCGTGCGCGAATTGAATACCTTGCCGGTCCCTGTTGCGATGCGGATCGGTGAAGCGGTTGGCCGGCTTGCTGAAAAGCCGAGGCCTTCCGGATGCAAGAAATTAGCCGGACACAAAGACTTGTGGCGTATTCGGGTTGGGAACTACCGGGTGATCTACTTCATCGGGGATGCGATCAAACTCGTCCGCATCGAGAAGGTATCCGATAGGAAGGATGCCTATCGATAGCCGGTTCGCCATCGACAAATCCC
Organism: Bacteroidota bacterium; assembly: GCA_014584605.1. GTDB lineage: Bacteria > Bacteroidota > Bacteroidia > Flavobacteriales_F > PHOS-HE28 > PHOS-HE28. Next base: position 1,826 of record JACTMO010000005.1, on the reverse strand, counting down.
CACGCAGGGTCTCACGCAGTGGACCCAGCACCCAACCGGAATTGGAAGCCACAGGGTCTCCGAAACGGAAGACCCTGTGGGGGCGGTAATAATGCAACACTCCTACCAGTTGATCACGTATCTTCGTACACCGATACGTAACGTCATGACCACCAAGCTCACCCTTTCGGTCCCGCCCAAGTTCAAACAGAAGGCGGTCATGCTCAGCCGCAGGCGGAAGAAGAGCATCAGTGCCCTGTTCGTGGAGTTCGTGGAGCGCGAAGCCAAACGTGAGAAGGACCCGTTCGCCACTTTGGAGGGGCTATGGAAGGACAACCCGGTCACGGCCGAAGAGCTGCGCGAGAAGGCATGGAAACGGTCCTGATCGATACCAGTGTGCTCATCGGCCGGTTCAGGCGCGAGCCGAAGGCCATGGCCGCTTTGGCCAAAGTGGAGGGACGCACCTTCGTGCTCTGCGATGCCATCGTGGCGGAAGTACTGGCAGGCACGCGGAACAAGAACGACTACGCAGCCACCAAACGCGAGCTTTTCGACAAATTCCATGTGCTCCCGTTCACCCTGGAAGTCTCGCTCCACTTCCGCAGGATCTTGGATGATGTGTCCCTTGGGCGCGACATCCACTTTGCCGACCAACTCATCGCCGCTACGGCCATGGCCCATGGTGTCCCCGTCCTGACGCTGAACAGGAAACACTTCGCGGGGATCAAGGACCTGACGTTGGTCTGAGGCGATGAGCGCTGGCTGGCCAGGATCCAACGCATGTAAGGCTTGCCCAGGGCGCACAGCGGAGGATCATGCGCCGCATCCTATGCAAGATCGCCGAAGGCGAGATGCAGAGCTTCGGCGACACCACCATCCTGCCGGACCCCGGCGTCGTGGAGGAGATCGAGGGAGGGAGAGTGAGAGGGATCGGATGATCAGACGATCAGATCATCGGACAATTATTGATCCGGCCATGAATTGTTGACATCGATCGGGCTGCGTATTTGTCCGTGTTCTTCTGAAAGAAGGTCTTGACCTGCTCGGGGTTCCGTTGCAGGGTTCTCAGATAGGATGGATCCAGCTGTTCCATCCGCCCTTTCCGACGGGCCGGGGCGTGAGCGGTGACGGCGTGCTTCAGGGATGCATGGGCCACCTCCACCGGATCGAGCTCGGGGGCATTACTGGGCAGGAAAAAGACCTCGATGGCCTGTAGGCGCGTGCTGCTTGGTTGCGTTCGGAGATGGCATGTGCGAGCCGATCGTGATGCTCTGGCAGCGTTTTGACCACGCTCACTTTGGCGTTGGAGTTGGTCATGCGTTGGTCGCTATTGGATGCTGGCGACCTCTTCTTCATTCAAACCATAGAGTCCGAATACCGCACGGTCTATCCGGTCCTCCAGGTGCTCTATGCGGCGCTGTAGTTGCACCCCACCTGAACCCTCTGCCGCTTGCGGAATGATCTCGAGCAGTGCGCGAACGTCCTTCACGATTTCGGCATCCAAGGCTTTGTTCGGATGAGGCAGTGGGAGCCTCGCGATCGATCGGGCCTGTATCTCGCTGAACACCTTCTTGGTCGACTTCAGGAACCGCGTGTAGTAGAAGTTCCAGAGCTTGGAATTGAAAAGTCCAAGGATAAGTTCGAGATCCCGTCCTGAACCCTCCTTCAGGTTGATGGCAACCAAGGTGTTCAATGCGTAGAACTGCTTGTCGTCGATGGTGGCGACCAAATTGGAACTCACACGTCGAAACATTGCTGTCCGGTTAACTGAAGCTCGAACATGAGCTGAACCGAGCATGGACGCTGGTTCTCGAAAGAAAGAGCGTGGGGCGGATTTGAATCGGGGT
>JACTMO010000003.1 GCA_014584605.1 Bacteroidota bacterium | reverse complement strand
TGCAGTTGGCATCCCAGGTGTCGTTGCTGCTGTTGGGGTTGCCATCGTCACAGGCTGTGCCCGGCAGGGCGCTGCCGCCCGGGGTGCCTTCGCAGTCGATCAGCTGGCCCACGCAGGTGCAGTTCGCGTCCCAGGTGTCGTTGCCCGTGTTCGCGTTGCCGTCGTCGCAGGCCGTGCCCGGCAGGGCGCTGCCGCCCGGGATGCCTTCGCAGTCGAGCAGCTGGCCCACGCAGACGCAGTTCGCGTCCCAGGTGTCGTTGCCCGTGTTCGCGTTGCCGTCGTCGCAGGCCGTGCCCGGCAGAGCAGAACCGCCGATGACACCCAGGCAGTCCGGCGTGCAGTTGCCCAGGTTGAACGCGGTGCTGTAAATGGCACCTGTCTTGTCGAGGCCGTTCAAGGAGATGTAATAATCCTTGTTATTGGCCCCGGTATAGCCGTCGTTCACGATGTTGAAGGTGGCGCAACCGGTGTTGTTGATCACCGGTACGGTCATCACCACCTTCTCGGTGTTGGTGGACCAGGTGTGGCCCGAACAGGCCTGTGCCAACTGCGCGAAGCCGAAGGCATTGAAGGTGTAATAGCGGAAGCCGCTGTCATCGATCTCACCGTCACCCGAGGGGCTCAGGAAGAAGCCGCCCGGGCAGTTCTGCGAGACGTTGGCCACATCGAGGTTCGCACCGGAGGCCGTGTTCCAGCGGATGGTGAAGGTGAGCGAAGACACGACCTGGTTGAAGGAGGCGTCCGGAAGGACCCTGACCTCGATCGTGTTCGGACTGGCACCCGGAAAGAGACCGATGTCCACGATCGGCTGTGCCGTGGCGCCGGTCCCCACGGACATGGCAAGGAGCGCACCCCAAAAGGTACGGCTCCCGGGAATGGGGGGAGAGAACTTCATCTTGGTTTTGGTTTGGTCACTGGGTAGGGTCAACAACCGGGGCGGAAGTTATGAAGATCCCGGATCTGTCAAGGGAGTTGTTCGATACGCGTGGCCGTGGGAACGCTGCCTCCCACGTTCACCAGGATCGGGTCCCGGTCGTTCGCGGTCCCGGCATATTTCACCTGGGCATCCATGTTCACGTCCTCCGGCCAGTAGCCGGTCACGGTGCCGGTGGGCACCGACCCGCCGATGCGCACCAGGATGGGGTCCCGGTCGTTTGAGCCACCGGCGTACTTCAATTGGGCGTTGCGCAACACCTCACCGGCCCACAGGAGCATCAGCGCACCGGAGGCTTTGCGCGCATCGGTCCCATAGGTCGCTTGTGCCGGGACCGACAGGTCCACCAGCGTGGGGGTGGAACCAAGGACGACCGGATCGGCGGTCATGGCCCCCAGGTGGTTCCGATGCCGGATGGCCACGTGATAACTCCCTGCGGCAACAGGCAGTACGAGGTTGGAGGAACCATCGGCCCCCACGATGTCGCCATCGCGCTGCACCAGCCCGTGCAGGGCTGCGCGCAAAAGCGTGGGGGTCGCCGGGTCCCGCAGTTCGATCCGCACCCAGTCCACGACGGCATCGTTGCCCGTGACCGTCAGGACCGAAGGCGCGATGGTCTCCCCACCACCCAGCAGCTGGGTGAAGCCGAGGGCTGTGTAGGGCTCTGTAAGGGGGAAGGCCGGGTTGGTGCGAAGTTGGTCGCGCATGAGCCCCTGGTTCGCGTCCCAGGCGCCTTCGAGCAGCACCCGTGCCGAGAGTTTCGGGGCCACTACCATGCAGAACGTGTCCTGGCGCTGGGTGGTGAACTGCCCATTCCCGTAGACCAGGGTGTCCCCAGCGCCGGTGGTCAGCAGGTAGTTCCCCTGACCATACGCACAGCACATGCCGTCCCCGTAACTGTCGTTCACCCGGAGCACATAGCAGCTGTCCGCGTCCAGGCAGAGGAATTCCGGTGCCCTGGGATAGACCCCGCTCGACCCGGCGTTCGTGTACGGACCGCCGGAGGCCACCACGCTGCCGTCCAACCTGAGCACGCTCCATGTGGTCTCGGCCCCCCACTGGTCCAGGCGCAGATCGAACCGGGCGGCCGCTCCGGTGCCGATGGTGATGGCCCCGGTGGTGGTGTGGGTCCCCGTTCCGTACGTGTTCGTGGCCTGAAGCGTCACATCGTAGGTGCCGGGCGCATGGAAGAGCAGGACGGGTGCTTCGCTGCTGGCATTGGTCCCATCGGTGAACGTGAAGCCTGTGGACGGGTTCAAGCTCCAGGCCCAGGAGGTTGGGTCGTTGATGGACAGGTCGGTGAGGCTCACCTTGCCCCCCACGCAGGAGATGGCCGGCGTGGCGGCCAGGTCCACCACGGGCGGTATGGCACCGTCGAAGATCTCAATGGCGTCCAAGGCCATGTCCGAGGTATAGTCCGCACCGGTACGCCCCCTGAACCGCAGCAGGATGGGGCCACCTACGAAGGCATCGAGGTACACGATGTTCGTGTGCCACTGGTTGCCCTGGTTGCCTTGCACGGCCGGGGTCACATCAAGATGCCATTGCTGCCCATCGAAGACGTCCACATGCAGCGTGCCCATGGCCGCCCCGTACATGTGGTACGCATACCGCAGGCGGGGCAGGGTGACACCGGACAGATCGATGCATGGACTGATCAGCAGGGCCTCGCTGTTGAAACACGATGAGGCCTCCAGGTAGAGGTAGTTGCCCGAGGTGGTGCCGGGATCGTGGTCCGTGGCGGGACCCGTGCCCGATGACGGGGTGTCGTTCTCGTCCGTCCGCCAGTCGCTGCCGTCGTAGGTCCCGTTCGTGGCATTGACCCATCCGTTCGGCAATGCGCAGACGGTGGCGCCGCAATTGCTCGAAGTGCCGCAAAGGGTGGCGCTTTCAAAGGTTTCCAGGAAGGGCGCGACCGTGCTCGATCCCGAATAGATCTGGCAGCTGGCCGTGCTGCTATCGTTGGATGCGGACAGGTCGCCGGTGAGGGAGGTCCAGGCCTTCAACACATGAGTTCCGATCCCGCTGATGGTAAGGCTGCCCGGGAAGCTCAGGTCCGCAGCCTCTCCCGAGGCCAGTGGCCCGGGCAGCACCGCGCTCACCACGCTGCCGTTGTCCAGGCGGTAGCTCACCGGGATGTTCGACTGGGGCTGCAGGCCGTTGTTGCGCACGGTGACCTTGACCGTCCTCGGCTCGTTCACGCAGTCGGGATACATGCCTTGTGCGGGTTCCACGACGGCGGCCACTCCCACGTTCACGCTCAGGGGAACATCAAAGGCCTCCACCTGGTCCGAACGGCTTCCGCTGCTCCCCTGGCTCGCACTGAAGCCGAGCCCCCTGCGGGCGAAGGCGTTCCAGATGAGTTGCTGGTTGGCCCCGCCGTACAGCACCTGATCGGCCTGCAGGATGGCATCGCGCCCATCCACGAAGCCCGGCCCGCAGGCCGTATAGCGCAGGCCCTCGGTCACCAGGTTCAGGGCGATGTTGTTGCCCGCCGTGCCGTTGTACAGGTCGGCGCTGAACCCGTACTGCGCGATCAGGTCCCAGGTCATCTCCCAGAGCATGGTGCACCACACGAAACCGATCCCGTGCGGCTGGCTCAGGCCCGAGTTGGTGGAGGCGTAGGTGTAGGCGTTCACCCCGAAGTTGGTGGAATACGGCGCGGGCCGGATCCCGTCACCGGTCACCGGCTCGCCCAGCACATAGGTGCCGATGCCCCGTGCATCCGAGCCCTGGTCGCCGGGCTCCATGGTGAACATGAGCGCGAAATAGTCGCTCCACCCCTCCCCCATCTGCTCCGCATTGGACAGGCAGCTCGTGTTGTTGGGCCCGCCCACCAGCCTGTTGCTGATGCCGTGACCGTACTCGTGCACGATGACACCGTTGTCCAGGTCGCTGTCCCGGGCGGGCGTTGTGTAGGTCCAGCGGAACATCTGCATGCGCGGCGCGCTCCCGTCCGGCGGAGTTCCGAAGTTGGCGTTGTTGGTGCCGCTGCCGTCCTGGGCGTCGGCGTTCACGGCATCATTGCCCGCTCCGCCGTTGCCGTAGTTGTTCACCTGGAAGTTGCCGCTCACCTCGTCGAAGCCGTACTGGTACATCACATCGTGGATGATGTTGTTCCAGTGGAACAGGTTGGTGATGGCGGCGGACTCGTAGTCGATCGGCTCGAGGGCCAGGTTGAGCGCAAAGTCGAAGTCGAGGGTGGGCCCACCGTCCGGACTGAAGCCCGGTGTGTTGTCGTTGTTGCGGTCCTCCGAGGCGTACACGTTGTTGCCCCGGGTGATCGTGAACTCGGCACCGGCCGCTCCATCGGTGTCGTTCCAACCGTAGGGCGAAGCGTTCGGCGCGGAGGTCCAAGGCGCGTTGCGGATCGCCCGTGCGCCGTGGCTCGGGCTTTCCAGCGGCATGGGGAACACGTTCAGGTCGTTGGCGGCCGCCGGTGCGGGAGCCGGAGGCGGTGCGGCATGCGGATGTTGCTCGTGGGCACAGGCAGGCGCATCGAAGCGGCATTGGCTCACCCAGTCGTTCCGTTCAAGCTCCTTCCCGGTGCTTGCATCCAGCCTGATGTTCCACCAGTGCGATCCGTCGGGCATGTACAGCGTGACGTTCCAGACCGGCACCAGGGCACCGTCGCGCTCCAGCAGGAAGAGGCGCACCTCGGGGTCCTCGCTGGTGATACCGTCCTTGGCGTACACGAAATGCCGACGCTGTTCATCGCTCCGCTTGCGAACCAGCGGCATGGGGCGCAACCCTTCCATGACCATCACACGCTCCAGGGCCTGTTCCGCAGTAAGCACCGGTCCGCCTTTCGGCAGGCGGGCGGCCGCACCCTTCACCAGGCGTTCGTGCATGGCGGCAATGCTGCCGTCGGGCTTGATGTGCAGGGCCACTTCCGTACCGTAAACCTCAATGCCGTTCACCGCCTGACGCATGTACGCATGCAGCACCCCCGTACGCCGGTCGGTGTAGGCGTCGGTGACCACCAGACCGGCCAGGTCGGCCGCGCCATAGCCCTTCCGCAACAGCACGGCCCTCGCCGTCACAACGGGGTCGCGCAGCGGTGCCTGCGCCATGGCAGGGGCCACTCCCAGGTACAGGAAGGTCAACAGGATCGGAACAAGGAGAAAGTGCTTCATCTGAGGGGGGCGGTCATAGGGGGTCGCAAGATATCCGGATCCCAGGCGCATGTCCACCCTCTTTCGACCATCTGTAATACCCTTTCGCCGAAGGCGTAGACCGCAGGGAGTGAAACTACCGAGGGCCGGTGCTACGGAACGATCACGACGGAGAAGTCAAGTGGAAAAAGACCGAGCAGATCGGCCTGCTCCTTAGTGCGAAGTGGTATAAAGCCGACCGTAGCCATGGTCCACAGGACAGGGCATCCGCACCGCCCCGATGCGAATACGGCTCCCTGCGTCCCCGAGTGTGATGGCCCCTGGCGCCCGGCTCGAAAGGCCGTTCAGGGCAGTTGCTCGACGCGTACGGCCGTGGGCACGGAACCTCCCACGTTCACCAGAATGGGGTCGCGGTCGTTGGACGTACCCGCGTACTTGACCACGCCGCTCATGTTCACATCCTCCCGGTAGTAGCCGAAGGCCACAGCAGTGGGTGTGTTGCCGCCCACGACGTTCAGGACGGGATCGCGGTCGTTGTTGACCCCGGCATACTTGATGCTGCCGTCGCGCACCACGTTGCCCGCCCAGAGCACCTGCACCGGACCCGAGGTCTTGCGGGCATCGGTGCCCCAGGTGGCGGTTCCCGGTGCCCGGAAGTCGACCGTGACCGGAGGGCCGGTCAGGGCCAGCGGCGCGGCCGTCATCGCAGCAAGGTGGTTGCGGTGCCGTATGGCCACATGATAGTTGCCGGGGATGGCGTTCAGCACCACGTTGCTCACGCCGTCCACCCCGACGATGTCGCCATCGCGCTGCACCAACGCACAACGGGTGGCCACGATGCTGGACGGAGACCCGGCGCTGCGCAGCTCCACGAGCACCCAGTCCACGATGGCATTGGGACCGGTGACATCGAGCACCCCGCCCACAAGCTGTTCGCCCCCGCCCCCACCGGCCTGGACGTAGCCCAGCGCGGTGTACGGCTCGGTGGCAGGCACCAGGGCGCTGGTGCGCAGTTCGTCCCGCATCATGCCCGTACCTGTGTCGTACGACCCCTCCAGGAACACCTTGGGCGCAAGCGCCAGCACGCTGTTCACCGTCACACAGCCGTTCTCGATCACGGTGATCACGTTGTTGGCCTGGTCGTTGACGATGTCGATGATGCTGTCGATGCAGATCTGAGGTCCGGTCATGTTGAGGTATTGGATACGCACCAGGGGCACGTAGCTGGTGTTCTTGGCCAGCGTGCTGTCCAGATAGCTGAGGCCGATGATGCGGACGCCTCCCAGCGAGGAGGAAACGCTGATGTCGCCCTGCAGGGAGGGCGCGATGTTCTGCACGCTCTGGACCGTGAGCCCGGACATCTCGAACTCATAGCCAAGCACGCGGCAATCGGGGTTCTTGATATGGATGTCCACCGTGCCGTTCACCTGGTCGAAGGCACCGATCGACAGGTGGACGGTGTCCGGTGTGCTGAGCCACCCGCGCGGGAAGTCGCACCAGGGATGGTAATGGATCTGGTGCGGTGTCTGGTCGTGCGTATCCTGGGTGCTGTAGCAGTTCACCATCAGCGCGGCATCGGTCACCGTCACGGCGCCATCGCCGTTGAGGTCGGTGCAGGCGCTGGTGGTCACGTCGTTGCCCAGGATGCCCTGGACGTAGGCCTGTGCGTCGGCCACGCCCTGGAAACTGTCGTTGTTGAGGTCGCCGGTCTTGGTGCTGCCCGCACACTGACCGGTGCAATCCACCACGGCATCGCCGTAGGGCTGTCCCAGGCAGTCCGTGTACGTGGGGCAGTTGCCCACCACCGTGAAGGAGGGCACGTTCTGCCCGTTGCGCGTGATCTGGATGCAGACCTGGGTGTAGTTGTTGGCGTAATTCTGCTCATGCCGGCCCAAGGCGTCCGGTGCATGCTGCCAGTTGGTGCGCAACACCAGGGTGTACTTGCCTGCGGGCACGTCGGTGATGTCGATCCAGTTGCAGGTGGTGCCGCTCGAATATACGTCGTAGCAACCCTGGCTGATGCCCATGTTGCTGCATCCGAACTGGCCGGAGTAGCCCGGAAAGCAGCCCACATCGATCACGCAGAAGCCGTTCTTGAAGCCCACCGGGATCTTGTTGCCCAGCGTGTCGAACAGCAGGTAGTCCGCATAGCCGGAATAATGGGCATGCCCGTGGCAGTTGTTGAAGTCGAACATCTGCGGCTGGCTCCCCGGGCTTCCGATGTAGTAGTCCGTGGTGCCGATGTTCTCGATGCGGGTGGTGAAGCGCAGCACATAGCGCTGGCCCATGCCCTTGGTGCATCCTTCCACCGGGGCGCACGCATCGGTGATGTTCACGGTGGAAAGGCTGAGGCTGCTCTGCAGGGCGCTTTGGCTCAGGGTGAGGTCGGGCCCGTCGGGGCAGTTGGGGTCGCCCGGGGCGATGCAGCAGCCGCTGCAGGGCACCGTGGCCAGGGGTTCGTAGTTGCACGAGCCGGGGTCCATGCAGCCCACCACCGGCCCGTTGTAGATGATCTGGAAGGTGACGCTCTGGCAGCTGCCCCCGTTGGTGCCCACGCGCAGGTGGTGGGTGACGCCACCCGGCATCACCGCGTTCACCACCGCCTGAAGCCCGCAGCCCCCGTCGTTGTCATCACCGAAGGTGGCGCCTTCGATCCCCGGCTGTGGATTTACCACGTTGCAGGCCATGTCGTAGAGCCACAGCTTGGTGTCGCAGGTGTTCAGCCCGCAGGTGGTGATGGTGTACGAGCCCGTCTGGGCCGGGGTGAAATCGTACCAGTACTCGACGCTTGGCGCCGTGTGCTGGCCCAGCCCGATGGTCACGGCATCGCTGCAGCTGAAACCCGGTGGACAGTTGAACACGGTTTCCTCGAACTGACCGAACTGGCCGCCCTCCTTGACCAGCGTGCCGTCGAGGAAAACGGCGTAGCCACCATACCCGTAGCTGGAGTGGTAGATCCCATCGCCCGCCGTGTCGTTGATGCGGAACACCAGGCAGGTGCCGGACGGTACGCACACCGTGGTGCCGGTGTAGGTGCCGCTGGCCAGCACGGTGTTGGTGGCGCCGTTCTTCAGCGTCCAGGAGGTCTCGCTGGGGTAATTGTCGGCCACAAGGTCGATCCGCACCCTTTGCTGGCCCGAGGGACAGCTGTAGTCGCAGGTGCCGTTGTTGATGTTCACCCCCGAGCTGTAGTTGGCCGCCGTGGGCTCGTTGCAGCCGAAGACGGGGGTGAGGTTGCCCACGAACACATCGTCCAGGGCGATGTCGCTCAACTCCCCGGTTCCGGTCACCGCCCTGAAACGCACCCGTACGTTGCTCTGCCCGGCCCATGGGGCAAGGTTCAGCCAGCCCTGTTTCCAGTAGCGGCCCTGATCGCCCGAGGCGGTCCAAAGCCCGGAATAGATCGTACCGTTCACGTTCAGATCGATGTACAAGGCCCCCATCTGCGCCCCCTGCATGTGGTACCAGAAGGTGAGGTAAGGCGCGGACAAGGAACTGATGTCGTAGCAGGGCGATTGAAGGAGCGCCGTCTTGTTCGGGGTGGCGGTGGATCCCGTGGCCTCCACGTATAGGTACTTCCCCGAGGTGTTGTTGGACGTGTGGTCGCCCATGGGACCCGTGGCCGCCGTCGGCGTGCCGTTGTTGTCCGCGTACCAGTCCAGGTCGTCCGTGGTCAGGTTCGTCCAGTTGTTCACGAAGGTGCCGGGCGTACCGACCGTGAAGCCGGTGAACGCCTGGTTGGAGGGAAAAGTGGTGACGCACTGGCCCCAGGCGGTAACGGACAAGATCGCAGCGGCGAGGCTCGCCAACAGGTAGGAACGGCGCATGGTCGGGGGGGGATCGGGTCTGCAATATATCGGGTTAATGGACAAAAGGGATGGTCCGAACCTCTGAAGCCCTTGACTGGCATAGGTTTGGGGACGATGGCTAGGATGAGCAAAGAATCTGCCCACGTT
>JACTMO010000069.1 GCA_014584605.1 Bacteroidota bacterium | reverse complement strand
CGAGAGGCCGCAACCACTCAATTCCGGAAATGGGGATCAAGTACCCCCATCAATGATCAATCAACCGACCCTTGTGGGTTTAAGACCCGATAGCCCTGTTTGGGATCCCGCTTTCCTGGTGTTACCTTTCAGCGTTCCCAACCAAAACCCGTCCTGACATGAACATCACCTTCAATGAACTGCGCAGGATCAAGGACAAACTGCCCGATGGCAGCATCCACCGCATCGCCCGCGAGCTGGACATGAACGTGGAGACGGTGTGGAACTACTTCGGGGGGTACAGCCATCCGCAGGGCCGCCCCATGGGCGTGCATCTGGAGCCCGGGGCCGACGGGGGTGTGGTGTCGCTGGACGATACCCGCATCCTGGACATCGCGCACCGCATCCTGAAGGAGGATCCGGCCTGAGGCCGGGTGGGCCCGCTGCGCGGCGGGAAGGGTGAGGGACCTGCCGGGTCCCTTTCTCTTTTGTGCCCCGGCCTATCGCTCCAGCACGGTGAACTCCACGCGGCGGTTCTTCGCACGGCCCTCCTCGGTGGCGTTGTCCGCCACGGGTCGGCTCTTGCCGTAGCCCTTCCAGGTGAGGCGCGCGGCGTCCACCTTCTCGCGGGTCAGGTGGTCCACCACGGCCTTCGCCCGGTCGTTGCTCAGGCGGATGTTATAGGCCTCGCTGCCCTGGTCGTCCGTGTGCGCGCCGATCTCGATGCGCATGTGCGGGTAGTCGGTGAGCAGGTGCACCACCTTCTCCAGCTCGGCGTGGCTCTCGGGCTTCAGGTCGGCCTTGTCGAAGTCGAAGAAGATGTGGTCCAGCACGATGCTCTTGCCCACCTCTGGCTCCACGCGGGGCAGCTCCACCTGGGCGGTGCCGGTGTGGTCGGCCACGCGCACCTTGGGCGGCGGGGGCACGCTCTCCTTCGGCTTGGGGCTCAGCGCACTGCCCGGTGGCGCCACCCGCACGTTCACGTCGTCCACGAAGTAGTAGGCGCCGCGTTCGCCCTCCGGGAAGCGCTCGTGCCGCGTGGCCTCGTCGCCGTAGAAGTTGCCGATCAGCAGGAAACGCTCGCCCCCGACGGCTTCGAACACGCCGCTCACCTTGTGCCATCCGCCCTTGCGCACCACCTCGTCCTCGTTCACCGTGGGGGTGATGTACAACGGCAGGCAGTCGCGGGTGCGCACCGGCACGGTGCTGAGCAGCATGCCGATGTTGTTGCTGGCCTCGTTGCTGAAGCTGGCGCGCATCACGTGGCACTCGGCCACATAGCGCACTCCGGCTTCCAGCGGGGCGGTGAGCTCGACCTGCAGGTATTCGTGCCAGTACGTGGGGGTGTTGCCCCGCCCCCAGATCTTGATGCCGGCCATGGCCTCGCCGCCGTGCGGCCGGGCGCGGCCCTTGGTCCGCTTGCCGGGGTGGCTCCAGCATCCCGGGTCGCTGCGCAGGCTGAAGTGGTCCGGCGTGGTCTCCGTGGGGCTGGTCCAGCTCAGCATCACCTCCTCGTTGAACTTGCCGGCATCCTGGGTCCACGCGCATTGCAGCCGTCTGGTCTCCTCGAAACCCGCGTTGGGCACCAGGTTGGGCATCGTGTCGGCGTTCAGCGCACGCTGCAGACCGGTCTGGGCGAACAGCGGTGCGGCGACGAACAGGACGGGAAGAAGGGCGGTGCGGGACATGCGGCGAAGCTACCGGCGTCCCGAAGGGGTTCCCCGGCCCGGGCGGCGGCGATCATGAACAGCGGACGGTGGGCTGCGGGGTGTCCGGTGCATCCCCCGGTGCCGGGCTGATCCACCGCACCCGGACAACGCCGCCCCCGCCCGTTGCGTCTTCCCCTTCCTTGTCCCACCCATGGCACGCCTCTTCGACCTGGTCCGTGAAAGCCTGCGCGGCGAGGAGCAGGACTACACCCGCATCGGCGTGCGCCGCGCCATCGTGCTGCTCAGCATCCCCATGGTGCTGGAGATGGCCATGGAATCGCTGTTCGCCCTGGTGGATGTCTTCTTCGTGAGCCGCCTTGGGGTGAACGCCGTGGCCACCGTGGGCCTCACCGAGAGCGTGCTCACCATCGTGTATTCCCTGGCCTGGGGCCTGGGCATGGGCGTCACCGCCGTGGTGGCGCGCCGCACGGGGGAAAGGGATCCGGAGGGCGCCTCGCGCGCGGCCTTGCAAGGCGTGCTGCTGGCCACCGCCCTCGGCACGCTCATCGCGGTGCCCGGGTTGTTGATGCCCGAACGCATCCTGGCCCTGATGGGCGCCGAGCCGGGTGTGATCGCCGAAGGGACCGGCTACACGCGCTTGATGATCGGCGGCAACGTGGTGATCATGCTGCTGTTCTGCATCAACGCCATCTTCCGTGGGGCGGGCGATGCGGCCATGGCCATGCGCTCGCTGTGGCTGGCCAACGCCCTCAACATCGTGCTGTGCCCGGTGCTGGTGTTGGGCGTGGGGGCCTGGGACGGTCTGGGGGTCACCGGGGCGGCGCTGGCCACCCTCATCGGCCGGGGCAGCGGGGTGGCCTACCAGCTGGTGCACCTGTTCCGGGGCAACGGGCGGGTGCGCCTGGCGGGCATTCCCCTGGCCTTGGACCGGCCGGTGATGGGCAACATCATCCGCGTGTCGGCCGGCGGGGTGGCGCAGTTCGTGATCGCGTCGGCCAGCTGGGTGTTCCTGGTGCGCATCGTCAGCACCTTCGGCAGCGCCGCCATGGCCGGCTACACCATCGCGGTGCGCATCATCATCTTCAGCCTGCTGCCCAGCTGGGGCATGGCCAACGCCGCCAGTACGCTGGTGGGCCAGAACCTCGGCGCCGGTCAGCCCGACCGCGCCGCGCGCAGCGCATGGCTCTGCGGCTTCTACAACATGGTGTTCATGGTGGCCGTGGCCGCCCTGTTCTGGCTGCTCGCGCCCCGGGCCATGACGCTGTTCACCGACAGCCCGGTGGTGGCCGGTCACGGGGTGATGGCCCTGCGCATCATCTGCCTGGGTTATTTCTTCTACGGCTACGGCATGGTGCTGGCCCAGGCCTTCAACGGGGCCGGCGATACCATGACCCCCACGTGGATGAACGTGGTGTGCTTCTGGCTGGTGGAGATCCCCCTGGCCTGGATGCTGGCCCGCCAGCTGGCCTGGGGTCCCGAGGGCGTGTACGCCAGCATCGCCATCAGCGAGAGCCTGCTGGCCGTGGTCAGCGCATGGCTCTTCCTGCGCGGGGGATGGAAGCGGGTGAAGGTGTGAGCCGGGCCGTGGACCGCGGCCTCAGTCGGCCTTGAGCCGCTTGGGCTTCCCCGCGTCGTACCAGCGCAGCAGCGTGTCCACGATGTACTCCACCTTGCGGCTGTCCGCCCAGGTGCCGCGGAACACCAGGTTGCCGTCCCGGTCGATGACGTAGGCGGCGTTGGGTGCCCGCCCGTAACTGTCCAGCACGGCGTTGTTCAGCCCGTCCACCAGCACGGGGATGCGCACGGTGCGTCCGAGCTCCTGGGCGTAGGCCAGTTTCTCGTGCTCGCTCTTGGGCGAAGGGTAGTCGCGGTAGGTCCGGTTGTCGCCCGGATGCAGTTCGCGCCCGTAGATCATGAACAGGCGCACCCGGGTGCTGTCGTACTTGCGCTGCAGGGCATCCCACAGCGGTAGCTGGAAGCGTGCCGGCGGATTGGTGATGCTGCCGAACATGAACACCCGCACCTTGCCGGTGTCCGCGCTCATCCGGTAGCGCTCCCCGGTCTGCGCCACCGGCAGCTCGAAGTCCTTGGTGCGCGTGGCCACGCCGCTGCCTTCGCTGTGCGTGCGGATGTCGTCGATGGTGGCGCGGATCACCTTGTCGAAGTTCATGCGCCAGATGTTCACCATCCTGCGCATGCCCTTGATCTCCTTCTTGCTGTAGCTGTTGAGGTAGAAGTCCAGGTCGTCATGGAACACCATGGCACTGTCGGTCACGAAGGGCTTGGGGTCCCAGTTGGCCACGATCTGGGCCTGGGCGATGGGCCCCGTGAAGGCGAGCAGCAGGAGGGCGAGGAGGTGCCGCATGGTGAGGGCCGAAAGGTAGCGGGCGACGGCGGTGTACGCACCGTGGCCTGCATCTCCGTTCCCCGGATCCTTGCCCGCCAAGCTTCCCGACATGCGGCCGGTGGAACGGGAGCGACCCGCGCGCACCTCAGCTCAAGCCGGTGATCCTCCCGGTGCCGTCGATGTCCATGCCTTCGCTGGCGGGCACTTCCGGCAGGCCCGGCATGCGCATCATCTTGCCCAGGATGGGCACCACGAAGCCGGCACCGGCGGCGATCTCGATGTCGTTCACGGTGATCTCGTGGTCGGTGGCCGCGCCCAGCCTGGTGGGGTCGTCGCTGAAGCTGTACTGCGTCTTGGCGATGCACACCGGCAGATGGGCCAGCCCCAGGTTCTGGATGCGCTTCAGCATCACCTTGGCGCCCTCGCTGTACGTGACGCTCCTGGCGCGGTAGATCTCCCTGGCGATGATCTCCACCTTCTTCTCGATGGGCTGTTCCAGCTCGTACAGCAGCTTGAACCGGCTGCCCCCGCCCTCGGCCACCTTCACCACGGCCTGTGCGAGCTCGGTCATGCCGGCACCGCCCTGGGCGAAGCCCCTGGCCAGCACGGCCTCCACGCCCACGCTGGCGCACATGTCCTGCACCACCTTGATCTCCGCCTCGGTGTCGGTGGGAAAGTGGTTGATGGCCACCACGGCCTTCACGCCGAACTTGCCGATGTTCTCGATGTGGCGCATCAGGTTGGCCATGCCATTGGTGACGCGCTCCACCGAGGCGTCGTTGACCTCCTTGATGGGGGCGCCGCCCTGATAGCGCAGGGCGCGCACCGTGGCCACGATCACCGTGGCATGGGGCTCCAGGCCGGCCGCGCGGCACTTGATATCGAAGAACTTCTCGGCGCCCAGGTCGGCACCAAAACCCGCTTCGGTCACCACATAGTCGCCCAGGCTCAGCCCCATGCGGGTGCCGAGGATGCTGTTGACGCCCTGCGCGATGTTGGCGAAGGGGCCGCCGTGCAGGATGGCGGGGTTGCCCTCCAGGGTCTGCACCAGGTTGGGCTTGATGGCGTCCTTGAGCAGCAGGGCCATGGCGCCCTGGGCGTTGAGGTCGCGGGCGTACACGTACTTGCGGGCGGGGTCCAGGCTGTTGCCCACGAAGATGTTGCCCAGCCGTTGCTTGAGGTCCTCGAAGCCGCTGGCCAGGCAGAGGATGGCCATCACCTCGCTGGCGGCGGTGATGTTGAACCCGTCCTGCCGCGGCATGCCGTTGCCCGTGCCGCCCAGGCCGATCACGATGTCGCGCAGCGCGCGGTCGTTCATGTCCATCACGCGCTTCCACGCGATGGTGCGCGGGTCGATCCGCAGGCTGCGCGTCTTGCTCTGCAGGTTGTTGTCGATCAGGGCGGCAAGCAGGTTGTTGGCCTTCTCGATGGCCGCGAAATCGCCGGTGAAGTGCAGGTTGATGTCCTCCATGGGCACCACCTGGGCATAACCGCCGCCCGCCGCACCGCCCTTCATGCCGAACACCGGTCCCAGCGACGGCTCGCGCAGCACGGCCACGGTCTTCTTGCCGATCTTGTTCAGACCGTCGGCAAGGCCCACGGTGGTGGTGGTCTTGCCTTCGCCCGCCGGGGTGGGCGATAGGGCCGTTACCAGCACCAGCTTGCTCTTCCGCACGCGGTCCTCCCGGATGAGGTCCAGCGGCAGCTTGGCCTTGGTGCGGCCGTACGGTTCGATCACGTTGGGGTCGATGCCCAGTTCCTGGGCGACCTGTGCGATGGGTTTCGGCTTGGCCGCCAGGGCGATCTCGAGGTCGGTGGGGAATGCCATGGATGGTGTTTGTGGCCCGCTGGGCGCAGTGCTGCAAAGAACACGATTTGCGCGATCGGTCCGCAAGCCGTTCGCCCGTCCCCGGTTGCATGCCGGGGAGGTCATGGCCCGCGCGGGGGGATCAGCGCAGCACGAGCCGGCGCGCGTTGGCCGCGCCCGAGGCCAGCCGCAGGTGCACCACGTAGGTGCCGGCCGGTGCCCGCTCGCCGTGGGGGCTGCGCAGGTCCCATTGCCACGTGTGGTTGCCGGCGGGCAGGCGGCCCAGGTCGCGGTGCAGTACGCGTGCGCCCCGCAGGTCGAACACGGTCACCTCCACCCCTTCCGCAGCGGCCAGGTGGAATTGCATGGACACCATGTCCGACGCGGGGTTGGGGAAGGGGGCGCTGAGGCCGGGGCCTCCCGTGGCGGGCACCTGTACCGGGGCCGCGGGCAGGCTGGCCACGTACACGCCGTTGCCGTGGGTGCCCGCCACGATGCGGCCGTCGCTGCCCCGTGCGGTCACCATGTTCACCGGCACGTTGCCGATGGTCGCCGGACCCTCCTGCTCCCACACGGTGTTGTCCCCGTCGAGCTGGGCGGTGCTGTACAGGCCGGTGCTGGTGCCCACGAAATAGCGGTCGTCGGTGCCGTTCCAGGTGGGGTAGATCAGCGCCCAGAACACGGCGGGCCCGCTGCCGCTGCCGTCGGGGTGCTCCTCGAGGTTGCCGCTCACGCTGGTCCAGGTCTGGCCGCCATCGGTGCTGTGCCACACGCTGCGGGTGTTGTAGTTGCTGAGCGTGGCGAGCCACTCCTGGCCTTCGAAGTCGTTGGGCGCCACGCAGCTCACGTACTTGCCGCTCCACACGTTGCCGGTGGGGGTGATCTCGGTGCGCACGGGCGTGGCGTCCAGGCTGTCCAGTCGGTAGATGCGCCCTGCCGTGGTGGCGTAGATCAGGGTGTTGGGCGCGGCCAGGCTGAGGTCCAGGCTGGCGATGCGCAGCCCGGGGAGGTTGCTTCCGGCCAGGGCTTCCCAGTGCATCGTGTCCTTGTCGTACCACTCGTTGGTGAAGGGGATCGCGGCCAGCCCGTGGTTGCGCCACAGCTTGGAGCCGCTCACCAGGTAGAGCCGGTCGTTGTCCGCAGGGTCCAGCACGAAGGGGTTGATGAAGTTGTAGTTGGAGGCCCCGCCCACCGGATCGATGCGCTCGTAGGCCAGGATGTCGCCCTGGTCGGTGATCTGCTTCTTGTAGATGCGGCCCTGCTGGCTGCTGGTGAGCATGAAGGGACGGCCTTCCGGGATGGCGCAGAAGGCCCCGTCGTCGATGTGCACGGCGCGGAAGTTCACCGCCGGGTCGGGGCTGATGGCCATCCAGCACCCGTTGTCCTGCGTACCGCCCAGGATGAAGGGGCTCGTGGCGGCGCCCTCCTCGATGTGCACGGTGTAGAACTGGCTGCTGATGTAACCGTCGTTGCGCGTCTGCCACACCAGGCTGTCGGCCAGGGCATCGAAGCATACGCTCACCCCGCCGTCGCTGCCGCTGAGCAGGGTGCCCGGGTGGCCCGGCATGAAGGTCATCCAGTGCTGGTCCGGGTGGTGGCCCGGGTACACGTAGTCCTTCGGGTCGATGCTGTTGCAGCGGTACCCACCCACCCAGGCGGTGCTGTCCGCGGTGGCGAAGGCGTTGGTGCTGCGGTAGATGTTGGTGCCGCCGAGGTAGAGCACACCGGGCGCGGTGGGGTGTGCGGCGATGCACATGTCGTAGCCGCCCTGGGTGTTGATGGGCGCGAAGTTGAAATCGAAATAGCCGGTGCAGCTGCCGTTGGGCAGGTTGATGGTGCGGTTCTCCCACAGCCCGCCCGGCCCCGCGCCGTTGCCGCTGAGGTAGGTGTACTTCCACAGGCCGTGGCCCTGCACGCCGGCGTTCGGGGTCTCGCCGAACCAGTACACCACGTTCTCGTCGAGCGGGTCGATCGCCAGCACCCACCGTTCCTTGTTGGCGTTCATGTTGGCCGGGGTGATGTTGGTCCAGGCCAGGCCGTCGGTGCTTCGCCAGAACCCTTCGGCGGGGCCGTTGTTGCCCAGGTAGGCGTAGTACACGCCGGCGGGGCTGATCCGCAGGTCGGTGTACAGCGATGTGCTGGCGTTGGTGGTGTCGAGGCCCAGCACAGGCCGCCAGCTCACGCCGCCGTCGTTGCTGCGGAAGATGCCGTTGTACACCGCGGCGAGCACCACGTCGCTGTCGTTGCGCGTGGGGTCGATCACGATGTGGTTCACCTGCTTGAAGCTGCCGTTGCGCGTGTAGGTCTGGTGGTCGTTGGCGGCGGTGGCGGGCAGGTGCGTCCAGCTCTGGCCCCCGTCGGTGCTCTTGAAGATGCCGTCGCCGGCCAGCAGGCTGCTGAAGCTGGCGTGGCTCATCACGCCGTAGTTCTCCCCGGTGCCGAAGTACCAGGTCTGTTCGTGGCCGGGACGCGGGTCCTGGGCCAGGCAGCTCACGCCGGTCATGGCGTCCAACGGACTGGTGCGCGTCCAGCTGAGGCCCGCATCGGTGCTGCGCCACAGGCCGCCGGTGACACTGCCGGCCAGCCACACGGTGGTGTCGGTGAGGTCCACGGCGAGGGCGCGGGTGCGGCCGCCGCGGTCGCGCGGGCCCAGCCAGGTCCAGGTCAGGCTTTTGTGCAACCGCTGCGGCAGGGTGGCGGCGAAGGCCAGCTCACGGCGCCGGATGTCGGGCGGCAGCAGCCCCGTGGCGGGGTCGCGCAACCGCTCCAGCTGCCAGGCGCGCAGGCTGGCGGGGTCGTCCGGAGTGCCTTGGCCCATGGGGCCGCCCACGGTGGAGGCGGTACGGCGCGGAAGGAGGAGCACCACGGCCCACAGGGCGGCGGTGGCGAGCAGGAGCTTCTTCATGCGGAGGGGGACGAACGACCAAGGTAGGCCGCTCATCCTTCCACCCTGAACCCGGCGGCCCGCAGGTCGTCCCAGAAGCCGGGGTAGCTCTTGCCCGCCACCGCGGGGTCCTGGATCCGCACGGGCCCCGCCACCAGGGCCAGGGGCGCCAGGGCCATGGCCATGCGGTGGTCGCCCTGCGGGTCGAACACGAGGGCGCCCGGCGCCTGCGGCTTGCGCGTGCCCTGGATCCGCAGACCGTGCGCACCCACGCGCTGTGCCGGGGTGTGCAGGGTCTGCAGCACGGCTTCCACGGCGGCCAGGCGGTCGCTCTCCTTGAGGTGCAGGTTGTGCAGCCCGGTGAGGGTGGCGACCCGGCCCAGCCCGGCATGGGTCAGCGCCAGCGGCTGGAACAGGTCGGGCGTGTCCGTGAGGTCGATCGCCATGCCGGAGACCTCCTTCCCGCGTCGCGAACGCAGCAGCATGCCCTGCGGCGTGGGGGTGGTGGACACGTACGGCTGCCAGAGGCGCGCGGTGGCGGCGTCGCCCTGGAGCGCATCGTCCTGCAGGTCCGCCAGCAGCACCTCGGCATCGCGGGCCAGCGCCACCACTTGGAACCAGAAGGCCGCTGCGCTCCAGTCGCGCGGCACGGTGAAGGGCTTCGGGACAACCTCGCCCGGTCCCACGCGGATGTGCGTGTCGCCCACCTCCACCTCGGCGCCGAAGTGACGCATCACCTGCGCTGTCATCTCCACATACGGGCGGCTCAGTTGGGTGCCCTGCCATCGGATGCCCAGCCCTTCCTCCATCAACGGGCCCACAAGCATCAGCGCACTGAGGTACTGGCTGCTCGCCGGCGAATCGAAGGTGACGGTGCCACCGCGCAACCGACGGCCCACGACGTGGAAGCCGTTGGGCAGCCCGTTCACGTGGGCGCCGAGGGCGGCCAGGGCCTTCACCAGCGGTGCGTGCGGACGCTCCAGCAGCGCGCGGTCGCCGGTCACCAGGCGCTCCTCTCCTTGCTGCACGGCGGCCCAGGCGAGGGCGAAGCGCAAGGTGGTGCCACCGAGGCCACAGGACATCACGGCCGGGCGTTCGTGCAGCAGGCCGTGGAGCAGGCGTGTGTCGTCGGCATCCCCGGGGTCGGGCACGGCGGCCAGGTCACCGGCCAGGGCGGCCGCCACCAGCGCGCGGTTGGCCACGCTCTTGCTGCGCGGCAGCCGAACGGTGGCGGCGATGCGGCGCTCAGGCGCTGCGACGGTGAGGGTCGGCATCGTGCACGAGCAGACGGTAGTGGTCCAGCGCGTCGGCCACCATCGCGGCATCCACGGGGACGTCCACACGCCCGCGGCCGATGGCCTCCAGCAGCGTGAAGCGGAAGCCGCCGCCGCGGTTCTTCTTGTCGTGGGCCATCAGCTCCAGGATGCGATGGTGGTCGGTGACGTTCAGGGAGAAGGTGCGATAGCGCTCCAGCAGCACGGCGGTGATGGCATCGCAGCTCGTGCGGTCCAGCAGGTCGAGGCGCCAGCTGAGCCAGGCGGCGCACACCATGCCCACCACCACGGCCTCCCCGTGCAGCAGGCCGCGCTGGGGCCCCTCCCCGCTGAAGGCCTCCACCGCGTGGCCGATGGTGTGGCCGAAGTTGAGCAGGCGGCGCGGGCCGTGCTCCTCGGGGTCGGTGCTCACCACGGCGCACTTGAGGGCCGCGCTGCGCTCCACCAACGGGGCCAGGGCCTGCAGGTCGTGCCAGGGCGCGGCCACCACGGCGTGCCAGTGGTCGGCGTCGGCCACCAGGCCGTGCTTGAGCATCTCGGCCACCCCGTTCAGCAGCTCGCGCTTACCCAGCGTGCGCAGGAAGGGCGGGTGGACGTAGACGCCCTCGGGCTGCCGCACCAGGCCCACCAGGTTCTTCACGCCGTCCAGGTCGATGGCGGTCTTTCCGCCGATGGCGGCGTCCACCATGCCCATCAGGCTGGTGGGCACGTTCACCACGCGCAGGCCGCGCTTGAAGGTGGCGCCCACGAAGCCGGCCAGGTCGGTGACCACCCCGCCGCCCAGGGCCACCAGCACGGCACCGCGTTCGACGCCGAGGCCGGCCAGGTGGCTCCAAAGGGCATGGCAGGTACCGATACCCTTGCTGCCCTCCCCCGGCGGCACGGCGATGCTGGGCGCCTCGCGCAGGCCGGGCACCAGGGCCAGCAGTTCGGGCAGGCCATGGCGTAATGTGTTCTCGTCGCCCACCACCACGCGCTGCGCGCCTCGGGCCTCGGTGGTCAGCCAGCGGTCCAGCGCGGCCAGGGACCCGGCACCCAGCACCACGGGGCGGCCGGCGGCCATGACGGAACGGGTGTCCGGGTGCGGGCGTGTCATCCTACTTTCGCACCCGCTCCGGGGCGCCTTTTCAAAGGAACGGAACTCCGGCCAGCGCGCCATGGGGAACACCCTGTCCGACCCTCCACGGGCCGCCCGGCCCGGCACCCTGCCCGACCTCACCAACACGCGCATCGCCTTCCGGCAGTACACGGACCGCGGGCTGCTGCGGGCCTACTGGCTCTTCCGCATCATCGGGGTGCCGTGGACGAACGCCACCGGGCGCGCGCTCAGCCAGCTGGCGATGCGGCTGCACCTGCCGATCAAGGGCCTCATCAAGGCCACCATCTTCAAGCACTTCTGCGGAGGCGAGACCATCGACGAGAGCCTGGTGACGGCGCAGAAGCTCGGCGATGGCGGCCTGGGCACCATCCTGGACTACAGCGTGGAGGGCCAGGAGGACGACGCCTCGCTGGACCACACCACCGACGAGATCCTGCGCACCATCGCCATGGCCGCCCGGCGCTCGGACATCCCCTTCAGCGTGTTCAAGCCCAGCGGGATCGCGCCGCTGGCCATCTGGGAGGCGGTGAGCGAAGGGCGCACGCTGAGCACCGCGGAAGCGCATGAATGGACGCTCGTGCAGGGGCGCATGGAGCGCATCTGCGCGGCGGCGGCCCAGGCGGGCGTGCCCGTGCTGGTGGATGCCGAGGAGAGCTGGCTGCAGCCCGCGATCGATGAACTGGTGGAACGCATGATGGAGCGCTTCAACCGCGAACGCGCCATCGTGTACAACACGGTGCAGCTCTACCGGCACGACCGGCTGGCCTTCCTCAAGGCCGCCGAGCAGCGCGCGGCGGTGGGTGGCTATCACCTGGGGGTGAAGCTGGTGCGGGGCGCCTACATGGAGAAGGAGCGCGAGCGGGCCGCGTTGAACGGCTACGCCTCGCCCATCCACGCGGACAAGGCGGCGGTGGACCGCGATTACGACGAGGCCCTGCGCCATTGCGCCGACCGGCTGGACCATGTGGCGGTGATGGTGGGCACGCACAACGAGCGCAGCACCCTGCTGATGGCCGAACTGATGCGGGAGCGCGGCCTCCCGACCAACGACCCGCGCGTGTGCTTCGCGCAGCTGCTGGGCATGAGCGACAACATCAGCTACAACATGGCCGATGCGGGCTACCGCGTGGCCAAGTATGTGCCGTACGGACCGGTGCGCGAGGTGCTGCCCTACCTCATCCGCCGGGCCCAGGAGAACACCAGCGCCGCCGGACAGATGGGGCGCGAGCTGAAGCTCATCGTGGCGGAGCGGAAGCGCCGGGCGCGGGGGGGCGGTGAGGTGGAAGCAGGTCCACATGTGGGCATGTGACCAGATGCTCATGTGCCCATGTGCCCATGTGCACATGGGCACATGGGCACATGAACGCCCCCTCCTGCGCGTGGAACGCTCCACGCACCGAACAAGGAGGGGGTTGGGGGAGGTGACAACTCAGCCACGCGGGATCTCCAACGGATCGGAACCTCCCCGCTCCCCTCCTTGCAAGGAGCAGCGAGCGATCGCTGCTCAGGAGGGGGCTTGATCCATGTGCACCTGCACCGAGGGCTGCCCCGCGATCGCGAAGCGGCCCTCGGCAAGTGTTCAGCACAACGTTACCGCGCCACCTTCACGGCCTTCTTCACCACGAAGCTGTCGTTGAGGTAGAGCGTGCAGTGGTACGTCCCGGGCGACAGGTCGGTGGTGGTCCAGTCGTGGGTGTACGTGCCCACCTCCCGCACGGCCTCCTCGAGCACCTCCAGACGCTTGCCATGGGCATCGCTGACCTCCAGGCGTGTGCGGCCCGGCGCGGCCACCGTGTAGCGCAGCTGAGTGAGGTCAGCCACCGGGTTGGGCAGGATGAAGAGGTCGGTGCGCAACGCCTCGCTTGCCCCTGCGCCTGCCCCTGCTCCTGCGCCTGCCCCCATCGAACGCTGATCCGTATCGCCATGTGCGGCGCAGCACGAAGCGAGGTCTTGTTGAAGGGTACTGATCTGGGCTTGTTGTGCGTCGTTGGCGGACTTCAGCTCCTGGACCGCTCCGATGAGATAGGGGATGATCCCGGAGTAGTTCACCGCCTTGAAGGTCACCGCAGGCTCCACCACCGCCCCGGCCGTATCCAGCACGGCAGGCCGGGTCACCGATCGCACGAGGTGAGGCATGACCTGTTCCACATCCTGGGCGATCAAGCCCGATTGCAGGCTGGAAGGCAGGCCCAAGTGGTCATACATGATGGTGTCGAAGTGGAACGTCACCGGCTCCAGTTGCATGGTCGCTTCGAGAGCATCCGTCACTGCGGCAACATCCGTCTTCAGCGCCTGGTCCGAACTGGCATAAACGCCGCTCGCGTACACGTTCCCCTCAAAGAACCCCGCCCAGGTGTTCGACGCCGCGCACCGGGCCCTCCCCCATACGCCGATGCACGCGTTGGCCACTCCTCCTCCCTGGGACCAGCTGCCCTCCTCCTGGGCGTTGCCATAGACGCCGATGTTCTGGTCCGCGATGTGCGGAATGGTCACCGTGGTGTGCGCAAAGAGCCCGTAGTTGGCCCGAGCATCCTGCGCCCACCCGCGAAAGGCCAGGTTGACCTCTGCGGCCGGTGTCGGTGAGAACGCATCCACGGCGATGTTCATGCCCTCGTCACCGATCACGTGGGCGAAGATGGCCTTGTCATCGCCAAAGGGATCCGGGCTGCTTTCAACCACGTGCAGCTTCCATCGCGGGTCGAGGATGCCGATGCCCACATTATTCGACTCATCCGGACAGCCGGTCAAGGGCCCGGGTAAATACGCGGTGACCACATGATCGGCTGTGGTCACCTCCCAGTCACAGCCTACCAGGGAACCGAGGTCCCTCCAGTACAGTCGGCCATCGGCCGGGTCCACCACCACCGTGCGGGTCAGCGCGTCATTTTCGTAGGACGTGGTGAGGTAACCGGGCAGCGGGTCCATGAAGTTGCGCAGCCGGATGGTCTGGTCGGCCAGGTCGATCCGTTCATCCGGGAGCAGGGTGATCGTGGCCCAATCCCCCACTCCGAAATAGCCTTCGTTCAAGGAGAGATCCGGTTGCAGCCTGGCCAGCTCCAAGCCGCTCGCACCGCTCGCCGTCGTGCTTGTTCCATTATCCCCAGTGTAGATGAACTGGAATGGTGCGGTCGGACCGTTCTGCCCCGTCACCGTTGACCACACCAGGCCGCTCGTAAGACCATCCAACAGGCCCGAGTAGAACAAGGACTCCCCTCTGGTGGCCAGGAAACCCTCCCCCATGAACGGACGATAACCCAGCTCCAAGGAAGCGTTGTTCTCGGCATGCACCCGAGCGGCAGGGTAGCGGTAGATCCCGGGCGTGTTGCCGAAGTCGCCGACCCCCAAGAACCCGGTCAGGTCCAAATTGGGATATCCGTTGATGGTCTGAAGGGTCACATCCTGCGAGAGCAGCATCCGCAGTGTTGCTGTCGTGTAGAACTCGATCGGCTGATCGGCATCGTGGCGGATCTCCAGGGGATCATTCACCATGCTGTTGTCCCAGCCGACGAAATCGCCAAAGCCGCCACTGTTGGCTGGCGTGGAAACTTGAGCCTGCACGGGCAGCATGGCCAGCACGCAAGCGGCCATGATCCATGGCCTTTGAACTTTCTGTTTCATGGTCTTCGGTTTTGTTGTTGACAACTCATCCAAAGACCGGACTCTATCTAATCGGTCAACACGAACTTGAACGAACGAATCTGCCCTCCCTGCTCCAAGCGCAGCATGTAAGCACCCCTGGCCCATGCTGATGCATCAATTCGCCGGGTACCCGCAACAGCTTCCTCACGCAACATCAAGCGCCCCATACCGTCGAGGATGGTGAGCCTCGTACCTGGAGGCACCCCGCTTAAGCCCACTACATCGTTTGATGGGTTTGGGAAGAGAACTACAGCATCCAACAGGTGATCTGGCACGCCTAGCGCCAACGGACAACCCTTGGGATCCGACGTTACGCACACATTATCGATCAAGGTGTGAGCTCTGGGGTCCCAGGGAAGATCCGCGAAGTGCAGCGTATCCGTCATGGCGTTGTTGAAGTGGTTCCCGATCATCAGGTATTGGTAGGCGCTATCGGCCACGAAGCTGCCGCTCACCAGGGTCCAGCCCACCGTATCGGTGATGAGCCAAGGGTGGTACACATGCGCGAAATTCCCGCCGGTCGGCCAGGGATCGTTGTTGGTCCAATGCCGTGGCTGGGTGGTGAAGAGCATGCCGATGTGACTGCTGGCGAGGTACATCTGAGGGTTGATGTCTGCACCACCCCACGTGGGACTAGCGTAGTAACTAGCGAAATACATCTGCCCCACCACCAGCGGCTGCGCTAGCTGGATCATGAAATACTCTCGAACACCCGTAGCTTGAGCGTAGGTGCCCACACCGACATAGCATTCCCCTTCCTGCGCGTACTGGAAAGCCCAAGAGCTGAGGGGCACATCATTGAAACCACCGTCGGGGATGCAACTCATGAAGTAGTCGCCGGTGCCACCGGCCGAGAACCAGCCCAACGGGCCAGTGCCAAGGGTGTAGGCCATGTTCACTTCCAAGCAGGAGTCGCGCTCTTCGAAGGAATGGTTCGGAACCAAGTTCTGCGCTTCGCAGCGGAGATGCGCAACGAACCCCAGGCAGCCCAGCAGCAAGCTGAGACCGGTACCGGGCCACTTGAGGCTCATCACGCGTGTGGTCATCGTTCGTATCGATCGGAAGAACCCTTCGGCCCTTCGACTGGCTCAGGGCTTGGGGTGGCATCGTCCGGTCCGCCTCCTCGGAATACGGGTTGTCCGTGGCCATGGCTTCTTCCACGTGCCCGCTTGGTGATGACCGACCAAGGTCGGTGAACGCTGCCCGGCGCTGCCGGGGAGGCTCCTTATCTTCGCGCTGCTCTGTTTCGTTTACCTATTCCAGTGGGTTGAGTGGGACATGAGCGACCAAAGCCCTCGGTGTTCATAGCGCCGGGGGCTTCTTTCATCGATGGTTGGTGAGGTTACTTTGGTAGGTCCCAGGCTTGTCGGCCTCCAGCCTCCTGCCGCCAGCTTCTGGCCTCCAGCTTCCGGTTTCCAGCCCTCCGCCGCCAGCAAACGCCTCCGCCGTGAGCCGGGCATGCGATGTATGATGAACCTGGAAGGAGGCACGGGACGCATGGGGCATCCAATGTAGTGCATGAACGACGCATTGGTTCCCGCTGTTGAAAAGTCGCGGTTTTCAACCGCGAAAGGTTCTGGTTCGAGAACTCAAGTTCAACAAAGACTCCTGGTCGCCTTTCCCTTCCCATCAACACGTTCTGGGCTCGCAAAACATCGGGATGCTGGGCAGGAAGGAACCAGCCCATCCAAGGGAGACTGCCACGGCGCACAAAGCACAACCCATCACACAGGCACCTCGCAGTGACGGTGCGGAGATGATCGATACGTGCACCGGTCATGTTCAACACGTCATCGCGACGCTCCCGAAGGGGCGGTAGCGATCTCCCTTGGCCGTGGCTGAACCCATCCACCTCGGGGACGCTGCCACGGCTCCGTTGTTTCCTGCCGCGTGAACGCCCCTCCTGCGCGTTGGCCCCTCCGCGCCCTCTGCGACCCTGCGTGCGTTCACCGCTCCTCCCCTACCACCCCGTCACCAGCAACCGTCGTGCACCGGTGATCCCGCATTTCTGATAGCTGTGGTAGGCGGCGGCGGCGCGTTCGCGCACCTGTTCCGCGGTCTCGCGCCGCACCCATCCCTCCAACGCGGCGCGCAGGGTGTAGGCCTCCGGCGCCATCAGGCCGGTGGTCCACAGCAGCGGTGTCGCTTTTGTCGCGCGCAGCGGTTCGTGAAAGAACGAGCGGCTCACGCAGGCCAGGACGATCACCTCCCGCGCATTCGAGGGCGGGCCGGGAAAGTCGCGGTCCAGATGGAAGTCCATGAGCCCATCGTGACCGGCATAGGCCACCAGATGCGCGGCACCCCCGGCCCGCACCGGCTCCCCGTTCACGTTCACCGTGCGCGCCCCGGCGCCGCTGGCGTAGCGCAGCAGGTCCTCGGTGGCCTCGCGGATGTGGCGGCCATCGTAGGCCTCGGCGATCAGCACCACGGCGCTGTCGCGGTGGCGCCAGGCGACGCGCTCCAGGATGTAGGCCTCCGGCGCCCGGTCGCAGGGCACACGGATCCACTCCGTGGCCTTGTTGAAGTGCGTGCGCACCCCGAAGGCCGCACCCCAGTAGAGGTTGCCGGCGGGGTCCTGTCCGTTGCCCAAATGCGCTGGCACCTTCACGATGCCCTGGTGCGCGTTGTCGCAGAGGGCCACCAGCACATGCACCACCCGCGGCTCACGGGCCATCACGTGGACCGGCAGCACCAGGAGCAGGGTGAGGACCGGCAGGCGCATGAGGCGGGAACGCGCCGGGGCGGTCCCGTGGTATGCGGTGATGCCGGTCACGCAAGTTCCCGGCCCGACGGCCGCACCTTTGCGGCATGGGACGGCGAACGCTCTGGACGGTGGTGGCGGTGCTGCTGGGTGCGGCTGCGGGCTACGCGTGGTGGATCGGGTACGGCTGCACCAACGGTTGCCTGATCACCAGCGTGTGGTGGCGCAGCAGCCTCTACGGGGCGGTGATGGGCTACCTGGCGCTGGGTCTCGTCCGGTCCGATCGTTCCAAGACCAACACTTGAACTAGTGCACGCGCACGAGGGTGGCCGTGCTGTCACGGCGGTGATCCTCGAACACCTGCACCTCGAGGGTGAGCGTGTCGGGGTCCATCGGGGTGCGCAGGGTGTAGAACAGGCTGTCGCCGCTGCGCCGTGTACGGGGCAGCAGCACCTCGCTGCGGGGGATGGCGCGCCGCACAGCGTCCAGGTCCAGGCCACGCGCCTGCAGGCCGGCAAGGGTCTCCGGGGTGCCGCGCACCAGGGTGGCGGCCACGCGCAGCTTGATCCGTTCGCGGGGCGTCCACGCCGCGTTGGTGAGCCGCTCGCCGAAGGACCACCAGGCCAGGCCTCCGCCGATGAGCAGACCGACGGCGTAGAGCAGGAGGCGGCGGGTGAGGGTCATGGAGCAGGTCTATTGGCCTTAGGGGTGGAGGATGGTCATGTGGTCATGTGGTCATGCGACCATGTGCTCATGTGGCCATCCGCTTGGGTGGGCAGCGATCTCCGATGCAGGTCAACCATCGTTTCGGTCCTTCTTCTTCTTCCGTCGCTCGGTCCGCTCCTTCTTCAAGCGTTCGATGCTGGTGCTCAGGATGGCATGGAACAACGGGAACAATGCCTTGGTGCGGCGCACCAGCTCCGGGTCGTGGGGATAGTGAGCCTTCAAGTGACACAGGTCGAGCCGGTAGTCGGTCTCCTCCAGTTCTTGATGGGCCACCTTCATCTTGTTGACGAAGGCCTTGAGGCTCTGGGCTCCCTGCGCTTCACGCACATGCGAACCCACCGAGGTACCGCTCCGGAGGACCTGGTCCGCGAAGACCGTGTTCACCTTCATCAGGTCTTCCGAGTAGTCCATGACCCGGCTGGCGAGGGCGAAGGTCTCATCCACCACCGGGTTGCGTCGTCCCGACCTGCTGCCGTAGGCCGATCCCGGCTCCGAGGCTCCGCTTCCCCGGAAGGACGCGAGCCATTCATCCGCGTTGAAGACGTTCTCCATGATGGCATGTTCCTGAATGCGCACATGAGCACATGGTCACATGCGCACATGGGGTTCAAAAAGCCGCCAGCAGGATGTCCAGGTCCTTGTACGGCAGCTTGAAGGCCTCGCCGAGGATGGGGCTGGTGAGGGAGCCGTTGTAGAGGTACACGCCGTGGCGCAGGCCGAGGTTGGTCTTGATGAGCTCCTCGAAGCCGCCCTTGTCGCCCATGCCGAGCAGCAGCGGGCCGAAGATGTTGCTGAGGGCGTAGCTGGCGGTGCGGGGCACGCGGCTGGCGATGTTGGGCACGCAGTAGTGGATCACGCCGTAGCGCTTGTACACCGGGTCCGTGTGGGTGGTGACCTCGCTGGTCTCGAAGGTGCCGCCGCGGTCGATGCTGATGTCCACGATCACCGAGCCGGCCTTCATGTCGCGCACCATCTCCTCGGTGACCACCATGGGGGTGCGGCCCTGTTCGGGGCGGAGGGCGCCGATGGCCACGTCGGCATGGCGCAGGGCCTTCTTGATCTCCTCGGGCTGGATGACGCTGGTCCAGAGGCGCTGGCCCAGGTCGTTCTGCAGGCGGCGCAGGCGATAGATGCTGCGGTCGAAGAGCTTGACGCTGGCGCCGGTGCCCAGGGCGGCGCGGCAGGCGAACTCGCCCACGGTGCCGGCGCCGATGATGACGACCTCGGCGGGGGCCACACCGCTGATGCCGCCGAGCATGAGGCCGGGGCCGCCCTTGTCGGCGCTCAGGTATTCGCCCGCGATCTGGATGCTGGTGGTGCCGGCGATCTCGCCCATGGCGCGCACGATGGGGTAGATGCCCTCGCGGTCCTTGATGAAGTCCCAGGCCACGGCGGTCATGCGCTTCTCCATCATGCGGCGCAGGGTGTCCTTGGGCTGCACGGTGAGCTGCAGGGCGCTGATGAGGATCTGCCGGTGGCGCAGCATCTCGATCTCGCGGTGGCTGGGGGGCGCCACCTTCAGGATGAGGTCGGCCTTGAAGACCTCCTCGGCGCTCTCCACCACCTGGGCGCCAGCCTCGCTGTAGTCGCTGTCCTGGAACTGGACGGCGCGGCCGGTGTCGCGCTCGATCACCACCTGGTGGCCGCGGCCGGTGAGCACCGCCACGCTCTGCGGGGTGAGGGGCACACGGTGCTCCTGGAAACTGGTCTCCTTGGGGATGCCGATGAAGAGGCTCTTGCGGCGGCGGCCCACTTCCAGCACCTCCTCCTGGGGCAGGAGGGTGACCTCGCGCGCCAACTGCTTGAGGAGTTCGCTGCCGCTGCTCATGGCTCCAGATGGATGGCGCGGGTGCCGTCGGGGATCACCTCGAAGCGCACCTGCACGGTGTCCGGCGGCAGCTGCCCCTTGGCCAGCTCGGGCCACTCCACGAAGCAGTAGCTGCCGCTGTCGATGTACTCGCCGAAGCCGATGCCCTCCAGCTCCCGGGCGTCGGTCAGGCGGAACAGGTCGAAGTGGTAGACCGGCCCGCGGCGCTCGCTGCGGTACTCGTTCACCAGGGCGAAGCTGGGGCTGGTGGCCTCGTCCTCCACGCCCAGTTCGGCGCAAAGGGCCTTGATGAGGGTGGTCTTGCCGGCGCCGAGCTCGCCCCGGAAGGCGAACACGCGGCGCTGCGGACAGGCGTGCAGCATGGCGGCGGCCAGGTCGGCGGCCTCCTCGGGGCGCTGCATCACGAGGATCGTGCTCATCGCTCAGCGGGGATTCAGCACCACCACCGGCACCATCATCTCCTCCATGGAGATGCCTCCGTGCTGGAAGGTGTGCCGGTAGTAGTTGACGAAGTGGTTGTAGTTGTTCGGATACACGAAGAAGGAGTCCTGCTTGGCGAAGATGAAGGTGGTGCTCACGTTCGCCTTGGGAAGGAAGGCCTTCGCCGGGTCCTTCACCACCAGCACGTCGCGCTCCTCGAAGGTGAGGTTGCGGCCGTGCTTGTAGCGCAGGTTGGTGTTGGTGTTGCGGTCGCCCACCACCTTGCTGGGGCTCTCCACGCGGATGGTGCCGTGGTCGGTGGTGATCACCAGGCGGCCCTTGCGGGCGGCGATGCCCAGCAGCACGTCGCGCAGCGGGCTGTGCTCGAACCAGCTCTTGGTGAGGCTCCGGTACGCCGCGTCGTCCTCGGCGAGCTCGCGGATCACCTCCATCTCCGTGCGGGCATGGCTCAGCATGTCCACGAAGTTGTAGACGATGACGTTGAAGGCGTTGCCCATCAGGTTGTCGATGCTCTCGGCCAGCTTGCGGCCCTGCGACAGGGAGGTGATCTTGTGGTAGCTGTACTTCACGCCCTTGCCCAGGCGCTGCAGCTGGGCGGCCAGGAACTCCTCCTCGTGCGCGTTCTTGCTGCCCTCGGCGTCCTCGGTGAGCCACTTGCCGGGGAAGCGCTTCTCGATCTCGCTGGGCATCATGCCGGCGAAGAGGGCGTTGCGGGCGTACTGCGTGGCCGTGGGCAGGATGCTGAAGAACAGGTCCTGCTCCTCCACGCGGAAGTGCTCGTTGAGGATGGGCTCCAGCACGCGCCACTGGTCCAGCCGCAGGTTGTCGATCAGCACCATGAACAACGGGGCCTGCTTCTCATCGATCAACGGCGCCACCTTGGCCTTGATGAGCTGGTGGCTCTGCAGGGGCACATCGTCGCCCTTGCCGTTCACCCAGTCCACGTAGTTCCGTTCCACGAAACGGCAGAACTGGTCGTTGGCCTCGCGCCACTGGCTGCGCAGGATCTCGGCCATGCCGGGGTCGGCGTTGCGGTTCAGCTCCAGCTCCCAGCGCACCAGTTCCTGGTACAGGTCCTTCCAGTCGCTCGTGCTCAGGCGGTCGCCCAGGCGCATGCCCAGCTGGCGGAACTGCTGCTGGTAGTCGCTGGTCACTTTCTCGCTCACCAGGCGGCGGCCGTCGAGGTGCTTTTTCAGCGCCAGCAGGATCTGGTTGGGGTTCACGGGCTTGATCAGGTAGTCGCTGATCTTGCTGCCGATGGCCTCCTCCATGATGTGCTCCTCCTCGCTCTTGGTGATCATCACCACGGGCGTCTGGGGGCGCAGGCCCTTCAGGCGCGAGAGGGTCTCCAGCCCGCTGAGGCCGGGCATGTTCTCGTCCAGGAACACGATGTCGTACTCCTTGGCGCCCACCTTCTCCACGGCATCAAGGCCGTTGTTCACGGTGTCCACCGTGTAGCCCTTCTCCTGCAGGAACATCACGTGGGGCCGCAACAGGTCGATCTCGTCGTCGGCCCAAAGGATGCTCGCGTTCATGGGTGGGGTTGGGGCGCCGCCGTGGCGTTTATTTTCGGCCCGTGCAAGGTACGGCGGTGGCGCCGACCCCGCACCGGCGCCGTGGCCACCAAGATCCTCAACGACCCCATCTACGGCTTCATCACCGTGCCCCACGCACTGGTGCTGCGCCTGATCGACCATCCCTGGTTCCAGCGCCTGCGCTACATCAAGCAGCTGGGCCTCTCGCACCTGGTGTACCCCGGAGCCCTCCACACCCGCTTCCACCATGCCTTGGGCGCCATGCACCTCATGGGCCTGGCCATCGACGCCCTGCGTGCCAAGGGCCATGCCATCACCGAGGAGGAGGCCCTGGGCGCCCGCATCGCCATCCTGCTGCACGACGTGGGCCACGGGCCCTTCAGCCACGCCCTGGAGAACAGCATCGTGCAGGGCGTGGGCCACGAGGAGGTGAGCGCCCTGGTGATGGACCGCCTGGACAGGGCCTTCGACGGCGCGCTCCAACCGGGCATCCGCATCTTCCGCGACCAGCACCCCAAGCGCTTCCTGCACCAGCTGGTGAGCGGGCAGCTGGACGTGGACCGTATGGATTACCTGAACCGCGACAGCTTCTACACCGGCGTGAGCGAGGGCGTCATCGGCGGCGACCGCATCATCAAGATGCTGGAGGTGGTGAACGACAGGTTGGTGGTGGAGGAGAAGGCCATCTACAGCATTGAGAAGTTCATCGTGGCGCGCCGCCTGATGTACTGGCAGGTGTACCTGCACAAGACCGTGGTGAGCGCCGAGGTGATGCTCGTGGAGGCCCTGCGCCGTGCCCGCGACCTGGCCGCCGGGGGCCATGCGCTCTTCGCCAGTCCGCCCCTGCTGCGCTTCCTCACCGCACGGCACGACCGGCGCAGCTTCGACGACCCCGAGGTGCTGGCCGACTTCCTGCGGCTGGACGACCACGACATCATGGGCGCCGTGAAGGTGTGGGCCCGCCACCCCGACCCGGCGCTCGCCCGCCTCTGCACGGACATCGTGGAGCGGCGCACCTTCCGCATCCGCCTGCAGGACCGGCCGTGGGACGAGGGGCGGCGGCAGGAACTGCTGCAACGCGTGGCGCACGGATCCGGCATCCCCGCCGATCAGGCCGGCCATTTCGTGCTGCACGGACGCATCGTCAACAACGCCTACGACGACACCCGCCAGCGCATCGAACTGCTGTTCAAGGACGGCAGCCTGCGCGACATCGCCGCCGCCAGCGACAACCTGGCCATCCAGGCCATGGCGCGGCCCGTGGAGAAGTGGTACCTGGCGTGGCCGCGGTGGGTGGCGTGAGGGGAGGGGCGACCATGAGAGGCTCACCACCACACGAGCTGCACCGACCCTTCACGCCGGGGTTCACTCCACGACCAGCCGCGCACGCAGCACCCCTTCCTCGTTGCGGGGACTGATCTCGAGGCCGTACAGGCCCGGGACCATGCCCGGATCCAGCTGAAGGCCACGGTCCCCGGGCACCAGGGTGCGGTCCATCACCACCCGGCCGAACGCATCGAACGCGCGCACCCGGGCCGGGCCATCGAACGCCACATGCACCACCGCGCCCACCTGGGCCGGGCTCCGATGGACCGCGATGCACCGGTCGCGGTGCGCACGCATTCCGCCGACCCTACTACACCCCGCTGAAGAAGCGCCGGGCCACCTCGGTGAATTGCGTCACCAGCTTGCGATCCAGGCCCAGCTCCACGCGCTTGATCAGGAGGTTGCCGCAATCGGGCGCGATGGCCTTGCCAGCCGCGAGCTGCTTCCACGTGAGGCATTTGATGTGCTCCTTGCTCACCACCACGAACGAGGCGTGCGGCCAGGGGTAATCGTCCCCGACGTCGTCCTTGCTGAACGTACCGCTGGCCCGGTACTTCACCTCCACGAAATGCAGGCGGTTATTGCGCGGGTCCTGCACCACGAAATCGGGCATGCTGCGGATGCGGTCGTTCACTGGGCCGTTGGTGCGGCGCGTCAGCTGGGCGATGCCCGGCACGCTGCGTTCCATGCCGTAGTGGAACACGTTGAACTGGTGCGCCAGGAACAGTTCCTGGATGATGGTCTCGGCCACGCGGCCCTTGATGCTGTTGAGGGAGAAGGCGGGGAGGGGCATGGTCGGGACTTGCGGCCA
Source organism: Bacteroidota bacterium (assembly GCA_014584605.1). Taxonomy (GTDB): domain Bacteria; phylum Bacteroidota; class Bacteroidia; order Flavobacteriales_F; family PHOS-HE28; genus PHOS-HE28. The sequence goes on along the minus strand of JACTMO010000069.1, from coordinate 2,611 downwards.
GGGCCTACGGTTGTACGATGCGCGGGAACACGAAGGCGCTGATGAGCGAGAGCGAGCCCTTCGCTTCGCGGATCACCCGCTCAATGGCGGCGCTGCTGTCTGTGGCGGTGAGGAAGGTGGCCATTCACTCCGGGAAGTTCAGGCGACCCAAGGCCTCGGCCATCGGCACGTTCAGGTCCAGTAACTGCATGCGCAGTTGATGCCCTGCGGCGTTCAATTGAGCGATACGTGCACCGAAACCACCGGCCTTCAGCAGGCGGATGAGGAAGCCGGTATCCACCAACACGCCGTGTACGGCCTCAAGCCCCGTATTCGCCCCTGACATCGTTGAGGTATTGGTCCGGGTCGGTGTCCTTCAGCCAGGTGTAGGCTTTGGCCTGCAAGCGCTTCAGGTAGGCTTCTTCGTAGTGCTCGTCGTAATCGATCAGCTCGATCAGCTTCAAGCTCCCCTTCTCGATCTCGCCGGTCTGCAGGTTCTGGCGGCCCAGGGCGCGGACGCCCATGCGGTGGTAGAGGATGTTCTTCTCCAAGCCTTCCAGGAACCGCTCCTGCGCATCAATGGTGTACTGGCCCTGCCCTTCCACCTGCAAGTGGATGTTGGGCTTCTCCTTGCCGCCGGCATCCACCACGCGGCCGTACAGGTACACTTCCGTTTCCACGCTGGTGGCCTCGGTACGCAGGTAGTGCGTGGTCCGGTCAATGCGCAGTTCAGGGCTGCCGGGCAGGCTGGTGCGCAAGGTGAAGGCCAGGTCGGTCTCCTGCGCCCAGTGTTGCATGGCCTCAATGGCCTTGGCCGTGCGCGGTTCCAGCACATCCACCGTGCCCGCACCGGCCACCAGGCCCAGCACCGCGCTGGTCTGTGCCACGGCCTGTATGCCGGTCCGAAAGATGTTGCGCACCGAGCCCTCCTCCACGGTGTAGCTGATCACCGGCCGCTCCTTGCGGTCGTTGGGGAAGAGCAGCACCTCCACCTCGTCCAGCAGCTTGCGCAGGGCCTTGATGTCGTAGTCCTCCGGCCCAATTGGCTGGCCGCCCTTGGTACCGCTGAGGATTACTTCAAAGGTGGCGGTGTGCTCCATTCCCCAAAAATAGGGGACGTGCTATCAGTCTCAGGCACAGGTGGCTTTGCTACCGCCTATTCATGCTGGCGGTCTCGGCCACGCGGCCCTTGATGCTGTTGAGGGAGAAGGCAGGGAGGGGCATGGAAAAGGATCACTGGTCTGTTTGGCAGAAGCTATTGGATCTCTACGAGGCGCAAGGCGGTTTGGGGTGTTGGCAACAGGGCGCACTCAGAACACCGTATCCAATGAACTCGCTTTCAGGATCCGTTCCCGGGAAGAGTATCGCGGGCTCTGGGGCGCTTTACCCTTGATCTTGCCCAATGGAACACGCTTGATCTTCTCGGCCTTCCCCGTGAAGGTCACGATGTACTTGTTCGTCTCCCGGTACTGCTCGATGCTCTTGACGACAGCAAGATGCGTGATGGCTGATTCCGGTGCGATCTGGTACGCTGCGATGTACTTGATCCGAGGGATCATGGAAGGATTGACCCGGATGGCATACCATGCCGACTCTCCCAGAAAGACCGACTTGAAGCCGTCCTCCCTGGCCGGGACAACGATGGTGTCGAGCTCAGCGATGTCGACATGCTCCGTGTCGTCCACGACCTCGTTCAGGAACGGCTCGAATTCGAACAGCACCGCGCCGGACTTGTTCCTATAGCGGCGGAGCGTGACCACTTCCACCGGGAACTTGAAACGACTTATCAGGACCGTCTCCAGTTCATCGCTGAGGTCATCAATGACCAGAAGCGCGTTGAATGCATCGGGCCTGTGCGTGATCCGCTCCAGCAGAAAGTCGACGTTCTCGAAGTTGTTCTTCCGTGCGAAGGCCTCGCAAGCACCCCAGTCGGCCGGACTCTTCTGGAGCGCCTCCTTGATGATGTTCTTGACCTGCATCCGCGAGGATTCGAAGGACAGGGAGAACTCCAGGATCTGAACGGCGATGTGCTTCAGGTGCTGGTGGCTCGCCAGGTCCACCTCAACCACGAAAAGTTTGGGGGCCTCGTGATCGGTCAGGTCCAGAAGGTATCCGTCCGGAATGTTCTTGGTGGCACCACCCTTGCCGATCTTGCGCTTGACGTTCACGTAGATCCGGTCCTTGCCGAACAACGGCCCTTTCACTTGCGCAACGGCATCCTCCAAAGCCGCCTCACTTTCGAAGGGAAGCGGCATGTATCGGTCAGTCTTATTCCAAAGCATGGTTCATGGTGCTTTTCACTTCCACTCGTTTTCACTTTCTCCCCCTTCTCACTTCCTTTCCTTCTTCACCTTTTTCTCCTTCTCTTGCGCCAACAACCCCGCCGCATACCTCTCATACAACCCGAACAGGAACTCTACGCGCTTCGCATCGCTCTCGAAGGGCTGCGCGCGGTAGCATTTGTCCACGGCCTTGTCCTGTGAGGCTTGTGCTGTCCACCAGTTCACCAGGGATTTGCTATTTCCTCTCCCATACCATTGCTGTCCGGTTAACTGAAGCTCGAACATGAGCTGAACCGAGCATGGACGCTGGTTCTCGAAAGAAAGAGCGTGGGGCGGATTTGAATCGGGGT